>JBILLQ010000024.1:0-41163 GCA_044375975.1 Prochlorococcaceae cyanobacterium
GCTTATCGCTTCAATCGCCGTTTTAATCTGAAGGGTTTGCTGCAGCGTCTGCTCATTGCCTGCATCGGCAGCAGACCGCGGCCAGAGCGCCTGCTCCGGTCTGCGGAGTTTTGTTGCTGATCAGGATTCTCCAAAACATTCGCCCCAACAAGACGTCACAAAACAACCATCCGTGCGCCTATACCGGCCGAAAGTACTTACCAGCTGATTGCTCGTTCCATATCAGATCTAGCCATGAGCATTGGCCTGGCTTTTAGCGATTACCCAGCAAAATTACCGCCACCAAGGCTATGCGGGGCGGCACCGAAAGCCACCCCGCATATACTCCAGCTTTCTTATTGGCAATTCTCAACACTCTTGCCGATCATTTTCGCATTTCTATATCTTTTTCTTGCGATGAGTGAAAATTTTAAATCACTTCAACAGATCTATATACGAGGCTATTCCCCCGGCCAACTCCGCCAGAATTTGCGGCTACTTGATCGAGATCAGCCGGCCAGGGGAGCCAGGTCTTCAAAGCGAAATACCTGCTTATTGGCGGGAGTATCCCCATGGGCCAGGGTTTCCACGGCTCTTTCGCTGAGCACCCAGGGACCACCAGCACCTAGGCAAACGAAGCTGTCGCGAAATTGGCTTTTGCCACCGCGGAGCTCCCCCGTGGCGGGATCGGCATACTGACTGGAGTAGCTGTGGCTGAGGTAGCCATGGCCAGTATCGGTAGTGCTCTCGGTGAAAATAGTCACCACCGTGCCGTGAATGTGACGGTGAACCATAGTCACTACGTCGTTTTTAATGCGATAACGATCGCCAGTATTTTTTCCGCCAACGATTACTTCTAGCCCCACGGAATCAATGTCGCCGGCCGTGAAGCTGTTTGCGCCATGGGTCTGTTCAAAGCTGCGCCGCACCCGGTGGATGGCCACTTCCCATAGTTGTGAGGCGATCGCCTTGTGCACCTCGGCATCGTCAATACCCTCCACGCTGGCCTTGAGATCGGCCCCCACCTGGAAGCTGCCCTCCAGCTGCCGCTCCCCCTGCTGCCATAGGCAGCGGCCCCGGTAGCCGCCAAAGCCAGGTTCCCATGTGTAGCGATTTTCATAGGCGGCCCGGAACGCCGCAGCGCAGTCGCTACCGGGGGCGACCTGGGCTGGGCTGGCAACGGTGGTCAAGTTAATCGGGAGCGGCTGTGACAACCCTAATCATTGCCCTGAAGCCCCCTGAAGCCAGCGGTGACTGACGGCTAGGCCAGCCAGCCAGCCAGCTAGGCCAGCGGGTTGTCAGCTCAGGCCGCCAGGGGATGCAGGTCCTGGAGGGCATGGATCTCCAGATGCTGGTTTTGGAGGGCTGCGATCGCCTCGACAGCCGCTCTCGCTCCAGCCAGGGTGGTGACGGTGGGTACCGCGTAGTCGAGGGCGGCTCGGCGCAGGTAGGTGTCGTCGTGGGCGGCCTGACGACCCACCGGGGTGTTGATCACCAGCTGGATAAGCCGGGAGCGAATGGCGTCCTCGATGTTGGGGCGCCCCTCATGCACCTTGAGGATCGCCTCCACGGTCAAACCGGCCTGGCGCAGCGCCGCGGCCGTGCCCTCGGTGGCTACCAACTGGAAGCCCAGCTCGGCCAGTCGCCGGGCCACCGGCAGCAGCGAGGGCTTGTCGCGATCGTGGGTGGAGAGGAACACCCGACCTGAGGTGGGCAGGGCTTCCCCGGCAGCCTGCTCCGCCTTGGCATAGGCATAGCCGAAGCTTTTTGCCGTGCCCATCACTTCGCCGGTGGAGCGCATTTCTGGTCCCAGCAGCGTGTCGGAGCCGGGGAAGCGCTTGAAGGGCAGCACCGCTTCCTTCACCGACTGCAGGGGGGGGATCGGTTCTGAGCTGATCCCCAGTTCCGCCAGGCGGCGACCGGCCATCAGTTGGCTGGCCAACTTGGCCAGCGGCACGCCAGTGGCCTTGGCCACGAAGGGCACGGTGCGGGATGCCCGTGGATTGGCTTCAATGATGAACACCGTCTCAGCGCCATCGTCGCTGCGCTGCACGGCGAACTGCAGATTGATCAGGCCGCGCACCTGCAGGGCCTGGGCCAGCTGGCGACTCCAGCCACGAATCGTGGCCAGGGCCGCCGCGCCCAAACTCACCGATGGCAGGCAGCAGGCTGAGTCGCCCGAGTGCACTCCCGCCGGCTCGATGTGTTCCATCAGCCCGCCGATCACCACCTCACCATCAACGTCGCAGAGCGCATCCACATCCACCTCTGTGGCGTTTTCCAGGTACTGGTCGATCAGTACTGGGTGGTCTGGTTCCACGTTCACCGCCTCCAACATGTAGCGGTTCAGTTCGGTTTCGTCGAACACCACCTCCATCGCCCTGCCGCCGAGTACGTAGCTGGGACGCACCACCACCGGATAGCCCACCTTGGCTGCCACCTGCCGGGCCTCGGCCTGGCTGCGGGCCAAGCCGTTGCGCGGTTGGCGGATCTCCAGGCGGCGCAGGATCGCCTCGAATTGCTCGCGATCCTCGGCGCTGTCGATCGATTCAGGGGATGTGCCCCAGATCTGGGTGCCAGTGGCCAGCCCCTCGGGCGATTGCAGCCAGCGCAGCAAAGGGATGGCCAATTTGAGCGGTGTTTGACCGCCGAACTGCACGATCACCCCTGTGGGTTTCTCGGCCTCGATCACATTGAGCACGTCTTCGAGGGTGAGCGGCTCGAAATAAAGACGATCGCTGGTGTCGTAGTCGGTGGAGACCGTTTCTGGGTTGCTGTTTACCATCACAGTTGCAAAACCCTCCTTTTGCAGGGCAAAAGAGGCGTGGCAACAGCAGTAGTCGAATTCGATCCCCTGGCCGATACGGTTGGGGCCGCCGCCCAGGATCATCACCTTGGGGCGCGATTCGGGCTGCACTTCGTTTTCCGCTGACACCAGCTGTAGCTCACCGGCGCTATCGAGCCGCTCCAGGGGCCGCTCGTAGGTGGCGTAGTGATAGGGGGTATGGGAGGCGAATTCAGCGGCGCAGGTGTCCACGGTCTTGAACACGGCCGTCACCCCCAGGCTCTGGCGCCAGCGGCGCACCGCCAGTTCCTCACTGTTGGTGGCCCAGGCGATTTGCCGATCCGAGAAGCCCAGTTGCTTCAGTTTCAGTAGGGCCTCAGCCGACAACTGCTCAAGGCTGAGGCCCCGCAGCAGGCGCTGCTCGGCCTCCAGAATCAGGCGCAATTTGGCCAGGAACCAGGGATCGATGGCACTGAGGCGATGGATGTCCGCATCGCTGCGGCCGGCCAACATCGCCTTGCGCACCGCAAAAATCCGCTCCGGCGTGGGCACTCGCAGGGCTCGATCGATCGCCGCGGGCTCCGCGGGCTGATCGGGCCGATCGCAACCCCAGCCGGCATGGCCAGTTTCCAGGGAGCGAAGCGCCTTTTGAAACGACTCCTCAAAGCAACGGCCGATCGCCATCGCCTCTCCCACCGACTTCATTGAAGTGGTGAGCACCGCCGGGCTGTTTTGGAATTTTTCAAAGGCAAAGCGCGGAATTTTGGTAACTACGTAGTCGATTGTTGGCTCAAAACAGGCGGGAGTGGCGCCAGTGATGTCGTTGACAATTTCATCTAAGGTGTAGCCAACTGCTAGGCGGGCGGCGATCTTTGCGATCGGGAAACCGGTGGCCTTAGAGGCCAGCGCCGAGGAGCGGGAGACGCGCGGATTCATCTCAATCACCACCACATCGCCGTTGGCGGGATTGATAGCAAACTGAATATTACTGCCACCAGTGTCTACACCTATCTCCCGGATAATGGCGATTGACTGATCGCGCAGCCGCTGGTATTCGCGATCGGTAAGGGTCTGGGCTGGGGCAACGGTAATCGAGTCACCGGTGTGCACGCCCATCGGATCGAGGTTCTCGATCGAGCAGACAATCACCACATTATCTGCGGTGTCACGCATCACCTCCAGCTCAAACTCCTTCCAGCCCAGCAATGATTTCTCGATCAATATTTGGCTTACCGGGCTGGCATCAAGGCCGCTATTGCAAATGGCCCGATACTCCTCCGGGTTGTAGGCGATGCCGCCGCCGCTGCCGCCCATGGTGAAGGCGGGTCGAATGATGCGCGGGAAGCCGCCGATGGCCTCCCCCACCGTCTCTGCCTGTTCCATGGTGTTGGCAATGCCGGAGGGACACACCGTCACCCCGATCCGCTCCATCGCCTGCTTGAACAGCAGGCGATCTTCTGCCTTGCGGATCGCCGCCAGATTGGCGCCGATCAACTCCACGCCATGGGCCGCCAAGGTGCCGTTTTCGGCCAGGGTCACCGCCAGGTTGAGGGCGGTCTGACCGCCCATGGTGGGCAGCAGGGCATCGGGCCGCTCGATCTCGATCACCCGGGTCACCACCTCGGCGGTGAGCGGCTCGATGTAGGTGCGATCCGCCATGTCCGGATCGGTCATGATCGAGGCCGGATTGCTATTCACCAGCACCACCTCGAAACCCTCGGCGCGCAGCGCCTTGCAGGCCTGGGTGCCGGAGTAATCGAATTCACAGGCCTGGCCGATCACGATCGGGCCCGACCCCAGCAGCAGGATGCGCCGGAGATCCGTGCGACGGGGCATGGGCGAGGTCTGTAGGCCAAACCTGCCTAGCCTCTCACGCCTCCCCTCCCCCCTGGTGAGCTTTTTCCAAGCTTGCTGCGAACATGGCTAACCTGAGCCCAGCATTGGTGAGTGAACCGAGGTAATGAGTGAACTCCAGCGCCTGAAGGGGCTCTTGCCCCCGGAAATGCAGAGCTGGGTTTTCGTGGAAGCAGCCGCCTCCGTGGAGCCGCCGCTGATCACGATCGAAGAAATCGGCCGCGATGAGGTGGAAATCCAGGTGGACCTGGAGAAATGGGACGCCCTGGCCCTCGACCACCGCAACCTGTTGCTCTGGCACGAGGTGGGCCGCATCCAAAACGATGCGGTGCCCCGCGATGGCTGGGAGATGGCGGCGCTGGCCATCGGCATCGGTGGTGCCATCGGCGAGCTGTGGGTGCAGGACGGCCTGCTGCTGTTGCTGGCCGTGGGGCTTTCCGGCTTCTCCGGCTACCGCCTCTACGTAAAGAACAACTCAGAGAAGCGGCTGCGCGACGCCATCGAAGCCGACGAGCGCGCCATCGACCTGGCCTGCAGGTTTGGCTACAGCTTGCCGAACGCCTACAAGAGCCTGGGGGGAGCGCTCAAGGAGTTGGTGGAGCAGACCCGCAAGAAGAAAAAACGCACCTTTTACGAGGACCGCCTGGAGGCACTGCGCAAGAGTGCTGGTAAAGCCCGCGCCGAGATGGCTCAGCAGCAGGGTTCCCGCCAATCTGTGAGCAGTGAGAATGTCTATGGCTGAAGCCCCCCCCGCCTGGGCCCTGGACAGCGAAGCCCTGGCGCGTCTGGCGGCAGAAGCCTGTGACGACCGCAAGGCCGTCGACATCCGGCTGATCCGGGTGGATGAGGTGAGCTCCCTGGCCGACTGGTTCGTGATCTGCAGCGGTCTTTCCGATGTGCAGGTGCGCGCCGTCGCCCGCTCGGTGGAAGAGAAGCTGGAGCAGGAGATCGGTCGCCTGCCCCTGCGCCGGGAGGGCCAGCGCGAGGGCAGCTGGGTGCTGCTGGATTACGGCGAGCTAATCGTGCATGTGCTCACCCCCTCGGAGCGCGCCTACTACGACCTGGAGGCCTTCTGGGGCCACGGCCAGCAGGAGCGCTTCCTAAGCTCACCCCAGCTCCCCGGGTCTTGATTCGTGAATGCCGTGAGCTGCCCGGTCCCCCCCGAGCAACGGCCCCTGCAGGAGTATCAGCAGCTCTGTAATTCCTGGTTTTTCGCCTGGCCCAGCACCGATCTGGTGGGCCTGCTAAGACCGCTGGCGATCAGCTGGCTGCTGCTGCTGCCCCTAACCCTGATCGTGGCCACGGGCAGCTGGAGTCTGCGCTCAGATCCAGCCAAGCTGGTGCTGTTGGCGGCCTTGGCGGCGATCACCCTGCCAGGCCTGTTGCTGGGGCGCCAGTGGCTGGGCTGGAGTTATGTGCAAAGACGCCTGCTCAGCGACAGCGTCGACTACGAGGAATCGGGTTGGTACGACGGCCATGTCTGGCCCAAACCCCTGGCTTGGCGCCAGCAGGACCTGCTGGTGGCCACCCATCAAGTGCGGCCCGTGCTGGTGCGGCTGCGGCAGGGCCTTGGCTTGATGGCCATCGCCCTGCTGCTCGGTGCGGGGCTCTGTCAGGCTCTTTGAACCAGGCCCCTGGGGTCACCGCTTAGCGCCAACCCTTGCCATGACCCTGTCATCCAGCTTCGGTGGGTCCAGCCGTGTCGGTACGCCGCCCCTAGAGGTGAGGCTGCTGCGCGATGGAATTGTTGAATCGCGCCATCGGGTGCATGCGGCCGTGTGCGACAGCCGCGGCCGGGTGCTGCTCAAGGCCGGAGATCCCCAGTCGCTGAGCTTCGTGCGCTCGGCTCTCAAGCCCTTCCAGGCCTCGATCTTCGTGGCCAGTGGGGCCGCCGATCAGGGCGGCCATGGCGAGCGGGGCTTGGCGATTGCCTGCGCCTCCCACGCCGGTTCTCCGGCCCATGCCCGAGAGGCCTTTCGGCTGCTCTGGAGCGCCGAGATCGACACCGACCAGCTGCGCTGTCCGGTGCCCATGGGCGGCGCCAGCCCCTTGGAGCACAACTGTTCAGGCAAACATGCCGCATTCCTGGCCACCTGTCGCCGCATGGGCTGGACCACGGAGGGCTACCTGCAACTCGACCATCCCCTCCAGCAGGAGGTGTTCAAGCGGGTGGCCGAGCAGCTCGGCATGCCCGCCGCCGAACTGCTCAGCGCCCGCGACGACTGCGGCGCTCCCACCCTGCAGCTGCAGCTTTCCCAGATGGCCCTGCTGTTCGCCCATCTCGGTTCTGGCGGCCAGGCCGATCTGGAGCGCCTGAGCCGCTCGATGCTGGCCCATCCCGAGCTGGTGGCCGGCGAGGGCCGCTTTGACACCGAACTGATGCGGCGGGGCCTGGGCCAGGTGCTCAGCAAGGGCGGCGCCGAGGGCGTCCAGTGCCTCAGTCGCGTTGGCGCGGGCATGGGCCTGGCGATCAAAGTGGAGGACGGCTCCGGCCGGGCCAAGCACGCCGTGGCGCTGCACCTGTTGGAGCAGCTCGACTGGCTGACCCCGATGACCCTCGAGGAGATGCGAGCTGGCTTCATGCAACTAGCGCCCCATCTGCGGCTGGAGGTGGCCGGAGAACTGCGCTCCTGAAGCCGGCTGCAGCGGGCCGGCCAGTGCTCTGGTGGTCTGGGGTCAGTGGTCTGGTATGTTTAACAGGTGCCGCGGGGTAGAGCAGTCTGGTAGCTCGTCGGGCTCATAACCCGAAGGTCGCGAGTTCAAATCTCGCCCCCGCAACCAAATACCAGCGTTTAACTTTCTCGCCCCGGCATTAATTTTGCCGGGGTTTTTTATTGTCTGCCCTATGGGTTTTCCAGCCGATGCCAACCTGCCCGAGGGCTTTAACCCCGATGCCGTGGTGGTGGGCTCCGGAGCCACCGGTGGAGTGGCCGCGATGGTATTGGCCGAGCGGGGTCTGAAGGTTTTGGTGCTCGAGGCTGGCCCCCAGCTCAGTGCTGGTCAGGCCCTGGGCTGGGAACCGCTCAACAGCCTCAGGCGGATAGTGAATCTGAGCAGCGGCAAGCACGCCCGCCAGCTACACCACCCCGGCTACTGGAAACAGAATCCAGAGCTGTTCGCCGACGAGCGGGCCAACCCCTACACCACCCCCGCCGATGCCCCTTTCCTGTGGAGCCGCGGTCGCCAGGTGGGCGGTAAAAGCCTCAGCTGGGGGGGGATCACCCTGCGCCTGTCCGATTACGAGTTCAAAGCCGCTGAGCGAGATGGTCATGGGCCCAGCTGGCCGATTTGCCATGCCGACCTGGCCCCCTACTACGGCCGCCTGGAGCAATTGCTGGGGGTGCATGGCGGCAGGGATGGCCTGGACCAGCTGCCGGACGGTCAACTCCAGCCCCCCCTGGCCTTCACCCCCGGCGAGCTGCGGCTGCGGCAGAGCCTGGCCCGGGAGCTGGGCCTGCCCCTGATCCACTCCCGCGGCTTCCCCCTGCACCGCGGCCCCGGCTGGCCCAGGTCCAGCAGTTGTGGCGTCACCCTGGCCCGGGCCCTGGCCACCGGTCGGGTGCTGCTGCGCTCCGAGACGGTGGTGAGCCATGTGGAGCTAAATGCCAGCGGCGATCGCGTCGAAGCCCTGGTGGTGGTGGATGGTCGCAGCAAGCTGCAACAGCGGCTGACCACACCGCTGGTGGTGCTCTGCGCCTCCACCCTGGAGAGCCTGCGCATCTTGTTGCATTCCAGCGAGAGCCACCAGCTAGGCGGGCTGGTGGATAGCTCCGGCTGCCTGGGCCGCTATTTGATGGATCACATCTCCACCTCCCGCTTCTTCTCCCTGCCAGATGTGCCGGCCGCTGCTGCGAGCGAACTCTCCGGCGCTGGTAGTTGCTTCATCCCCAACACCCTGCAGCTCGACGCCGGGGGCCGCCGCAGCCCCCAGCCGGATGGCCCGGTGGACTTCCAGCGCGGCTATGGCATCTGGACAGCACTGCAACGCTTTGATCCACCCCAACTGCTGCAGCGGCGCCGGGGAGAGGCGGTGGGCTTCCTGATCGCCCATGGCGAGGTGCTGCCCCAGGCCAGCAACCAACTGAGCCTCGATGCTGGCCAGGTGGATGCCTGGGGCCTGCCGGTGCCCCACATCTCGATGCGCTGGGGCGACAACGAGCGGCGGATGGTGGCCCACATGCACCGGCGCATGCAGGCGGTGGTCTCGGCCGCCGGGGGCTGCATCCGAGCCATTGAAGACCTGTTCGTGCTCCCTTTGCTGGAGCCCTGGTTGAAGACCAGCCTGGCCGTGAGCGCTGACGCTCCGCCACCGGGCTATTACATCCATGAACTGGGCGGTGCCCGCATGGCGGCGGCGGCCGATCAGGGGGTGGTGAATCCGTTCAACCAGTGCTGGCAGGTGCCCAACCTGTTGGTGGTAGACGGGGCCTGCTGGCCCAGTGCCGGCTGGCAAAGCCCCACCCTCACCGAGATGGCGATCACCTGGCGAGCCTGCGAGGCGGCCGCGGCCCGTCAGCGGCTGGGCTGATCATTTTTAGATTTTTGGCTTGATCAACGGCCGCTTGGCTTGCTGCATTGCCGTTCGGCTTGGTCCACCGCCTTTTGGCTTGATCCAGGGCCGTTTGGTTTGATGCAAGGCCGTTTGGTTTGGTGCAAGGCCGTTTGGCTGAATTCCCAGTCAGTTGATGTGTGGGATGGCTCACCGCTGGCGCCATACGGTGCCAATGGACACACTCCGTTTGGAGCTGAATCCGCAAAATTGGTGAGCGACCTTTCACAGGGTCGGGCAAGGGAGAACCGAGGCGGAGGTGGCACCTCCGCTTTTTTTTGACCTCGATAATGCAGATAGTGCGGCTTCTGGTGGGGCTGGCGCTGAGGCATATGGCAAGACTTTCAGCTTGCCCCCATTACCAGCAATGCTGCCCACCTTCCCTTCAATTGCGGCTGAATAGGCTGTCAAGATAGTGCTGGGTGACGCACTTGTCTGAGCAGCCATTCTGAAATAGAAAGCAGGCCAGTGCCGAGGTAATCAGCGAGTATTGATCCCAGCTTGGATTGGCGGCGATAAAAGCCCGCATGCCATCGAACAGCACCTCGGGCAACTCCGCCTCCAAACTAATTGTATCCACGGCCATTGCCTCCAAGCCAATTGCCTCCAAACCAATTAAATCTAGGCCATTTGCCTCCAGACCAATTGCATCTAGGCCAATTGCTTCCCCACCAATTGCTTCTGGACCAATTGCATCTAGGCCAATCACTTCCGGACCAATTGCTTCGGGAACGATTGATTCCGAGCTAATTGCCTCCCGCTGGCACTGTTCCAAGTGGAATCCCCCCAGAGCAAAGCCAACTGAGCCAGATCCGGGCCCTAAAGCAATCTGTGGCAGTCGATCGCCATCCGCACGACGCAAATTCTTTTTAACCCGAAGCCGGGTCTTATCCACCCGAGGGCGAATCTTCGCCGCTTGAAACTGCCCAATATTCATCTGGAGTTGATTCATATTCCCACTACACTTGTCCATATTCACCCGAGGATGATCCACATTCACCCGAGGCTGATCCATATTCACTCGGCATTGATTCATCTCCACTCGATCCCTATCCATCTGCTCTCGATACTGATTCATCTCCATTCGACTTTGATCCATCCCCATTCGTTGTCCCTCGCTGCCTGCCGATCTTCCCACTAAGGCACGTGGGAGTGGGAAAAGTCAAAGTTGGCTGGCCAGGCCGGAATCACGGCGTTCTGGCCTGAGAAAGACCGTCACCACTGACTAGAGCTGCAGCTTATCGAACGCACAGGTCGCACTTGATCCAGATGCTGGTTCCTGTCAAGTGCCTCGGCACCTGAAGTGATCATTCCCCAGGGAATCAGCTGCAGTGGCGGGACGAAGTTGATTCCCTGGGGAAAACCGATCCATGGATTGCGGAAAGCTTCGGCCAAACGGGGAAAAGCAAAATAGATAAAGATTGGTTATCTGAGCGCTTGTTCGGCCCGGTTCGCGCCTGGACCTAGCTCCTTTAACTGGGTCGCTGGCTCTGGGCAGGCTTGCTCCTGCTCAAGCCAGCTGACTCCAGGTAGCCGCTCAGCCTTTGCCGTTGCGCAGGGTGCGGGGCCCCAGGGGATGGTCGGCGTGGGGATAAACCGGGTGATGGTGATGCCCCTCGTGATGGCTGCTGGGATCGTGATGCCCTTGATGACCGTGGTGCCCTTCGTGATCGGGATCGGCATCGCCATTGCCCCCGCTTGGATCTGGAGCCGCGGCGGCAAGGGGTAGCGGCAGGCCATCGGGCTGGCAGGCGCCGGTGCACTCGTTTTCACAGAGGTTGCAACTCTCTGGCAAGCCCTCCACGTGGTGATGGTGACTGTGCTGAGGTGCCCCCACCTCGGTTTCAAAGCCGAGCACCTGGGCCCGGTATTTGCACAGGGAGCAGTTCATATTGGTGTCGCCGCGGATTATCTCCTCAACCCGCTCCACGAAGGTGTCGAGCACGCCGGGAGCCTGGGCCAAATAGCCGGCTTGCAAGAAGCAGAGCTCGGGATGGTCGGCCGCCACCCGCTCCGTGTGTTGGCGGATGCGACTCACCAGCACCCCAGAGAAGAGGAAGTAGGGGAACACCAGCAGGCGCCGAAAGCCCAGCTTGACGGCGTGGCGCAGGCCTGGCTCCACTAATGGGAAGGTGACGCCCGAGTAGACGGTCTCCCCCCAGCCAAAGCCAAAACCCTCCACCAGCATCCGGGTCACCTTGGCCACATTGGAATTGGCATCGGGGTCTGAGGAGCCGCGGCCAACCACCACCAGCAGGGTGTCGTGCAGGGGTACTGGTTGCTGGCCTGAGGCCAGGGCCTGCTGATCGTCCCGCTCGATCGCCTCCCGCAGGCGCTGGCCGGCGGCCTGGATCATTTTCAGGTCCACCCCCAGTTCACGGCCGTAATCAACCCGGATGCCGGTTTCAGCGGCCCAGGTGTTCAGTACCGAAGGGATGTCGTTTTTGGCATGACCTGCGGCAAACAGCATCGCCGGCACCGCCAGAATGCGTTCCACTCCCTGGGCCCTGAGCGCTTCCAGGCCGTCGCGCAGGATCGGCTGGGCAAATTCCAGGTAGCCGTACTCCAGGGGCAGCGGCCGCAACCTTTGGCGCAGGGCCCCAGCCAGCTCGGCAAACTCGGCCACCGCCAGGCGATTGCGACTGCCGTGGCCGCAGATGAGCAGGCCGAGGCGGCCAGCGGCCGCTTCGCTCAACAGGGAAAGGGGGTCGGAATTGCCAGGAGCCGGATGCATGGCCAAATGCGCTTGAAAAGGACCCTATCGCTGCAAAACCGCCCGACGCCTGTCGGCCGCATCACAGGCCACTACCAGCCAGGCGCCGAGACAGCCGATCCAGGCGCCGCAGCCGCCCAGCGAGACAGGGGTCGCCTATGGAGACCGCAGCCGTCCAGCGAGCAAGCAGCCGCATAGCGAGAACCACAGCCCAATAGCAGAGCCGCCCAGCCGAACAAGCGCCTGCGGCAACCGAGCACCGCACCCCGCCACCGGCCGCAGCCACCAGCCGATTACACCGGCAGAAGAAACCAACCGATGAGAGCCGCGCTAACAGCTGGATGCCGAAATCAGCACCCATAGCCGCCCCTAGGTCAAGCTTTTGACAATTTTTGTTACAGTGGCTTAGTAATCTGTTGAAATTCACCGTGACCCGTTCCCCCCAAGCGGACGCCAGCTGGTTTGAGAACGCCGCCGCCGCTCAGATCCATGCCGAACAGCTGCGGGCCGCCGAGCTGTTTAACGGTCGTGCCGCCATGCTCGGCTTTGTGATCGGGGTGCTCACCGAGGCCATTACCGGCCAGGGCATACTTCACCAGATCGGACTGGGCACCCTGCTGAGCCAGGGTTGATCCCCAGGGTCACTCTCAGGTGAGGCTGTCATTCTGGTCATTGTCTTTCTGGTAGTTCATGGTGCTGCGGCTGCCGCCCTTTCAGCCCCTGCCGGCCCCAGATCCGGCCCAGCCCTTGCTGGAGCTGCCCCTGGCCCAGCTACATCCCACCCAGCTATGTGTCGGGTTGGCGGAGGTTCGCAATCGACAGAAAGACTTCGGCGAGGAATCCAGCCAAGAGCGCCGCAGCTACCTGCTCAGCAAGCCCGTGCCCCTGGCCCGCAGTGCCAGGGGCGAAGTTTGGATGATCGACCGCCATCACCGGTTACGGGCCCTGTTGGAGCTTGAACCAGCGGCCAGCGCCTTTGGCTACGTGGTCTTGGAGGTGGCTAGCGATGATCCGATGGTGGTGCTGGAGGAATTGCAACTGCGGGGTTGGCTCTACCTGCACGATGGGCGCGGCGTCGGTCCAATGCCCCCGGCTGCCCTGCCCCCCAACCTGCTGGGCCTCCAGGACGATCCCTTTCGCTCACTGGTTTGGAAACTGAAGAAGGAGGGGGTGATCGCAGCGGCTCCCTTGATCCCCTTCCATGAATTTCGCTGGGGGGCTTGGCTGCGTAGCCGCTCCTTGCCTCCATTCAGTTCCCTGCACCTGGAGCCGGCCTTGCCGGCGGCACGCACCTTGGCCCGTTCCAGATCAGCTGCCCATCTGGCCGGTTGGCAGGGGCCAAGCTGAGCAAAGATGATCAAGATTGGCCTGAGCGCGGCTAACTGCCATGAGCTTCCGCCACCTGCTGGTCGCCGTTGATGGCTCCGAACTATCCGATCAGGCGGTGGCCAGGGCCGTGGATCTGGCCCGCAGCCTGGGGGCACGGATCACCTTCTTCCACGCCGATCCAGGCCTGCCAGGGGTGCTGGGTGGTTTTGGCGAGCAGCTGGACCCCAACACCGTGGAGCTGCTGATCAGCGCCAGCCATCGGCAGGGGGACAAGATTTTGGCTGCCGCCCGGGCCCAGGCGGCAGCCGCCGGCATTGATGCCGCTACTGAGAGCGGTATCAATGCCCTGCCCCATGAGGCGATCCTGGCGGCGGCGCAGCGATGTGCGGCTGATTTGATCGTGATGGCCAGCCATGGCAGGCGAGGCCTGAGTGCCCTGTTTTTGGGTAGCGAAACCCAAAAGGTGCTCACCGGTAGCCCCTTGCCAGTTTTGGTGGTGCGCTAACAGAGGCTTTGCTGTGGTTGCTAAAATTTGCGCAAGTAAAGTGGGAGGGAGTGGCATTGCCGCACCCTCTTTTTTTTGCTCAGCTCTCGGTCCGCTTGATGTTGTGGAGCGGTCTTCAGAGGTTTTCGAGAGCCTCCCACAGGTCTTCCTGGGCCTCGCTGGTGTAGCCCAGGCCATCGGCGCGGCTGCGGAGCATCTGGTGGGACGCCTCAATCAGCGGCCGCCGGAGTTCTTCGATCATCTCCAGCGCCCCCTGCCAGGGGCTGGTGTCATCACCTGCTTGCGCGAGCGCCCGCTGCCCCTGTGGGGAGGCAAGCGCCATGTTCAGGACTTCCAGGAAGGCCTGCGTCCGTTGCCAGCCAATGGTGGTGGCGATTTCGAAGATTTCGTCTTCGATGTACACCTGGTGCTCGAACCAGCCGCAGTCCCAGGGCTGGGGGCCTTCGCCGGAGGCCGCTGCTGCATGAGCATCGGCCAGTCTCTGCTGCTGTGCGCGCTCGTTTATCGCCACTAGTTCTTCTAGTGATAAGAGCAAATTGGGGTCCGGCTGCACCTGGCAGCAGTCAGGGGAACTGATGAAGGTGGCCTCCTTCATCTGGTGGGTCTGGCAGGCCTGGATGAAGTTGTTGATGAATTTGAACATTTGACTCCAATTTCTTAAGCAGTGGTTCTATGGTCTGCGGCGGGTTCTGAACCCTGCCCGATTGAGTCCGAATCAGCTCACACCTCCGCGCTCTCGGCGACGAAAGAAGAGTTCAAGGAGCCTCTCGTGGCGCGGGGATTTCCGGCTACGGTTGCCGTTGTACATCCGGTCACCAGTCACGGGATCGATGTAAACCGTTCCGCGACGACACTTTTCCACGGTAATGCCGGCACGACACGCCCGGCGATCTGTCGATTTGGTCATTGTCTAAGAAAGTCAAGAAAGAGAGAGAGGCGATCACCTCGCTCGGGAATAGTACCCCCTTCGCAAACAGCCTGTCAAGCGCAATCCCCGGAAAAAAATTTCTGAAAAAAGCAAGAGTTTATAGGTTGCGCAGTAGACCTTATAGGTTGCAGGTAGACCTTGCAGGTTGTGCGCAGCAGACCTTACAAGTTGCATGCAGACTTTAAAACTTGCCTGCAAGCTCTACAGGCTTCATGCAAACTCTGCGCACTTTACGCAAACTCTCCACGGCGCTTCTTGTAAGTTCTGCGGCCTTCATTCAATCTCTGCGGGCTTATAGTAAGTTCTGGAGGCTTCATGAAGGTTTTCGCGCTTCTCTTTTCGATGGCCGCCTGATCTGGCGGAGCAGGCCTGCGGCCTGTTGCTCCCTGAGCTGAAGGCCGCAGCCAGCGCTGCACTGGAGCTCTATCAGCAGCAAGATCAGCAGGGGGCCGATGCAGGGGACTGAGGTGCGCAGTTTTGCTGGGCCAGCCCCTGAAGTGGCTGGCCGGTACCCTCCCGTGGAGAGCTGGCTCACCGATGAGCAGGCCGCCACCCTGAACGCCTGCGCCGACGCGCTGAGTAAGGGGGCTAAGCCGAGCGAGGCCCTGGCCGTGATCGGACGGGGGCCGATGGTGGCCCCGCCGCAGGTGCCGGGGTGGATGCCTCCGTCTGGATGGGAGCCGCTCGCCCCGCAGGTGAAGTCCGCGGATTCTGAAGACGACGCCTACGACGCCCTGGAGCTGCTGGGCAAGCGCCTGCGGGCGTTGCGGGATGCGGTGGAGCTGGGCGCCCCGCTCACCACCCGTGAGGTGCGACTGTTGCTGGGTGCTAACCCCGGAGCCGAGCAGGTGACGCGGGCTGGTGTGAACGCCAGACGCCTGGCCCGCAACCTGTGGCAGCTCAGCCGAGTAACGGAAGACCGCCGGGAGAGGTGGTGATCGTCATGCGTACGCCACCATCACCACCGCCGCCGCCAAGCGGGAACCCTGAGGATCTAGCCGCTATTCAGCGTCGTCGGATTCTATCGGCTGGCAAAAAATCAGCGCAAACAATCTGGCTCAGGTGACCGGAAGCGAGCGGCCTGCGAATCCTGCTGATCTTGGGCCTGCTGGACGTGGCTCTGGTGGTCACGGTGCTTGTTCCGCCGTTGGGCGTTCTGCTGTTCTTCTTGTTGGCCCTCGTGGCGCTCACCGCCCGCTGATCCGTTTGCCCCTCAGAAGTTGTAGGCGCCTGGGGTTGAAGATGACGCAATCCCCGTTGCCCGTCCACGGTATTCCTCCATCTGGGTGCAATAAGGCTCAAGCCTTCCCATGTAGCCCTCGTCTCTACGCCGTTCGTTCTCTGCACACTTGCGAGCAAGAACAGTCCATTCCTGGCACGCCTTACTGGTGGAGTGGCAAATCTCATCGGCGCCACGTCCCTCTATCCCCGCGCTGGGACCGGAGGGGCTGGTGGCTGTGGTGAGTTGCAGGCCGTGAGCGCGGTGGCAAGCGCAGCCGCGATCCATGGGCTTCGGGATGCTGATTCCATCCCTGGATTCTTGGCCCTGAAGGCAAGACAGGCAACGGGGCCTCTGCTATACCAACCCGGTAACCATCCCGAGCCGTCGATGCTGGAGGGAATCCGAGGATTCGTAGTCCCCTCAATGGTGCGCCCGGTTCGGAAGGACCCGCGAGGGAGAGTCCGTGGAGTCCGCGGAGTTGGTGAACAATCCCATAGCTAGCCCATTCCCCTATTGCCGTACCACCCACAACGGTGGTGGTGCGTTGACCGGAGCTAGGAGTGCGTTGATCGGGGTTAAGGGTGCACTCCCGGTATCAGGGATCTCGGGGGGGATCTTGGCGTTCTGGTGGCGGTTGAGCTTGACTGGGCCGCCGCCGGCCCAAGCGCTGGCGGTGGTGATACTCGCTCTCGGGGCTGGCCTGCTGTAGTTCTCGGATTGACTCAATCGCCAGGCCGGCCAGGCCACCTCCCAGCCCCAACAGCAACAGTTGCCAGAACATGCGATCTGGCGGCAATTGCACCGGGGTGTTTTGGATCACCAGCAGCAACAGCCCCGCCAACACCAGACCGCCGCCACCGCCAATCAGGGCGGCAGCCACTACACGCCTCGGCTCGATTGGACGGCTCATCTGGACTCAGCTGGCTGGAGCCACTGTTTCATAACTACAAAAAACACTGGCACCACAAACAGCGACAACAGGGTGGCCACCAACAGGCCGCCAAACACCACCGTGCCCAGAGAAGCCTGGCTGCGGGCCCCGGCACCGGATGCCAGCACCAGGGGCAGGAATCCGAACAAAGAGGAGATGGCGGTCATCACAATCGGCCGCAGCCGAGACTGGGCCGCCTGTTGGGCCGCCGCCAGGGCGCCCATGCCCTGATCCATGCGCTGGTTGGCTAGATCAACAATCAAGATGCCGTTCTTGGCCGCCAGGCCGATCAGCATCACCAGTCCCACTTGGGCATAGATATTGAGCACTTCGCCGCGGAGGGCCAAAAACAGCAGAGCCCCGAGCATGGCGGTGGGCACCGTCATCAAAATAATCAGCGGATCACTATAGCTTTCGTACTGGGCGGCAAGCACCAGGTAAACCACAATAATTCCCATGGCGAAAATCGCGATCGCCAGGGCACCAGCCTTTATCTCCTCCCGCGAGATACCCGTCCAGTCAAAGTTGATGCCCTGGAGATTGAGCTGCTGAAATACCTGCTGCATTCCTTTAAGCGCCTGGCCAGAGCTCTTGCCCGGTGCCGGTGAACCCTCCAATTTTATTGATCTGTATAAATTGAAGTGCGGGATCACCGAGGGCCCCGTGATCGGTTCAACACTAATAAATTCCGATAGGGGTATTGGCTCTCCGCTGGCAGCGGCAATCGAGAGCTCATCTAGCCGCTGGGGCGTGGAGCGGGGCCCGTCATCAGCCTGGAGATAAATGCGTCGCACCTTGCCCTCTTGGAAGGTGTCATTCACGTAGGCGCCGCCAAAGTTAATGCTGAGGGTTTGCATGGCCTTGCCGTAATCAATACCCAGCGATGCCAGCCGATCGCGATCTACCTTAATGTTTAGCTGTGGCGATTCAGGGCTAAACTGTGTGTACACATTGGTGAACTCGCCTGTGGCGTTGGCATCGGCAATCAACCTGCCAGCAGCAGCGTAGAAATCTGGCACGCTGAGGCTGCCGCCGCTGCGATCCAGCAGTTGAAACTCAAACCCACCGGAGGCTCCATAACCAGGAATCGAGGGGGGTTCGACCACAAATACACGGGCTTGATCAATGGAGGCAAGCTTGCTATTCAGTCGCCTCACAATTTCCTGCATAGTCTGACCCGGACCGCTGCGCTCTTGCCAGTTCTTGGTACCAAAGAAGAACAGACCTCTGTTTGGCGCATTGCCATCCAAGCTGAACCCTGAGAACACCGCCGCGGCCTCAATCGAGGATTCCTGGCGCAGCACCTCCGCCACGCGGCGATTAGTGGCTCGGGTGCCCTCCTCCGAGCCACCATCGGGGGCCTGCAGGATGCCAATCGCATAGCCCTGGTCTTCCACAGGCACAAAACCAGAGGGGATCGATCCAAAGGCAACCCCGGTGAGCACCACCCCCACCGCCAAACCGGCCATCACCAGCCGGCGGTGACTTAACACCCAGCCGAGGCCGCCGATGTAGCCGCCCTCCAATTGGGCATATAGAACATTGAAGCGGCTAAAGATAACTGGGGTGAACCAACCGATGGCGCTGCCAATACCACTAAATAGCAACACCTTTGCCGGCGAGTCCAGATCGGCAATAACGATGCTCGCCAGGGCGGCAGCCAGCAGAAAGGGCCCCAGCAAGGATCGACCGCTGGCCAGGCTGAGGCCATAGCCGAGCAGCCCGCCCACGGCCACCACCGCCAGGGCGCCAAGGGCACCACCGCCGCCCAGCAACAGCCCATAGCAAAAGCCCAGGGCCAGCCCCCCCCAGGTATAGGTGTAGCGGCTGGGGGGATTGCCCTCCTGGGCCAGCAGCAGCGCCGAGAGCATCGGGGAGAAGCTGATGGCATTAAACGTGGAGATCGCTATAGCAAAAATAATCGTGGCTGCAAATTGCTTGTAGATCGTGCCGGTGGCGCCCGGGAAGAAGAGCACAGGCAAAAATACTGCGAATAGCACCAGAGATGTGGCCAAGACCGCAGCAAACAGCTCATCCATGGTGGCTTTGGCCGCCTGAAGGGCCGTAAGACCCTCAGCCTTCTTGGTGGAGGTGTCTTCAATTACGGTGATGGCATCATCCACCACCAGGCCCGTGGCCAATACTAGGCCAAACAAGGTGAGCTGATTTAGAGAAAAGCCGAATAACTTAACGAAGGCAAACGTGCCTATCAAGGCCACTGGTATCGCGATTGCTGGCACAAGAGTGGCCTTCCAGTCTTGCAAAAATAGAAACAAAATCAGCACCACGAGCACAATGGCGTCTCGCAAGGAGTTAGAAACCCCTTGGATAGAGGCGCGGACAAAGTCGGTGATGTCATAGATCTTCTCCACCTTCATACCCGGCGGGAGATCGCCGCGAAACTGCTCGATCACCTGCTTCACCCCCTGGGAGACATCCAGGGCATTGCTGCCGCTGAGCTGGTAGATCGCCAGGGCCACCGAGGGCACTCCCTGCATATCGGTGGCGCTCACGTCGTAGGTTTCGCCACCAAGGCTGACTCGGCCCACATCCTTAAGGCGCACCAAGGCACCATCGCTGGTATTTTTAAGTACCAGATTTTCAAATTCCTCACTGGTGGTCAGTCGCCCCTGCAATTGAATTGTGAAGGTATAGCTTTGACCGGCAGGAGCCGGGGCGCCACCGATGCGACCGGCGGGCACCAGACGATTCTGGCTATTTAGAGCCGCTTGCACATCCGCAGGGCTGAGATTATGCATGCTGAGCTTGTCAGGATCCAGCCAGATGCGAACCGCCAACTTACGATTACCAAAATAGACAATATCCCCCACCCCCTTCACCCGTTTTATTTCATCGGTGAGGCCCTGATCCATCAAGCCGCTGATGGTTTCAATACTGAAGGGGTTTTTCTCGTCGATACTGCCTACATTATATACCAGTAGAATTGATGTGGATGCTTTAGTGACAGTGACGCCAGCTTGGCGCACCTCAGCAGGTAGCTGGGGTTCGGCCAGAGCCACCCGATTTTGAACATTTACCTGATTGATATCGCCATTGGTGCCGCTGGCAAAAGACACAGTGATGGAACTGCTGCCATCCGCTGCGCTATTGGAGGTGATGAACTCCATGTTCTCCACCCCATTGATCTGTTGTTCCAGCACGTTGGTAACCCCCTGCTCCACGCTCACAGCGTCGGCACCCGTATAGCGGGCACTCACTTTCACCGTGGGGGGCGCAATATCAGGCAGGCTTTCAATCGGCAGTATTGGCAGGGCAATAAGCCCCGCGATCACGATTAGCAGGCTGCAGACCGTGGTTAAAACGGGGCGGGTAATGAAAGTGTTAGATGCAGACATGAATCAACGCCCTTCCTGAGCCGATGCCACCGCAACCGCCGTGCCGTGGCGCAGGTTTAGCAGCTGACTGGTGATGATCACATCGCCCGGAGACAGGCCTGAAAGCACTGGATAGCGGCTATTGGCAATGGGGCCAAGCGTTACACGAGTTTGGATGGCATAGCTACGATCCGCCGGCAGTTGTTTCAACGCCTCCGGTTTTATTTGGCCTGGATTGCTTTGCAGATCCGCCAGTTTACCGAGCTTAAATACATAGCTTTGCCCCGATCCCTGGATGATGGCAGCCACCGGTACCGACAGCTGGGATCGCTGATTGAGCACCACCCGGCTACGCAGCCTGAGGCCGTTACGTAGCTCGCCACTAGGGTTGTCAATCTCCGCCTTTACCAGCAGCATCTGATCGCCGGCCTTGATGCTGGGATCGATCGAGGTCACCTTGGCGCGGGCCAGCTCCCGGTTAGCATCCGGATCGCTCAGCAATACGGTTTGACCCAGTTGCAGCCTATTGCGCATTTTTGCCGGCACATCTATACGCACAAATAGCCGTTGATTAAGGATCAAGCTCGTCAAGGGATCGCCTGCCTTGATTACATCGCCACGCTTCACCTTTAGGTCGCCGATTTCTCCCTTAATCGGCGCGCGCAGGTCTTTGTAAGCCAGATCAGCTTCGCGGGCCTTGAGGCCGGCGCTGGTTTCGATCAGGCGTTGGCGAATCTCGTCGCGCTGGATGGCGCTGGCGGCACCGGCATTAACCAGAAACTGAAAGCGTTCGTAGTTGAGGCGGTCCTTGGAGCGGGCCGCCCGCAGGCTGGCCACCTCCGCCTGCAGCTGACTCTGATCGAGCACCACCAGCAGTTGGCCGGCCCGCACCAGATCACCCTGTTGCACCAGCAATTGCTCGATGCGACCGCCGGCCTGGGCGGCCAGCTGCACTTTTTCCACGGCTTCCAAGCTGCCGATGCTGCCCACCTGTTCGGCAAACAGACTCGGCTGGGCTAAGGCTGTGGTCACCGGCAGGGGCGGCCTCAGCTTGGGCGGCTGGCGACAGGCTGCCAGCAGGCTGGGGGCTGCCAGCAGCGGCAACAGGACCGAAACGTAGCTGCGGGCGCTCAAAGCAAGGGATTCTGTTGACTCACTTTTTAATGGTTAAATGCACGATTGATGCTTTCTCGTCGTCGAGTTGAAACAAAGGCGCTGCTGGGCAACCACTGCCCGAAACCACTTCCCGGACCCCCTGCCCAGAAGCACTGCCCGGCCGGGGGTAGCAGCGCCAGAGCCGCCAAAACAGCGATCCCCACAGCAGCGATCCGCCCAGCCGCGAGCTGGGCAGCTGGGGAGAGAGAAGCTGGGAAACGAGGGGCTGCGGAACTGCGGAGCGAGGATCCTTACAGGCTCTACAGTGATTGATTAAGATTTTGAGCCGGTGGTTCTGAGCTCTGTCAGAGATGGATGCTCTGTGCGGGTGGAGCAACTACCCAGTCATCCAGTGCTGCGCAATCGCCTGATCGCCATGGGGGTAAAACCAGGCGTTCGACTGGAAGTTTTACGTCGCGGCCGGCCAGGGGGGATTCTCCACCTCACCTGTGGAGCCCTGATGCCGCAATCGCCCTCAGCTGGCTGGGGCGACGAAATGGCGTTAATTCAGAGCTTCCTTAACCGGCAAGTGCTGAATAGATTTTTTTCCACCCCCCAATGCAGTGGCGCTCCCAAGAAAGTGGCGCTATCCGAGCGCCACGAGATTTCGCGAACAACCTATTTATTTCTGAATATCGCTGCTGGCGCTGCCCGCACAGCTACAGGCGCGCCCTGGACCGCTGCCTGGCATATCCACCCATACCGATCCAGCCCATAAATTGATTGCATGAACTGTGATGGGATGACCTGCTCCGCCCGGCCCACCGAAAGCTTTGAACTGATCGTGGTGGGCGGCGGCCATGCCGGCTGTGAGGCCGCCCTCACCGCGGCGCGCCTGGGCCTGCAAACGGCCCTGTTCAGCCTCAACCTGGATCGGATCGCCTGGCAGCCCTGCAATCCGGCGGTGGGTGGTCCGGCCAAGAGCCAGCTGGTGCATGAGGTGGATGCCCTGGGCGGCGTGATTGGTCGCCTCGCCGATGCCACCGCCCTGCAGAAGCGGGTGCTCAATGCCAGCCGTGGACCGGCGGTGTGGGCCCTGCGCGCTCAAACCGATAAGCGCCAGTACGCCCGTCAGATGCTGCAGTTGCTGCAGCACACCCCCAACCTGGCGCTGCGCGAGGCGATGGTGACCGATCTGGTAACGGAGGGCTCGGCGGAGCGGAGGGATTTACGGATCACCGGCGTTGGCACCTACTTCGGCAGCGTCTACGGGGCGCCGGCCGTGATCCTCACCACCGGCACCTTCCTGGGCGGCCAGATATGGGTGGGCAACCAATCGATGTCAGCCGGTCGGGCTGGCGAACAGGCCGCCCAGGGCCTAACCGAAGCCCTGCAGGGCCTGGGGTTTGTCACCGGTCGGCTCAAAACCGGTACGCCAGCGCGGGTGGACCGGCGCAGTATCGCCCTGCATCAATTGGAGGAGCAGCCCAGCGACGCCCAGGATCGCTTCTTTTCCTTTGATCCGGAGGCCTGGGTGAGTGGCGAGCCGATGAGCTGTTACCTCACCCGCACCACCGCCGCCACCCATCAGCTAATCCGCGACAACTTGCAGCACACGCCGATCTATGGCGGCTTCATCGACAGCAAGGGGCCCCGCTATTGCCCCTCTATAGAAGACAAGATCGTGCGCTTTGCCGATAAGGAAAGCCATCAAATATTTCTGGAGCCGGAGGGCCGTGACACCCCTGAGATCTATGTGCAGGGCTTTTCCACCGGTCTGCCGGAGCGGCTGCAATTGGAGCTGCTGCGCAGCCTGCCGGGCTTGGAGCAGTGTGTGATGCTGCGGCCTGCCTACGCCGTGGACTACGACTACTTACCCGCCACCCAGCTGAAACCATCGCTGGAAACCAAGCGAGTGGCGGGCCTGTTTTCCGCCGGCCAGCTCAACGGCACCACCGGCTACGAGGAGGCGGCGGCCCAGGGGCTGGTGGCCGGGCTGAACGCGGCGCGCTATGTGCATGGCGAAACGCCGGTGCACTTCCCGCGCCAGGGCAGTTACATCGGCACCTTGATCGACGATCTGGTGACCAAGGATCTGCGGGAGCCCTATCGGGTGCTCACCAGCCGCAGTGAATACCGCCTGGTGCTGCGCGGCGACAACGCCGATCGCCGCTTGACGCCCCTGGGTCGCGAATTGGGCTTGATTGACGATCGTCGCTGGCAGATCTACAGCCGCAAACAGGGGGCAATTGAGGCAGAAAAGCAGCGTTTGCACAGCGTGCGCCTCAAGGCCAGTGATGCCGCCGCCCCTGCGGTGATCGCAGCCACCCAGGCCCCGATCAAGGGCTCGATCACCCTGGCCGAGCTGCTGCGCCGCCCCGGCTTCCACAGCGCAGACCTGGTGTGCCATGGCTTGGCCGCCGCCGATTTACCTCTAGACGTGCGGGAGGGGGCGGAGATCGACATCAAGTACAGCGGCTATCTGGCCCGGCAGCAGCAGCAGATCGACCAGGTGAAGAAGCAGGAGCAGCGATCCATACCCGCCCAGCTCGACTACGGCGCCATTGCCACCCTCTCTAAGGAGGCCCGCGAGAAGCTGGCCAAGGTGCAGCCCCTCAGCCTCGGCCAGGCGGCCAGGGTGCCCGGGGTGAGCCCCGCTGACGTCAACGCCCTGCTGCTCTGGCTGGAACTGGATGCGCGGCGGCGGGCCTCCCCAAGCCCGAAGCGGGCCGGTAACTTGGGTGCGCTGTCGGCCAGAAGCCAACCGTGAGCCCCAGCCAAGCCAGCCCCCGTTCCAGGATCTACTGGGAGCTCAAAGCCGACCAGGTTTTAAACGACGTCTTTAACCAGACGGCAAACCAGGCTGCCCAGTCCAGCAGCTACCAGGCCAGCGCCCACCACCAGGTCAGCGCTCACCACCAAGCCAGCGACTACCAGGACAACGTCGAGCGGGCCATTGAGGTGGAGGTGCTGGAGCCGGCGGCGCTCAAAGCGGCCAGGCCCCCAGCCCATTGGCAGGCGAGCCCCGGCCAGTTGTTGGTCTTCTCCGGCATCGGGATGGCTGGGTTCCTCGTTGCCGGCATCGGCCTGGGCCTGTGGAGCCAGAGCCTCCAGACCCTGCGCCAGGAACAAAACCTGCTGCTACTGGAGCGGCTGCGCAATTTTGGTCCGGCCGGATCGGCTCAAATCAGTGATGCGGCGGTGCCCAAGGCTGAGCCCGGCCCGGTGGCGGGCCAGGCCACCAGTGCAGAGCTGCCGCCGCCACCGAACGAGCCCTGGATGCAACAGCTGGCCAGCCTTCCCGGTGGCCAGGCTGCAGCGGTCCAGCCCCTGCCGGCCACCGTGCGGGCCAATGATCAGATCTCCAAACCTGCTCCAGCGGTGACGCTGCTGCCGCCCGCTGCGGCGATCAGAGCCGCAGGCGGTTCGAGTAGCACCAACCCCCTGTTGATGGGAGTGGTGCAGGCTGCGGGCCATGGCGCTACGGCCATCTTCCAGATCGGCGGCAGCTCCAGCACCGCCGCCGTTGGGGAACTGATCGGCTATTCGAACTGGCGGCTGCGCTCGGCCAGCAGCGATTCGGTGCTGATTGAACGGGGTGGCGAGCAGCGCCGGCTCAGTCTCAGCGGCGACTCCTAAGCTTGAGTTTGTAAAGGGGTGGTTGCTGTGCCACTGCTGGCCTCCCCGGAACTGCTCTGGCAGGCCCCCCATCGCGACGTGCTCGCGGGGCGCTGTAGCCCCGGGCCCGGCTTGGCCCTCAGTGGTTCATGGCGGCTGCTGCTGCTGGGTGATGGCAGCCCCACCCGCCATCTGCAGACCCTCAGTGGCCTGCCGGTGGAGATCGATTTGATCGCCATGGCTGCGGAGGCCTCGGCCCCCCCGGGCGGAGCAACCCCAGCGGAAATCGCCGAGCTGGATCCGCCCCTGCTGCGCCGCCAGGTTTGGCTGCGCTGCGGCAACCGCAGCCTGGCCTGGGCTGAAAGCTGGTGGAATCAACAGCAGGCCGATCAGCATCTACTCAACCGCAACCAGCCGATCTGGCTCAGCCTCACCAGCAATCGGGCTGAGTTGTTTCGCGAAGTGGATGGCCTGGCCCTGGTGGCCGCTCCCTGGTTAGAGCAGCGCTTTGGGCGCAGGGGCCCCTTCTGGGCCCGCCATTACCGCTTTTTCCGGGGCGGCCAGCCGTTAACGGTGATCCGCGAAGTGTTCTCCCCCGATCTGGAGCACTGGCTCGGACCCGCCACCCAACCCTGTCCGCCGGTGCGCCCACCGAACCGCTTCGACACCTGGATTGGAGGCGGCTAGGCCAAGCGCAGGGCCTCGGCTTGTTTGCTGGCCCGTTCCAGCAGGTGGCGCAGGCGCTCTTCGTCCAGATGGGTGAGGTTGGTGCGCAGCAACTTGGCATGGGGGGCATGGGCCCTCAACCGCTCGATCACCCGATCAGGGCTGGCCTCGCGTACCAGCAGGCAGAGGGCGGCAGTGCCGCGGGGCAGGGTGTCGCCCAGCTCGCGCATGAAGCCGTCGTGGATACCCAGATCGGAGAGGGATCCGGATACTGCCCCCACCCCGGCTCCAATCGCCGCCCCCAGCAGGGGATTGAGGAACAGCAGACCCACCAGCGTGCCCCAAAAGCCGCCACCAAGCGCCCCGGCGGCGGTGAGATTCAGGGACTGGCGCAGGTGCACCTGGCCGTCACCGTCATGCTCCACCACCACGGCGTCCTCCAGGGATAGCAACTGCTCCCGCTGAATGTCCACCACCTCCCGCCGCACCTGCTCGGCCTCCTCCACCGTCGTGAAGCCCACCACCACCAAAGTGCTCATCGCCGATGCCAACCACTGGCCGCACCGTAGGCAGGGCAAATGGCCTCAGCCGAGCTGGCGACGGCGGCTGGAGCGGGGCAGGGCCCGACCCCTGGCTGCGGCCCCAGCTGCCGTTGACGAGGTGAATTCGGCGGCGGCGGCGGTTACAGCGGCAGGTGTATTAGCAGATGTAGTTGTATTTACAGGTGTAGGTGTAGGTGTAGGTGTAGGTGTAGCTGCCGGCTCCGGTCGCTGCCATCGGGGCACCAGGAAGCTGTCGTCGTCAGGCCAGTCCTGATCTGCAGCCGCGGCGCCTCGCCGGGAGATCGCCTCCAGGGGCCGGCGGCCGCGCCGCTGGGATGGGGGCGCAGTGGCCCAAGCGCTGGGGCCAGCGCTGGCAGGGGCAGCGGCTGCCGCGCCAGGGTTGCCGGCGGCAAAATCTCGCGGAGCGTCTGACCATGACTGCAGCCGGGATTCAGAGCGGGCATTGGAGCGGAGCTCTGGACGGGCCTCTGGCCGGGCAGAGGGGCGCGGTTCCTGCCAGGGTTCCCGCCAGTCATCCTCGTCTTCCAGGATCCAGTCGAGCTTGTTCTCCACCCAGCGACCCAGCCCCTCCAAGCGAGGCAGAGATCCAGCGGTTCTGCCTTCCCCTCGCGCCGGCGGCCGCGATCCCGGTCGGGCTCCCGACACCCCATCCACCAGTTGCCGGCCAGCGCTCATCAGTCGATCGATGCCCTGCTCCAGGCGATCGGATCCTCCCCGGCGCGGGGCAGGGCGGCGGCCCATGGCTGGATCAGGCCCCCGGGGCTCGGATCTGGGGGGACTGGGATCTGGGAAGTTGGGGTCGTAGCGGCTCATCGACCAAAACTACCGAGGCCGTCAGCGCCGACGCCGTCACTGCCGTCACTGCCGACGCGGTCACTGACAGGGCTTGAACTGATAAAGCCGCCAATTGAACAGCCGTCAACAGCGACGCCGGGCCGCCAGCCAATGCTCCCGGCCCATGCCCAACAGGGCGATGGCAAGACCGGCCCATTCCAGGCTCCATAGAAAAACGCCCATCGCCACCGCCATCGCCACCAAGGCCGAATCGCTGCTAGGGACGCTAGGGGTTGGCAGCGGCGCCCTCAGCCAAGGCTGTCAGGGGCTTCGCCCTGGCGCAAGTCGCCCTGGCGCAGTTCGAATTGGAGCAGACAGCTGGCATGCCAGCGGCCGCCATGCAGCCGTTCACAGCAGAACCGGCAGGCTAGGTTGCGCAGCCGGCGGCGATAGGGGGAGCTGATGCCGCAGTTGGGACAGCGGGCGATCCAGCGCCCTGGCCCCAGGCTGTCGGCGGGCAGGGGATAGCGGTGGCGCAAAGTCACTTGGAACTCGGCCTGGGCGGCATTGATCGCCGCCATGCGGGCCCGGAACTGGGGGCCGTGCACCTCCCGCAGGCCCAACACCCGATCCAGCCAAGCGTGGATCATTTCGTGGCAGAGCGTGCTGATGGTGGCCTGGCGCGGCAGGGTCTCCAGCAGCGGCCGCGACAGCACGATGTCGCAAAATTCGCGCCCAGCGCCATCGCGGCCGCGGCGATAGATGCCTGCGGTGCGGCGCATGCGGCCATCGCTCCAGCGCAGCGCCAGTGGAGGAGCACTAGTTGCGGCAAGGCGGCCCTCAAAGTGCTCCCGATCGAGCCGGTGGAACAGGGGCAGCAGCGGCTCCAGGGGCACCGCAGCGGGGGCGTAGAAACGGCACCATTCTGGCCGGATCCGCCTGAATCCCGAGCTTGGCGGCGGTGCCCCGGCGGGGGAGGGCAGTCGGTCAGACTCAGGGGTCGAATCGCAGCGTTACAGGCAATGGAGATGGACTGGGTACTCGTCCGTGATATCGGCGGCAAGGCCCTGTTGGCCGGTGCCGGCGCCCTGCTCCTCTACTGGACGATCTCGGCGGTGAAGCTGGTGCTCAGCGCCCGGGGCATCAATCCGCTGATCAAGCAGTTCTTCACCCAGGTGGCCAGTGGCCAGGTGGATGGGGCCTATCTGCTCACCACCAAGAACTACCGCAGCCACGTCAACCGCACCCAGTTCATCCGTTTCCTGGTGGGCCTGCAGCTGAACAAATACCGCAACCTCAAATCGGGTCGGCCGCGCCTTGAGGAAAACCAATTGATTCTCACCGTGAAGCTCAAGAGTGATGGCAGCGAGGAATTGCCGCTCGACTTCACCTTTGTAAAACTCGATCAGCAATGGCGCATCGATCGAATCAGGAAAACCGCCGCAGCCTGATGCTCGCCCTGGCGTCGAGCCCTCAGTTGCGTCGAGCCCTCAGTTGCGTCGAGCCCTCAGTTGCGCCTAGCCCTCATTGCGCCTAGCCCTCCCTAGCGCCTGGCCATCTAGAGGTCCTAGATAGTCAGTTCCCCCCGCGAGCACCTCCCCTTGAGCCCCGCCTCCAGCCCCCCTGACCAAGCCAGCGCTAAGGGGCAAAGGGCAGCTGAATTGCGGGACCTGCTCAACCGCGCCGCCCACGCCTACTACGTGCTCGATGCACCGGTGATGGAAGATCCGGTCTACGACCGGCTGTATCGGGAGCTGCTGGAGCTGGAGCAGGCCCACCCAGAGCTGCGCGGCGCCGACAGCCCCACCCAGCGGGTGGGCGGCAAGCCGTCCGAGGGCTTCCAGGAGGTGGAGCATCGCATTGGCCTGCTCAGCCTCGACAACGCTTTTAACAGCGACGAATTAGCTGGTTGGTATGGCCGGCTGCTGAAGGTGCTCGACCGGGAGGCGAGCCCCGGCGAGCCGCCGCCGGCCCTGGCGATGGTGGGCGAACTGAAAATTGACGGCAACGCCCTGGCCCTCAGCTATGAGCGGGGCCTGCTGGTGCGGGCCGCTACCCGCGGCGATGGCGAGCGGGGGGAGGAGATCACCGCCAACGTGCGCACGATCCAGAGTGTGCCGCTGCGGCTGCGGCTAGCCGAGCCCCCCCCCTGGCTGGAGGTGCGCGGCGAGGCCCTGATTCCCGACGCCAGCTTCGCGGCCATCAACCGGGAGCGCCAGGCCCGAGACGAGGCCCTCTTCGCCAACCCCCGCAACGCCTGCGCCGGCACCCTGCGGCAACTGGATCCAAAGGTGGTGGCGGCCCGGCGCCTGGATTTCTTCGCCTACACCCTGCACCTGCCGCCCCAGTGGCAGCCGGCTGCTGGAGATCCGCCGCTGCCCCGCAGCCAATGGGAGAGCTTGCGCTGGCTGGAGGCCCTGGGCTTCCGGGTCAACCCCAACGCCGAGCTGCTGCCAAATCTGGCGGCGGTGGCCGATTTCTTCGCCGCCTGGGATGAACGGCGCAAGCAACTGGCCTATGCCACCGATGGGGTGGTGGTGAAGCTGAACGACCTGCGCCTGCAGGATGCCGCCGGCTTCACCCAGAAGGCACCGCGCTGGGCGATCGCGCTCAAATATCCGGCCGAGGAGGCCCCCAGCCGCCTGCTGCGGCTCAGCTACCAGGTGGGGCGCACGGGGGTGGTGACCCCAGTGGCCGAATTTGCCCCCGTGCAGCTGGCGGGCACCAGCGTTAGCCGGGCCACTCTGCACAACGCCGATCGGCTGGCTGAGCTCGACCTGCACCTGGGCGACACGATCGTGGTGCGCAAGGCCGGCGAGATCATCCCCGAGGTGGTGCGGGTGCTCACCGAACTGCGGCCCGCCGCCGCCCAGCGGGCGGAGCTGCCGCCCATCTGCCCGGAATGTGGATCGCAGCTGGTGCGGGAGGAGGGCGAGGCGGCAACCCGCTGCGTGAACAGCAGCTGCCCGGCGATCCTGCGGGGCGCCCTGCGCCACTGGGTGAGCAAGGGAGCCTTAGACGTGGAGGGGTTGGGTAGCAAGTTGATCGAGCAGCTGGTGGATCGGGGGCTGGTGGCCTCGATCGCCGATATCTATGGCCTCGATGGGGCGCTGCTGGCCAGCCTGGAGCGCATGGGACCGAGGTCTGCCCAGAATCTGCTGGAAGCGCTGGCGGCTTCCCGGCAACAACCCTGGCATCGCCAGCTCTACGGCCTGGGCATACATCACGTGGGCGAGGTGAGCGCCAAGGCCCTGGCCCGGGCTTTTACCAGCGCCGAGGCCCTGGCCGCCGCCGCCCGGGAAGCGCCGGAATCGATCACCGCGGTGCATGGCATCGGCGGCGAGATCGTGCAGTCGCTGCAGCAATGGCTGGATACCCCCGCCAACCAACAGTTGCTGGAGCAGTTGCGGCGGCTGGGCTTCTCCTTGGCGGCGCCCGAGCCGGAGCCAGGCGCCGCCAACGCTGCCGCCCCCCGCCTGGCCGGCCTCAGCTTTGTGCTCACCGGCAGCCTGCCATCGCTGAGCCGCAGCCAGGCCCAGGCCCTGATCGAGGCGGCCGGCGGCAAGGTGATCGCCTCGGTGAGTCGCAAAACCAGCTATGTGGTGGCCGGTGTAGAGGCGGGCAGCAAGCTGGTTAAAGCCCAGGGCCTGGGGTTGCCGGTGATCGATGAGGCGGGCCTGCTGCAGCTGCTGGCGGAGAACTAGGCGCCAACAAGCTCCAGGCGCCGATCGAACCAGAGTCCCCTTCGCCCCAGGCCCTTTAGTCCCCAGTGTCGTTAGCCCCCGCTGCAGTTAACCCCAAAGCGCTTGTTCTTTTGAGCTTTGCTTGCCCAAGATCAATCAATCATTCCCGCAGATTTTGACCATGGACCCCCTGCAAAGTTCAATACCGGCCTGCATCAAGACGGCCTGTGGCCGGGCCAAGTATCAAGAGCTGGCGGCCCACTGCGGCTGGCTGGCCAGGCTAAGACTGGCCTGGTTTGTGGCGATCGCGGCGCTGAGGGACTGGCGCCTGCCAGATGCCAACCAAAGCCCACCTAAAACCTGATCCTGACTTTATCTCGACCTGAGCTCAGCTTGATCTCAGCTTGAACTCAATTTGAGCTAAATTTGAGCTAAATTTGATCTCAGCTTGAGCTCAGTTTGATCTCGACTTGAATTAAATTTGATCTCAATCTGAGCCCGGCTGCCCCTGCTCCCCCGGCGGGATTTGCAGCGCCTGCCGAGCGGCACGGCCCACCAACACCACGGTGGCCAGGGTGGCCAGCAGGCCGACACTGCGCAGGGCCCAAGTGCCGAGATCGGCCTTGCCCGCGAGCACCTCGGGGAAGCGGGCCACGTCGCCGGCAAAGGCCCCCAGGGCACAGAACAAAACAGTGCCGGGCAGGATGCCCAGCAGACCCAGGCTGTAATCGCGCAGGCTCACCTCGCTGAGCCCATAGGCCAGGTTCAGCAGACTGAAGGGGAAGGCCGGTGACAGGCGGGTGAGCAGCACCAGCCGCAGGCCCTCGCGGCTCACGGCCTGTTCCACGGCCTGCAGCTTGGGCAGGGCCGCCAATCGGCGCCTGGCCCAGTTGCGCAGCCAGGTGCGCCCCAACAGGAAGGCGGCCTCGGCGCCGAGACAGGCCCCCACAAACACCACCAGGCTGCCCCACCAGGTGCCGTAGAGGGCGCCGGCCAGCATGGAGGCCCATACACCTGGCAGCAGCAGGGTTACCCAGAGGGCGTATAGGGGAACGAACAGCAGCGCCCCCAAGGGAGAGCGCAATGCGGGCAACAGCTGCTGCAAATCGAATGGGCTCAGCGGCAATGGGCTCATCGGTATCTGGCCCGTTGGCATCGGAGATTCACCTTCCTAGCCAGCCGAGCTGTTCACCAGCCGAGATCATCCCCAGCTGAGCCCATGGCCGGCCAGCCTGGCAACACCACTGGTAAAACACATATCAGCCCTTTGCGGCTACATAGGGCAAGGAAGAATGGTGCACCATGATCCGAAGCTTGCCAGAGGCATCCTTAACGAAGGTCCATGTTTTGTCAACAGTGGTTACCTCACCCTTCTTATTGGTAATCATTACCTTGCCCATGGTGCTGGCACTATCTTGATCAATAAAAATTGCCACATTGCAAACATTTACCTTTCGCCAGCCCTTCAAGGCAAAGCCAGTATCATCAGGAAAGGCGGGATCGCCACCAACGAAGTAAGCCAGTGCTCCGGCGCGGGTGGTGCGGAAAGTCTGGGGAACAGTGGTAAGGGTTGGCTTGAACAGCACCGGTCCAATATTGTAGCCATAGGCACTGTCAATTACTTTAGCGGCCAGCTCTTTAGCCGCTGCCTGGTCATATTTGCCAACTTTTTCATTCTTATCATAGGTGGTGGAAATCGCCACCAATGCTTCGCCCCAACCTTTTTGCGCCGCAAGCACCTCTGCTTCGCTGATGGCCGACGGCTTCAACAGGGTGGCCTTGATCGCCGGACAGTCCGGGGCCGACTGGGCTAGAGCATTAGAGGGACTTAGTGCAACTAGGCCGGTGACGGCAAGGGCAGCAACCAAAGCGGGGCAAGACTTCATCGCGTAATTGAGCAAATTCAACTCGACAAGGCTATCCAACAACCCGCAGAAACCTTCCGTTCCACGACGGAAATCGCCATGTTTTTTCACACAAAGCATTCACCGCCCAATTTCCTGAAAAGATTGGCTAGGATGAAGTGTTTACTGCTGGACAGCAGGCAGTAGCGAGGGAGTTCGCTCTAGATTTACGGGGCTTATCCTTCTCGTATCACTGCATCCACATGGCATTACTTGCCCACAGGAGCATGCTCACACCATGCTATCTTTTTCTAGTGACGCCTTTATCTGGCGCCACCTTAAGCTAGCTTCACCGTGAACTATTGGTACATGAATCTAGTATTATAGACACTTCGCAAATTGGTCGTTCGGCTTCCGAGAATCAAGGGCAAGCAAGTCGCCAACAGATTTCTCGCGCCATGGGATCAGCAAGATTTGGGATTAATCAAGGTGCCTTTAAGTCCCACAAGCTAATTACATATATCGCATTAGCTTCTAGCTGGTCCGCAGATGCAGGATCACATTTTCACCCAGCCCTGAGTGGCAAAATGACGGCTAATCTAGCAGATCGCTCAATAACATAAGTCCTGTTAATCAACAGGACTTATCCATAGCACCACTCACCGCTCAGCAGCGGCAAACCGCGAACGCCGCCGGATCTTTCGAAAACTATTTTACCAACACATGGCATAAAAGTATAGCACATAAGTATGGCACAATTTTTGTCTGGCACTGTGGCTTAGAAGGCATAAAAGGCTCTGGGAAAGTGCCATATTCTCGCCAAAATCAGCCGAGAGAAATTGCGGCATCAGGGCTCGACATGAAGTGGTTCGGGCTGTCAAGAGCTTACGTTACTTCGCGAAAGAAGTTAATCTTGATCACCTCTTTGCAAAGCAGCTGGGCTGCAAAAGGCCTAACACATTTACTGTACAGCAACCTCAGCCCAGCAGCAAGAAAGCCACTGCAACTCAGCTCACGTCGCGGGAAGCACAAGGATTAAAACTGAAAATGACGCCCTGCAATAACAAGCCAAGGAGACACTACACCAAATTTTATATCACCTCAACAGCCAAAAGCCAGCGCAACCATAAGCAAATTAGCCGTGATCGCCCTTGCCAGTGACCTCCCCAAACGAGGCAACAAACATACCAAGTTCACATTAGTCACCGACGACCAGACGCGCCAGCGACAGCTAATCACTGGAGTCGACTAATTACTGAGGTCGACTAATTACTTAGGTCGACCAATTGCGCAACTCTAGCTCCACGGCGCCTAGAACCCAAGCATGAAAGATAGGAGCCGGCAGTCGCCAATGATCCTCACTGCAGATAAGAGCAACGGTTAACAGCCAGCTTGCCCGATAGTGGTGGATAGTGCTTAATAATAGTGGATAATGGTTGGCTCCCCTGTCGTTGACGTCGATCACGCCCCCTTAGCCACCGCCCATGCCTAACGCCGCCCCCCTGGAGTTCATCCCGCCCCGACTCGACCGGCGGGTGTTGTTAGGCGCCCGGCTGCTGCTGCCCCTATGGCTGCGCAGCGGTGGCCTCCAAAGGATCCAGGTGGAGGGAATCGAGCGGCTGCAGTTGGCCATGGAGCGGTTTCAGACAGGTCAGAGCCGGCTGCTGCTGGCCTTCCGCCACCCCAGCCTGGATGATCCGGCTGTAATGGCCCAGCTGCTCTGGGGCGAACTGGCCCGCAGCGGCCGGCCCACAAGCGGCCACAACTCCAGCCGTGGGCGTCGCCGCTTCCGCCCTCGCCCCCACGCCCAGTTCCTGTTCGACCGCGGCATTCCCCTCTGGGCTGGCGCCTGGATGGGCTGGCTGCTGTCCCGGCTCGGCGGCTGCTCGATCCAGCGCAGCAAACTCGACCTGCCCGCCCTGCGCACCGCCCGCGCCCTGCTGCTGGCTGGTGCCCACCCCTTTGCGGTGGCGCCGGAGGGGGCCACCAACGGCCACAACGAAGCGATCAGTCCGCTGGAGCCAGGCGTAGCCCAGTTGGCCCTCTGGACCGCTGACGACCTAGAGCGGGCCGGCCGCACCGAGGCCACCGAGGTGCTGCCAATCGGCTTGCAGTACAGATTCACCCAGCCGGTTTGGCCCGCCATCGAAGCCCTGCTCAGCCAGTTGGAGGCGGACGGGGGGCTGCCGGCCAGCGCCGATCATTCACTCGATCCCGAACGGCTCTACGGGCGCCTATTCAGGCTCGCCGAACTAATCCTCAGCCGGATGGAAGGCTTCTACCGGGAGGCCTATCACCTGCCGCTGGGGAAGAACGCCGCCGCCCGCCTGCCTAAGTCCGCCACTGAACAGGTGCCCGCACAACTATCCGCACAGGTGCCCGCACAGCCGCTCGAATCGCTGTCCAAACCGCAGCCTGATGCCAACGACCAGCTTGGCGAGCGTTTGAACCTGCTGATGGAGGCGGTCTTGGCCCTGGTGGAGCATTCCCTTGGCGTGAAGGCGCACGGCGGTGTGGGCGAGCGCTGCCTAAGGCTGGAGCAGGCGGGCTGGGATCGCCGCTACCCCGCATCTGGCAACCATTCTGGAGTTGGCAACCAACCTGGTACTAACAACCCAGCCGGAGCCAGCGCCCTAGATCGGGGCCTGGCCGACCGCTGGGCGGAGGAAACCGAGCGGCAGCTGTGGCACATGCGCCTGGTGGAATCCTTCGTGGCGGTAAGCGGCCGCTACGTGAAAGACAATCCCAGCCAGGAGCGATTTGCCGACACCCTTCTAATCCTCTGGGACACCATGGCTCGCATCAAGGGCACCAATCCGGCTAGACGGCCGCGCCTCGGCCCCAGCCGGGCGGTGGTGCGCATCGGCGAACCCCTGCCCATTACCGGTGTGCGCCTGGCCTCATACCGCGCCGATCGCCGCGCGGGAGTGGCTGCCCTCACCGCCGAGCTAAAGAGCAGCCTGGTGGGCTTGATTGCGCCCTCCGGCCCGGGAGGCTGAGTCAGCTTGCGGGCGGCGGTGATCTCCAGGGGCATTCTGGTCGTTAAGGTCGGGAAGTTTGTATGTCGAGCAGATTATATGTCGTACACCTTGATGATCCGAACGAACTTGAACCGACAAGGTCTCCAGCACTTTTTCGCATCAATCCGTGGGCCAATATATTAAATAATCGACGTAAAATTAAAGCCAATAACCAGGTCGTCGTAGTCCAGGTCGCCACCACCGTAAATATCTTCTAAGCCGAAAAGATTATTGCCCAGGGAGCGGAAATGGCTGATGCGGTCGCTGTTGGCATCGCTGTAGGCGAAGAAGGTGTTGCCATTCACCAGTACGTAGGGCGCCAGGAAGGTGCCGCCGGTCACGTCCGCAAAGCTGCGGCTGCTGGTCTGATCATCAGCCACGCTGAGATTGCCGAGTTGGTTCACGAGGTTGTCGGAGCGCAGGGCCGCTGCCCCATAACCCACATCCCCAGGCCGCAGGCGGGTCACGCCATCGGCAGCCACAATTGTTCCCTGCGCATCCAGCGAGCGGTAGAAGCCAGCCACGGAATTGAAGTTGGCTTCCCTTGCCAGGGCAACCGTACCTTGAAGGCGCTGGGAAGCTGTCAGGGCACTGAGGTCTAGCACCGGTGCTTGCGACTGGGCCTGGCCAATCAAGGCGTTGAGTCCGGGATCACCGGGTAGAATGCCCAGGGAGAAACGAACGCCGCTGCTGGAGGAGAAGGAGGCCTGAGTGTTGCCGAGATCAGCCTGATTGAGATAGCGGAAGCGACTGTCGCTGAGGCTGGTGAGTTGATCGAGGCTGGCATCTTGAACTTCGAAGAACCTCAGGCTCTGGCCGTTGATCAACAGGATGTCGCGCTCGAAACGGGTGTTGGCGGGAAGGGTAACATCGGTGCTCTCCAGGCTCGAGAAGAGGGTCTTGGCTCGGCCACGCAACCAGGTGAGATCGTTCAATAGATTTGCGGAACCAGGTAACTCACCTGGGGTGAGCACCACGTAACCAATCTGATTGGAGGAGCTGGGGCGGCCGCTTAGGTTGGCCCGCAGACTGACGGCGGCAGGGACTGTATTCCCCGGATCAGAGATGGTAAGAATGTCGGAACCTGGGCTACTGCGGCTGATGCCGAGCTTGGTAAAATCTACATAACCCGCAAAGGATGGGTCCACAATTTTGCCGTTCCTCTCTCCATCCTTGTCACCGTAACCTCCATCAATCAAATTGAGAGAGAATAAATCAGCTATTCCATCACTGTTGGTGTCGAAAAAGCGAGCACCGGCGCCGGCGATAGGATCATAGGTAAGCGGAGAAATATCACCCGTGAGGGGATCCAAAGAGTAATAGATAAGCACTCTATTTTCTCTACGGCCAGATTCATCGCTAAGTTTTTCCAGGAGATCCGCAGCCACTAGCTCCAGCGAAGCAGTAAGAGAAACACGATTCTGCTCACTGGGAAGATCGACAGCAAAGTCAATAGCAGTTGTATTAGTAGTTACCCCGACCAGGAATTCATCACGACTTTCCTGATTTATTCCCGACACAGGGACAATAGCCAGCTCGGAATCCGAGGACAACGAAGCGCCGCTGATAGTTACAGGTAACTGCTTTGTTTCACCAGAAGGCAGCTTAATGGGTACGTCTACCGTCTCAACGGTGGTTCCTGGTACCTCGTTTACATCCGTAACTGAGAGGTTAAAGGTAGCCGATACTGGGGTACTGCCAGAGAGGCTGGAATCGCTGGCGGAAACGCTGACGGCAAAGGCAGACTTGGCCTCGTAGTTGAGCACCGTGCCGCCCTTGAGATAAAGGCTATTGCCATCTAGTTCAAAGCTGCCTGCATCAGTACCGGAAAGTACGACGGTTTCAATGCCTAGCTCATCGTCGGTGATCACGATATCTGCCACCTTAATGCGTGCAGAAGTGCTGCTGTTTTCCGCAAGGGAGCTGGTGGCGTTAGCGAAGGCCAGGGCGGTGGGCGCCTCGTTTACATCTGTAACCGAGAGGTTGAAGTTAGCCGAGGCGGGGATACTGCCGGGAAGGCTAGAATCGCTGGCGGAAACACTGACGGCGTATGCAGACTTGGCCTCGTAGTTGAGCACAGTGCCGGCCTTGAGATAGAGGTTGTTGCCATCTAGCTCAAAGCTACTTGCATCAGCACCGGAAAGTACGATGGTTTCAGTGCCTAGCGCATCGTCGGTCACGACGATTTCCGCCACCTTGATGCGTGCAGAAGTGCTGCTGTTTTCCGCAAGGGAGCTGGTGGCGTTAGCGAAGGCCAGGGCGGTGGGCGCCTCGTTTACATCCGTAACCGAGAGGTTGAGGCTAGCCGATACGGGGATACTGCCGGGCAGGCTAGAATCGCTGGCTGAAACACTGACGGCGTAGGCAGACTTGGCCTCGTAGTTGAGCACCGTGCCGGCCTTGAGATAGAGGCTATTGCCATATAGCTCAAAGCTACTTGCATCAGCACCGGAAAGTACGATGGTTTCAGTGCCTAGTGCATCGTCGGTCACGACGATTTCCGCCACCTTGATGCGTGCAGAAGTGCTGCTGTTTTCCGCAAGGGAGCTGGTGGCATTAGCTAGCTCTAGCTTACTCGGAGGGGCATTTAGGGTGAGAATTGCTGTTAAGCTGGCGATGGCTTTTCCATCACTAAAACCAAGCTGTAAATTGGTCGCAGCCAACTGCTCTTCCGTTAGCCCGGCAGGTACAGTTGCCTGAAGGACAGTGCCAGCAACGGTGATCCACTCAGGCCCAGCCAGTTTCACCAATTGCAAATTATCTGCATCAGCATCTGTGCAATAAGGAGCCAAATCCTTAGTTGTCTCTGTGCCGCTATTGAGCGATATCGCAATGGTAGAAAGGCTGAGCTGGGGGACGGCGTTGATCGCTATGTTGAGATCCTGTAGCTGCTTTCGAATCGACAGCCAGTTACCCTGTGGGGCCACCCCATCAAGCATCAACTTATCAATCCCTGGCTCGTAATCGAGGATCCGCAGTGGCTCCAGACTAGGCGGATCAGAGCTGTCAATCAAGAAATTATCCAGCTCAAGGTCCCCCAGGGCGATCACCGCCGGCAGGCCGAGGGAGGCGGAGTCGGCGAGCAGACGCCCGCCGATCACCACATCGTTTACGGGCCGCAGGAAGAAGCTATCCGAGCCGATTCCACCCACTAACCGGTTACCTCCCAGGCTGTCGGAGTTGAACAGCTCGTCACCGCCGGGGCCTGCATCCACGGTGGAGCCCACACCGGCGAGGATGCGGTCGGCAGCGGCAGAGCCCAGCACCGTCAGATCCGCCAGTTGAATGCCGTCTCTGGGCAGGCTGGCATAGGCGGAAGGGTCGAGGAGGGTAGAACTACCGGCTCCATCTAGGGCCATGCCGATCACCAAATCCAGCTCCCGCCAGCCCGATTGCCAGCTGATCTCCGGCGTGGCTTCCGGATTGACACTCAGGCTGAGGTTGCGGCTGGCAACCACGGTTTCACTGCTCCAGCGCGGCACTCCAGACAGGGGATCCACCCCGTTGAGGAACTGGAAACTGCCACTGGCCTGGTCTGCGGTGACGCTGAGATCGAGAAAACCGCGGCGGTTCACATCGGCATACTTAAGGCCGTTGATGTAGCCCGTGAACAGGCCATCCAAGCCGTCAACGGCTGGATAGCGGGAGCGGATATAGGCATCGCCTCCCGGCAGATACTTCTCCAGTCCTGGAGAAGTGACGCCAGGGGTGGCGAATTCCACCCCCGCCACCGTGCCAGCCGGCTGCTGGCCGGCGCCCATCGTGTCCAGCAGGCCAGCCCAGGCGTTATGGGTGTCGCCGGCAAGGCTGATCAGCCGCTTGCCCGCAGCCAGGGCGCTTTGCAGGATCGTCTCCCGCTCAACCCCATAGCCATCCCAGGCATCGAGGTTGTAGGGGATCTTGCCGGCTTCGTCGAACAGGGCCTTTTCCGCAGCCGTGAGATCGGCGAAGGGGGTGCCGGTGGCAAGTTTCTGCAGCGGCGCGGCGTACTTGTCGAGCAGGGAGGGACTGCCTGCATTTAGTAAAAGTTCGGCAGGTAGAGCCATCGACTGCATCAACACCTGTTGGCCGAGCACCTGCCAAGGGGCGGTGGAGCTGGCCAACTGCTGCTGCAGCCAGGCCATCTGGGTGTCGCCGATCAGATCACGATTCTGATCCGTCCAGGCCTGTTGAACGGTGGCAAACACAAGCTCCTGGGTGACAAGGGGAGCCAGGGCGGCTGCAAAGTCCGGGATGGCGGCGGCATCCGCAGGGGGAGTGCGACCGAGCCGACCTGCGTAGGCCCCTATCTGGGTTGGGTCGGCGAGGATGGCGCCGATGCGGGCCTGCACCGCAGCCGCATTGGGATAGCTCAGCTGCTGATCGCGAGCGGTAAGCCTGGTTTCAAGGATGTGCAGAGCCAGCACATCGCCGAAGTTGAAGGAGCGGTAGCCCTGGGTGAGGGGCGAAGAGGCGGTGGCGCCATCACTGGCCTGGCGCAGCTCTGGTTCGCGAATCGGCAGCCATTCGTAGTAAGCCTTCAAGGCGGCGTCGCGGCGCACCAGCCAGTCGCCTTCAGTGGCGCTCTGGTGATTCTGGGCACCACCGTCCCAGCTGTCGTTGGCGGTTTCGTGGTCGTCCCAGATGGCGATCAGCGGCGCAGCGGCGCGCACTGCCTGGAGATTGGCATCGGTGTGGTATTGGGCATAGCGCTGGCGGTAGTCGTCGAGGCTAACGATCTCCCGGTTTGGCAAGAAACCACGGCTGCCGGCGGCATTCTCCGCCTCCCCATAACCGCCAGGGCCGTATTCATAGATATAATCACCTAAATGAACCAGAGCGTCGTAGGGGTTAACAGCATTGATGGCGGCGGCCCGGCCGTAAGCGGCAAAAGTATCTGCGGCTGGGAAATTGGCGCAAGAAAATACCGCCAACCGCACCGGATCACCACCCACCGGCAGCGTCTTGGTTTGCCCCACCATCGACACCGCTGCGCCAGAGCGGAAGCGATAGAAATAGGGGGTGTCGGCGCTGAGGCCATCGGCCTCCACCTTCACCGTCCAATCACGGCCAGCGCTGGTGCTAAACAGGCCACTATCAACGATCGAACCGGTCTCAAAGCTGGCGCTACGCGATATTTCCCAACTCACGTCAATCCCCCCAGCTGTCCCCTGGGGTGGCGTGATCCGGGTCCATAGGATCACAGAATCGGCGTAGGGGTCACCAGAGGCCACGCCATGGACGAAACTGACTGGAGAAGCTGCCATGGATCGACTGAATAAACGTGAGAAATTGGGAATTAAATTCAGATCTCAACCTGTGAGATCAAAGTTGAAGATGCCGATCTCCCATCGCAAGGGGAGGCCGGCATCAGCGTTATATCAGCCAAACAAGAAGTTGGCCTGATTATTTAGGGTGGAGACACTGAGGTTGCAGAAATGACCAATGGCCGTTCCAGAAACACTCAACAGGGTGTCGGCTCCCACCTGGCCGAAGCTGAGGTCGCCAAAGGTGAAGCCACGCAGGCCCACCTTGTCTTCTCCAGCGCTGAAGTCCATCACGTACTGCTTGGCGGCAGGCTTATCGCCAGGTGCATCAATCAGCCAGAACTGGTCGGCACCAGCGCCACCATTAAGATAGTTAGTGCCAGCAGTTTCGAGGATGGTGAAGATATCATTGCCAGCGCCGCCCAGGGCACGGTTTGCGGCGCTGCCGATGATGAAGTCGTCGTCGCCGCTCATACCGCTGAGGCGGTTGCCATCGCCTGCTTCGGCGCTGATCGTGTCATCGC
>JBILLQ010000025.1:0-40256 GCA_044375975.1 Prochlorococcaceae cyanobacterium
CCTTGGCGCTGGTGCCAATTTCGCGCACCAGCCCGCGATCGATCAGACGGGCCAGCCGCGTGCGCGTGGCCCGGGCCGACAGGCCGATGATGGCGGCAATCTCACGGGTGGCCAACCCCTGGCCTTCTATCAGGCAGGAGAGGATCGCCTGCTCGGTGGCGTCGACCACCGTTGGTCCCACGGGGACGGTGGGAATGGTGACGCGAAAACGGGTGGCGATCTCCTCAAAGATCGGCGGCGGCAGGCCGGCGTCTCGGCAGACGGCCGTCATCCTCTGGATGCCGCTGCCCCACTGCTCGATCAGGCCCAGCGCCTGGAAGACGCGGCCGATCACGCGGTTGCGCAGCTTGGACACCCCATGGGGCAGATCCTCCACAGTGAGTCCGAAGGGCAGCAGGCCGGGATTTTCGATCTCCAGCCGGTCATCGAAGATCGACAGCCGGATTGGTGCTCCCCGCTGGGAATAGTCGGTGTGAACCACCGCATTGATCAGGGCCTCGCGCACGGCCTCGGGCGGCAGACTCCAGCGGTCGGAGCGGCGCACCGCACCGATGGTGGCGCCATGCCAGGAATGCTTCTGCACGAAGGCAATCGCTTCCTCCACGGCCTGCACGGGGAAGGAGTGGATCTCGATCCGATCCAGGATGCGGCTCTTATCGCTGCCGGCGAAGCGGCCGGCCTGAATCCAGGCATCGGGAAAGTGCCGCGCACGGTCATGGCCGAAGAGGATCATGCCGCCCACGGTCGGCACCGTCTTCCCCTGGTGGCCGCTCACGAGCCGCAGGGTCTCCAGATCGCGGTGGTGGAGTGCACGCAAAGGTGCAAACGACTCGGAAGCCGCTCGGAAGTCGAGGTCTTCCGAGCCGAGCCCCGGCAAGGGCTGCTCGTCGAAACCCTCCCCCCGGGAGAAACGGCGCAGCTCCTCAATCAGCTCGGCATCGGCGCGGCGATTGGTGGAACCCACCCGCACATACACGCCTGCGGCAGGGCCCTCGCGAATCAGGTGATGGGGGCGGCTCGGGCTGGGGTACACCTGCAGGGCCAGCACCTGCGTCTGCCGCCAGGGCAGGATCTCGATCTCCGGCAAGAACCGAGGGCTGATCCGGTCGCTGATGAGGTTGGCGAGCCGCTCCTCCTCATCCAGCGGGTCGGCCACGCCGCGCACGTTGCGGCTGCGATCCTCCACCCCGATCAGCAGGGTGCCGCCGGCAGTGTTGGCGAAGGCCACGATCGTTTTCAACGCCCCATCCGGCGAAGAAAGATCACGCTTGAACTCCAGCGTCTTGCCTTCAGGGCGCTTGAGCAGGTCTAGCAGGTCCATCCTGCTCAGAAGTGTACTCGGAAGCAGGCAGCTCTGCCATAGATCCGAGTTGCCCGCTTAGTGCGGGACCTTACTAGTGAGCTTACGCTGCCCCTGAGTGGCAGGCAGGGAGATTGAGGTGGTGGAGCAGAGAGTAAATGGTGGCCTGCCCACTCGAGGGGCTTGTTCGATGGTTTGCTTCCTATCAGAGGGCAAAGCAAATAATGGCTTGATTCAAATTTCTTTGGTATTCCCCAACCTTTTTTATAAATATTTATTAACTGCGCAAGCTCAGAACAGCGCCCAAGGCGAGCTTTTGTCCCAAGAAAAATGCACCTGAAAGATTCTTCTGCCATAAATTGTCGGCTACTCCCCTGTCTTGAATTTCTCTTTTTCAAGATTATTCCATTGATGCACTTCTTACAAATGAAATATCTCATTCCAGCCAGAAATGAGACCATGGATATATGTTTTAAAAAGATGACACAAGCCAACAGAAGCGCCGATCACGTGCCATAATGATTAAAGTTTTCAGTATGCCTTGAATGGTCTTGCGCAACTTAATAAGTCAGATCGAAGAGTTACCTGATTTGTCTTACTACAAGACCCATGAGATAGACCTTTATGAATACGACGAAACTATAGCCTCTCACCCATTCATTGATGCGTGCAACTCATCAATATTATATACATTGCTTCAACACTTGGGAACTTCATGCTCTGGAAAGCGAGTGCTCGATGCAGGTACTGGGACTGGCCAGGTTTCCCGACTGTTGCAAGGGATACCGGGGTTGAACGTAGAGGCCTGTGATTGTGATAAATCATACGAAAGTTTTTTTCGAAGCCATCCTGAATTATCAGATATTCGATTTATTCACCATGATTTATTAAATGGTCCAATGAATATGAAGTTTGATGCCGTTGTCTGTCGTGGCGTCTACCATCATATACCTAAGTTGCAAAGACATATATTTCTCAAGAATCTATCTGAAATGTCGAACTGTGTAATAGTGGCTGACGAAGCATTGTTGGAGTATGCGGACAATGATCAGAGGCTCTTGCATTGCGATAAATGGTATAGCTATGTTATTCAAGAGGCACTTCGACGAAAAGTTTATAATCTTGTGAAAATGGAAACTATCTTTTGGACAAATGAATATTTAAACAGTGCTGATGATGGCGGAGATTTCAAGGAAAGTCCCAGCCATTTCTTGGATGATGCCTCTAAGGTCAATCTTAGGGCCAAAACGCTTCAACGTTATGGTCCTTGGGGAAATGCTTGTGGAGGCTTTTTTACGGCGGCATTGATTGGTAATCCTTAATTATGACAATAGATTTGAACCAAATCATTAAGAACTAGATCCCTTCAATGAAATTTATTTCCCGAAATAAAAATTCTAAATTTCTAGTTCTGATTGCTTTTTGGCCAGCATTGCTTTTTATTTATGGTATGTTTCTTAAGTTTAAATTTTATAGCCTTAACAAGGCCAAGTTTGCAATCTTCGGTGTTAGTGCTGGGTATATACATTTTTTAATCGCAGTTTTTTGTATGCTTATCGGGGCAATAACTTTATACTATGAATTGTATATTCTCAAGCACAAACCATAAGTAAAGGAAAGAGTTGCCTCTCAAGTTAATTTCTTTCTAACAGAAGGAAGTGCGGCGTTAACTATAGCTTCTGGCATCTCATTATTCCTCTTTGGATTATATCTGGTCTTTCCTTCTACTTCTGATTTGGCCTCTCGCTTTTCCGTGGCACTCAGTATATATATAAGTATTTTTGCTGCAACAATTGCCATTGAAGCTTTTTACGTTCGCACTCAGGCCATAACCGATGTTGACATTCTTCTGAAGTATTTAACTCGAGATCTTATTGAAAAATCCGCTAGCCTTAAACGGTTAATTATAGTCTTTCCGGCTTTAAATATTGGATATCATCGTGCCTGCATTCGAAAAGACTATGATTAATTTAAGATGTTTGAGCAGGCTCTAAGGAATTGTCTTCTATACGATTCCTCCCCAGATATTGCGATTGCTGTTACTTATAAACGAAATCTTTATTTTCCGCTTTACGAATGTTATCAACAACAAGTAAATGGTTCAACAGATGTCAACCTGTTGCAAGGCACAACTGTAGTTGATCCTGTACCAAGTCAATGTGTAGAGTCTGCAAACAGAATGCTCGATCTCTTCAAGAACAGCTCGAATCAACAAAATTTTACAAATTATACTATTCTCGAACTTTTGCCAGATGCGATGCCCCAGCATATAATCGTGATTAATGATATTGTTTATACCATAATGACATATGGAATGCCTATATTTAATGAAAAAGACAATTGCTTTGAACCCTTTGACCAAGGTAAAAAGGCTGATCTTCTTGTTTATCGTAAAGAAGATGTTTATTTGGCAGAAAGGATAAATCTTCACATTAACCGTATTGTTTTAAAATATGCAACAAAATAAGTAACACACCCTTTAGCTTTACCCAACAAATCATCACATGATCATGCAGCAAAAATCGACTAAATCAATCGCCTTGATTGTTATTGCGTTTTCAGCGACAATCTTTTTTGTTACTCAAGGGGGACAGTTTATTTTAAAAAAAAATATTGACTTCACCTTTCAGCTTAGTATATTCTCGATAGTTGAAATCGAACCAATAATACAGCTGAGAAATGGATTTCTACAGGAGTTCAAGGCTTCTGACTTCTATCGCAATCATGCTGTTGAAATTAGTAATTTTAACGCACAGGGAGATTCTGGTCTGATTAATCAGATTGCGGACAAAATAGTTTCTCAAAAGCCCAATCTAGTATATGTTTTAGGAACTCCTGCAGCTCAAGCTGTTCAAAAAAGAGACCCCAAAATTCTGCTTGTTCAGGGAGCAGCAACCGACCCTGTTTCGGCAGGATTAGCTAGTTCATGGGGTGGCTCCGGTCGCAATTATGTTGCGACTTCTGACAGGCTTCCTGTAAATAAACAACTTAGTCTTTTGCAGATGCTTATGCCAAAAGCCAAACGTATTGGGATTATTTACAATCCAGGAGAGGTTAACTCTGTATCTGTGATTACAATGATTCGTAATTACTTAGAACAACAAACTCCATCATTAAAGCTTGTCGAACGGCCAGTCGCTAACTCGAGTGATGTGGCCAGAGCAATCCAGTCTTTAATTGGTAATGTTGATGTAATTTATATCCCCCCTGACAATACAGTCCATTCTGCATTACCAATTATTGGTCGCTTAACCAATGAATATGGAATCCCATACATCGCTACAGTTCGAGATGCAATAAAAGAAGGTGCGCTTGCTACGCTTTCCTTGGATTTCTTCGAGCTAGGTAGAGAATCGGCATCATTAGCATTAATGGTCTTGAATGGCATTGATCCCGGTTCTATTCCTATTAAAACCAATGACAACCAGCGCATAGATATTAATAAAGGATTGGCGAAGCGTTATGGCGTGGACTTGGATAAACTCAATCTGAGTGGCAAGAAATTTGTTGTTAACTAATCAAATCAAGGAGCATCTTCATCATGTTATTCAAAATCCTATTGATTCTTAACGAGGGGCTAATTTTTTCTATACTTGCAATTGGTGTGTATATTTCGTTTCAGTGGTTGAGATTCCCCGATCTTACACCGGATGGCAGCTTTGTTCTAGGAGCAATCATATATGTCAAGTGTGTGTATATTGGAATTTCACCACCTCTGGCATTGATTTGCTCAGGTTTCTTTGGTGCTATGGCCGGCGCGGCTACAGGGTTTCTTACCCGTATAATAGGTATACCTTCAGTAGTTTCTGGATTGCTAATTAGCTCAAGTCTTTATTCAGTTAACTGGTTGATATTGGGAAAGCCAAACCAATTTCTTGATCCCAACTTAACGCTCGTAGGCGACATCTCTGGAATGATGGGAAGTTTGATTCTTTTTCAATGGATTGCTGCAATTCTATGCATTGTATGTCTAGTAATCGGTATTTTTTCAAGCAGCGTCTGGGGATTAAGACTTAAAGCAATCGGTGAGAATCCTCTTCTTGCGCATGATATAGGGGAATCTGAAACTACATATACATTCTTTGGCTTAACCCTTGCGAATTCGCTTGTCGGTGTGGCTGGGGCACTCTTTTCACAACGAAGCTTTTCTGCCGATATTAACATGGGGATTGGCGTTACTATATCGGGCTTGGTTGGTGTTATTCTTGGTTTACTGTTTGTAGGTCAAAAGCGAGATCAATATCTCGTTTTTCTTGCTATTTCTTTGGCTTCAATCCTGCATAAGGCTGCTATTTACTTTACTCTCGAACTAGGTCTTCCTGCTGAGTCCTTTAGACTTGTTTCATCCCTATTGCTTATCACAATATTCTTGTTTGCTAGGAATTTAAATACAACCTTGCTTAAAGGCCTAAAATGGAATTAACTGTACGGGGAGTATACAAAGAGTTCAAGGGGGTGGGGAATGAGCCTGGATTTACAATTGAGATACCTCCTTTGTGTTTTGAACTGGGCAGAGTAACTTATCTCATGGGACATAATGGCAGTGGTAAAAGTATTTTTTTGAAGTTAATGGCTGGAGAAATCATGCCGTCGGCTGGTTCAGTAGAGCTTGGAATTGGAAGCCATTTGTGGCATGCTCATAGATCCCCTTGTGCAATTGTAAGGCAAAAGGCTGAGGACAGCCTTGCATTAGATCTAACGGTGAAAGAGAATCTTTTGCTACGCTTAGGCCGGGGGAATGTACTTGAAAGGCTATTTCCGGGAAAGTCTTCTCAATCGATTGTGGCGAATGCTCTCCGAAAGCATAAAGTTCTCTTTAATAAACTTGAGCAACCTTGCCATAACCTATCAGGCGGCCAACGACAAACGCTGGCATTTCTTGCAGTTGCGATTCAGAATAGAAAGATACTATTTCTTGATGAGTACTATTCAGCTGCTGATATCCAGACCTCTCATCTTCTTCGCCATCTTGCTAATGAGTATGCCCTGAATTCACCTGCCTGTGTGCTTATTGTGAGCCATAACATAGATATCGCTTTACGGGATGCTAGTCGTATCCTAATTCTTAACTCTGGAAAGCTCGTTGCTGATCTTAACAAGGAGATTGATCGCTCACAATGGAATGCAGAAACAGTTGCACTTTTGATTAGAGATCAAAAAAGACAAGTAATTTAATGTAAATGGTTCTTGAGCTGTGGCTGTATAACTTAAATAATCACTTCTTTCATGCTGCGATGCAGTTTAATTCTATATGGAGACGGTTTCTTGCGCAAGAACTGTGTTAATAGAATATAAAGACTGTGGTCTATTCAAGCAACGAAAGCCGCACATCAAAGCATGTTGCCATTCTCAAAAAAGAGTTTAAAGATCACGCAGGTCTGTTTATAGAGATCTTTCTTTTAATCCATCGAACGCTACATGGGTGGTTTCCGAGAACCACGGCAACGCTCTTGGTGCCTTCCGTGAACCACTTCCAAGCAATGAAGCCAACCCTAGCAACTGCAAGCGATTTCGGCAATATGTGTTCACGACGAACAGTGGTTATCGGACCCGTTATCCACTTGTAGCCGGTACTACGGTCTGCTGTGCGGGCCGAGAAAACAGCCGGTCCTGGCAAGCAAGCATTGCCGAGGATTTGGGTGTTCGGCTAGATATGCCACTCTTTGCATGGCAATTGATTTACCCGAAAATGACATAGTGATGCAAGGACCGCAATTCATGTCAATTAAAAGCCCCTCAGGTCACCTGGCCCTAATTGCCTCCTGATCCTTCGAACAGCATGATCAGGTGTGCAGATAAGCAAATAGAGCAATAAAAGCATATCAAAGAATTGCTCATCCAGGCCCCTCAACCCAGGATCAATCCAAGCAGCCGCCATGCTTTTCGGATCGCTAAACCAGTGGTGTTTGGCATTTATCGAGCTGCCCATGAATACCAGGGGAAATGCCATTGTTAATGATCTAGCATTCACCAACCGCCCCGCCCTCAAATTACCTACCTACGAATCACCCCCTTCCCGGCACAACACAAAGAAAAAAGGTTGCTGCATGCCCTTGAGGTCCATCACCCCCAGCAAAGTATTGGCATCGAGGCGTCGAAAGCAGTCCACGATTGGCGCGTGGTCGTAGATCATTGCGGCGCTTTCTTGGCCCCGGTGACGCGTAATTCTGAGCCGGGCCCGGGAATGGCGGGTGGCCAGCAGCGGCATCAGCAGTTGAAACAGGCGGCCCACCAGCGGGTTTCCCAGGGGCTTCGCCAAAAACGGCTGGCTAAGCAGCCAGTTGAGGCCGGGCGTGAGCAGCCGCGGCTCCAGGCTGATTAAGTCGCCATTGCGGCGGCGAAACACCAGCGGGTGCACCTGGTCGTCGCTTTCAAAACGCTTGCCATGCCAATGGCAGTTTTCCAGTAGCCCATCAAAGGGATGGCCGCTGGCCAAGCTGCTGCCCCGCCAGCTGCCGAGCAGCTGGGACGTATCCACCGCTGGCAATCGATCGAAGAGCGCCAGGGCGGCAGCTGTATCAATTGGGCCGGCGGGCAATAGGGCACTCACTTCTAACTCCATTGCCTAGCTCTCTGCTGATCCAGCCAGTTCCAGATTGGCGGCAGCCAGCAGGAAGGTGCCGCGACGGAACCGCACCGCCCTCTGCTGCAGAGGCTTGATAGCCACCACTTGGCCCACCTCCTGGGCATCGATTAGATCCGGGGGCCGCAGCATCGGCATCGGATCAGCGGTTTTCAAGTAGGGGAGGCGTTGGCGCAGGCGCACGGCAGCACCCACCAGAGGGAAATCGGCAGAAGGTTCTAAGGAGTTAAAGCCTGAAGAATCCGAAGAGTTGGCGGCTGAATAACTGAAATCTGATGAACTGAAATCTGACGCACTGGTATCAGATGAACTGAAATCAGATGCACTGATATCTGAGCCGCTGCCGCTCAAGCCGCTGGTGGGCGAGCTGCTGTTATGCGCGGAGTCGACATCGGCGTCACTGGCCTCAAGCGGGCTGGCCTCAAGCGGGCTGGCCTCCAGCGGGCTGGCCTCCACCGGGCTGGCCTCCGGGGCGCCGCTAGCCGCTGGGTTGAGTTCATCTTGGCTGGAATCCATAAGAGGGCTGGTAGCCGCGGAACTTAGATTTGATGGGCTGGGATCCATAAGCGGGCTGCTAGCTGCGCCAGAAAATTTTGATCAGCTGGGATCCATGCTGTTCATCATCTCAGCCCTGGGCCGCAGCTGGCACCGGAACAGCGCAGACTGTTCAGCAGCGATCCCCGGTGCCTTTGCGGGCCCTTGCCACCTCAAGCGGCGCCATCGCCGGCCTGCTGTTGATCCTGGCGGGCAGCCTGGTGCAGGCCGGATTCCCCATGGCCGGCGCAGGCCATGGCCTGCGGGTGATCAGCTTGCCGATCAACCTGCAGGTGCCGGGTCTGCTGCTCACCGCCCTGGTCTGCGGGCCCCGCAGCGCCATGCTGGCCGCCGTGGCCTACCTCAGCCTGGGTTTGTTTCAACTGCCGGTGTTTCAAGGCGGCGGTGGGGCTGCCTACCTGCTAGACCCCAGTTTTGGCTACCTGGCGGGCTTCCTGCCGGCCGCCTGGCTCACCGGCAAACTGGCCCGCCAAGAGGGCATGAACGACCTGCTCACCCTGGCCGCCACCGCCGCCATCGGTTTGCTGGTGTTGCAGCTGTGCGGCATCGCCAACCTGTTGCTGGGCTCCCTGGCCGGTCGCTGGGAAGGCAATCTGGGCGGCCTGTTATTCCACTATTCCCTGGCTCCCCTGCTGCCCCAACTGCTGCTCTGTTGCGCCGTGGCAGTGCTGGCCCTGGGTTTACGCCGTTTGCTGCTGATCGAATCGTGAAGCGCTCCCCCCCCAATCCCAGCGACCAGCTCAACCTGCGCTCGCTGATCTATGGCCTCGCCGCAGCGGTGGTGGTTTTGGATCAACTCAGCAAGGCCTGGGCCCGCCAGGCGTTGGCGGGCGGCCCGCGCCAGCTGTTGCCGGGGCTGCTCGATCTGCACCTCACCACAAACACCGGCGCCGCCTTCAGCCTGTTCACCAATTCCGCTGCGGGGCTGGGGCTGGTGAGTTTGCTGGTGGTGCTGGTAACCATCGGCTGGATCCAGCGCCAGTCGGCGCCACAGCCCCTCTACCGCGGTCTGGCGGTGGGGTTCCTGTTGGGGGGCGCCATGGGCAATGGCATCGATCGCTGGACCAGCGGCGCCGTGGTGGATTTTCTCGCCCTGGTGCCGATCAACTTTCCAGTGTTCAACCTGGCCGATGTGGCGATCAATTTGGCGGTGCTCTGCTTCGCTATCGACTTAGCTATCGACCTATCGGCCGGCCATGGCAATCGCCGCCCTTGACCCCTGGCGCCAGCGCTTGCGGCGGCTATGGCGCGATTTCAGCGAGCCGGGTCAAGCCCAGTTGCTGTTGCACCAGCCCGGCCAACCCAGCCGCAGCATCGCCCTGCATGGCGGCGTCTATCGCCTCGGCCGCCAGGCCGACTGCGAAATCCCCATCGACCACCAGGCCGTCAGCCGCCAGCATGCCCTGTTGGAGCAGCGCGGCCAGCACTGGCTGCTCAGCGACAGCGGCTCCACCAATGGTCTGTGGTGGCAGGGCCGGCGGCTGCGGGAACTGCTGCTGGCCGATGGCGATCGGGTGCGGCTGGGCCCAAATCAGCAGGGCGGCATGCCGGAACTGGAGTTTCGGCGCCGGCCCCAACCGCAATCGCGGCGGCTGGCCCGCGCCGCCAGCCTGGCCATGGCGGCCGGGGCCGCTGGCGGCGTGCTGCTGCTTGGCCTATCGCTGCTGCAGTCGCCGATTCGCGGCAGCCTGGCCTCGGTGCGGGGCCCGCTGGTGCTATTCGATCGCCAGGGCAAACCAATCAATTCCGCCGATGCCCTCGACCATCGCGAACCCGGCTCCCTCAACCACTACCCGGCGGTGCTGATCGATGCGCTGCTCTCCAGCGAAGACAGCCGCTTCTGGTGGCATCCAGGCGTGGATCCGGTGGGCACCGGCCGCGCCCTGCTCACCAACCTGGTGGGAGGCCGGGTATTGGAGGGCGGCAGCACCCTCACCCAACAGCTGGCCCGCAGCCTCTATCCAGAGGAGGTGGGCCAGGGGGAAACCCTGGAGCGCAAGTGGCGCGAATTGCTGGTGGCGCTGCAATTGGAAGCTCGTTTCAGCAAGCGCGACCTGCTGCTCAGCTACCTGAACCGCGTTTATCTCGGCTCGGGCTGGGGTTTTGAGGATGCCTCCCGCCACTACTACGGCAAATCCGCCAGCCAGCTGGATCTGCCAGAAGCGGCCCTGCTGGTGGGGCTGCTGCCCTCCCCCAACGGCTACGACCCCTGCTTCGATTCAGCGGCGGCCCTGGAGGCCCGCAACCGCGTGCTCAACAAGATGGTGGACAACGGCAAGATCAGCGCCGACCGCGGCCGCGCCGCCCGCCGCAGCCCGATCCAACTCTCCCCCCAGGCCTGCAAGGCCAGCCAACAGCGCAGCAGCGCCCCTTTCTATAGCGATCAGGTGCGTCGCGATCTGGAACGGCTGGTGGGCCGTGAGGTGGCCATGGAGGGCAACTTCTTGATCGACACCCAGCTCAACCGCGGCCTCCAGGAAACAGTGGAGCGCCAGTTGCGCCAGCGGCTCGCCAGCAGTGCTGGCCTGAAGCTGAGCGAGGGGGCGGCGGTGGTGCTCGATTCGCGCACCGGCGGCATCCTGGCGATCGCCGGTGGTCGCGACTACCGCCAGAGCCAGTTCAACCGCGCCTCGATAGCCCTGCGTCAACCCGGCAGCACCTTCAAACTATTCACCTATTTGACGGCCCTGGAGCGGGGGCTGCGGCCATCAGACACCGTGAGCTGCGCCCCCCTGGGCTGGGGCGGCCAGCAGTACAGCAGCAATTGCGGTGGCAGCCTCAGCCTCAGCAGCGCCTTTGCCCAGAGCAGCAACACCGCCGCCCTGCGCCTGGCCCGGCGGGTGGGTCTGGAGAGCGTGGTGCGCAAGGCCAGGGATCTGGGCATCAGCTCCCCCCTGGCGGCGGTGCCAGGGCTGGCGCTGGGCCAGAGCGAGGTGACCCTGCTGGAGCTCACCGGCGCCTATGCAGCAGTGGCCAATAACGGCGTCTGGCACGCCCCCAGCAGCATCCGCCAACTCACCGATGCCGAATCCTGCAAAGGCCTCGACCCCGCCAGCTGCCGCCAGCGGGCCGCCGCCAGCCATCTGAATGCCAACCCCGGCCGGCGGGTAATCAGTGAGGCCACCGCCAAATCGATGCAGCAGTTGCTGCGGGGCGTAGTGCGCAATGGCACCGGCCAGGCCGCCTATCTGGGCGGCGAGGAGGGCGGCAAAACCGGCACCACCAACAACGGCCGCGACCTGCTGTTCATCGGCTACGAACCCCGCCGCCACTGGGTGCTGGGCATTTGGCTGGGCAACGACGACAACAGTCCCAGCCTGGCCAGCAGCGCCATGGCCGCCGCCCTCTGGAGCGACATCATCCGCTCTGCCCCAGCCGGCCCGTGAACTCTGCCGGCGCCAGCCCATGAAACTGCCCACCCGGCTCTGGTTGCTGGCGGGCCTGGCCCTGTTCGCCTTGATCGGCTTGGCGATGGTGATGCAGCTGCTCAACCAGCTCAGCTGGCAGCTCAGCGCCCTACTGCCCTACCAACTGGTGGGCCCGGTGTTGACCCTGCTGCTGCTGGCGGTGGTGATCGGTGGCCTGCAATTGGGCTGGCCGCTGCTGCGACCCTGGCTACCCCAGCTGTTGCCCACCTGGCTGCAACCCTGGTTACCCGCCAGCCTGCGCCGCCAGGCTCCCGGCAGCCGCCGGCCCAGGGGCGAATCGCCAGGGCGGCCGCCCCAGTCCTCCAGCCGCCGCCAGGCCGCCGCCGAAAATCTGGCGGCGATCGATCAAACCCTGGAGCGGGTGCGCGATCAGCTGGAACGGCAGCTGCTCTGCCAGGAAAGGCAGCGGATGGCCGCCGAACTGGAGCGGGGCGATCTGCAGATCGTTGTGTTTGGCAGCGGTTCGGTGGGCAAAACCTCCCTGATCCGGGCCCTGCTGCGCCAGTTGGTGGGCGAGGTGGGCGCCACCATGGGCAGCACCCAAGGCAGCCAGCGCTATCGGCTCAGGCTGCGGGGGCTGGATCGCGCCGTTTGGCTGGTGGATACCCCGGGCATCCTGGAGGCCGGCGATGGCGGCGAGCGCCGCGAGCGCCTGGCCCGGCAGCAGGCCAGCCGCGCCGACCTGCTGCTGCTGGTGGTGGACGGCGACCTGCGGGCCTCCGAGCAGCAGCTGTTGGAAGCCCTGGCCGGGCTCGGTAAGCGGCTGATATTGGTGCTCAACAAGTGCGACCTGCGCGGCGAACAGGAGGAGCAGCGGCTGCTGGCCCAGCTGGCGCGCCGCACGGCCGGTCGGCTGGCGCCCGCCGATCTGATTCCGGCCGCCTCGGCCCCCCAGAGCATCCCGATGCCGGGCGGCCGGCCCCTGCAGCCGGAAGCGGAGGTGCAGGCCCTGCTGCGCCGCATCGCCAGCGTGCTGCATGCCGACGGCGAGGAATTGATCGCCGACAACCTGTTGCTCCAATGTCGCCGCTTGAGCCAAGCCAGCCGCGATCTGCTCGCCCAGCAGCGCCGCGGCGACGCCCTGGCCCTGGTGGAGCGCACCATGTGGCTCAGCGCTGGCGTGGTGGCCCTCACACCCCTACCCGGTGTGGATCTGCTCGGCGCGGCGGCGGTGAATGCCCAGATGGTGCTGGAAATCGGCAAGGTGCACGGCGTCCAGCTCAGCCGGGAGGACGCCCAGGAACTGGCCCTCTCGGTGGGGCGCAGCCTGGCGGGTCTGGGGCTGGTGAAGGGCGGCGTTGGCCTGCTGAGCAGCGCCCTGGCCCTGAGCCTGCCGGCGGCCCTGGTGGGCCGCGCCATCCAGGCCGTCGGCGCCGCCTGGCTCACCCGCATCGCCGGGCTGAGCATGGTGCGCTACTTCGAGCAAAACCAAAATTGGGGCGACGGCGGCGTGCAGGAGGTGGTGCAGGAGCAATACGACCTCAGCCGCCGCGACGATGCCCTGCGGCGCTTCCTGGAGGCGGCCTTCAATCGAATTGTCGAACCGATGCAGCGCCAGGGGCCGAAGGCAAGACAACTGCCACCCCGAAAGCCTCCGGCGGCGGAGGCAGCAGCGGACCGCGACTATCCAGCACCGTGATCAGCACCAGATAAACAACACCAATCAATATCGAAATAGCGCCGGTGGCAATCGCCACCCAACGGCCCCGGGGGTTGGACTTTCCTGGTTCAGTCATAGAGGGATGCTTGCACCAATTGCGCCAATTGCGCCAGATGATCGGGGCCGGTGTGGGGATTGCCCAGCACCGCTTTGAGGTGATGGCGGCCGGCATAGAGCGGCCGCGAGAGCATCAAGCCCTCCGCCAGCAACCGCTGCCGGGTGGTCTGGCTCCATAGCTCGGCCTGCTCGGCGTTGGCGTTGGCGGGAGTGAAGGGCAACATGTGCAAACTGCCGCCGCGCAATAGCAGCTTCCCATTGCCCGCCAACAGCTGCTGCAATTGGCGGCGGCGGGCGATGGCGCCATCCAACAACTGCTCAATGCCCTCCAGCCCCAGTTGGCGCAGACCCAGCCACAGCTTGAGCACCTCCCCTGGCCTGCTGCCCTGCAGGCCGCACTCGCCGCCGTGGCCGCCGCCCCAGCTCGGTTCCATGTAGGGCAAACCGGTAGCAAATGCTGCCCCCAGCTGCCGCGGTTCGGCCAGCAGCAGCAGCGATGAGGTCTTGGTGATGCCCAGCAGCTTCTGGGGGTTGATCGTCACCGAATCGGCCAGTTCGATGCCCGCCACCCGCTGGCGATGGCCGGCAATCAAACCAAACACCGCTCCGATTGCCCCATCCACGTGCAGCCACACCCCCTGCTGCTTGCAAAGTGCAGCCATGGCCGCCAGCGGATCCACGGCCCCGCGCACGGTGGTGCCGGCCGTGGCCACCACGGCGATCACCGGGATGCCAAGGCGCCGCTGCTGGGCCAGCGCCTCGGCCAGGGCCTCCACATCCAGACAGCCGCCAGCATCCACCGGGATGGGCAGCAGGGCCGTGGCCGGCAGACCCATCACCGCCATCGCCTTATTCAGCGACACGTGGGCATCGGCGCTGGCCAACACCACCGCATCTGGGCAGCAGGCCAAACCAGCGGTGCGCCGGGCGGTCACCAGGGCCATCAGGTTGGACAGAGTGCCGCCGCTGGCGGCTACCCCGCCACTGCCAGCGGGCATGCCCAGCCGCTGGGCCAGCCAGGTGCATACCTGCCGCTCCAGCTGGCTGAGGCTGGGGGAGAGCTCCTCTGAGAGCAGGTTGTTGTTGAGGCCGGCACAGACCAATTCCGCCGCGATCGAAGCGGCCAGCGGCGGTGGATCCAGGTGGGCCAGGGCGCCGGGATGGTTGGGGTTGTAGGCCCCGTCCATCACCTGTTGCAGATCGGCCAGTAGCGCCGCCGGTCCCAAACCTGCCCAGTCCAGCTCCAGCTGAGCCGGTGCCGCCGCTGCGGCCAGGGCGGCAAAGGCGGGCAGGGGTGAGCGCAGGGCGGCACTGCCCAGCCACTGGGCCAACTGCTGACTGGCCTTCTCTAAAAAGTGCGCCAATACCGGATCAAATTGGTCCGGCGCCGGAAAAGCGGCCAGCAAATTGGACCGCAGGGCAGATGGCGCAGGTACCAACGGCGAAGGCTCGGCAATCGGCATTCTCGCCTGCGGGGCTGGGTTAGTAGCGAGGCTGGTCTAGAAGCGGGGCTGGACGACAAAAGCAGCGATGGCCCCACAGGAGAGCTCGAATGCTGAGCGGCCATACCTACAGCCGTATCGCCAGCCAAATAGCCAGCTGGCCAGCAAAGCGGCGAGTCAACTAGCCAGCCAGCCCGATCGCCAGTCACCTAGCCAGCCGGTCAACCAACCAGTCAACCAACCGCTCAACCAGCTGTATCGGCATTGGATGCGGCGGCTGTTGCGGCACTGCAACCGCATGGGCCCCGACGGCGATATTCCCGTGGCGGCCGTGGTGCTCGATGCAAAAAACCGTTGCATTGGCTGGGGCAGCAACCGCCGTCACCAGGCCCAGGACCCCCTGGGCCATGCCGAGTTGATCGCGATCGGCCAAGCGGCGCGGTTGCTGGGGGATTGGCGGCTGAACCACTGCACCCTGGTGGTCACCCTGGAACCCTGCCCGATGTGTGCCGGGGCCCTGGTGCAGGCTCGGATGGGGCAGGTGGTGTTTGGCGCCCAAGATCCCAAACGCGGCGCCCTGGGGGGCTGCCTGGATCTGGCCGATCACCCCAGCGCCCATCACGCCATGGGCGTAATCGGCGGCGTAGAGGCGGAAGCGGCCAGCCAACAGCTGCGGCTTTGGTTTAGGCGGCGACGGGGACAGATTTGCTAGAAGCGGACCTAAAGGCAGGCAATTCGCCCTCGAATAGGTTTAGCAACAAATCCACATTTTCTGGCTGGCTGTTGTAGCCCATCAAGCCGATACGCCATACCTTGCCGGCCAAGCTGCCCAGGCCACCACCCACTTCAATGCCGTGCTTATTGAGCAGGTGCAGGCTGAAGGCCTTGCCATCCACCCCCTCGGGGATGCGCACGGTGGTCAAGGTGGGCAGGCGCAGCTGTTCGGGCACATGCAACTCCAGACCGAGAGATTCCAGGCCCGCCCATAGCCGCTCGGCATTGGCGCGATGGCGCGCCCAGGAGGCCTCCAGCCCCTCTTCCGCCAGCAGGCGCAGGGCCTCGCGGATGCCGAAATTCATGTTCACCGGGGCGGTGTGGTGGTACACCCGATCGCTGCCCCAGTACTGATTCAGCAGGGTGACATCTAAATACCAGTTGGGCACTTTGCCCTGGCGGGCCATCATTTTGGCCTCGGCCCGCGCACCCATCGAAAAAGGGCCTAAGCCCGGCGGGCAGCTGAGTGCTTTTTGGCTACAGCTATAGGCCAAATCAACCTTCCATTCATCCAAGTACAGCGGTACAGCCCCCAGGGAGGTGACGGTATCCAGCAGCAACAGGCAGTCGTAGCGACGGCAAAGTTCGCCAATCCCCTGCATCGGCTGGCAGACACCGGTGGAGGTTTCGGCATGCACCATCGCCAAAATCGCTGGCCGGTGGGTGGCCAGGGCCGCCTCCAGCTCTTCGAGGGAGAAGGCCTCGCCCCAAGGGCGCTCAATGGTTACCACCTCAGCCCGGTAGCGGCCGGCCATGTCGGCCAAGCGCAGGCCGAAATAGCCCTTAACAGCCACCAGCACCTTGTCGCCCGGCTCGATCGTGTTGGCCAGGGTGGCCTCCATGGCGGCACTGCCGGTGCCGCTCATCGGAATCGTGAGCCGGTTATCGGTTTGCCACGTGTAACGCAGCAGCTCCTGCACCTCCCCCATCAACTCCACATAGAGCGGATCGAGGTGCCCGATCGGCATCCGCGCCAGAGCTTCCAGCACGGTGGGATGGGCGTTGGAAGGACCTGGACCGAGCAGCAGGCGAACGGGGGTGGCGATCGGATCCAGCCGGCGGCGATGCGTGCTGGAAACGGGGGGCAGCGGCTGGAGCTGGGTCAAGGAGGGAGCTGGGGGTTAAATGGGAGCCTAAGGACGCGCGCTTAGCGCCGCGGCCTCAGCGGGCCCTTACGTTCGAGGCGGCAAGACCGCGGCAGAGGTGCTCGAAGGGCAAGCGCACGACATTGGTGTCGGTGATGTTCACCTTGGCCAGCTGCTCGCAGACCACCTCGGCCAGCAGGGCGATGCTGCGCACCGTCGGACCGGTGGGCACCCCCAGACTTTTGTAGGTGTCGTCGAGGCCGTTGAGCACCCGCTCGTTGAGGATGGTGAAGTCGCCGGCGATCAGGGCGTAGCTGGCGTAGCGCAGGAAGTAATCCATGTCCCGCAGGCAGGCCGACAGCCGCCGGGTGGTGTAGGCGTTGCCACCGGGAAGGATCAGCTCGGGATCCTCCAACCACAGGCGCTGGGCGGCCTCGCGCACGATGTCTGCGGCCTGGGCATTGATCAGCTCCACGGCGGCCAAACGAATGCCGGCCTCCGAAAAATAGGTGGCGATGTTATCGATCGCATCCCGATCCAGATGGCGGCCCAACTGGTCGTAGCGGCCGATCAGACCGGTGATGGCATCGCGCATGGCTGGTGGGGGTGGCGCACCTGAATTTGAAGCTAGCACTTGTGCAACGGCAGAACCCAGGCTGGGGCGGCGATCTGGCGAATTTGACAGAAACGGTTACGCAAGCGCTCCACCCAGAAAGGGGCGCGCAAGGGGGCAGGGGCAATTGATTTTTGGTTACGGTTGATACAAAAGGGCTGGAGATGGCTGTTTACTTTCCAGACCAACTGCCACGCTGGCGGACCACCCAATTCAATTTATGGCGAAAACAGCCCAGGATGTCTTGCGTCAAATCAAAGACGAAGGCATTGAGCTGATCGACCTCAAGTTCATCGATCTGCACGGCAAGTGGCAACACCTGACTGTCTGCAACGATCTGATCGACGAGGACGCCTTTTCCAGCGGCGTTGCCTTCGACGGCTCTTCTATCCGTGGCTGGAAGGCGATCAATGAATCGGACATGTGCATGCTGCCCGATCCGAACACAGCCTGGATTGATCCTTTTTATAGCCACAAAACCCTCAGCCTGATCTGCTCGATCCAGGAGCCCCGCAGCGGCCAGCCCTATGGCCGCTGCCCCCGGGCCCTGGCCCAGAAGGCGCTCGATTACCTGGCCTCCACCGGCATCGCCGACACCGCCTACTTCGGGCCCGAGCCTGAATTCTTTATCTTCGACGACGTACGTTATACCTCCAGCAACGGCACTAGTTTTTACAGTGTCGATTCGATTGAAGCCCCATGGAACAATGCTCGCCTGGAGGAAGGCGGCAACCTGGCCTACAAAATCCAGCTCAAGGAGGGCTATTTCCCAGTAGCTCCTAATGACACCCTCCAGGACATGCGCAGCGAAATGCTGCTGGTCATGGCCAGCCTCGGGGTGCCAATCGAGAAGCAACACCACGAAGTTGCCACCGCCCAACACGAGTTGGGCATGAAATTTGCCGAGCTAATCAGCGCGGCAGACAACGTGATGATCTACAAATATGTAGTGCGCAACATCGCCAGAAAATATGGCAAGTCGGCCACCTTCATGCCCAAGCCAATTTTTGGCGATAACGGCAGTGGCATGCACGTGCACCAGAGCCTCTGGAAGGGTGGTCAGCCGCTTTTCTTTGGCGAAGGCACCTACGCCAACCTTTCCCAAACCGCCCGCTGGTACATCGGCGGCCTGCTCAAGCACGCCCCCAGCTTCCTGGCCTTCACCAACCCCACCACCAACAGCTACAAGCGGCTGGTGCCTGGCTTTGAAGCGCCCGTGAACCTGGTGTACTCCCAGGGCAACCGCTCCGCCGCCGTGCGCATTCCGCTCACCGGCCCCAGTCCGAAGGCCAAGCGGCTGGAATTCCGCTCCGGCGATGCCCTCTCCAACCCCTACCTGGGTTTTGCGGCGATGTTGATGGCCGGCTTGGACGGCATCAAAAACCAGATCGATCCCGGTGATGGCACCGATGTGGATCTGTTTGAGCTCTCGGCAGAGGAACTGGCCCAAATCTCCACTGTGCCCGCCTCACTTAATGGCTCCCTGGAGGCTCTCGACGCCGACAAGGACTATCTGTTGGCTGGGGGAGTGTTCAGCGAAGATTTTATTAATAATTGGATCTCGATGAAGTACGAGGAAGTGCAGCAGCTGCGCCAGCGCCCCCATCCCCATGAATTCGTGATGTACTACGACGCCTGATCTGCAGCAATACGACATCTAATTTTACGACACTTCATCTGCAGTAAATGGCCATTCCTTCGCTCTGGCGATCGGAATGGCCATTTTTTAGTGTGGCCTTTGATTACTCTAAAAAGAACTAATACGCCTTTAATTAGTCCAAAAATAACCAGCAATCCTTTGGTGGCGTAATTTAGGCACCAAACTCCGAGGCGCGAAGCTGGGCGATGGCGCTGTCGTGCAAATGTTTGGCCCTGGCCTGGCGCAGGGCCCAAGCCCGCATTTGATGGCTGGCATCGCCTGCTGGATTTAGATCGTGGTGGCGGCTGATCTGGGCCAGCGAAGCTGCCCAGAGGCGATTTTGGCGCTGGTGCTGTCTTGCCCAACTGGTGAACACGCGCTCGGGCCCGGCCTGGCGGGCGGCGTTGGCGGGCAGGGGGATCATGGTCATGGCGGCTTTCCTCGTGGCAATTGGAGTCGATCGATTGGAGTCGGATGATTGGAGTCGGATGATTGGAGTCGGATGATTGGAGTCGGATGATGCATTCAGCCTCAACGCATTCTGCGCATTCGGCCTCTATGCACTTATCCTGGCGCCCTTTGGTAGCCGTTGCTACTAAAAACAGGCGGTCGTGACATTTCTTTATCTGGGGCTGGCGGGTCGCAGCTGCTGGCCCGATCCGCTGGAATGGGTATCAGTTATGAAGCCATCTCGGCCAGTCGCCATGCCCGATCAGCTCACCAAGCTGGCTTACCAGACACTCCAGCAGGGAAAAGGGCTGTTCGGTCTGGCTCATAAAGAGATGAGCAGCCGCCTGATGGGCCTGCTGGCGCCCGACGGGGCCCCCAAGACCGTGCCGGTGGACCCCCAGCTGATGGGCCGCTTGAAAACCAGCATGGATGCTTTGGGTGAGCTGGATTGGCAGGAGGCCGAGCAGGGGCTCTATCCGGCTGGGCTGCTGTTCGATGCCCCTTGGCTGGACTGGGCCAGCCGCTATCCCCTGGTCTGGCTGGACATGCCCAGCACCTGGAACCGCCGCCAGCAGCGCAATGTGCGCGACTTACCCCAGGATGTGGAGCCGGCTGCCTACCCGGACTACTACCTGCAGAACTTCCATCACCAGACCGATGGCTACCTGAGTGATCACTCGGCCTCCCTCTACGACCTGCAGGTGGAATTGCTGTTCAACGGCAACGCCGATCCGATGCGCCGCCGCCTGCTGGCGCCGCTGCTGCGCGGTCTGCGCCAGTTTGCCGATCGCCCCGCCACCGGGATTCGAGTGCTGGATGTGGCCACCGGTACCGGCCGTACTATGCATCAAATCCGCAGTGCTCTGCCTAAGGCCCAGCTGGTGGGGGTCGATCTTTCCACCGCCTACCTGCGCCAGGCCAATCGCTGGCTGAACGATCTTTCGCCAGGGCTCTGCCAACTGGTGCAGGCCAACGCCGAAAACATGCCCCTGGCCGACGGCTCTTTCCAGGCGGTCAGTTGTGTGTTTCTGCTGCATGAGCTACCTGCAGCCGCCCGGCAGAACGTGATCAACGACTGCTGGCGAGTGTTGGAACCAGGTGGCGTGATCGTGTTGATCGACTCGATCCAATTGGCCGATTCACCCGATTTCTCGCCGATCATGGAGAATTTTCGGCGGGTATTCCACGAGCCCTATTACCGCGATTACATCTCCGATTCCATTGAAGGGCGGCTAAGTGAAGCGGGTTTCGAGGCGATCACCGCCGAAACCCACTTCATGGCCCGGGTCTGGTCGGCCCGCAAGCCGGCCTAACAGCTCTGGCCGTTAGGCCAGCTCGTCGCTATCCGCGGCCGGCAACAGCTTGCTGCGGGACTGATCCCTTTTCAACACGAGCAAGGAGAGGGGTGGTAGGCAGAGATCCAGGGACTGCTCGTAGCCATGAATGCGCCAGGCATCGGTGAACTTGCCACCAAGATTGCCAAAATTACTACCGCCATAGCGCTCGGCGTCGGTGTTGAACACCTCGGCGTAGAAGCCATCCATGGGTACGCCAACTCGGTAATGGGAATGACTTTGAGGGGTAAAGTTGGCCACCACCACCAGCCAGCTGCCGGTGGCACTTTCCCGGCGCATGAAACTGATCACTGAGTGACGGTTGTCACCACAATCAATCCACTGGAAACCATACTGATCAAAGTCGTCGCGCCAGAGGGCCGACTCCGCTTTGTAGAATGCATTCAGTTCATCTACCAGGCACTGTAGCTGCCTATGGGGCTGGTGCTGAAGCAGCTCCCACTGCAGATCACCCCAGACATTCCACTCAGAGCGCTGGCCAAACTCCATACCCATAAAAATAGTCTTTTTGCCGGGATGGGTCCACATATACGCCAACAATGCACGAACATTAGCAAATTTTTGCCAATCATCTCCCGGCATCTTGTGCAGCAAACTGCTCTTGCCATGCACTACTTCATCATGGCTAAGAGCGAGCATGAAGCTCTCAGTGTAGGCGTACCAGATGGAGAAGGTTACATTGTTTTGGTGGAATTGGCGGAACCAGGGATCAAGTTCAAAGTAATCCAGCATATCGTGCATCCAGCCCATGTTCCACTTCAAATTAAATCCCAGCCCGCCCATGTTGGTGGGCTGGGTAACCATGGGCCAGGTGGTGGATTCCTCGGCGATTGACAGGGCGCCAGGGAAGTGCTGAAACAGCACGTGGTTGGCCTGCTGCAAAAACTTAACGGCCTCTAAATTCTCTCGCCCGCCATGTTCGTTGGCGAGCCATTCCCCGTCTGGGCGCAGGTAATCGCGATAGAGCATGGAGGCCACCGCATCCACCCGGATGCCATCAATATGAAATTGCTCGAACCAATACACCAGATTCGCAACCAGGAAATTGCGCACCTCATTGCGACTGTAGTTAAAGATCAGCGTGCCCCACTCCTTGTGTTCGCCAATGCGGGGATCGGCATGTTCGTAGAGGTGAGCGCCATCGAAGAAAGCCAGGCCATGGGCATCCTTGGGAAAGTGACCCGGCACCCAGTCGAGAATCACGCCAATGCCTGCGGCGTGGCAGCGATCTACGAAGTTGCGGAATTCATCTGGACTGCCAAAGCGACTGGTGGGGGCATACCAGCCCGTTACCTGATAACCCCAGGAACCATCAAAGGGATGCTCCGAGATCGGCATCAGCTCGATGTGGGTGAAACCGCGGGCCTTTACATAGGGGATCACCCGATCGGCCAGTTCCGGATAGGTGAGCAGTCGGGCACCCGGCTTGAGATCGGCGGCGGGCACCGGCGCTCTGGCCGTGCCATCGGCTTCCAGATAGGGCTGGTTGGCACTGCCATGCATCCAGCTGCCCAGATGCATCTCATACACCGAGATCGGCTGATCCAGCGGATTGGCGCTATCGCGTTGCTGCATCCAGGCGCCATCGGTCCAGGCATAGCCGCCCAGGGGCTCCACGATCGAACCATTGGCTGGCCGCACCTCGTGGCGGAAGCCGTAGGGATCAGCCTTCTGATAGCAGTGGCCGGCCTGGGTGCGGATCTCGTACTTGTAAATCTCACCCGCCTTCAGGCCGGGGATGAACAGCTCCCAGCAGCCCCCCAGCCGACTCTGCATCGGGTGATGGCGGCCATCCCAGCCGTTGAAGTTGCCGATAACGGCCACGCTGCGGGCATTGGGGGCCCAGAGGCAAAAGCACACCCCCTCGATGCCACCCCGCCTGCTGAGGTGGGCGCCCATCCGCTGCCAGATGTGGTGATGGTTGCCCTCGGCGAACAGATGGCGATCCATCTCGCCCATCCACTCATCCCGGAAGGCCCAGGGGTCGTGGGCCTCGTGTTCGATGCCGCCCCGCGACACCCTCACCCGATAGCTGTTGCCCGGGTTGATCGGCAGTTCGGTTTCAAAAATCCAGCGGTGATGGGGATTGGTCAGGGGGATCGGCTCCCCCGCCACCAGGCCATGGGCGCCGCCCAGGTCGCCCGCCAGCAACAGATCCACCCGATCGGCCTCTGGCATCCAGACGCGCACCACCCAATTGCCGTTGTCGAGGGCTTGGGGGCCGAGCAGCGCGAAGGGGTGATCGTGACGACATTCCTCCAGACGCCGGCTGTCGTCCACCATCCAGTCGAGGCTGATCGGAGCCATGGAGCACTGTCTGCGGCGCCGTGAGCTTAGGCGCCTCCCAGGTGTCCGGGCCACTCGGCTGGCGGCCCAGATCCCCCAATCAAGGCTTTGGTGGGGGGTCTGGGCCCACCTTCAGCAGATTTAATTCAAATTAGCTGCCACTGCGCAGAGGATTTGGGTCGATGGGGAAGTCGATGCCGGTGATCAGATTGTTGGCATCGAGGATTACAAACAGGTTGTCGGTGAGCCTGTTGAATTCGGTCTGCACCAGCACCAGGCGCTGATCCGGGTTCTCAGCTGCCTCCACCAGCCGCTTCACCTGGATGAAGTTGCCAGTGCTTCGCTGCAGGCGCTGCCACTTGGCCTGTAGCGAGGCGGCGCCCACCTCCTTCTGCATGGCAGGGCTGAAAAAGCTGCGGGCGCTCACGTATTGGCCCTGGCTGATGGCGTTCATGAATTGAGCCACCACCTTGCTTGGAGCCTGGTCGGTCTTGTCGATGTAAAAGCCGCTCAACTGCCCTTTGGGGTTGAGCATGATGAATAGATCTTGCCTGCCAGCAGCGGTAACCACCGCAGCCTCCACCGTGGTGGTTTGGATGCCGCTCTGAACGCTGAGCAGTTTCCAGCTCAGCAAGCGGGCACGCTTGGCCATGGTGGCAGCCACCATTGCTGGGCTACTTACCTGTTGCAACTCAGGCGCGAACTGGCCAAAGCGGGCATTGGCATCTCGATTCCGCTCGGCCTTGAGGATCTCGTTGGCGGCGGCACGGGCCTGGTCAATGCTCAGGGCCGGCTGGCTGGTGACCGGCGCAGCCCCACTCGCCTGAGCGAGCAAATTTGGCTGGGCTCGCACCGGCAGCAAGCAGGGGCCCGCCAGGCTGGCGCCCGCCAGAGCCAAAAGGGTGGCCAGAGCAAAGGCCTTATCGGCGGGGCGCTGCATTGGCTGGGCGGAAACTGTTGGCTCAGTTTGCCCCAGGTGCCCCTGGGCTGATCGGCACCAACCGCAGCCGGGCCTCGGCTAACTCCAGGCAAATAGTGATTACTCGGTGCTGGCTAGCGCAGCCGCCTGGGGGCAACCTACCGTCGCCGGGATTGACCGAAATTTGAGGCCAGGCCGCCCCCGCCAACGACAGGCGCAGGGCCTCACCCGGCTCCAGGCGGGCGGCCAGGGGCTGCAGGCTCAACCGCAGCTGGGGGCCGGCCTGGTGGAGGCCGGCCTGGCCGTTGACGCGCAAAAAACCCGTCGCCAGCTGGCGCACCCGCTGGCCATCGCCGCTCACCACCGCCAGGGCGGCCGAGAGATCAAAGCTGTCCTGATCGACGTCCACCGTCAGCAACAGTTCGGGTTGGCCGATCAGGGCCAGGCTCTCCGCCAGGGGCGGGCTGGTGAAGCAGACCACATCACAGCGGCTATCGAGGTCGGCCCGATCACAGGGGCCCGCATCGAGCCCCAGGTGGCCGCCCCGACCGGGCACCGGCCGCCAGGGGTCATGCACAAAATCCACCCGCCCATGGCCCTGGCTGCCGGGCAACAGCCGGCCCTCGTCGGCGCGGACGGCGGCCAGGCCGCCGCTCGCCAAGCCCCAGTACTGCCCCTCAGTCCCTGGCCCCCCGGCAGAGGACTGCTCGGCAAAGGGCTCCCGCAGCCAGCTGCCGCTGCTCTGGCACTGCACAGCTACCGCCACCTCCAGGGGCGAGACGCTGGCCAGCTCCAGAGGCGAAACGCCGGCCAGCTCCCCGCCTTGCCCTGGGCCGAAAGCTTGCCCTAGGCGGTGAGTTGGCCCCGGAGCGTGAGCTTGTACAGGGTTGGGAGCTTGTGGATGGCGCTCACCTTGCAGATGGCGGCGAAAGAAGGCCAGTTGCAATTCATCGATGCCGCCCCGCCAGTCGAGATGGGTCCAGGCGCCGATGCGCAGCAGGGGCTGTCCACCGGCGGCTAAGCAAAGGCGCCACAGTTCCAGCACGCCCCTCAGATGGGGGTCGTACCAGCCGCCAATCAACAACATCGGCTGGCGCAGCAGCGCCGCTGAGATCGGATGCCGCCGCCAGCCCAACTCCTGAGCCGGATCCCTTTGCAGCCAGCCCAGGGCCATGCCCTGGGGATCGTGCTGGGCCAGCAGGGCCATCCCCTCCCTCAGGAAGGCCTGGCTTTCGAGGCTGCGGCGAATCTGGCTCCAGCCCTGGTCATCGCCGCGTCTGCGGCACTGCAGCGCCGCCAGTTGCAAACCCCAAGCCAAGCCCAGGGCCCACCAGTGGGCACCCCCCTCGCTCGCCCAGTGATCGCGTTCACAGGGCCCGGCCATGGCCGGGGCCAGGCAATCAGGCAGGGCGGTGGGATCGCTGTCGGCGGCGGCATTGAGCAGCTGGCTGAGGCCCTGATAGGAGAAGCCATAACTGCCCAGCCGGCCATTGGACCAGGCCAGGCCCCGGGCCCAGCGCACCGTCTCGGCGCCATCGGCCGCCTCCTGATCAAAGCCACCGAAATGGCCCTCCGAATCCCCCTGGCCGCGCACGTCCTGCACCACCACCACAAAACCCTGGGCCGCGTACCAGCTGGGGTGGGCGTAGGTGATCGTCGAGGCGATCGCCCGGCCGTAGGGCTGGCGCATCAGCAGCACGGGCCAGCGGCCCGGGCCCCCAGGTCGCCACAGCCGGCTGGCCAGGCGGGTGCCGTCGCTACAGGTCATCCAGACGTCCTGCTGGCAGACGTCCTGCTGGCAGACGGGCATGGCGGCGGGAGTCACTCGATCACAGGCGATCGGCTCCAAGCGGATTCAGCGCAGATCCGGGTTCAGCGCACATCAGGGCAGTGCAGACCCACCACATAGGTGGTGAGCACCTCGGCATCCATGGGAGAAAGATTTTGCTCCCGCGCCACCATCGACACCGCCTGGGGGGAATTGGAAGCCACCCCCTGGGCATTGAGCTGACGCAGCTGAGCGCACAGGGCCTTGGCCCGGGCCGGATTGGCCTTCACCGATTCCAATAGAGCCGACTGGGCTGCCCCGGGACCGGCCCAGAGGGCGAGGCTGGCGGCCAACAGGGCGAGAATGCGCAGGACGGGCACCATCTGGTTAACCCGAAAGATTCATCTATTTCAGTCAGCTGCAGGCGAGCACTGCGGCGCGTTGGGGTCAGTTCGAGGAGCGACCGGAACCCTGCCGCGCCCGCTCAATCCAGCGCCGCAGGGTGGCCAGCTCCAGCATCGGCACGGCCTCGCCGGTAAGGCTGCGCTGTAGTCGGCCGATGGAGCGATGCAGCTGGTGGGGATCGGCGGCGGCCAAACCCCTGGGGTCGGCAATACCCGCATAGAGCAGCAGGGCCGCTTCGGCGGGCTCCAGGGCCACGGCCACCACCAGGCGGGCCTGACCGCGCAGCTTGATCAAGCCCGCCTCACTGGCTCCGCCCGGGCGGCTCAGCTGGCGCAGCTGGGCATCGCTGAGGCGGGCCAGCTGAGGCCAGTGCAAGATTCCGGCCGCTTCCAGCTGGCTTTGTTCCCGCTGCAGGTGACGGGGCAGGCGCCCAAGGCTCAAGGGATCAGCCTCACCTCGCCGGTGAACAGATTGCGCTTTGCCTCGGCCAACACCACCGGACGGCTGATGCCAGCTCCAGCGGGCTCCACCCGCCTCAGGCGCACCGTCACCTCGCCATCGGTTGAGGAGCGGCCACTGCCGCGCAGGTTGCGGGCCACCTGCTCCACGCTGGGGCCGGCGGCGTCGGGGGAAAGGGAGTCCGGTGCGGCCGCAATCACCAAGTCGGCGCCGTTGTCGAACACCACCGGCACGCCGATGGCGCCAGGCACTACCACCCGCGGGGTGTAGCTGATCGCAAAGGCCGCGCAGGAGAGCGCCAGCAAAGTGGTGAAGCTGGTGATCCCCACCAGCCGGAAGCGGAAGCCCCACCGGGCCCAAAAACCCACCACCATCAATAGAGCCAGCAGACCGCTGGCGACGCCCAGCCAGCGGGCTGCCAGAAGCAGGATCGGATCAGCGGCCAGGGCCATCGGGCGGGGGGAGCCAAGTCAACGCATCTATATTCGGCCCCACGACTGCGGCGGTAGCCCCTCGGCAATGGCGTTCTCGCCCCAGCAAGGGCCAGGGGATGGGTCGAAACCCGATCGAGACCAGTCTGGTGCGGGCCCACCCGCTGCCCCCTCAGCTGCTTGCAGCGAACCTGCCTCCCGCCCAGCGCGTTGGCGCCGCTCCCTGGGGGTTTCGGCACTTGGTATCGGCCTGGTGGCCATGGGCCTTGGCAGCGCCGAGCTGATCCTGCGCCGGGTCTACGACTCGCTGAAACCAGGCCTGGAACGGCAGCTGGGCGAGCTGCTCGGCCATCCGCTGCAGTTGGGTGCAATGCGCGGCATCGGCTGGTACGGCATCGGCTGGCATGGCACCGGTTGGTTTGGTGTGGAGCTGGGGCCATCGCGGCTGCTGCCCGTTGCCGCCGATCGCTCCAGTGTCAGGGCCCAGGGGCTCAGCGTCAGCCTTGACCCCTGGGCCAGCCTGCGCCAGCGAGAAGCCGTGCTGCAGCTGGATTTGAGCGGGGTGGAGGCAAACCTCCAGCGCAATCGCAATGGCCAGTACTGGGTGTTGGGGCCGTTCAAGCCGGCAGCTAAGCAGCCGCGGCTGGCCCTGCGGCTGCGGCTGCTGCAACCGGCTCGGCTGCGGCTTGAACCCGCCGGCCTCCGCGCCCGGGTGAGCGCTGAGCTGGCCCTGCAGCCGCGGCGCCACAGCCTGCAACTGCAGGGGCGGCTGCAGCCCAGCCAAGGCGGCAGCATCTGGCTGCAGCTCGCCGGCGAATGGAATAAGCAGCGCTGGACCGCCAAGCTGCGGGGTGAACGCTTGCCGCTGGCACCACTGCGGCCCGCATTGAAGCTGCCCGGCCGCCTCGGCGGCCAGGCCCAGGGGGTACTGGAATTGAGCTTGGCCAAGAACAGGGTTGGTTGCCAGGGGGGACTGCGGCTGAGCGACCTGCACTGGCAGGCGGGAACCACGGAGCCCTTGCGGGCGTCCGCCATCAACCTGGGCTGTCGAGGCCAGCAGTTGCGGCTCCAGGCACCGAGTTGGCAATACGGCAGCTGGCGCGGCAGCCTCGCTTTGACTGCCCATCCCCAGCCAACCGCAACGGGCCCGCAGGCCAGGGCAGATGGCCTACAGGGACTGGCCATGCGCTGGACGGGGCGCCTGGAAGCCCGCCAGGCCACCGACCGCTCCCAGCCCCTGCGCTTGAGCGCCAGCGGCCTGTGGAGCGGCCGCCAGCTGCGCGATCTACGCCTGCAAGCCCGCAAACCAGGATTGAGGCTTGACGCCAGCGGCAACCTTGGCGATCGGCTCGATCTCAGCAGTCGCTTTCAAATCCAACCCGCGGCCCTGGGCCTCAAACCCGCCCCGCCAGACTGGTTGCTGCGGCCGGCGCTCAGCGGCAGTCTGCGGGCCACAGGGGCGCTGCGGGCCCCCTCGCTGCAGGCCGAACTGCAACAGCAGGCCAATCCACTGCTCGGGCCCTGGCAGGCGTCCCTGCTCTGGAACGGCCAACAACTGCTGTTGCGGCAATTCCGCAGTGATCAACTGGTGGCCAGTGGCAGCCTGCCCCTGGAGATACGGGCCAATCGGGGCCTCAGCAGCGGCGATCTGGCGCTGCAATTGCAACTGCGCCGCTATCCCCTCGCCAGGCTCCAGCCGGTGATCGGCAGCCGCCTGGAGGGGGTGCTCGATGTCAAAGGAGAGGTGCGGGGCCCCCTGCGGGCCCTGGTGCCCCAGCTGGAATTGACCTTGGAGCGCCCCGGCGCCGGCCCCCTGGCCCTGCCGGAGAGCTGGCAAGGCCAGTGGCAGGGCCAGGGGGCCGGCGGTGGCCACTTGCGCATGGTGTCCTTGGCACCGGCGCCGGTGGGGCAACTCAACGTCAAGCTCGATCGCCGCTGGCTGCCAGTGGCAGTGCAGCTGCAGCGCGGTGGCGGCAGCCTGGCCCTGGCGGGAGAGCCCAAGGCATACAAATGGCAAGCCCAGCGACTGTCCCTGGATGGGCTGCAGCTGCAGCTGGGGCCCAAGGGCCGGTTTCAGCCTTTGCAAGGCAGGTTTAGCGGCAAGGGCCTGCTGAATCTCCAACCGCTGACCTTTGCCGGGCAGGTGGACTTGGCTCAACCGGCTTTTCTTGGCGTCCGCGCCCAGCAGCTGCAACTGCAGGGCCGCTACGGCGATCGCAACTACAGCGCCAAAGGCTCAGCCAATTTGGCGGGCGGTGGCCATCTGGACCTGGACTGGAGCGGGCGTTGGCATGGTGCGTTCCGCAGCCGCATCGCAGGCCGGGGCCTGGGGGCAAACCTGTTCCGCGAGCTGGCGGCGGCCTGGCCCCATTGGCGGGGCGAACCAATGGTTGATGCCGGCCGTGCCGCCGATCTGGGCAATTTGGTTTTCGACACCCTGGGCGCTTCGGTGGAAGACCAACTGGCCGCCCTGGACCAGGCCCGCGCCCGGCTGCTGGCAAGGCAGACCAGCGGTTCAACGGCCACAACAGCCCAGCGACTGGAGCACCTGCAAGCCCGGGTGGATCTAGACCTGGCACTGGATGGTCCCAGCTTGGCCGCTGCCCGCGCCGATCTGGCCCTGCGCGGCCACCTGTGGCTAGACGGCGCAGACCAGGACATCGCCCTGACCGGAGCACCGCTGGTGGCCCGGATTCAAGGACCCCTGGGCAGCGGCGACGGCAGCTTCAGCCTCGAGCAGCTGCCGCTATCGCTGGTGGCCCTGCTCACCCAGTTGCCACCAGAGCTGCGGGGCAGCCTCACCGCCCGTGGCCGTTACCGCCTAGGCGGCAGTAGTCCAGCCCTGGCCATGGATCTGGGGTTGCGGGATGGCAGGCTGCGCAGCACCCCCCTGGCCCTCGAACAGGGGCGGGTGGCCCTGGACAACGGACGGCTAAAACTGAATTTGGCCCTGCGGGCGGCGGGCGCCAGCAGCAGCGTGGATCTATCGGGCTTGATACCCATCGATCCAACCTCGCAAGAGCTGCAATTGCGGCTTGCTAGCCGCGGTGATGGCCTGCGCTTCCTGGCCAGCTTTGCTGAACCCACCCTGGTGTGGCAGCAGGGCAGCACCGATATGCAGCTACTGGTTAGGGGCAGCCTGCAGCAACCGATCGTCAATGGCTTCCTCGGTGTCCGCCAGGGCCAGCTGCGCCTGTTCGAGCAGACCCTGAGCAACCTGCAGGGCACGGTGCTGTTCGACTTTGAGCGCCTGGACATCCAACAGCTCTCGGCCACGGTGGGTGCCAAGGGGAGCATCGGCGCCAAGGGCAGCCTTGGCTTGTGGCGGGACCTGCAAGAGGGGGCTGGCCAGGGGCTGGCGGTGGAATTGAAGCAGGTGCCGTTCAAGCTGCCCCAATTCGCCGCCCAGGCCGATGGCGATCTCCTGGTGCGGGGCAACCTGAGCCAGCTGGTGATGGGCGGCGATCTGCGCATCGCCCGAGGCAACCTGAATGCCCAGGGTGGCCAGCTGACCAATGGTGCGGCAGCCAAAGGCGTCTCCGTGCCAGAACTGGTGGAGTCCGGTTGGAACTTCCAGCAGCCCTTGATGCTGTTGATGGGTCCCCAGCTGAACACCGATGCCACCGCTGGCCTGCGCTCCTCCCTGCCCAAATCGAGCCCACTGGCCTTAGACGACCTGCGGCTGCGCTTTGGACCAGATCTACGGGTAGGGGTGCCCAACCTGGCCAATTTCAGCGTCGGCGGTCAGTTGCGCCTCAGTGGAAGGCTCGACTCCTCGCTGCGGGCCAGCGGCCTGCTGCGGTTGCTTAAAGGCCGGGTAAACCTGTTTACCACCAGTTTCAGCCTCGATCCCGAGGTGCCCAACGTGGCGGTGTTCACCCCTTCGCTGGGATTGATGCCCTATGTGGATATCGCCCTGCGCACCCGCGTCTCCGACAGCCTTTCCAGCGGCGGCATCGGTCTGGGCGGACTGGAGAACGCCAGCGGCCAATCCCTGAATCAGTTCGAGGGCGCCAGCTCCCTCAACCCGCTCAACCTGGTGCGGATCACGGTGAGCGCCAGCGGCCCCGCCGATCGAATTGCCGAAAATTTGCAGCTGCGCAGTAGCCCTCCGATGGCCAAGGAGCGGCTGCTCGCCCTGATTGGCGGCAACTCCCTGGCCGGCCTCAGTGGCGGCCGCGCCGGTGCGGCCCTGGCCACCGTGGTGGGCCAATCGTTGCTGTCGCCGGTGCTCGGCGGGCTCAGTGAAGTGTTCGGGGAGCGCGTCAGTGTTGCCCTCTATCCCACCTACGTGAGTCCAGAATTGGCCGATGGCAAATCGCTGCGCTCCCAGCAGGTGCCGCCCCAACTGGTATTGGGCACGGAAATCGGCCTGGATGTGAGCGACCGCTTCAATGCATCGGTGCTGACAGCCCCGAACCGCTCGGACATCCCCAACCAGATGACGCTCACCTACAAGGCCTCGGAGATCCTCAATTTGCAGGGCAGTTTCAATACCCAAGGGGCTTGGCAGGGGCAACTACAACTCTTCTTCCGCTTCTAGAATGTTTTGCCGCTTCTAGAATGTTTTGCCGCTTCTGAAATTTTCTTCCACAACTAAAATTTTCTCCCGCACTTAGATGAAAGACGAGCGCCAGCTGATCGGTGTGGATTTGGGCGGCACGGCAATCAAGTTGGCGCGCTTTGACCTGGCCGGGGAGCTGCTGGCGGAATTGGAGCTGGCCACCCCCCATCCAGCGGTGCCAGGGGCGGTGACCATGGCCATCGCCGACGCCATCGCCCAGCTGGATCCCGATCGACTGGCCGATCGTGTCGGCATCGGCCATCCCGGTCCGGCCGATCGCAGCGCTCGCCTGGCCAGGCTGGCGATCAACCTGCCGGGCTGGCGGGATGTGCCCCTGGCCACCTGGCTGGAGCCCTTGCTGAGCCGAAAGGTGACCTGCGCCAACGACGCCAACTGTGCGGCCATCGCCGAATTGGAGCGGGGTGCAGCCCGGGGCGCATCCGATGTGCTGCTACTGACCCTGGGAACGGGGGTGGGTGGCGCACTGCTGCTGGGCGGCCAGTTGTTCACCGGCAGCCATGGCGCCGCCTCGGAGCCGGGCCTAATCGGCATTGATCCAGATGGGCCTGCCTGCAATAGCGGCAATCGCGGCTCCCTGGAGAGTTTTTGCAGTCTGCGCGGCCTGGCCCAGCTCAGCCCCTTGGCGCCGCTGGAGCTCTGCCGCCAGGCCGATGCCGGCGAAGCCACGGCCCTGGCGGTATGGGAGCGCTACGGCCAACTGCTGGGCATTGGCGTGAGTTCGCTGCTCTACGTGATCACCCCAGAGCTGGTATTGCTGGGAGGCGGCATCAGCGGCGCCAGCCACCATTTCCTGCCTGCCCTGTGGCGAGAGGTGGAGCAACGGGTGCTGGCGGTAAGCCGCCAGCAGCTGGAAATCAGGCGCTGCCAGCTGGGCAACGGTGCCGGCCGTTTGGGGGCGGCGCTGCTGGCCCGCGATCGGCTGGCCTGAAACCAGTTTTGGCCTTGCAACTCAGCCAGGCCTGGCTGTCGATTGGGATGATGGCCTTCTGCACCGCCCGATCTGGATGAGTTCTGCCGCCCTTGGCATGGCCCCTGTTCCCGAGCCCAGCCCCGAGTTGTTGCAGCGAGCCGCCGGCGTGCGCCGCAGTGCCATGGCCCTGGGCCAATGGAGCGATGCCGAGCGCCGGGCGGCCGTGCTGGCCATGGCGTCGGCTTTGGAAAGCAAGCGCCACAAAATCCTGGCCGCCAACCAGGCTGATATGGAGGCGGCGGCCTCCGATGGACTGGCCCCGGCCCTGATGGCCCGGCTGAAATTGGATGGCGCCAAACTCGACGCGGCGATCGCCGGCGTGCGCCAGGTGGCAGCCCTGGCCGATCCGCTGGGTCGGCGGCAACTGCACACAGAACTAGACCAGGGCCTTGTGCTGGAGCGGCTGACCGTACCCCTGGGGGTAGTGGGGGTGATCTTTGAGGCGCGGCCGGATGCGGCAATCCAGATTGCCTCCCTGGCGATCCGCTCCGGCAATGGCGCCATTTTGAAGGGCGGGCGCGAGGCCAGCCGCAGCTGTGGGGCGATCATGGCGGCCCTGCGCCAGGGTCTAGCCAACGGCATCCCCCAGACGATTCCAGCCCCTGATCCCATCGCTGATAATTCAGCCGCCAGCAATACGTCAGCCACAAAGACGCTGGCCAACAATTCCTTACCACCTATCCCAGTGGCTATGGATCCAGCGGCGGGGGATTTAATGGCGGCCAGTGCCCTGGAGTTGCTCACCAGCAGGGAGGAGAGTTTGGCCCTGCTCAAGCTAGATGGCCTGGTGGATCTGATCATTCCCCGGGGCTCCAATGCCCTGGTGCGTTACATCCAAGACAACACCCGCATTCCGGTGCTCGGCCATGCCGATGGCATCTGCCATCTCTATGTGGATGTCGCCGCCGATCTAGACCAGGCCCTACGGGTGGCCATCGATGCAAAAACCCAATACCCGGCCGCCTGCAACGCCATCGAAACCCTGTTGGTGCACGAACAGATTGCGCCCAGCTTTTTAGCGATGGCGATTGAGGCCTTCAGCGCCGCTGGGGTGGAGCTGCGCGGCGACGCGGCAGCGCTGGCACTGGGGGTTGAGCATGCCGCCTCGGAGGAGGACTGGAGTTGCGAATACTCCGATCTGGTGCTGGCGGTGAAGCTGGTAGCCGATCTCGATGCGGCGATCGAACACATCGGCCGCTATGGCTCCCGACACACCGATGCCATCTGTACCACCGATGAGCGAGCAGCAAATCGCTTCCTGGCGGCGGTGGATAGTGCTGGGGTTTTTCTAAATTGCTCCACCCGCTTCGCCGATGGCTTCCGCTATGGCTTTGGCGCCGAAGTGGGCATCAGCACCCAAACCCTGCCACCCCGGGGGCCGGTGGGCTTAGAGGGTCTGGTGACCTATCGCTACCGACTGCGTGGCGAGGGCCATATCGCCGCCGACTATGCCAGTGGCGCCCGTCAGTTCAGCCATCGCGCCCTACCGCTATGAACTCCATTTCCAGCCAGCCGCCCTTGGCCATAGCTGGCTCCGATCGCATTCTGGTGCGCGGTTTGCGGCTATGGGCCCATGTGGGGGTGCTGGAAATTGAACGGGCCCATGGGCAGTGGTTTGAATTGGATTTTTGCTTGGCAATTACGCTGAAACCGGCGGGCAGCAGCGATGGGTTGACGGACACACTCGACTACAGCCTGCTCATTAAGGCATTGCAACGGCAGGCCCGCACTATTCGCTGTTTCACCATCGAACACTACAGCGAAGAGATCTTAGATCTAGCTGAGCAAACCTACGGCCCGGTGCCAATCTGGCTGCAATTAGTTAAATGTGCGGCGCCGGTGCCGGGCTTCTGTGGCCAGGTGGCCGTGCAGCGCAGTCGCCACTGGCCCAGCCAAAGCCTCTCTGAACCAAAGCCTGCCTGAAGTTTAGGCATAGATGAGCCTTAGTAGCTAGGTGTCGCTAAACCCTTAGGGCGAAACTCTGGCGATGGTGAAAGTCTGCCTGGGGAGCTGGGTGATTCAAGGCCCAATAGCTGATCTCCCCATCGAGATGTTCAATCACGGCGCTGGCCCCCAGCTCCAGTTCGGCGGCGGCGGCCAGTTCTGCGGGCAGGTTCCAGTGCAGCCGCAATTCCAATAAGCCAAGCTGGCGGTGCACTTGGAAAGGCAAAGCCGCGAGCTGGGGCTCTGGCCGCAGACCCTGGCGATAATCATCAAGACGATAAACAGCCCAGTCACCATTGGGCGCCATGTTTACTTCCCAGTAACGCTTTTCCCCTGGGATAGCGATGAACAACTCTAGGCAGGTGTGGGCCCACAACTGGTCGCGCCGCTGGGGTGCAGCCATGGAATCAGGCAGCAGTACCGCAGCTGCCGAGTCGTCGGCTGTCCATGCCAGCCGGTATTTAAGTTGCAACTGAGCTGAGGGGGAGAACTCAAAACTATTACCTCTGAGCACTGCCACACTACCGCAGATACCAATGCCGCCCAAATCCCGATCTAGCATCTGCAAACCATCAACAAAAGGCAGCAACTTAAAATTATTAGCGATCGGCGGCATTTCAATGCTCATAATACATTCCTTCTTTGCGTCTGATTTTAAGCTATCTCGACATACTGTTGTAATGCCGCTGGCAGAGCGGGGAGAGGGGAGAAGGAGGCAGGAAGCGGGGGGCGAGTGGCGGGGAGCGGGGAGCGGGGAGCGGGGAGCGGGGAGAGGGGAGAGGGGAGCATCGGGAAAAGCACCAGCCCCTGGCAATGGCATCAAGTATTTTGCCTTAGTTGGCAAAAATGGTATTTCGGAGTGTCTTCAAGTGCATGCTTTACAGCATCAGCAATCGCGCCCCTGGATTGTTATCAGCAGAGATTATTAATAATAGCACGGATATCATCTTCCAGAGCTTCAATGCTTTCAAGTAAACGAAACTGCCCCAAGGCGCGATCTAGATTTTGACGGGCATGCTGGCATGTGAAATATGCATTGCCAGCCAGATAATCACTAAAGAAGCGCAATCCAAGTTCAAAAGTGATCAGCCAAATGGCATCAAAGAGGTACTCGATATCTACAGGCGTCAGGAACGGCCTGGCCAGGGGGAGGTAACCCGAAAGAATGGCAAGACAAAGGTCGAGATCAAAATACACATCATTGAGAGCGATGTATTCTTCTCCAGCGGGATTACAACCAGAGCGCAGGCAGTCACCGATGTCATAGTGAACCAGTCCAGGTTTAACCGTATCCAAATCAACCAGGGCAACAGCCTGACCACTCACCCCATCTATCATGACATTATTCACCTTGGGATCGCCATGGATCGGACGCTGGATCAGCAGCCCTTGTTGTTTAGCCTGCTCCAGTATCCCCACCCGATACTGCCGGGCCGCCACAAATTCAATACAGTGTTTACTGTCCTTGCAGCGATCAGAAGGGCCGGTTTGCAACAATTGTAGGTAGTTGCTTAGATAGCCGGGGGTGATGTGAAAACCCTCAAGGGTGTCGGCAAGCTTATCGAGCGGTAAGTCGTGAATCAGCCAGTGAAAAGTGCCTAAGGCACGGCCCACTTCGGTGGCATGGGCAATATTTTGCACAGTGTCGAAGCTGCAAGCCCGATCCACAAAGGTAAGCATTCGCCATAGCTCGCTACCTTGGCGCAGGCAGTAGCTCTCCGCCAACTCCAGATCCGCTCGCCCCCCAAGCGTAGGCAGTGGCTGGGGCAGCAACCAACGACGGCCGGCCTCCAGCCCACCGGCCGCCAGCCGGGCCTGACCATGGCGAGCTAGCACCAGCAGATTGGCCATCACCAGCTCCGGATGCTGAAACACCTGGCTATTGAGCCGTTGCAGCACATAACGCCTGTCACCAGCGCCAGTAACCAAATAAGTGGCGTTGACGTTGCCATTGCCCAGGGGCTGCACCGCCTGCACAGGGCCTTCAATCGCAAAGCCCTCTGCCAGGGCGGCCAGATCTTGGGGTGGCAAAGTGGGACTCTTGGCTGGATGACCTACATTCTGCAACCCCCCTGCCGCAGCGGCATCTTCAGTGCCAAAAGATCTAAGCCAGGGACTGGTGGAGAGAGCGAGAATGCCACTTAAGCCTAATTTACTAATGTTCAGCTCAAAGAATTACCTCCGACCTTGTTGCAGATCCAACAACAAGGTGAGCTGCTGCTGCGGATCTCATTCAGCGGGCTATGGACAACCCGGCATTTCTCGAGGTGTCCCCACGAGGCCTAATCAACCGAAGTATTCTAATTCCCAAACGAAGTAAATTCAAATAATATAAAAAATCAACCACCGCAGGTTTCAGGTCAATAGCCGCCAGGGCAGAGTTTCACCGGCATGAAAGGGAACTAGGCCAGCCCCATCGCCAGTGGCACCCTGGAAGTCCAGCAGATTTGGCACGGGTTGGGGATCTCGCACCAGGGTGATCTTGTCTGAATTCAGGGGCAAACCATAGAAGCGCGGACCAAACTCAGAGGCGAAACCCTCCAGCCGATCAAGGGCCTTTTCCTGCTCAAATACCAGGGCGTAACTCTCGATGGCGTAGGGGGCATTGAAGATGCCCGCACAGCCGCAGGCAGTCTCCTTGGCGCTGCGCTGATGGGGGGCGGAGTCTGTTCCCAGAAAAAACTTTGGATTTCCGGAAGTTGCCGCCGCCCGCAGCGCTAGACGATGCAATTCACGCTTGGCCACCGGCAGGCAGTAGAAATCCGGTCGCAGTCCTCCGGTAAACATGGCGTTGCGGTTAATGTGCAAATGGTGGGGGGTGATTGTGGCTGCCAGGTTATCGGGGCCGCCACTGACAAAGTCCACCGCATCAATGGTGGTGATATGTTCTAGTACCACCTTTAGCCCTGGATGGCGTGCCAGTAGCGGTGCCAGGTGGTTTTCGATAAACACCGCTTCTCGATCGAAGATATCGATGCTGGCATCTGTTACCTCACCATGGATGAGCAGCGGCATGCCGATGCGCTCCATAATGGCAATTACCGGGGTAATCGCCTCGATGGAGCTTACCCCAGCAGCTGAATTGGTGGTGGCATGGGCTGGATAGAGCTTGCAGGCGGCCCATACCCCTTCGCTAAAGCCCCGCTCTATGGCCGCCCCATCGCTGGCATCGGTGAGATATGCGGTCATCAGCGGCTGGAAGCGACTCTCCGCTGGCAGGGCCGCCAAGATGCGCTGCCGATAGGCCTGGGCCGCCGCCGGCGTGGTGATCGGCGGGTTCAGGTTTGGCATCACGATCGCCCGGCCAAACTGGCTTGCCGTGGCCGGAGCCACCGCCTTGAGCAGGGCGCCGTCGCGCAGGTGCACATGCCAGTCGTCGGGGCGGCGCAGGGTGAGCTGCTGCAATGTGGGGCTAGAAGCACGATCCGGCCAGCCTGACAGGTCCGATGCGCAAGCCTCAGCTGCCATGAACGCACCCCAGGCCCTGGCTGTGCAGCTGAAGCCCCAGGGCTCACCTCCGGGGCGCTAGCCGCACCGATGCCTGCCGGGCAGCCCCGCTGGCAATGGCGAAAGATTCCCTGCAAAGTGGCCCAGTGCTGCTTCTGATGTGACTAAATCAAAGACAGCAGGTCCTTGGTCGGCTCCCCTGCCGACTTCACTTCCCATGGCCCATTACCAAATCCTGATCGTCGGTGGCGGCGCTGCCGGCATCACCGCAGCTGCTCAGCTGAAGCGCGCCAGGCCAGAGTTGCAACTAGCGATTCTGGAGCCTTCCCAGCACCACGACTACCAACCGGGTTGGACCCTGGTGGGGGGTGGTGTGTTCAGCCTGGAGGAGACCCGCCGCCGCGAGGTCGATCTGATTCCCGCTGGCGTCACCTGGATCCGCGAGGGGGCGACCAGCTTCGATCCCGCCAGCAACAGCATCACCACCAGCGGCGGCAGCCGGCTCAGCTACGACATCTTGGTGGTGGCCACCGGGCTCAAGCTCCGCTGGGATGCGATTGAAGGGCTGCCGGAGGCCCTGGGCAGTGGCGGCATCTGCAGCAACTACTCCAGGGCGATGGCCGCCTACACCTGGGAATGCCTGCAGGCTTTCAAGGGCGGCACGGCCCTGTTCACCTGCCCGCCGATGCCGATCAAGTGTCCTGGCGCTCCTCAGAAGATCGCCTATTTAGCGGACGATCTATTCAAACAGCGGCGGATTGCCGCCAAGGTGATCTATGCCACTGCCACTCCAGGCATCTTCGGGGTGCCCACCTACGCCGCACCGCTGCGGGAGGTGGTGGCCCAGCGGGGAATTGAGGCCCGCTACAACCGCGTGCTCAAAGCGGTTCGCCCCGCCAGCCGCGAGGCGGTTTTCCAGGTAAACGAAGGCGACAGCAGCAGGGAGGAGGTAATCGCCTATGAGCTGCTGCACGTGGTGCCGCCGATGGCGGCGCCAGATGTGGTGGCCCAGAGCGAGCTGGCTGCGGCGAGTGGTTTCGTGGAGGTGGATAAACACACCCTCCAGCATTTACGCTTTGCCAACGTCTTCTCCCTGGGAGATGTAAGTGGCATGCCCAACTCAAAAACCGCAGCTGCTGTGCGGGGCCAAGCACCAGTTGTTACCGCAAATATTCTTGCTTTTCTCGATCAAAAAGCTCCTGTAGCAGCCTACGACGGGTATAGCTGCTGCCCCTTAATTACCGGCTACGGCAAAACAATTATGGCAGAATTTAATTATGAACAACAGCCCACCCCTTCTTTTCCTTTAGATCCCACAAAGGAGCGCTGGAGCATGTGGTGGGTAAAGGTAAAATTATTGCCCTCGCTCTACTGGAATCGCATGCTCACTGGTGCACAACATGAGCGACGCTTCATGCCTTGGTCTCGCTGATCCAGGCGTCTCAGCAGCTGAGCTCGTGCATGGGGCAACGCTCCAACAGCTCAGCGCCACCCCGGCCGTGGGTCCAAACCTCCGCCACCCCCTGGTCAGAAAACTGGAATTGAAGGCTTTGCAGCGGAAAAAGCACCCGCTCCAGGGTGGCGTGATGGCTATCGCGACAGCGCAGCACCACCATGCGATCTCGCAAGTTGCAATACCTGCATGTCAACGACTTCACCAGTGACTTCACAACGATTCCGGCCCTGGGGCCCCGACTGCATTTGTTGAATTTAGGTCGCCCGCCAGCGGATATCCGCATTTGCGCTGCCGAGTTCCAGAATCTCTTCCGATTCGAGCCGAGCATCGCTGCACGAATTGATCAAAGTTGCATTTTCAAGTTTTGTGACAACCTCAGTTCCATCAGACAAGCCCTAGCCAGGTCCCTGCCTGAGCTCATTTCTCCGGGCCCAACCTAATCCAATGCGAGCCTTAAAACTGTGGAGGCCCTGCAAAAATCGAGCCAAAACCAATGAAACATTGATACCGCAATGGCCGTCCTGATCAGCAAGAAAGCTCCGCACGCCCTGGCAGCACCACCGCCCAGCCCTTAAAGTAGTACAGGTGATCTATGGCAGATTGGTCAGGTGCCCCAGAGCAGAGTCCAGTACCAGGAGGGGTTTT
>JBILLQ010000112.1:0-4310 GCA_044375975.1 Prochlorococcaceae cyanobacterium
GTAGCCAAGCCTGCCGGCGGCGGTGAGCAGGTGGGTTATACGCGGATCACCAGTTGCAGTGCCGAGGAGTGCGCCATGGCCCTGGAGAATGCCGAGCGGGTGGTGTTCGTTCCAGGCTACGGGCTGGCGGTGGCCCAGGCCCAGCACGCCCTGCGGGAATTGGCCAAGGTGCTGGAGACCAATGGCACGGAAGTTAGCTATGCGATCCACCCCGTGGCTGGCCGCATGCCCGGCCACATGAATGTGCTGTTGGCTGAGGCGGATGTGCCCTATGAACAGCTGATCGAGATGGATACGATCAATCCAGAATTCCCCCGCACCGATGTGGTGATCGTGCTGGGCGCCAATGACGTGGTGAACCCAGACGCCAAGACAGACCCCACCAGTCCGCTCTATGGCATGCCTGTGCTGGAGGTAGATCAGGCCCGTCAGGTGTTTGTTGTGAAGCGCAGCCTGGGGGCCGGCTATGCGGGCATCGCCAATGCCCTCTTCGAGCTGCCCCAGACGGCGATGGTGTTCGGCGATGCCAAGGCGGTGCTCAATTCGCTGCTCACCGAGTTGCGCGAACTGGGGGTGGGCCGCAAAGTGGCCGCCTAGCCCCCCAGCTTGAGCCCTTGCCCACCGCCCCACCCCCGCCAGATTCAGTAGAACAGCCAATAGACCAACTGGTAAAACAACCAATAGACCAGTCCATAGATCAGTCCATAGATCAGTCCATAGATCAGCCGGTAGACCAGCTGGTAGATCGGCAAATAGACCAGCTGGTAGCTGAGCAACTGCGGTGTGCCGATCAGCTGCTGAGCGCTCTGGGCATGTCCCGCTTCCGCCAGCGCCCCCCCTGGTGGGGGCCCGATCTGCAGACCCTGCGCGACACCCTGCTACCGGTGGCTCTACCAGCGGAGCAGGGTCAAAAGATCGAATTTCCCCTGGCGGGGGGCGATCGGTTGCTGGCCCTGCTGGATAAACCCCTGGCGGGCAAGCGACCCCGCGCCCTGGTGCTGCTGCTGCATGGCCTGGGGGGCTCCAGTGATCGGGAGGGGCTGCGGCGCATGGCGCTCACCCTGCAGTCAGCGCAGCTGGCGGTGCTGCGGCTAAACCTGCGCGGCGCCGATCCGGGCCGCCAGCTGGCGCCTGGCACCTACGCCGCCAACTGCAACGCCGATCTGCTGCCGGTGGTGGCCCAGGCCAGGCAATTGGCCCAAGAGCTGGGCGGCAGTGCTGCAGCCCTGCCCCTGCTGGGGGTGGGCATCTCCCTGGGGGGCACCATGCTGCTGAATGCCTGCCTGGCGGGGGCTGAACTGGATGGCCTGGTGTGCACCAGCAGCCCCCTGGATCTGGCCGATTGCTCGGCCCAGATCGAACTGCCCCGCAACCGCATCTATCAGCGCTGGCTGCTGCGGCGCCTGATAGCCCAGACCCTGGCCGATCCCTTCGGGATCAGCCCGGCGGAACGGCAGGCCCTCGGCGGCCCTCGCCCGCCCCGCACGATCCGGGCCTTCGACGCGGCGATCACGGCGCCGCGCTGGGGCTATGGGTCGGTGGAGCACTACTACGCCGCCGCGAGCCCCCTGGCCCAGCTGCAGGCCGGTGCCCAGCTGCCCCCCACCCTGCTGCTGCACGCCCTGGACGATCCCTGGGTGCCGGCGGCCCCGGCCCTGTCCCTGGCCTCGATCCAGGCCCTGGCACCATCCCCGGACCCTGCCCTATCCCTATCCCTATCCCAGGCCCCGGCTCTGAATACCTCCGGCGGAGCGGCGGCGCCCACCCCTGGGGCCCAGTCGAGCCGCCTGCAGCTGCTGATCACCCGCCACGGCGGCCACAACGGCTTCCACGGCCAGGGCGATGGCAGGCACGAGATCTACGCAGGTGGCGCTGGCAGCGGCGATAGCCACGGAGATGGCGGTGGAGATGGAGATGGAGATGGGGAGCTCTACGAAACCGACAGGGCCTACGCCGGCGCCGATGGCAGCCCGCAGCAAAAAGCAACTGCCAAGCAAATGCCGGGTTGTTGGGGCGACCGGCTCACGGCTCGCTGGCTGCAACACCAGCTGGATCTGAATGGCTAAATGGATGAATTGCTAAATGGGTGATTGCTGGATGGGTGTATGGCTGATGGCTGATGGCTGATGGCTGATGGCTAGTCGCTGATGGCTAGGTGCTGATTGCTAGGCGATCGGCCCCTGGTGCTTTCGGTGCTCAAGACCTGCGCCGTTGCAACTTGCCGGCAGGTTGGCGAGACCTACTTTTACCTTGCCGCCCTGGCGCAGGGCCACCGGTCTTAGAGCCAGATTTGACGGCCATCGTGGAGCTGTTCGAGGAGATGGGGCCCAAGCTCCCCTTCCCCTACTCCTCAGGTGAGGGGCTCCAGGCACAGCCACATGCGAGAGCTGCGCATCCAATCTCATGGCGCCCCCCTGCGCGTCTTCTGTGCCTTTGACCCCAGACGCAACGCCATCCTGTTGATCGGTGGCAACAAAACGGGCCAGGAGAAGCGTTTCTACAAAAAGATGATTCCCAAGGCAGATGTGCTCTACGACGAACACCTCAACACCATGCAATCCCCATTAGAGTAATGACTCGCTCTTTTTTGAACTTACCAAAGACCTTAGTGCGGAGCGCCGGGCCCGCATTGAGAAGCGAAAGGAGCAACTCCGACAGGAGATGACCCTTGCTGAATTAAGCAAGGACTTCTCCCTCACTCAGGACACCTTGGCCAAGACACTCAATGTCAAGCAGGCCGAGATCTCCAAGATCGAGAACCGAGCAGACATGCTTATCAGTACGCTACGCAACTTTGTTCAGGCCATGGGTGGTGATCTGGAGGTTCGGGCCATGTTTGCCGATCGCTCGATTGAGACCGCCCAGTTTTCCTCGCTTGCGGACAAGCCTGCCAACCCCCACACCAGCAGGAAGAAGAAGAAGCAGCTGTTGGAGGCCTAACTCCCTTCCACCGATGTCTCCATCAACGCTCAATTCTACTGGCTCGTTATGTTTTCCGGTTCAGCCCTGGCAGGGCCGGAGGTGTAAATGCTCCCCCGCCTCGCCTGGGTCGCTACACATTCATATCTTGCCCTCCTCAATCAATTCATCGAGCTGTTGCTGAAACTTAAGCTCTGTTCCTCGATTCTTTTGCAGTCGGCATGATAACTACCAAGCTCGGAAAGCTTGCCTTGGAAGCTCCAGAGTGATGTGAGGCCTCCCCGCAGCCGCTTGTCATTGGGGACATTGGCTTGCATGATGCAGGTGTAAATCAGTGGCTTGACAGAATCCTTGAGAGCCCTGTGAGCAGCGCCAATTTCTTACTACGTTATTTTACCCGCTTTAGTCAAAAGAGGCTAACACAAGCATTACTCTTGCTAACATCTTTGTCATCTTCTTCCTGTAGGCTGGATTCGCTCATGGATCGAGAATGGTTTCCCAGCGAGGAATCTGCAGATAAAATCCCTTCTGAGGCAAACGGTCATTCGCCTGACGGGAATGAAGATCGAAGCCATCGCGATCCTTCATTGCCGGGGGTGGTGCCATCCGGAATCAGCGCGACGCTGCGGATCCACCGGAAATCCCAGGGGAGGGTGATGCCGCCCTCCACCTGCCACACCCGGTAGCGATGGCGGCTAGCGCGGTACTCGGCATCCAGATACTCCTTCTCGTCACAGCTTCTGAAATACTGGCGGTAGGCAAAGGCCTGGCCGTCTGCCACCATAGCCAGGCTGATATTGATGTCTCTGATCACCTCAGCCACGGTGCGGCCGTAGCAATCCAAAAAATCGGTAACTCCTGCCCGCTGGGCTGGTTCAGTTGCGGCAGCTACTGCCTCCAAAGCCGCTGATCGCCGCGATTCCGGCTGGCGCTGCAGGGGAATTGACTGCTGTTGTTCACTCGCGAGCCGTTCAGGCGGCTTGCGCGGCCATGGCCCGCAATCGGATCAGATCGAGCAAGTGGCAGATGTTGTTGACCTCAGCCTCCGAGAACAGCCCCTCCGGGCCCGTGGGCGCCAGGTCGCTGAAGGGCGGGTCGTAGAGGCGGGCGGGATCCATCACGCCGCGGCTGGTGAGCTCGTCAATGATCTCGTTGATGAAGCGGATCTGGGTGGCGGTGTGGGTGCCATCGACGAGGAACGCGGCGAACAGCTCCTTGGCGGCGTTGCGATCCAGACCCACCAGCGCACGGATGAACAGACCGAAGCCATTGCACTCTTCCGCTGCCCGCAGGATCGACTGCTCCGTGCCAACACCATGGGAGAGCAGGAAGCGCTGCAGCTCGTCGAGATCGGCGGGGGTGAGGGGCTGGTTGCGGCGGAGGCGCTGCAT
>JBILLQ010000026.1:0-39825 GCA_044375975.1 Prochlorococcaceae cyanobacterium
CTTCCTCGGGAGTCAGAAAAACTCGAAGCCTCGCGCTCATAAGGACCTCTCAATACGGAAATAAATCCTATGATACATCAAAATTGTCGACGGCCCAACCTCGAAAAATTTTTGCCAACCTACTTAGGTGCCACCAGCATGGGGAATTGGCAGGCTAGTGCGATGCAATGCACGTACGCTTTCGATCTTATCTTGGGTATAACGAATTTGATTTAGGTTAATTGACTGCTTCACCTCAAAAACGGCATAGATGCTTTCCGCTGGAACGACTGTGCTGCCCTGGAATTTGAAGATAAAAGGCGAATACTGTCGGTCGAATATTAAGACATCAATTTGCTGGCTGAATTCACCCTTGCTATCAACCACGTATGCCTTTGCCGCGCGATAACGTTGCGGCAGATAGAGGCTTAGCATATCTAGCCATACCGCTTCACCTGCATCACCTTTGCTCGTTGGATGTCCTAGAGTGTCACGCCCAAGCTTAAGTTGATGTTCGATATCATCGTGTAAACGCTCAAGGAGTACAGGAAGTGACCATTTCGTCATTTTGCAAACTTGGATTTTATACTCAGTGCAATCATAGCATCAACAGCGACCCCTTGTAGTCTTGAGACTCACCATAACGAATTTCCAGCCAATAGGTGTCACCAAAAAATGACGACTTAATACCCGGTACTATGCAAAGCATTGCGACCAAGATTGTATCCAATCAATAGGCGTCACCAAAGAATGGCGACTCTAGAAGAGCGAGTAAGTGTAGGTGGTAAGAAATACAGGTTTCCAATTAATAGGCGTCACTAAAGAATGGCGACTTCCAGCAGCTCAAGCGCGGCAAGGTCGCTTTAGACCAGGTTTCCAATCAATAGGCGTCACCAAAGAATGGCGACAACACCGAATCACAGTCCTGGAAAACAAAAATGACTGTCCGTTTCCAATCAATAGGCGTCACCAAAGAATGGCGACGTGAAGTTCACCATCGATCCGAAGAGCACGACTTCGATCGAGTTTCCAATCAATAGGCGTCACCAAAGAACGGCGACTCCAACCCCCAGCTTTAGACATCACCATCCTAACTCCCTTCGTTTCCAATCAATAGGCGTCACCAAAGAATGGCGACAAGCAGAGACATACACTCTTGAAGTGAACAAAACAGACGTTTCCAATCAATAGGCGTCACCAAAGAATGGCGACCCCCAAAAACCTTTCAGACTATTTTTTCTGTGCCACACAGTGGTTTCCAATCAATAGGCGTCACCAAAGAATGGCGACTGATCATGACATACCACGGCACGATAGGGGCCGCCCTAGGTTTCCAATCAATAGGCGTCACCAAAGAATGGCGACCGTTATGCGTATCGGAAACTACGAAGTTCGGATTCCAGTTTCCAATCAATAGGCGTCACCAAAGAATGGCGACGGTTGCTGCCCCCGCTGAACAATGCACCCTCATAGGGGTGGTTTCCAATCAATAGGCGTCACCAAAGAATGGCGACTTGTACTATTTGGGTGTCGGGAATTCAGCTCATCTACTAGTTTCCAATCAATAGGCGTCACCAAAGAATGGCGACCACACGCTTCGGGGCCCTCCACGACGGATCCACGCCGTCTCCGTTTCCAATCAATAGGCGTCACCAAAGAATGGCGACTAGAAGGCGTGCTTCCGGGCATGTACTGCGAACCCATCATGTTTCCAATCAATAGGCGTCACCAAAGAATGGCGACTTGGCGTTGACAACCTGCTAATTGCCCTGGAAGAAGCTGGTTTCCAATCAATAGGCGTCACCAAAGAATGGCGACTAGAAGACAATCGCGGGATCTTGCAAACTGTAGGACCTGTTTCCAATCAATAGGCGTCACCAAAGAATGGCGACTTCTTTTAAGAGCCAAGGGATCAGCGTTGCCGCAGCTTCGTCGTTTCCAATCAATAGGCGTCACCAAAGAATGGCGACAACCTACTAGTCGAACTGCCAGTCCACAACTGGGTTCTGGTTTCCAATCAATAGGCGTCACCAAAGAATGGCGACCAAATTTACCGCCCTTATTCCCATCGTCGTTTAATTTCATGGTTTCCAATCAATAGGCGTCACCAAAGAATGGCGACTCTTCTGGAGATGACAGCTGTCGCAAAAGAGAACCAAGTGTTTCCAATCAATAGGCGTCACCAAAGAATGGCGACCTACTACCCACCATGCCCGGTTGGCCCACTGCTGAAGGCAAGTTTCCAATCAATAGGCGTCACCAAAGAATGGCGACGTGGTGTTATCCCAATCACCATTGGAACAAATCACCACTTCCAGTTTCCAATCAATAGGCGTCACCAAAGAATGGCGACCGGTAATCAACTGGGATCAATGCCGCGATCGTTTCTTGTTTCCAATCAATAGGCGTCACCAAAGAATGGCGACGCGAGCAGAAAAATACGGACATGGTTGAATACCTTTTGTTTCCAATCAATAGGCGTCACCAAAGAATGGCGACATCGTGCGCGGGCTGCTGCAGCGGCGCCTCGCGGGGGAGTTTCCAATCAATAGGCGTCACCAAAGAATGGCGACGCTGCAAAGCAGGACTACCTAAACCAGAGCACTTTCCAGCAGGGTTTCCAATCAATAGGCGTCACCAAAGAATGGCGACCGGTAGCGGTTGGGTGGTAGGTGGGTAGGTGGAGCCGGGGTTTCCAATCAATAGGCGTCACCAAAGAATGGCGACGTCATTACAGTGGCCCACATCCTCGGGGAGCCATCCGAGGAGTTTCCAATCAATAGGCGTCACCAAAGAATGGCGACGGTGTTCCGCCTGCGGTGCTCCGTCTGGCGCCGATATGGGTTTCCAATCAATAGGCGTCACCAAAGAATGGCGACAGCTGCAGCACTAGATGAAGCACTAGATTATTTTATGGTTTCCAATCAATAGGCGTCACCAAAGAATGGCGACTTGAAGAAAAGAGCACCAGAAGGAGTGATTCTCACGGAAGTTTCCAATCAATAGGCGTCACCAAAGAATGGCGACATCTAGTTCGTGGTGCAGGATACATCAAAGACAATGATAAGAGTTTCCAATCAATAGGCGTCACCAAAGAATGGCGACGATCCAGAATCACGCTTGCCTGTGTCGTGTACTGTCTTCGTTGTTTCCAATCAATAGGCGTCACCAAAGAATGGCGACAAGCGGCATTGGCGCGGTAGGAGGTGGTCATCGGGCAGGAGAAGGTTTCCAATCAATAGGCGTCACCAAAGAATGGCGACCGTGACGATTCGGTTCAACTGCGATCTCACCGATGCAGAGTTTCCAATCAATAGGCGTCACCAAAGAATGGCGACGCCGGTTTAGCCTGGCGCAGACGATTGCATCGAATGCAGGCCGTTTCCAATCAATAGGCGTCACCAAAGAATGGCGACTGCGCAACCTCTTCATCGCAGGCGGAGCAACAGCCATCTTGTTTCCAATCAATAGGCGTCACCAAAGAATGGCGACCCGGCTGGATTAATGGCTTTAAGTCTGCTACTCTAATCGTAGGTGTTTCCAATCAATAGGCGTCACCAAAGAATGGCGACTCCGGCTGCGAGAGCCGTTGCGGCGCAAGGGGGCCCGAGGGCTTTTGCGCGCAGGCCAATTTTGAGTCATTTGGAGACGATTGTCCACCCTGTGGAAAACCTTGAGATCCATTGCGGCGCAGTGGAGCGCGCAGCCACACGAAAAATCGGGGTTTCACGCCTCCGCCAGATCTGCGCGCTCAGATCAGACGGTCCTCCCATTCAGGTGAGGGTGCTGTTCTGCCCAGGTGCAGCTGCTGCGCGCAGCTCTGATCGGGCACACGCCAGAAGCGCACACTGTCCTGCTCGGCCACGATCAGTCGTTCAAGTCGCTGCCGCAGACGCTGCAGTTGATCGCCACACAACTCACACTCAAACACACTCCATTGCACCCGCAATCCGTAACCTTCAAGCAGCTTGGCAAGCTTGCGGCGGCGGCGATCGCTGGGGGTGTCATAGGCGATCACCCAAATCTGGCTGCGATAGGTTGTCATCGCCGCATCGGCAGACTCAGACCGGCGACGGGGTCGTAGACAAAGCGCACAAACGCCCGCACCACCTGATCCAGGAGTTCCCAGCGGGGCCCACGCCTGCCGGAGGCCAGGGTCACCATTTCTGCCATATATGAGCCCCAGCTTTTCAGCCAAAGGCGGCGACCCTCATCGCTAAGGAAGACACCACCATCACGGGCGTCGAAATCGCGGTTCACCTGTAAGCGTTTAGTGCGAATCATCCACACATTGAAAGGATCCACCAGGAGCGTTCGCAGCGGCTCGATCAGATCCGAAACCAGGGCCGCATGGCGTGGAGAACCAGCATGCAGCACTCCCACATAGGGATCCAGGCCGTGCAGTTCGATATGCGCCATCATGCCGTTCCAGAGCAAGGCATAGCCGAAACCGCAGACCGCATCGAAGCCGGTCGTCGGCGGCCTGCGGTGGCGGCCGAGAAAGGGAAAACCATCACCTGCCAGCAATACACCAAGCGCCCCGAAGTATTCCGCCGCCGCATTTCCCTCAATCCCGCGCAGGCGATCCGAATCCCTGGCCTTGCCGGCCTGGTCGATGTGCCAGCGCAAGCGCTCGATCGCTGCCGCCACCTCAGGGGGCCTTTGGCGTCGAGTCAGGCGCAGCAGCAACACCCTCCCATTGGCAACCTTGCTGCTAACCAAGCGTCGCGCCGCGACCAGCCTTTCGCCCTCGCCCAGCTGCTCTTGATATCGGGCCCTGTGGCGATAGGCAGAGTCCAGGGGCTGCAGCCGCCCCTGACACCATCCTTGCTGGCTCACAAAAACCACGGGGATGCGTCGCTGCAGGCAGGCCCTCAGCAAAGGAGTGCTGAGTTGCACATTGCCCATTACCAGGATCTGGTCCAGCTGTGGTAAGCCCACGCGCTCGATCTCCTCATCCCGTTGGTACACCACCAGCTGTTCGCCATCCAGCCGCGCCGCGACGTATTGGCGCATCAAGTAAACCGTGCGCATTTGCTTTGCTCCCGGCTTCAGGGATTGCGACGCATGGGCAGTTCTTCGGAGCTTTTACTGGGCGCTAGCCCGATGCGGCCCTCTGGCATGGGCCAGTCGTTAAGTTCCGTGGCAGCCCTTCGCTTGATGCGCGGAATGAGGCCATGCCACAGCCAAAGATCTGCCACCACCCCCAGCACGAAACTCAAAACCGCCACAAGCCCTGTGCAGCTCAGCACGGCCGCCAATCCGAGCGGAGCGATCAGCAATACCACCAGGGCTGCACCACTGGTGACAAGAGCCACACAGCCATTCACAAATAGAAGCAATCGAAGCTGCCGCTTCAAATCCCTGCTGCTTGGCATGTTGCAGACCTCCTGAATCAAAAACTGGCTCAGCATGGTTATGGTGCTGCAATGTGCAGCAGGTGAACAGCCCCATGACCAGAGCCTGTCCCGCAGTCCTTTGCCATGGGTCCGTTTTTATGCAGCCACTGCATAAGCCGGCCTGGTCACTCGCTCTGCCAAGGCACCGCAGCCAAGGCCGCTAGTACCGCACCCATGACCTACACAGCCGTTACCTTCGCGCCGGTCCAGAGCTTCATCCGCGCCTCAAGAAAACTCCGCGATCTCTACGGCAGTTCCCTGCTGCTCTCCCACCTCGCCAGGGCCCTCGCCGACGACGCCACCAGCCGTGATCTCACGGTGATCAGCCCGGCTTCCGTGGACAGCTCCCGCGGCGTGCCCAACGTGCTGGTGATCGAGGGCGACTACCGCAAGGGCTATGCCCGTGAGGCCTTTCTGGGCTCCTGGAAGCAGGTGCTGGAGGGCTGCCGCATGTGGTTGGAACGTGAAATCCATCCGGAGCAAGGCTACGACTGGGCGAGCAGTTGGAAGGCCTGCGCCAGCCATAGCTGGGAGCTGTTCCACGCCCAGGGCGCTTCGATCGAGAAGGCCCGTGAGGCGCTGTTGATCAACAAGCGGCAGCGCGACTGGAGCATGCCCAACTGGACCGGCGAAAGCTCCACCCTCTCCTCTGCGGAGGCGGTGGTGTGGCCAGGCATGGGTGCGGTGCGGGATCCACGAGACCTATCCCCCAGTGAAATTCAAGCCAAGGCCAGGTCGTATATAGATCTTCTACGGAAACACGTTAAGCTTGGCGAGGCCTTCGCGGGTGAGAACGAGGAGATTTCGCTCACGGAGTTGGTGAAGCGGCTTATCACCTTCAGAGCTGTGATTGATACGGCACTGGTCAACCCTAATGATTCGAAGCAGGAAATCCAGCAGCTGATCCCTCCCCGATTCGAGAAAGCATCAACTAGGGCGAAGGAGGCGGCAAAACCTGAATCGGTTGTCTGGTTCATGGCTGATGGAGATGATGTATCCGAACACCTCAGGAGCCTCAAGGGCAAGATCCGAGACACATCGCTTGCCCCGCCCTCAGCAGATTTCGATGCTGTGGCTGAAGCAAAAGCTCTGAATTCGTTCAGTGCCTCCATGCGTTTCTGGGCGGCGGACCTGTACAGCTCTATCCCCACCGATTTTCCAGAGAAGGCAACGGTTGTCTACGCCGGCGGCGATGATCTCTTTGGGGCGCTGCACGAAAGCGAACCTGGCGACGGCGATCTAATTCGCGACGACCTCTGGAAATGGTTGAAGACCTTCCCGGAGATCTGGAAACGATGCGGACAGGAGGGGCTCACAATCTCGATGGGGCTGGTCTGGGCCGATGCCAACGTTCCCCAGCGCGAGGCACTGCAACATGTACGTGATGCCGAGGCCAGCGCCAAGGCTCGCGGCAAAAACCGCTTTGCCCTGCGTCTGCTCTATGCCAGCGGCAACCACCTGGAGTGGACCTGCCCCTGGCAGTGGCTTGATCCGATTCTCAGTCACTACACCGATAGAGAAGGCCGCAGCCTCAATTCCCTAAACAACCGCAGCCGCGATAGCCGCCCCCCCAGCTGGCGTCACCTCGCCGAAGACCTGCAGTGGCTCCAGAGCCGTCAGGCAATCGCCCAGCGGCCGAGGCAGCCTGCAGTTGCGGGGCAAAAGCCCGAAAGAGAGGCCGCTCATGCCACTGCCCTGGCCCTCTGGACCGCCTACTTCCCGGGTTGCGTGTTACCGCCGCAAGCCCCGAGGCGGCTTACTCCTGCCAAGCCAGCCGGCTCTGCCCCCCACTACAGGGCCAGCTTCGAGCAGCCCGAGCAAGGGCGCCGTTTCGATCAGTGGCTGTTCGATCTGGGCCGTGTGATGGCCGGCCTGGAGAAACACGCACCTCCCATTTCGAAGACGCGCCGCAAACCCGAGGAGGTGCCCACATGAGCTCGCTTCCCTTTGCCCATCTAATCCTGCTCGAACCCCTCGGGCTCCTTTACGGCTCGCTGGGCCGGCTTCTGTCGCCCGAGGCGCTCACCGGTCGCGCCAGTGAGCACTTCCCGCCGGATTCGCCCGCTCTCTCCGGCCTGCTCGCCGCTCGCCTCGATCGCCAACAGGTATGGGATTTGCACACCGCCGGCCCCTTCTGGCTCGATCCAAACGAGGGCCTGATGCTGCCCGCTCCGCTCACCCTGCTGCAGGAGCGCCATGGAGATACCGGCCGCTTTAGCGAGCGGCGCCTCGTCTGGAGTGAGGGTGATGGTGACCTCAGCCCCAGCGGCTGGCGACCCAGCGATTGGGGTCCCAGTGATTGGGGTCCCAGTGATTGGGGTCCCAGCAATGGCAGCCCGCTTCCCCGCAAGGCCCCCAGCGGCGGCTGGATCGCGCTCAAAGATTGGTCTCTGGTCGGCCAGCCAGACGAAAAAATTGCCATCCATGACAACCCATGGCAGGCCGTTCCCCACCTTCACCCCAAGCTGCAGGAAGACGAACGCATCAGCGCCGGCCAAGGCGCCCTGTTCCTCGAATACGGCATCGCCCTGCTACCTGAGGTGATGCTCGCTTACCTCAGCAGCCATGCGATCGAGGAGGGGGTTTATCGCTTTGGGGGGGAAGGCCATCTCGTGCAGTTGCGCTGCCAGCCGATCCCACCACTGCTGGAAGCGCTGCTCAGCCGCCCCCTTACGGCGCCCTTCGCCCTGATCACGCCGGGCGTCTGGGGAGGCCCCAAGCTTTCGCTGCGGGAACCACTCGACACCACGGTGCCGAATGGCCATTTCCCTTGGCATCGCTATGGCCAGGCCCCCGGCATTCTTACCGACAAGCCAAGACCCTGGCGCCACAGGTTGGGCATTGGCCATGGTATCCCCGGTCCAGATGGAAAAACCAAGCGCCGCCGCCTCTCACGAGGACGCTGGGCGGTGCCGGCCGGCAGCTGTTACCAGCTCAGTGGTGATCCGCTCGAACCCTGGATGGAGTGGCACGAGAGCTGGTTCCCCAAGGAGGGTTTCTCCTTCAAGCAGCTGGGCACCGCCTTGGCCTTGCCGGTGCATGCACCGCCCTGATTCCACCCTCACCGCACATATCCACATACCGACAACCACCAGCCCGATGTACGAACGCCGTTACGGCTTGATCCGCACCCTGGCCCCCCTGCATGTGGGAGCTTCCGCCGGTGAGGAGGCAGGCAACCTCAACCTGATTTTCCGTGATGCCTACACCCAAACCGGCATCATCCCCGGTAGCTCAATCCGGGGACGCTTCCGGGCGGAGATGCGCAGGGGAGACGACGAGACTCGGTCTTTGAGCAATGAAATTTACGGCAAGATTGGCGATCGTCCAGATGATATCCATGAAAGTTTAATTAAGTTTGAATACGCTTCGATTGTCTGGCTACCGGTCTATTGCCCAGGGCAGCCAATCGTCTGGGTGAGCTGCCCTCGCTTGCTTAAACGCTATGCGACGACAATCGGAAAGCTCAGTCTAATTAATGAAATTCCAGACAAAAGAAATAGAAGCTATTGCAGCCAAGAACTAAATGCCAGAACCTCAAAGGAGGGGAAAAAGATTCTATTTTTTAACCTAGGTTTTATGGAGCTGCAAACACATAAAGCTCTTGGCTTATTCCTGCCAAAGAGTATCATAGCAGAGGCGAAGAATCAGCTTGTTCTTGTTGATGATGCTGACATCGGCATGATACACGATATGGCTTTATACCGTCAAAGCAGAGTAAAGCTTGAGGATGATGAGAAGATTGCCAGTGATGGCGGCTTTTTTAACTTGGAAGCACTTCCCGAGGGGACAGTCATGGTTTTCCCGATTGCAATTCGATCACCTTTACAGCATCGACCGTCACCAACCGATTGGAAACCCTTCGATGGAGGTAATCAAAATGAGGGTGAAATGTACTTCGGAGGCCTCGAGAGTATCGGGTTAGGTCGATGCCAGGTTTCCATCAATCGCACTACGGAGGAAGGTTGATGACTTGGACCCCTTATCTACTAGACAACATTGCCCAGCAAATTGTTCTGAAGGCTATTGACCGAGATTTGGCTAACGGCACCAAGAGTCTTATGCAAGCACATCGGCTCCGAAGTGCATGCGCTTATGGCCTTGAGCGGTTCTGGGGAGAACAAATTCGCTTGTTGAACGAAAAGAATCCTAATGACAAAGCGAAGGGTGAGTTCACAAAAGATGTTTGGAGAGACCTGGCTTTGATCATGAAAAGCGCCGGGGTCGATTTGCCATCAGACTATATCAGCCCACCACCGAAAAAGAATGATCTGAAGGGAAATACTACCTACACAGAGCAGGTACGTGCTGTCTGCAGTAAACTCAGGAGACTTGAGAAAAGAGATGCTCAGGCATCTCTTGCGGTGCTGTCATCATTATGCGAAGCCATTGTTTGGTGGAAGCAGCGTTTATCCAAGGAGGCAGGATAAAATGCCACAAAGGAGAAAACAACATGGCCAAACTAAGAAAAACAAAAACAAAAACAAACTAAATCAAGAGAAAAGTGTTCAAGTGGCACCTAATGCAATTACCACGATTGAATCTGAACAAAGTATAATTTTAGATGAAATACCTCTAGAGTTCCGGGATCCTCTGCAATTCCTGCCAAAGCTCACATATTCAAAACCAAATGAAGACAACTCTTATCAGAGGCAAGATATTGATTTCCTTGAAGATTTCCCAATGGAGTATCGGGCACAGATACCAAGCCGTTGCCAAAGGCAATTTATTTCAGATGGCCCTGAACGCGATGCAGCACAACCACCCGACGTGGTGACATGGATTAATGAGTGGGTAAGGGGGGCAAATGAACAGTTGCCAAGTACATTAGACACGTTGTCAATGAGCAAATCCATCCGCGCCATTCGGATTAGAATAAATCATAGATTTATTAGTAACTCCGGTATAGATGACGGCTTTATTAGGCCGACTATTGCCGCCGGCGGGTGGCCAATCATTCCAGGGAGCAGCATCAAAGGATTGTTCCGTAGGCGCTGTAAAGAGATTGGTGAACTGAGGTTAATTTCATGGTGCGGTAACTCTTGTCAAGACGATGAGGCCAAACAGGGATCCCTGCGATTTCACGGTGCATTTCCTGCGAATCCGGAATGGAGAAAAGATCGAGGTACTGATTCACTAGATCTTGTCCATCCTCAATGGAAATGGCAATTGGGTTACAAAGACCCGAACCACTCAGCTTTTGCCGTAATCAGTCTAAATAAACCTGAGATAATCATTCCTATTTCTTCATCTGACTCCTCTATAACAGAAGATGATTGGAATGATATAGAAAATATTCTTGTCACCGCAATGCAATCCGATGGAATTGGAGGCCGGACTGCCTCTGGTTATGGTATCTCCGGTGAGATAGAACCCGAAAAAGTTATTTTTCAATGCAGTATGCTCGGCCGAGGTACGGCTGGAAAGTTGCTTAATGGGAAATCTGAATTTCGCTCAACCATGTTTCGTGCAGCCATAAGGGGGATGGCGCTGCGAATCTTTGGTGGACTATGCGATGAATATACCGCAGAACTGAAGGTCGATGAATTGTTTGGCGGAATAACCGGCGAAAAGCCAAGGAGAGGAATTCTAAATTGCCGATTTATTGATAAAAATCTACCACTACTACAGCAATCGCGAACAAAGTACCCCTTCACGGTGTATACTGTATCTGGTCAGCTGCAGTGGGGAGTAAACTCTTTAAAGCGCGATATTTCAGATGAAGAACTCTGCAATATAAAATTGTTGCTTGAAGTCTTGCACGGATTGGTAATGACACTTGGGGGATTTGGCAAGGGCTGGCGGAGAATTGATCATGAGATTTTTGGCAAGAGTCTCAATGATTCTGGTTACACTACGGTTCCGATAGGCTGTCACTGGCAATGGGACGACTACAAGAGCTTGCCAAGCTTGTTGAAGGTCATGTCAGGGGCTGACATTATATCGCTGTTAGAAACTGCACGAAGCTGTGCACTTAAGCTTATTGGCTTAGGGGGTGGCTCAAAAGTAGCAGAGTGGCAAGAAGTTATTCATCCTCAAAGGGCCTTCATCTGGACGCGAATTGCCGCAGATCCCACCGATTCTCTCGCAATGAAATGGTTTCATGCCAAAGATTTTGAGAATAGTAGCGTGCCTGTTGAGCTAAGACTACACCGAACTGAGATTGGAGGGCGTCTGGAGAATAAGAAATTTAATGATGGGCCGACATCTGTCAGCCGTGCATGGCATCGTATGTATCCATTGCTGGGACATCAGGAAACACCACGACTCAACAATGCTGATGCCAAGCCATCCAGCAACCCAGCCGCATTTCAACGAGCTCAGAAAGGAACATCAATAACAAACTCAAGTAAGATCGTACCTATTCGCTTCTGGAATGGACCATTCCTTGAGTCCTTTGTGCTTTTCCCAGTAAATCAGAAAAGTGGCAGCCAGGACCTGGTTGAGGGTGCGGCAGCTTTTATAGCAAAGCTACGAACATTAGAAGATAGTAACTGTAATCAATTCAAACGCCTTGTGTGGTAAATCGTTGACCCGAGATATGATCGACAGTCTCGAGGCTAGTCAAGATCGGCTCCTCAATGCGTGGGAGTTAAATCAACCAGAAATGGCTCTTTGCCTGCAGTGCACCGCCCTGAGAGAGGCCGATTCTCGATCATATGATTGGCATAGACACGCCCTATGTCCATATATTTGGCGATCGAAAAGAAAAGTGTCCCAATTTAGTGACCTAGCCCGGGTTGAAGAGTTATATCGACCCGATCTGCAGATCATCGAACTGCCGGATCGCGATGATCTCAACAAATACATACACCAGCTGCGCAGATTCGTATAAGGACTAGAGCAGCTTTTCAGCCACCTAGATCTCTATGAAGATTTTACAAGGTATCAAAAACGAGTGGTGACAGCACCGTCCCAGATTTTTAAGTGGTTGCATGATCAGGTTCCCAATAAATAGCTGTCACCAACGTCTAGTGACTTTCAACCGTTGCCTGCCTATGACGAGCGAGGGCGGCGTTTTCAGTCAATATGTGTCACCAACGAGTGGTGACACCGGTCATGAAAGCTCTTTACCTCGACGACTCAATCAGCTCCCAATCAATAGGTGTCACCAACGAGTGGTGACGAGTTTTGACCAACAACTTAACTCCCAATACGGATACCTGGTTGCCAATCAATAGGTGTCACCAACGAGTGGTGACACATCGAGGGGCACGAAGCGGTAGGCGGAAACGTTGATGGTTTCCAATCAATAGGTGTCACCAACGAGTGGTGACTTGATATTAAAACCCATCAGGAGTTACCCGACTTCTTCGGTTTCCAATCAATAGGTGTCACCAACGAGTGGTGACCAATCAACCCACCGCGAGATCCACAACCTGATCACCGGCGGTTTCCAATCAATAGGTGTCACCAACGAGTGGTGACTTGAAAGAGTTATTGATGCTCTTTTAAGTGGAGCGCGAAAAAGTTTCCAATCAATAGGTGTCACCAACGAGTGGTGACTCTTTAATATCTGCGGCATCACCCCAGCGCCGCAAGGCTGCAAGTTTCCAATCAATAGGTGTCACCAACGAGTGGTGACTCTTTAATATCTGCGGCATCACCCCAGCGCCGCAAGGCTGCAAGTTTCCAATCAATAGGTGTCACCAACGAGTGGTGACTTTGAACGCAATGGGGAACGCTATGCTTTCCTCAAGTGGGCAGTTTCCAATCAATAGGTGTCACCAACGAGTGGTGACAGGTGCGCGGATGGCGGACGCCGTGCGGAAGCATCCTGTTTCCAATCAATAGGTGTCACGAACGAGTGGTGACGATCTGGCCGAAGCGAATCTGGCCGGGGTTTCCAATCAATAGGTGTCACCAACGAGTGGTGACATCTTCTCCCTTCTCAAGGGGATTTAGGGTAAGTGGTCCCTTCGAGTTTCCAATCAATAGGTGTCACCAACGAGTGGTGACTATGAGTGGAATTATAACACCCCATTTTATCCAGCATAGTTTCCAATCAATAGGTGTCACCAACGAGTGGTGACTCGGATCAGGCACCGGGTCGAACCCGCCCGGATGCCACGGATGAGTTTCCAATCAATAGGTGTCACCAACGAGTGGTGACGTTTACTGGTAACGGGACGTTAAGAGTTCCCAAATTGATCGGTTTCCAATCAATAGGTGTCACCAACGAGTGGTGACCTGCCACCAAGTTGCCGCCCTCGACCGGTTGCTCGCGGTTTCCAATCAATAGGTGTCACCAACGAGTGGTGACTGGATCTGGATCGACTTGCTGCCGCTTTGGCCGCTTTCTCAGGTTTCCAATCAATAGGTGTCACCAACGAGTGGTGACTGACACCATTTTAAGACCAGGCCCATTCAAAGATGTTCCAGTTTCCAATCAATAGGTGTCACCAACGAGTGGTGACAGCCAGAAACCTGCGGCATGGTCGCTTACCACGATGAGTTTCCAATCAATAGGTGTCACCAACGAGTGGTGACGGCTTTTTCAAGAAGCTCCCGTGCTTTCAAACAATCACGCTGTTTCCAATCAATAGGTGTCACCAACGAGTGGTGACGCCCCACCTTGAGACACGACCACTGATCGTTAAGCCTTACAGTTTCCAGTCAATAGGTGTCACCAACGAGTGGTGACCGCTGCCCTGACCGCTGCCGAGACCATTTCCCTGGCGTTTCCAATCAATAGGTGTCACCAACGAGTGGTGACAGATCTGGTTAAAGAGGTCGAGGATCGCATCCATGAGCTTAGTTTCCAATCAATAGGTGTCACCAACGAGTGGTGACAGGAACAACAAAGAGCCTTGGCCACTCGCCAAGAATCGTTTCCAATCAATAGGTGTCACCAACGAGTGGTGACAAGAATCATGATAGTTGCTTACGGCGAAGAAGAAGTAGGTTTCCAATCAATAGGTGTCACCAACGAGTGGTGACTGTGCCGATGCCGCCGGGCCAAGGTCTGAACGCTGGCGACGTTTCCAATCAATAGGTGTCACCAACGAGTGGTGACGATTACTTCCGAACAGCTACAGCAGCACGCTGATTGGCTGTTTCCAATCAATAGGTGTCACCAACGAGTGGTGACCTGTAGGCGGCTGGCCAACAAGTGAACCTAGATATTGCAAGGTTTCCAATCAATAGGTGTCACCAACGAGTGGTGACCCTTGCACGGCTGGAGCTGGAAGAGTTGCTGGATGTGGAGTTTCCAATCAATAGGTGTCACCAACGAGTGGTGACATAGCTTAAATAATCCACGGCCTGCCGGGAGCCTATCCCGGTTTCCAATCAATAGGTGTCACCAACGAGTGGTGACGGGCATTTCGCTCGTTTTTTCCAGTGAAAAAACTCCAAGTTTCCAATCAATAGGTGTCACCAACGAGTGGTGACGCGAAGGCAAATGGTCTGATTCAGACTTCAGCCGCAAGGTTTCCAATCAATAGGTGTCACCAACGAGTGGTGACAGCGCAGCCAAGCGCAAGCAGGGTGATTACTTCCTCATGGTTTCCAATCAATAGGTGTCACCAACGAGTGGTGACTCTTGCCCACGGCGTCAGCATCGGGCCAGATGGTGACGGAGGTTTCCAATCAATAGGTGTCACCAACGAGTGGTGACCCCTGGAGGCCTCAATGACTAACCCCACCTTCCGCGCCAGTTTCCAATCAATAGGTGTCACCAACGAGTGGTGACCTTCGACGAGGAGGACGCGCCTACTGCCACTACGGCCGTTGTTTCCAATCAATAGGTGTCACCAACGAGTGGTGACTTATCCATGGTCAACCAACTTCCAAAAGACGACCGGGGGTTTCCAATCAATAGGTGTCACCAACGAGTGGTGACATGTCACCCCGGACAATTTCTGCCGAACGCTTGCTAGCAGCGTTTCCAATCAATAGGTGTCACCAACGAGTGGTGACAAGACGCCTACCAGCTCATCGACAGCAACAACTGGGACGCCTAGTTTCCAATCAATAGGTGTCACCAACGAGTGGTGACCCTGATGCGTTGACGCCCATGTAACGCCCTGCTGGGATGCCTCCAGTTTCCAATCAATAGGTGTCACCAACGAGTGGTGACATTGTGGCTTGTTCTTTGATAAAGACTCAGGGTCTTACAATGGTTTCCAATCAATAGGTGTCACCAACGAGTGGTGACCAAATTTACCTCCAGTGGTCAGCGGGCTTATAGTGACTATTGTTTCCAATCAATAGGTGTCACCAACGAGTGGTGACTAAGGAACGCAACACACAAGCCCCAAAACCCGATTTTAATGTTTCCAATCAATAGGTGTCACCAACGAGTGGTGACTCGCCAGAGAGCACGGCGCAAGATGGGCAAGGGCCTTCGGTTTCCAATCAATAGGTGTCACCAACGAGTGGTGACACCAGGGAGTGGAAAATCCACTCTTTGTGGTCTATTGGCGTTTCCAATCAATAGGTGTCACCAACGAGTGGTGACCCATTCCCACTGTCCACCTCAACGGCACGGGCGCCAGCACTGTTTCCAATCAATAGGTGTCACCAACGAGTGGTGACTGTGAGGCTTCCGCCACATGACTAAAGGCGCCATGGCGTTTCCAATCAATAGGTGTCACCAACGAGTGGTGACCGGGGGCTGGAGCTCGCTGGCTGCCGTGAAGCGCTACCTGCAGTTTCCAATCAATAGGTGTCACCAACGAGTGGTGACTAGCCCGCGCCCTGGTGGATAGCGGCATCGAGCACGGCTGGCGTTTCCAATCAATAGGTGTCACCAACGAGTGGTGACAACGACTCGGGCGAAAAAATGCAGTACGGAATTGTGCTGGTTTCCAATCAATAGGTGTCACCAACGAGTGGTGACTCAATGCCCTTAAGCCGTCTGGTAAATTCAACAACTGCTGGTTTCCAATCAATAGGTGTCACCAACGAGTGGTGACAGCGGCCCCGAAAGGCCTTGCAGCGCAAGGGACCTGGAGGCCAAAAGCGCGCACCCTCTTTTTAGCTGATCCGACCCAGATGCGCAAACCTGTGGAAAACGCTGGGATCCGTTGCGCTGCAGGGGAGCGCGCAGCTCTACGCAAACACTGGTGGTTTTGGCCGTTGGCGAGGGTGCGCGCTGAATGGGAGCAGGGGCAGCCTTCTTGGCACCACCGACTAATGCCCAGGTGCCAAGACAACGCGCAGCCAGTCATGCATGGCTGCTGCAGCTGCGTTTCCAGCTCGGCGATCTTCTTCTTCGGCTTGGTTACCAGACCCTTCCTATGGGGCCCCCTCAGCCCGCCCAAATCTGCTCCAGATCCAGCGCCAGCCCAGGGAAGTGGGGGGCTGCATCAAGGTGGGTGACTGCTTCTAGCCGCCGGGGATGGGCCGGGGAATCCGCCAGCGGTTCCCAGATCTCCACGGCTTGCTCCGTCAGAATCAAGAGCCAGCCGAGGCGGGCGCCGTTGCGCTGGTAGGCGGTTAGCTTGCGGCGCAGAGCGGTGAGGCCGCGGGGGCCTTCATCGCTGGGACTCGCCAGCTCCACCACCAGATCGGGGCAGAGGGGGGCGAAACCGCAGCGCTGCTCGGCTGTGAGGGCCTGCCAGCGATCGAGGGCCAGTAGGGCTGCATCGGGGCTGAGCACGGAGTTGTCGGCGAGGCGGAAGCCGGTGGAGCTGTCGAACAGCTTCAGGGGTAGACCGCTGCGCTTGAGGGCCTGCCAGAGAAGGGCATTGGGGGCACTGTTGCGGGCACCCGTTTCGCTGCCAGTGGGGGTGATCAGGATCAGGGAACCATCGGAGGCCAGCTCTAGCACCGCCTCTGGATTGGCCTGGCACAGCTCAGCAAATTGCTCGGGGCTGAAGCGCAGGCCAACGCAGAGAGAAGCCGACAGGCTGAGCGACTCCGGCAGCCCGGCACCCCATTCCTGGCCGGACGTGCTCTCCTGGGGGCGGGGCGGAGCGAGCATGAGCCCAACGGGTGTGCAGGCTTTCAGGCTAAGGGCGATGCCGACAGGTGTTCGCGGCTGATGGGCGCGGATGCCGAGGTCATGGCCCTGCAGCCATGGCCATAACAGCTGGGCGGAGCTGAAGCCAAGCGCTCGCTGCAGACGCTCGCCAGGGCCAATGGGGTAGCAATCTGGTCCGTCCACAGGGGCCTGACCGATTGCATCTACCAGGCCCAGGTGCATGAGCGCACCAGCAACAGTGAACACATAACACCGCTACCAGCTACAAACCGCCGATTCAGGCCAAACTCAATCCCCCCAGGCAGCAGCAATTTCTTCATCGCTACTGTTCAACTTGCGCAACACCAGCAATAGGAGTCGTTCGCTGCGATTCGCATCAGGTGGATAGCTAGAGGGCCCGGAGTTGGCTGAGCTGGCCTGGTTTGGGGAGGGCTCCTGGCCCAGGGCCTGTTTCAAAAAAGTGATCAGCTGATCGCGGCGCAGGTGAGACCAGCGGCGTAGCTGCTGCTCCCGGCAAATATTTTTTAATTCCTCCACCGACATCGCCTCCAGGTGATAATCGGCGGGCATCAGGATGTCAGGCGTCAGGACGCCAGGTGTGAGGGCGCTTGCCGTCTCGGCCAGGAGCTGTTGCTGGCGTTCGTCTAGCCGCTGGGCCTGGCGCTGCAGGTAGTTGTCGAGGCCTCGGGTGTGGCTGGCGAGGATTGTGCCGAGGCTGTGCAGATCGGCGCCCAGACCGTCGCTGATCGGCGTTCGCCTCGATCTCATGCCGCCGGGTTCAGGGCTGCTGGTCATCAGCCCCCTCCTCGTCAATTTCTGGCAGCGCTTCATCGATAAAGGCCACGGCATCGGCCCGCTCCAGCAGTCGCTCCACCGCCCGCTTTAGATCGGCGCTGGATTGGCTGCTGGGGCCGCCATTGGCGCGGTCTTGTTGGTCTACCGCTTCTTTGATATCGGCCAAATTATCCAGGGCCTGCTCGATTTGCTGCACCTGCAGCAGGCGTCCCTTCAGCCGGGGCAGCAGCACTGAAATTTGTTGATTCTCCCGTTCCACTTGCTGGCGGTAGGCGAGCAATTCGTTGCGTTCAACCTCCAGCTGCTGCAGCTGCGTTTCCAGCTCGGCGATCTTCTTCTTCGCTTTGGTTACCAGACCCTGCTGGGCACCGGCGCGGCGGTTGGCGGTGATCAGGGCATCACGCATATCCCGGTAGAAATTGCGCAGATCCGCAAAGTGAATCAGCTGGTGCACCAGCGGAAACCGCTTTGAGGAGGTCTGGTCGATCTCCGCAGGGGGCTTATTGGAACGCTTGCGGGCGGTGGCCATGGTGGAGGGCAAAGCGGGAAGCGGCAAATCCTCCCCGGCCAGGAAGGAACATTAAATCAACTGGGCCCGGTGATTCAGAGCAAGCACCAACCGCGAGAGCACCCATCTACGGCCAGATCACGGGTCTAAGGCCTGTTGACTTCCTCCCCGCCGTGAACGGCGGAGATTCCTTCTACGCTGCGCATGGGGATGCCTCAGCGATCGGGTGGGTTGACGCTTCACAGCCTGCTGCCACCAAGGCGGTGGACTTATGCGCGGCTCCACGCCCGTTTTGACTCTCCGCCAGTCCGGCGGCGAGGATGTTCAAAGCAGCATTGATGTCGCGGTCGTGAACCGTTCCGCAACTCGGGCACTGCCACTCCCGGATTGACAGCTCCTTCTTGCCGTCCTGGTGGCCGCAGGTTGAGCACACCTGACTGGTGGGCAGCCATCGGTTGATGACAACAAGCAGGCGGCCATAAATCTGCGCCTTGGCCTCCAGCAGGGTGCGGAACTGCCGCCAGCCGGCGTCGGCGATCGAGCGGGCCAGCTTCCTGTTTTTGAGCATCCCCGACACATTCAGGTCTTCCAGCACCACCGTTTGGTTTTCGCGGATGATGCGGGTCGAGAGCTGATGCAAAAAGTCGAGGCGCTTGTCTGCAACGGCGGCGTGGAGTTTTGCCACCTGCCGCGTGGCAGCCGCCAAGCGATTGGAACCCTTTCGCTTGTGCTTGAGATGCCGCTGCAGCCGCCGGAGACGCTTCAGCGCAGAGCGCAGAAACTTCGGCGGGGCGATCTTTTCACCGTCTGAAGTGACGGCAAGGGATGCCAAGCCCAGATCAATGCCAATCGCTTTGCCGTTGGCAGGCAGGGGCGTTGGCTCCACCTCCACCACAAAGGAGGCGAAGTAGCGCCCGCTGGCGTCACGAATGACCGTGACGCTGCTGGGGGCCGATGGCAGAGCCCGGCTCCACTCAATTGGCACTGGGCCGATCTTGCTGAGCGTCAGCGACCGTTCTCCCGTGCGGAAGACGTGCGACATGAAGCGAATCGACTGAGCCCCACGGCGTTTCTTGAAACGGGGAGGCTTCAGCTTCGGCCCTTTGCGCTTACCGCTCAGGCTCGCCCACCAGTTGCGGAACGCCTGATCCAGGTCGCGCACGGACTGCTGCAGCACCACATTGCTGGGGTCTGACAGCCAGGAGCGCTCAGGGGTTTGCTTGGCCTGGGTGATGCAGAGTTTCGCCAGCACCGGGTAGCTGGTCTTCTCGCCTGCGGCATAGAGCTCACGGCTCTTGGCCAGGGCGTCGTTCCAGACCACCCGCGCACAGCCAAACGCCTTTGCCAGCGCCACCTGTTGATGGGGGTGCGGGTAGAGGCGGTAGCGGTAGCGTTGCTTCACAGCAACCATCATGCCAACGTTGCGGTGTAATGGCGCAACTACCGCTCAGGCGAGTTAGACACAGCATTTCTAGACTGATTATTACCTAGGTCTTTGTTTCTAAATGCCGCAAAAAAGCTTAAGCGGCGCTGCGCTGGAGCGGATGCACAGAGTCTTTCTGGGCGTTGCAGAGAAAATGGGTTTCTAGCTGTTGGAGCTGAACGGCGAGGCGAACAACTTTGCTGGTGGTGGGGGACGGGCAGCTGCTGGTCGAGTACCTGCCGCCGCTCTCGGTCTCGACGCTGGCGAAGCACCTCAAGGGCGTCAGCAGTCGGATGCTGCGCAAGGAGTTCCCTGAGCTGGCAGCCCGTGGCGCACACCTCTGGACGCCCAGCCACTTCGCCGCTTCCACTGGCGGCGCACCGATTGAACGGCTCAGGGGGTATGTGGAGGCTCAGGAAAAGCCGTCCTGAAGGAAGGGGTTTGTATCCCAGAACAGCCACTGATCACAGATCAACGGCCAGATCACCCATCGCCTACCAGATCAAACACCAACCGCCAGATCAAACACCAACGGCTGGTGAATCCTGACTGGCAACTCCACCGCCAGCAATGCCACCGCTTGCCAGACCAGCGCCAGCCAAGCCTGCCGCCTCGGCCGAACCGAAGAGGGTGGCGATGGCCTGGGGGCGCAGGGTCACATTGCATTGGGTACCCAATTCACAGGGGTGATCCAGGGGCAATTTCAACCGCAGCCGCTGGCCTCGGCCCTCTAGCAGGGCCATCCAGGCGGGGCCGAGAAACTCGCGGCCCATCAGCTGCCAATCGCCGTGGGGATCGCTTTGCAACTGCAGATCCTCCTGGCTAAACATCACCTCCAGCGGCTGGTCAGCCGCTGGCTGGCTAAGCAATCGCTGAGCGGCCAGTGGCTGGCCAGCTTGATGCGCATTATTGCTTTGCTGGCTATCCCCAGCCCAGTGCCATTGGCCTGTGGGAATGATGCCCAGCGGCGTCACTAATTCACCGGCCTCCAGGCTGGCGGGCAGCAGGTTGGCCTGCAGCACGAAACGGCCCACGAAGGCGGTGGCCGGCTGTTGCACCAGCTGTCTTGGCGGCGCGCATTGATGCAATACCCCGTCCCGCAGCACCGCCACCCGGTGGCAGATGGCCAGCGCCTCCTCCGGGTCGTGGGTAACGATCAGGCCACTGGCGCCAACGTTGCTGAGCACCCGGGGCAGCTCGCTGCGCAGCCGCAGCCGCACCTCCACATCCAGGTTGGAGAAGGGTTCATCCAGCAGCAGCACCTTGGGTTGTGGCGCCAGGGCCCTGGCAAGGGCCAGCCGCTGCCGCTGGCCGCCCGAAAGTTGGTGCGGATAGCGGCGCTCCAGGCCCTCCAGCCCCAGCAGTTCCAGCAGCCAGCGCACCCGGCTCAAGTCTTGACCGCGCCGCAGCCCAAAGCAGGCGTTTTGCCAGGCATCCAGGTGTGGAAACAGTGCGTAGTCCTGAAACACCATGCCCACCCCCCGCCGTTCCGCCGGCAGCCAGTGCTGGGGCCCGGCCACCTGGCGGCCTTCTATCCAAACCGACCCCCGCGCCGGTCGCTCAAAGCCCGCCACCAGGCGCAGCAGGGTGGTCTTGCCGCAACCCGACGGACCCAGCAGGCCCACCAACTCGCCCCGCTGCAGCGATAAATCGATCTGGCGCAGGGTCCAGCCCCCAGAATCGCCACTGCCAGTTCCAGTTCCAGTTCCAGTTCCAGTGCCAGTGCCGCTGCCATTGGCAGTGCCATGGCCATTGGCGTAGCGGTGCCAGACGCCCCGCAGCTGCAGATGGGCTGCGCTCAAATCGCCGTTCATGTTCAACTCCGCTCCTCCAATGAGGGGATCAAGGCGATCGCCGCCACTAAACCAAAGCCCATGATCACCAGGGCCGGCGCCATGGCATAGCCCACCCTTTCATCACTAGCGTACTGAAACACCCGCACCGCCAAAGTATCAAAATCAAACGGCCTCAGCGACAAGGTGAGCGGTAATTCCTTCACCACATCCACAAACACCAACAGCAAACCAACAAGTAATGGGCCCCGCAGCAGCGGCAAATGAATGCGCCCGAGGGTCTGCCACCAGCTGCAGCCCAGGCTGGTGGCCGTTTCATCAATGTTCACCGGAATCCTTTCCAGGGCGGCGTCGAGACCCTGCTTGGATACGGCCATGAACCGCACCCCATAGCCCCACACCAGCAACAGCACTGGATTCAGCTGCAGCGGCCCCCCCAACAGCAGCAAGCCCAGGGCCAGCACACTGCCTGGAATCGCGTAGCCCAGGCCGGCCATAAAGCTGAATTGATGCACCAGCGGTCGATCACTCCAGCGGCGAATGATCGCCAGCAGCAGGGCACAAAAAGCCGTGATCGCCGTTACCAGCAGAGCCAGGCCAAAACTGCGGCCTGCCAACGCCAGCAATTCGCTCAATGGTTCCGCCGCCATCACCTGCCAGCCCTGCAAAATCCACAGGCCCGGAATTAGCAGGCAGGCCAGCGGTGGCAGCAGGGTGACGCCAATGGCGGCTGCTGCGCGCCAACCCGTAAGCGGCCACACCTGGCAGCTGGCGTTGCCGGTGCCCAGGTTCCAGCGGCGGCTGCGGCGGCGCAGCGCCCGTTCGGCCGCCAGCAGCAGGATCACGATGGCGAGGGCGGTGAGCGCCAACAGGGCCGCCCCGCGGGGGTCGCCATCGATCTGCCAGCGATTCAAAATTCCAGCCGACAAGCTCGGCACCCCCAGCAGCCTCACCGCTCCCAATTCATTCACCACCTCCATGGCGCTGAGGGCCACGCCGGCGCCGATCGAAGGGGCCGCCAGCGGTAAAGCCACCCGCCAAAAACTCTGCCAGGGCCCCACCCCCAAACTGCGGCAGGCCTCCAGCAGCTGGCGGCCACTCATCGCAAAACTCTCGGTGCTGAGCAAAAACACATAGGTGTAGTTGGCCAGACTTAACAGCAGCACCGCCCACCAAATGCCGTAGATGCGGATGCCGTTCTGACTACCCCAATCGATCAAACTGGCCGCAAGCAAATAAGCGGGGAAGGCCAGGGGCAGCAGCTGGGCCATGCGCAGCCAGCGGCGGCCCGGAAACCGACAGACGGCGGTGAGCCAGCCGGTGGCCGTGCCCAGCACGGTGCCGAGCAAACCCTCGCCGGCCACCAACAGCAGCGTGCCGCGAATTTGGGCTGCTCCATCGGCGCCGAGGCCGGCGGCGCCAGGTTCAGCGCTGAACAGGGCATCCCGCAGCAACGCCGCCAGGGGTGCCAGGGCCAACAGGCCGATCAGCAGCACCGCCAACAACAGCCCTGCCCTGCCCAAACCAGGCCTATCCGCCGGGGAAGCTCTTCCGCTCAAACTCCAAGACACCTACTGCCAGCCAGCCTGGCTCATCAGCTGCACGGCCTCGGCATTGCGCTTGCCCACCTGCTCCAGACTCACCGGCGCGGCGGTGAAGCTGCCGAAACGCTTGAGGATTGGGTTATTGCCCCATCCCTTGAGCGGATATTCGTTATTGGCGGCGGCATAGCCCTCACCGGAGTTGGGGGAGGCGAGAAATTCCAGCAGCTTTTGGGCCTGCTGGGGATGGCGTGCATAGCGGGTGACGCCGCCGGCGGAGATATTCACGTGGGTGGGCTTGGGCCAAACCACGGTCACCTTGGCGGCGGTGGCCTGGTCGGCGGCACTGCTGTCGGCGGCCAACAGGCGGGCCAGGTAGTAGTGGTTCACCATCCCGGCGCCACATTCGCCCCTGCCCACGGCCCGGGCGATCGGCGTGTCGGAGGAGAAGAAGGGCTGCTTCACATTGGCCACCATGCCCTGCAGCCAGGTTTTTGTGGCGGCCGTGCCGTGCTGAATAAGTTGGTCTGCCACCAGCGACTGGTTGTAGACATTGGCCCGATCGCGCAGGCACAACTTGCCCTTCAGTTCCGGCCGCGCCAAGTCTGCATAGGTGCGGATCAAGCTCGGTTTTACCAGCGCAGCGTTAACAATCACCGGGCGGGCGCGACGGGTGAGGGCGAACCAGCGACCCTGGGAATCGCGCAGGTTGGCTGGCACAGCACTGTTTAGCTGGCGAGAGCGGATCGGCCGATACAGGTTTGCCTGCTGGGCGCGGTAGATGCGGGCCGCATCCACCAGCACCAACAAATCGGCCTTGGCATTTGTGCCTTCGCTGCGCAGGCGCTGGATCAGCTCGTCGTCCTTGCCCTCCAGCAGGTTCACCTTGATACCTGTCTGCTGGGTGAAGCGCTCATAAAGGCGCTTGTCTGTGTTGTAGTGGCGGCCTGAATAGACGTTCACTTCCTGCTGTTGGCTTTGGGCACTCTGGGCCTCTTGGCCCCCACGGGCCACCTGCAGCCCATAGACGCCGCCGCCAAGCATCGCGGCAGCTCCCAACAACAGCAGCAAATTGCGCCTGGAGGGATGGCGGTGAATGGCCAAGGTAAGCAATCGGGCATCGTGCCCTGAAGCTAAGCAAACCGCCCGGTGCCCCTGGGCAGCATTTACTGCCAATGCTGGTAGCAAATGTTACGCCGCCCTGGCGAGCCAACCTGGAGCAGGGCGGCAGCCGCCGCTGAAACCAGGACAAAGCTGTATCGAGTTTATGGAGAGTTATTCACTGTTTTCTGAAAAATCGGTTCCCTGGCCAGGTTGCACCAGTGGCAAAATACACCAAATAGACATTGCCGAGATGTCCCCAAAAAGCTGCGCGTTCCGCGCTACCGCCAGCTACTAAACCCCACAAGCTCTAGAAGTCTTCCACCAGACCTGGTACGTCCCATAAACCTTGCATCACCAAATCCCCCTGGAATTGTGATCACAACTCTTGCCTGCCAAGCTCCCAGCCCTTTACCATGCGATAAATCACTGGCACCACAAATAAGCTCAAGCCGGTAGAAATAAGTAGGCCGAAAAATACCACTGTTCCGATACTAATGCGACTGCCGGAACCGGAACCAGTGGCAATCAATAATGGTACAAATCCGGCTAAAGATGAAAAAGCGGTCAGCAAAATTGGTCGCAGGCGGGCTACGGCGGCCCCCTGGATCGCCTCCGCCAATGGCATACCTGTCGCCAGGCGTTGATTGGCAAATTCCACGATCAAAATCCCATTTTTCGCCGCCAGGCTCACCAATACCAGCAAGCCCATCTGGCCATAGCCATCGAGGGGTAAGCCCCGCAGCGCCAAACCGATCAGGGCGCCCAGCACCGCCAGGGGCACGGTGATCAGAATGATCAAGGGATCGATGAAATTTTCGTAGAGGGCCGCGAGCACCAGCAGCATCACCAGGATGGCCAGGCCAAAAATGCGTCCATTGCTGCCCCCCGCCCTGGCCTCTTCCCGCGCCAAACCAGCCCATTCCAAGCCGGTGCTCTGGCTGTCCCGCTCTTGATGCAGCCGCTCCAGAATCGCCATCGCCTGGCCGCTGCTCACCCCCGAGCTGGGCAGCGCCCGCACCGATATCGAACGCACCAAACGGCTGTGGTTGATGCTGGCCGGCGCCGTTCCCCGCTCGATCCGCACCAGCTGGCCCAGGGGAATCAAAAGACCGGCGCGGCTGCGCACCTGCAGCGCCAGCAAATCGGCAGCATCACGGCGAGACTGACCCTCCAGCTGCACAATTACCCTGCGCACTTGGCCACTTTCAAAGCTATCATTTACATAATCACTGCCAAAACTGGCGCCAATAGTATCTACAACAGTGCCCAGATCCACCCCTAGAGAAGCCATCATCATCCGATCGGGAATCAGTTCAATCTGAGGCGCGGAGGCATTGAAACGGCTGGAAACCCGTTCAAAGGCACCGGTGGCATTGGCGGCAGCGATGAAGGCCCGGGCCTCCTGCTCAAATGCCTCCAGGCTGAGCTGGCCATTGCTGGTATCGAGTAAATCCAGTTCCAGTCCCCCCTCTGAACTAAAACCACGCACACTGGGGGCCTCGCTCAGCTGCACCACGGCATTGCGAATTCCCCTGCGCAGGCTGCGGTTTAGCCGTTCACTGATCGCGGCGCTGCTGGCCTCGGCGCCGCGGCGCTCCTCTATCGGGGCCAGGCGCAGAAAGAAAGTTCCCTTATTCGGACTGCTATCACCAAAGGAGCGACCGGCATAGAAATTGGCACGCCGAATCAGCGGTTCTTGCTGCACCAGCTGGCGCACCTTATCCAGCACGGCCTGGGTTTGCTGCACCCCCAGCCCATCGGCCAGGATCACGGCTCCCCGAATCTGACCGTTGTCTTCCTGGGGAATGAAAGCCCGCGGCCGCAGCTGCAGGGCAACGCCAGTGAGCAGCAAACCCAATAGCAAAAGGGCCACCAAGGCGCGCTTTTTGGTCATCACCCAATCAAGCCAGCGGCCGTAGGGCGCCTCTAGTGATTCCAGGGCACGGCGGGGTGGGTCGATCCAGCGCAACAACCAGGCCGGTTCCGCCCGCTGGGCCTGCAGCAGCGCCCTGGCCGCCACCGGCGTAAAGCTGATCGCATTGAAGGTGGAAAAAGCTATAGAGGAGGCAATCGTGATTGCGATCGGCCCATAGAGGCGGCCGATGCTGCCGGTTAAACCGATCACCGGCACAAACACCGCGATCAGCACCAGTGAGGTGGCGATCACGGCACCGCCCAATTCCGCCATCGCCTGGCGCGCAGCTTCTAGGGGGGCGATGCCCAGCTCCAGCCGCCGGCCGATGTCTTCGCTCACCACGATGGCGTCGTCCACCACCAGGCCACTGGCCAACACCATCCCGAACAGGGTGAGACTGTTCAGCGATTGGCCAGTGATCAGCAACACACTGAAGGCGCCCACCAGGGCCACCGGTACGGCCAGGGCGGTAACCAGGGCTAGGCGGCTGTTGCCCAGCCCGAACAGCAACACCACCAGCACCAGCAGCACGGCATCGCGCAGGCTGTCGATGGCGCCATTGATGCTGCCGCGCACAAAATCGGCCTCATCGAGGATCAGCTCCTGATCCACCCCGGGCGGAAATTGCTCGGCCAGTTCGGCCAGGGCGGCATTCACCGCTTCACTCACCGCGATGGCGTTGCTGCCATCCCGCTGATAAATGACCACCGACACGGTGTCGCGGCCCCGCAAGTCGGTGGCGATGGTGTCGTAGTTCTCCTTGCCCAGTTCCACCCGGCCCAGGTCCCGCAGCATGGTGACGCCGCCATTGGCGCTGCGGGCCACCACCAACCGCTGGAAATCGGCGGCACTGCGCAGCCGCCCCTCCAGGCGCAGAGGCAGGGTGAGGGCCTGGCCCTCAGGGCTGGGGGCATCGCCCGCCTCCCCCAGGGCCGCCAAGAGGTTCTGCTGTTGCAGGGCGCTGCGCACATCGGCAATCGTGAGCTGGCGTTGGGCCAGCAGCTGGGGATCGAGCCAGAGCCGAAACGCCAGGTTGCTGCCGCCGTTGAGGCTCACATCGCCCACCCCCGGCACCCGTCGCAACCGCTCGGTCACCACCTGATTCACCCAGCCGCTGAGAAAGGTGTCGTCATAGGTGCTGCGTTCGGCGCTGAAGCTGAGCACCATCAGCAGGTCGTCGGAGCTGCGCCGCACCTGCACGCCAAAGCGAGCCACCTGGGCGGGCAGCTGCCGCTGCACCACTGAGGTTTCATTTTGGGTATTGATTTGGTTTAGCTCTGGATTACCCCCCTCAAAGCTGAGGGTGATCACACTGCCGCTGGCCGTACTGGTGGAGCGAATCGCATCGAGCCGCTCCAATCCATTCAACTGCCGCTCGATCAGGGCAGTGACCCCCTCTTCCACCACCTCCGGGCTGGCCCCCGGATAGTTAGCCCGCACCGAGACCCTACCGGGAGCAATCGGCGGCAGATTTTCCACCTGTAGCAGCGGCAGGCTCACCAGACCCGCCAACACCACCAACAAACTGCAGACGAGTGTGAAGACCGGACGACGCAGAAAGGGATCGGAGATCGACTTCACCAATCCGGGCTCCAATCAGGGCTACAGGGTGGGCAGTTCTAACCCAAATCCCTCTTGAACACGGTGCAGAGGTAATCGGGGTCCTTGTAGCGGTTGGGCAGACAGGTGTGCAGGCTCTCCAGCCGGCTCCAGCAGAGGGTGCGCTGGATGGTGGCCAGGGGCTTGCCGGCCTGCAACAACATCCTCAGGGCCTTGCAATAGAGAGGGTAGTTCGCCTCCAGTTCCCCGATCGTGAGACTCTGTCGCTCTTTCATCTGTCGGGGTGCGCCCGAGGGTAACAGGGGCACCAGTTCAGCCTAAAGGGCCGTCGGCACTGGTTAGGGTGCCAGCGACACCGGCGGGATGTGTCCGATCAGCTGGCCAGCTTGGGCATCACTGAGTCTTCCTGCGGCATGGAGCACCGCCGTGATCCGCTGAATATCGATAACGGCATGGAGCCGGTAGCCGGCATCGGCCAGGCGCTGCTTGGCCTGGCGGTCATGGTCGCCGCCGTGGTCGATGAACACCACCACGTCGGTTACCAGCAGACCAGAAGTCTCCAACTTGGCAATGCCATCCAGCACACTGCCACCGGTGATCAAGATGTCATCCACCACCACCACTCGATCCGCAGGTTCGAAATCACCTTCGATCAAGCGGCGAGCGCCGTGGGCCTTCACCTCCTTGCGGGGATAGAGCAGCGGTTTATGCAGCTGCAGCGATAAGCCCGTGGCGGTGGGCAGGGAGCCGTAGGGAATACCAGCTATGCGGTCAAATTCTAAATTACCTAGCAACTCCGCATAGGCATGTAGCACGCGATGAAACAAATTGGGATCTGAAATGATCTGTCGCAGGTCAATATAGTAGCTAAATATTGCACCAGAAGCCTGTACAAAATCGCCGAACAATAAGCAGCCAATATCGTAGAGCTCCACGATCAATTCCACCATCGGGTCGCTCTGTTGGCGATTGGGCAGCCAAAGGCTGCAGCTCTCCTGCTCGTTTTGGCTCTGGCGCTGCTCCAAGAGCTGATCGCGACTGCTATTGATGCGCTGCTTGAGCAATGCGGCCCGCTCCGCCAAACCCTCCTCCACCAGCAGGTTTTGGGGCAGGGGCAGCAGCAGGCCGTCGCCGGCGCTGCCCAGCCCCGCCGCCAACATCGCCTGCAATTTTTCCTCCTCACCCCAGAGGCTGCGCAACAGCAAAAAGCGCTCTGGTGCCGCCTGGCGCACCCGCGCCAGCACCTCTGAATCACTGGTGCCCACCTCCAGCAATAGCTGTTCTGGTGTGGCCCACAGCTGGCTTTCCGCCACGATCCTCAGGTAGAGCGGATCCTCCTCATTGGGAAAGTGCTGCAGTAATCGGGCCGCCTGGTTGGAGCTATGGCAGGTGATCACCACCGCCTTTTCCGGATAGAGCAGGAAAGGGGCGGCGATGTCCTGGCCGGCCAGGGGCGAGAGGGTCACCGCATCGGCCCCCAGCTCGCGAAACAGATAGTGAGCCAGCACGGAGGAGGAGTTGAGGTCGCCGTGCTTGGCATCCACGATCAGGGGCAGGTCGCGGGGCACCAGATCCCGCACCTCCAGCAATAGCTCCAGGCCCACGGGCCCCAGGGCCTGGTAAAAACCGAGGCTGGGCTTGTAGGCGCAGACGTGGGGAGCGGTGGCCTCGATCACGGCCTTGATCCAGTGCCGCGCCTGACTCAAAAAAGAACGCCCGGCCATGCCGCGACTGGCGGCCCAGCTGTGCAGCATTTCCGGATTGGGATCTAGGCCCGTAACCAGCAACGACTGTCGCTGGGCGATGGCATCGGTGAGCTGGAGGAAAAAACCCATCGCAGTAGCGCCGTAGGTCGGTGTTAAGCCGTCCAACGCCCCAGTCGCGATAGGCCGGCACAACTCTTATTCAATTTGCCTGCGGCAGGGCCAGGCTTCCACCGGGCCCTGCTGGTTACAAGGAGCGGCTGTCCACAGGACCTGGAGGGGGTACTACCACCCGGACATCGGGCTGCTCCAAAGCGAGCTCAGCCCATGAGATATCTATTTGGCGAGATAAATACCATCCTGCAAAGACAAATGCCATGGGCCGAACAGCTAGCCACTGAAAGCAGCGGCCAAACCCAACAGCTGGCCGCTGAAAGCAGCGGCCAAACCCAGGTACGGCTCAGCGGATGAACAGCATCTCCTGGTAGCTGGGCAGGGGCCAGATCGCATCGTCTACCAGGGTTTCCAGGCCATCCACCGCCTGTCTGACGCTGAGCATCAGGGGCAGCAGCTTGTCGACGCAGTGGCGCATATGGGCCGCCGTGCCGTGGGGTGGCTCGGCCAATGCCACTTCCAGGGAGTTGGCATGGCTGAGCAGCTCCTGGTTGAGGTTGGCGATGCGGCCGGCGGTGGCCCGGTCGGGGGGCAGGCCCAGGTCCTCCTGGTAGCGCAGGGAGTTGGCCAGGGAGCCCAGGTAGGTCATCACGGCGGGATAGATCTGGGTGCGGGCGATTTGCAACACCAACTTTGCCTCCACCTCCACGGCGAGCACGTACTGCTCTGCGTAAACCTCAAAACGGCTTTCCAGCTCCAGGGGGCTGAGCACCCCTTCCCTTGCGAACAGCTCGCGCACCTCGGGCCGCTGCAGCACCAGCAGGGCGTCAGGGGTGGTGGGCAGGTTCTCCAGGCCCCGCTCCGTCACGGCCTTTTGGTGCCACTCGCTGGAGTAGCCGTCGCCGCCAAAAACCACATTGCCGTGGTCCTGCATGATCGTTTTGAGCACGCTGGCGGCTGCTACCGGCAGGCTGCTACCGGCCCCGAGCTGCTGCTCAAGTTGATCGCTCACGTAGGCGAGGGAATCGGCCAGGATCGTGTTCAGGGCCACCAGGGGGCCCGCCACCGACTGGTTGGAGCCCACGGCGCGGAACTCGAAGCGGTTGCCGGTGAAGGCGAAGGGGGAGGTGCGGTTGCGGTCGCCCGGATCCTTGGGAAACTCGGGCAGGGTGTCCACCCCCAGCTGCATCAAGCCGCCGACGGTGGAGCCCTTTAGATCCCCCTCCTTGATCTGGTTGAACACATCCTCCAGCTGGGAGCCGAGATAAACAGAAATGATCGCCGGCGGGGCCTCGTTAGCACCGAGGCGATGGTCATTGCCAGCGGTGGCGACTACGGCCCGCAGCAGGGGGCCATAGAGATGCACGCCGCGGATCACGGCGCCGCAGAACAGCAGAAATTGGAGGTTTTCGTGGGGGGTGCTGCCGGGGTCGAGCAGGTTGCCCTGGGTGGCGTTGCCCACCGACCAGTTGACGTGCTTGCCGGAACCGTTGATGCCGGCGAAGGGCTTCTCGTGCAGCAGGCAGTTCATGCCATGGCGACGGGCCGTGCTCTTGAGCACGGTCATGGTCAGCTGCTGGTGGTCGGTAGCCACATTCGCCGCCTCAAAGAAAGGGGCGATCTCGAACTGGCCCGGGGCTACCTCATTGTGGCGAGTTTTGGCGGGAATGCCCAGCTTGTACATCTGGCGTTCCACGTCCTGCATGAACACCTGCACCCGCTGGGGGATGGCGCCGAAGTAGTGGTCGTCGAACTGCTGACCCTTGGCCGAGGGGTAACCGAACAGGGTGCGACCCGCCAACAGCAGGTCGGGGCGCAGGGGCACAAAGGCGCTATCAACAAGAAAATATTCCTGCTCGGCGCCGCAGCTTGAATTAACCGGAGCCACCTCGGTATTGCCGAGCAATTTCAACAACCGCTGGGCCTCGCGGTTCACCGCCGCATTGGAGCGCAGCAGCGGTGTTTTCTTGTCGAGGGCCTCACCGGTCCAGGAGATGAATACGGTGGGAATGCAGAGGGTAACCCCATTGGGGGTCTCCATCAAGAAGGCGGGGCTGGTGATATCCCAGGCGGTGTAGCCGCGGGCCTCGAAAGTGGAGCGGATGCCGCCATTGGGGAAGGAGGAGCCATCGGGTTCCCCCTGCACCAACAACTTGCCGGTGAACTCGGAGATGGTGGAGCCATCGCTCTGCACCGAAATGAAACCGTCGTGTTTCTCGGCGGTGGAGTTGGTGAGCGGGTAAAAGACGTGCGAAAAATAGAGGGCACCGCGACTAACGGCCCATTCCTTCATCGCCTGGGCCACCACGTTGGCCACACTCACGTCCAGCTTCCCGCCCTCCTTAACTGTGCGCTGCACCGACTTGAAGATGTCCTTGGGCAGGGCGGCCTTCATCTTGACCAGATCGAAGACGTCACTGGCCCACAGCTCCTGGAGGGAGGCGGCGGGGGCGGCGGTGGGCGCCGGCCGCTCCTGGATGGCCTGGATGGCGGCGAGACGCTGGGGACTGGGCATGGCTCAACAATTGTCCATTCTAATCGGTATTCTACACTGGCAATGTAGAGTCGCCATTTATACCAAAGCTAGCTTGAACCCAGGCCAATATTTCCGATCTACTAGATCAAAGTGACGCAAGATAACCAGTCAAACAATCTTCCCACGCATTCATGGGCAACTAACTATCTCCAAGGCGAACACAAGCAGCCGCGAGGCGATAAAATGAGAAAGATTTATTAACTAAACAGACGCAAATGCACTCAAGCCTTCTAGTCCCTCGTACAGTAAATAGGCACCCAAAACCAGGGCAAGGACTCCCACGAGCCATTCGGCTTTGTGGCGCAACCAGTCTTCCAGTTTGGCAATGCTATCTCTGATTCCGCCACTACTGAGCAGCCAGGCTAAGGGAGGCAGCAGCATTAGCGAGCTGGCCATCAACGTAAACAGGCCAGTCACCTCGGCGTCGGCACCGAGGCCAGGCTCATTACTGAGCAACAAGCCGGCTTCCTTGAGATAAAAAACTAAATTTTCTGGGGTGAGAATAGCACTGGCAGCGCCTACACCAATTAGCGTGATTGTACTAAAATCAGGCAACTGGTTCATCAACCGCAAAGCCATGCCCTCCTCCCCTATATTTGCCTGGGGAGTGAGTTGATAAAGGCCCAATCCGAGCAGGGCTCCAGCCCCGAGTAAGTCGATCAGCACCTGCTCGCGGGCCCCGTGGCTAAGGCTGATCGAAAAACTCTCCCCCAGCACCATCAAACAAGCAATCGCCAGGGCATTGGCGGATGCCCAGCCCAGCACGTAGGCCAGGGCCCGCTGCAGGGGAGCCTGGCCGAGCAGCAACAGGGTCACCACGCATATATGCAGTGGTGAAAAGGCAACCCCGATACCAAATAGCGACGACTTAGTGATCAGCTCGGGGGAAAGCAGGGCAAAAAAGGGCAGACTGGCAATCGGCAGAGAGAAAATGGGCAAGGGAACGCCTGAACTAATACCAATATCCAATGTTAGGTCTTCAGGCTTGGCGGTGGAGAGCGCAGGGTCGGAGCTAGGGGCCCAGGCAAAAGGCGCAACGGCGGAAAGCCCCAGCAGGGGAAGCACCTAGCTGGCAAAGCCGATGAAGAAGAGAAAGTTTTTGAGAGATTGAACTTGAATGCCATTGTCCTGCTGCCATTGTCCAGGTGCCATTGTCCGGGTGCCCGGAGCCAGGCTGACGGAACTGGTGGGCTGAGCTGCTAAAACGGGAAGCATGAATACCCTGGTTGCCAGTTTGCTGAGGCCTGAGGCCTACGACCACCCAGTGGCGAATTTACAGCTACAGGAAACACATATATCCTGGATTTTTCTGACCGGCACCTACGCATACAAACTGAAAAAGCCAGTAGACTATGGCTTCGTAAATTTCAGCACCCCTGAGCGCCGGCAGCACTTTTGCCAGGAAGAAGTGCGATTGAATCGCCGCCTGGCCAGCAACATCTATATCGATGTTGTAGAGGTGCATGGTCCGCCGGAACGGGCAAGTTGCTGGGGAGATGGTCCGGTGATTGATCATCTGGTGCGCATGCACCAGTTCCCCCAGCAATCAATGCTAGGGCAGGTACTAGATCGAGGTGAGCTGCGGGATGAGCAGATTGACCAACTCGCCGACGACCTGGCTCGCTTTCAGGCGGCGGCGGCCAAGGCTCCAGCCGAGGGACCCTACGGCTCGGCAAAAGCCGTCCGCGATCCGGTACAGGCCAATTTCGCCACCCTGGAGGCATCTGGGCTACTGGCCAGAGATCCAAGGGCGGCAGCGGGGCTGGAGAGACTGCGGCAGTGGGCAAGTGAGGAATGGCAGCGGCTGGAGCCCCGCTTCCAGCAGCGGCTGGCCAGCGGCAGAGTAAGGGAGGGTCACGGCGATTTACACCTGGGCAACATGGTGGTACTGGAAGGTCGAATCACAGTCTTTGACTGCCTCGAATTTAGTGACACCTTGCGATGGATTGATGTAATTAGCGATTTGGCTTTTCTGGTGATGGATCTACAGGAGCACGGCCAGGCACGCCTGGCAATGCGCCTGCTCAATCGCTGGTTGGAGCAAAGTGGTGATTGGGAGGCCATGGACCTGTGGCGGTGGTATGGCTGCTATCGGGCCCTGGTGCGGGCCAAGGTAGCGGCCCTGGGGGGTAGTACTGCACTGCATAGTTATTTACGGTTCGCTGAACAGCTGATCAATCCCCGTCCCAGCATTCTGGCGATCACCACCGGCGTCTCGGGGCTAGGCAAGTCGCGTCACAGCCTGGCGGTGGCAGAGCGTCTGGGCTGGATTCGGCTGCGATCCGATGTGGAGCGCAAGCGCATGTTTGGTCTATGGGGCATTCCCCGCCACGCCGAACTCAGTGGCAATCCCTACACCCTCGCCGTGAGCGAAGAATTGTTTGGCAAACGGCTGCCATGGCTAGCTGAGCAACTTATCCGGGCTGGCCATGCAGTGGTGGTGGACGCCACTTTTTTGCGCCGCTTGGACCGCCAACGGATGGCCGACTTGGCCCAGCAACTGAATGTGCCATTTCTGATCCTGCAGCCGATCGCGCCGATCGAGGTGGCGCGGGCCCGAATTAGAAACCGCCTCCGCCACGGCCGCGATGCCTCCGACGCCAGCGAGGCGGTGCTGTTAGAACAATTGGCCCTTTTTGAACCCCTAGATGCACAGGAAAACAGCTGTTGCATAGAGGTGCAAGCCAATAGCAACCCAGACCAGCTGGCTATGGCGGTGACCAGCTGGTGCGAGCGTCAGCGCCAGAAGCGCCCATAGACAACGGGCTCCTTACCCACTTCGCCACGGAAACCATTGGCACACAGCAACCAAACCGAACTTAAGTTAATTTCAGAAAGTTAATTCTAGCTACTAGGGAAGATTTGGAAAAAGCATCTCAAAAATTTGCCAATCGACTATCACTAGTCAAGAGCAAGCAACTCCTCACCAGCTTTCTCGCAGCATAAGATCGGTGAGATTTAGGAATTTTCGAGATAATCGCAAATCCAAGCCAAAGAGGCTCTGAGCAACCGCAAAAATTCCCGGAAGACCGAAACATAAATGTCAAAATATACCAGAACCTGCTAGCTTTTATCGGTCACTTTATCCTGGTCGCCTTGAACCGTGAGTCGGCTGATCAGCAAACCCATCACCACTGCCACGTAAAAAACACCAATTACCGAAATTGCCACGGCACTAATTTGAGCCTGGGGAGAATGTGGAATTATGTCGCCATAACCCGTACTAGTTAAGGTCACAAAAGCAAAGTAATTCAATCGCTCAAAACTCATTCGAAACACCGATACTGTATTTGCAAAATGTTGCTGACTGTCTTGAAGTACTGATACGTCCGCGTCAACCAAATTATGAAAGCTACCGGGTTGCACTGTCTCAAGGGCGGAAAACAGCAGACCAGCGGTGATGCCAAGCAGTAGGTAGCCGGCACTAGCCCCCATCAGCACCTGAGCGGTAATCCGGGTTTCCAGACTGAGCAGGCGAATCAAGCGCACCGCACTCCAGGCAATGAATACGGTCCACACCACCAGTAACGGCAAGCCACTGGTTTGCATTTCCAGGGGCGTGAACACCCACACCGTGCCCACCAGGATGGCCGCCAAGGCCAACAGCCTGTAGGCCATGGTCCAGCGGCGCTTAGCGGCCTGGCCGCCGCTTGCTGCCGTGCCACTGGCTGCCCTGAAACTGCCGCGCCCTAGCCCCTGGATCAGCAGCAGGGGCAGCAGGCCGTAGCCCAGGCTGCTGGTGTAGCCCCAGCCCTTGGGCAGCGCAAAGCTAATCAGCACCAACAGGCAGAGCAGCAGGAGCTGGCCATACCAGCTGTGACGTTGCTGCAAGTCGAGGCTGCTCATTGGCATGGCTTCAAACCGGCACAGCCCCATCGCGATCGGAGCGAAACACCAGCGGTAGAGAGCTGAGCTGCTGCTCTAGCAGGCCTACCAGCCGCTCGAACATCTGGCGGGTGATCGGCGCTCCGGTACCCATGCCCTCGCGACTGAGCAACACCAGTTCGAGCCTGGCTCCGCCGGTCTTGGACTGGAGATCGGCGAACAGCTGCATGCGCTGACTCTCTCCCGCCGACTTGAGCAGGGCACTGAGGTGGGCAGGCGTGCGGTGATCGACTTCGGCATCAACCTGGTCCAGCAGGCTCGTGAGGCTATCGAGCACAGAATTTGCCGCAATGGCGGCGGGAAGCTGAAGCACCAACAAAAAACGTGCCATTCCGCCTTCACAGTCACACGGGCGACGCTACCTTGACCTTCTCTCCCCCGGGCTTGTCGTGCATTTTTGGGCTCCAGCCATTGATCCCGCCCATCCGCTGCAGTGCACCCAAGCTGAGCGGTACGTACTAAAATGCCTTAATAACGGCACATATCTAGCTGTGGCCGCCGACGGACAGGCACTGGCGCAGGTGGGCCATCCAAACGATGCCCACCGCTTCCACACCCATGAAGCGGCGTTGCGCACGGCCACCGAGCTAAATCACGAAGGTCGAGGCCCGATCGATGTGGTCAAAATCGACTGAGCTCAACTGTGGTCGCACCCCCTGAGGATCCCACGCTTGCCGTAGTCGGGGCTGGAGTTGCCGGCTGTGCCCTGGTGGCCCAGTTGAGGCGGCAAGGCTTTCGCGGTTGCATTGACATCTGGGAAACCGGTCGCGGTCCGGGGGGCAGGGCCAGCACACGACGCTCCCGCCGGGACCCACACCTGGCCATTGACCATGGCGCGCCGATCATGAATGTTTGCAGCAGCTCCGCCCCAGAGCTGCTGGAACCGCTGCTGTCCCAGGCCTCCCTGCAGCCCTGGCAGGGCAGCCTGGCGATGCTGCAGGGAGAGAGTTCATTGCAGCTGAACCGCTCCGATGCATTCAGCTCAGGGGATCTCTACAGAGCCAGTAATGGCATGGATGGCCTAGCGGCTGGCCTGCTCAAGTTGGCGGTAGTGGAGGGGGCGCCAGCGGTCCGCAGCCACTTCTCCACCCTGGTGCGCCACCTGATCTTCCAACCTGGCCTGGGTTGGCAACTGCTCAATCAGCAAGGGGAACTGATCGGCAGGGCCCAATGGCTGGTACTGAGCGGCACCCTGCTGGCCCATCCCCGCACGCGGCTGATCTTTGGTTGGCCTGAAGTGCCATTGAAGCAAGCGGTGCAGGAACTGGGAGATATCCAGTTGGAGCACGCCCTTACCACCCTTGCCGGCATCCGCTATGAAGCTCGCAGTTCACTGCTGGCGGTTCTCGATACCGAGTCCGCCCGACCATGGTTAGCGCTGCCGTTTGAGCTGCTTGGCTTCGATGCGAGCGCCCAACAGCGCTGGGGGCTGGAGCGGGTCTCGATTCAGCGACTCGACGATGGTCGCTGCGCAGTGGTGGCCCACTCCAGTGATACCTTTGCCGCCGACCATCTCGATGTTTATGGCTCCGGTTCGGCCGTGGCCAAAATGTTGGCACTACCCGCCGACAGCGGCCGGGAAGAAACCGTGATCGCCGCCCTGGGCAGCGCCTTGGACCAGTGCCTGGCCCCATGGCTGCAGGGCTGGCGAGGCTTTGTCTCGCAGGATTGCCAATTGATGCGCTGGGGGGCCGCCTTCCCCGTGGCACCGGGCATGCCAACTCAATTAATGCTCTGCAAACAAAGCCAGCTGGGTTTCTGTGGCGACTACATCGCCGGCGAAGGTTTCGGGCGGATAGAGGGAGCACTGCGCAGCGGAGAAATCTTGGCAACTAAATTGCTGGCAAATTTTACCTAGGCAAACTTTGACATCGCCGAGACAGGGCTGATTAAACCCTGAGGCCGGAGAGCTCCTAAGGTGACATAGTCGCCAAAAAATACGAATTTCCGGGGAAGCTCTGGAAAACCCCAACCAGGGTCAATTTATATCTGACGCCGCAAAGGTTATCGAGTGAAAGGATCGGCGAAATGACGATTTTCCAGAATCTCCCTAGGACAGTTAACAACTACAAACAATCTGGCTAGCGGCCAATCGTTCCACCAATTCAGGTCCCCCTAGGCAATGGCTCCAGAGCTCTACCTCGCTGTTGGTCGGGCACACAAAGCTGAGCTGCTCAAAGGGAAACACGACGCGCTCTAGAAAAAACTGATCAGGCCCAAGGCAACGCAGAATTATCATCCGGTCGCTGGTGTTGCAGTAGCTGCAATTAAGACTGCCCACCGGTTCCAAACAGTTCAAATCACAAGCAACGCACGCCGCCAGATCAGGCATGGTAGTTATTGCTACTAGAAACGAAAATCAGTGCCGGAACAGCGGTATCCGGCCGAAAATGTATACAATTGCCGATTGGCAGCAAGGAGCTTTGGAAATGCCTGAGTCTCACTGCTCTCATGAACCCCAAGTATTTCGCTTGCCGGTTTGCTCACTAAACGACATAACAAAATGCTGCCGGCAATTGCGCAGAAGCCGCTCCCTGAATTGCCACTTAATTTACCCCTCCTGGATTGCCCTTCCTGAATTAGCACTTGCCACATTACCACTCAAGGAAGCTCTGGAAAACCCGAGCCAATCTCAGTCGAGGCCTGATCCCGCAAAGACTATCAGGTGGCGAGAGCGCCATAATAGCTGCTTTCAAGAATATCCCAAGGACATCTAAGATGCATATTAAAGGGCACATTGAAAGTTCAAATTATACGGCTAAAAGCTAATGATTGAATATTATTAGCCTTAGTTAGTTAGTTAGTTAACTAGTTATCATTATTGGTCTTGATTGCATACTTTTTCAATGGGGGTAAATTAAGCTGGCATTTGATGTCCTAAAATTGGCAGATAGTCGCTCAAGGGGAGCTCAGGCTCGTTACTCTCCAGGCGAAGGGTGCGCTCCAAAACCTGGTTACGAGAAACCCGCAGGCAATATTTGCAACCACCGGTGGTTTGCAAGTGGCGCTCAGGAGTAATGCTTATCTGCCTGACCGGATGAAGGGTGCAACGAATCTTTATCGGGGTTTTGTAACTTTTATATACAATATTTGCATAATCATAGCGCTCGCCAAAGCGGTCGCGGGCGCGAGCGAGAAATGTCACTACATCAATCGGATTTCCCATGTCAGTTATCCTAAGGCTGGGCTTGATGTTCTGTCCATAGGTCGCTGCTCATGGGCCCGTGGCGATGTTTCATGAGCCCGCGGCGATAAAACCGGAGTGCAAGGCCGGAAGAGCAAAAAATTTAGCTGGTATTGGCATTTTAACCAAGCCAGCCAGCCAGCGGCCAACAGGGGTCGGTAGCCCCTGGCCGCCTAGCTGTTCAAACAACTGGTGCCTCAAGCAACAGCCAGCCGAAAAACCTCAGGGAGCGGCGTGGGATCTCCAGTCGCATTGGTCTCCCTAGGCAAAAGCGCTTGTGATGGCCGGGCACCCCCCTGCGTCAGGGAAGTTGTCGGCTCGGGCAGCATAGGTAAGTAGGTCGCCATAAATAAAACGACCTAGGTTACGGTTTGTAAAGTTAGCTAAACTGATAGGGGCCGGGCAAAATAGCCATTCTTGGCAGCTCTATTCTCAATACCCTGAACCACATGATATG
>JBILLQ010000085.1:0-13076 GCA_044375975.1 Prochlorococcaceae cyanobacterium
AAAACCCCTCCTGGTACTGGACTCTGCTCTGGGGCACCTGACCAATCTGCCATAGATCACCTGTACTACTTTAAGGGCTGGGCGGTGGTGCTGCCAGGGCGTGCGGAGCTTTCTTGCTGATCAGGTTCTTTGATGCCCGCAAGCAGGCATTCCTGGAAAAGATTTATCAATCACCGATTAGCTTTAGCATCACAAGAACAGTCCATGCCTCCGGCCTTCGCAATAGCTGGGCCCAGTTTGTGTCCTATTTCAGTGGCCGCTTAGCGGCCCAAGGTTTCCTGCGGGATCTATTCCCTGAATCGAGCTATCAGCTCGGTTCCGATGGCTTGCTAAGCAATGCTGATCTTTCTACCGTTCTAGCCTCCATCCAGGTCAATCTCCCAACAGATGCCAGCAGCCAGCTCACCTATTGGAGTTATGCCATCGGGGCAATTGATGCCCACAGTGATCAGTTTGGCCTCACGGCTGCCGCACTCACCGCAACACTGGAAACAGCCCTCGGCAACCGGGCGCCCTTTCTGGCGGCCCTGCGCCAACCCGTGCTTGGCACCGGCGTTAATGATGATCTTTTCATACCTTACGGCAGCACCGGTGGCGCCGGTGGCCACGACAGTCCTGGGCCCATTTATATCAACGGTGGAGCCGGTAACGACACGATCACCAGCGGCAGCGATAACGACCTACTAGAAGGTGGCGCTGGAAACGACGATCTAGATGGCAGACAAGGTAACGATTTACTGTTCGGTGGCGAAGGCAACGATAACCTCTCAGGCGGGTCAGGTGATGACAGCCTCTCAGGCGATGCTGGCAATGACAGCCTCAATGGCGGCTATGGCATCGACACGCTTATCGGTGGTGCTGGTGACGACACCTACATCGTGGACAACACCACTGATGTGATCACAGAAGCGGAAAATGCTGGTACCGACATCGTGACCTCCAGTGTCAGCTTCTCCCTAGCAGCCATCGCCAATGTTGAGAATCTGACCCTCACCGGCACAGGAAATATAAACGGGATGGGCAACAGCTTAAGCAATGTTCTCACCGGTAACACTGGCAATAACAGGCTCGATGGCGGCGCCGGCATCGACACCCTGAGCGGCGGCGCCGGCAACGACACTTACATCGTGGATAGCACCACTGATGTAATCACAGAAGCGGACAGTGCTGGCATCGATACCGTTGCCTCCAGTGTCAGCTTCTCGCTGGCAGCCATCGCCAATGTGGAGAATCTGAACCTCACCGGCACTGCAGCCAATGGAACTGGTAACAGTCTGAATAACGTGATTACTGGCAATTCCGCTGCCAATAATCTCTCTGGCGATGCTGGCAATGACAGCCTCGATGGCGGCGCCGGCATCGACACCCTGAGCGGCGGCGCCGGCAACGACACTTACATCGTGGATAGCACCACTGATGTAATCACAGAAGCGGACAATGCTGGCAACGACACCGTGGCCTCCAGTGTCAGCTTCTCGCTGGCAGCCATCGCCAATGTGGAGAATCTGACCCTCACCAACGCTGCAGCCAATGGAACTGGTAACAGTCTGAGCAACGTTCTCACTGGTAACACTAGCAATAACAGGCTCGATGGCGGCGCCGGCATCGACACGCTGATCGGCGGTTCCGGTAACGACATCTACATCGTGGACAGCACCACTGATGTGATCACAGAAGCGGACAATGGTGGCAACGACACCGTGGCCTCCAGTGTCAGTTTCTCCCTGACAGCCATTGCTAATGTTGAGAATCTGACCCTCACCGGCAGCGCAAGCATAGACGGCACGGGCAATAGTGCTAATAACACACTCACCGGTAACGCTGGTGCAAACATCCTCTCAGGCGGGGATGGCAACGACAGCCTCAATGGCAGCTTCGGTAATGACAGCCTTATCGGTGGGGCTAGCAATGATAGCCTCAATGGCGGCAGTGGCAATGACATCATTACTGGCGGAACCGGCAATGACACACTTACCGGCGGCAGCGGCTTAGATAAATTCAACTTCACCACAGCTTTAGATCCCACAAGTATCGATACAATTACAGATTTCAGTATTATCGAGAAAGATATTATTGTGCTAAGCAAGGCCATTTTCGCGGGATTTGGCGCAACTGGAACTGGTGTCGCCGTTGCTAGTACTCTCATTACCAATGGCAGCACTTTTACCAGCAGCTCCCAGCGCCTGCTCTACGATTACAACTCAATCACCTCCACCGGAACTCTTTGGTACGACCCTGACGGCAATGGATCAGCCGCATCCACCCATTTTGCAACTATCCTTGGCAGCGCCACCAGCCTTACTGGCAGCAATATCTTCCTTTCCACCTAAACGCACTTTACTAAAAATGCCGCCAATTCTTAGCGGCAGAGATTTTTGATTCTAGCTGAATCGACAAAAGAGCCCCCATCGGGTCCCTTTTTTATGTTCGACCGAATTAATGGCACCGATAATATTAATTACACTTAGCTTGCGCCAATCACTACCGTCTCGGCGCCGGCGTCTTCCCCGGCATCGGCGTGCCGCCGCTGATTGCTGCGTGCCGGCAACAGCCCAGCCGTCCTAGTGGTCCCGGCCTCCCTGGTGGTGCAGGCCCGCCCCAGCAGCATGGGGATCATCCCCGCAGCGACCCGCCGATGACCACCATGACCTGCCGCTATGAAGGCCAGCTGCGCTGTTTGGCGGTGCATGATTCCTCGGGCAGCGAGCTGCACACCGACGCCCCGCTCGACAACCAGGGCCGCGGCGAGGCCTTCTCCCCCACCGATCTACTGGCCACCTCCCTGGCCAGCTGCATGCTCACGATCATGGGCATCACCGCCGCTCGCCACGGCATCGCCATCGAGGGCACAACAGCCCGGGTGGAAAAAACGATGACCACCAGCGCCCCCCGCCGGGTCGAAACCCTGGAGGTGTGGGTCAGCCTGCCGGCGGATCTAGATCCACAACAGCGCAGCCTGCTGCGGCGGGCCGGTGAAAACTGCCCCGTGAAACTCTCCCTGGAAGGGGCGGTGGCGATGGTGCTCCACTGGGAATGAGGCCAGGTTTTAGTGGGCCTTACAGCTATGCGCCGGCAGCCGGCTGTCGGCGGGGGGGCTGCGGTTCCAGTTGGCTGGCGACGCCCTTGGCACCGCCGGGGAGGGTGGCCCGAGAGCGGGGGCCGCTCCAGGCGGCCAGGTAGTAGCGGCTGGAGGCATCGAGCCCCTGCACGCCGGTGAAGTTGGCGTTTTCCACCACCGCGCCGGCGCCGCGGCCGGTAACCAGGTCGCGGCGGCCATCGGCGGCGCGGGGGCTGGCGGTTTGGCTGCGGCCAAAGAACAGTCGCGCTCCCTCCAGCCTGGCGCACTCCAAGTTCGCCCCGGCCAGGTTGCAGCCGGCCAGCAGGGCGCCGCTGAGGTCGCTGTGACTGAGGTTGGCGCCACTCAGATCGGCGCAATTGAAATCGACGCCGCGTAGATCGGTGCCGGAAAGATCCACCCCCTTGAGAATAAGATGCAGCTGAATCACCGGCACGCCAGTTAGCCGATCTTCCTCGTAATTGCCGTTGCCATCGAGGATCGCCCGCCCCAGCCGGTTATCACGCCGCAGCGGTGTGAGCAGGCGGGCGTGGGAGAGAAAGCGCAGGATGCGAGCCCGGCCGTCTTTATCGATGCTCCCGAAGACCGCCGCCAGCCGACCCTCCGCCAGCATCCGCTCCAGGGGCCAATCCTCCAACATCCCCTCCTGATCGCTGATCAAATCGGAGATGCCCTGGATGAAGCTGTCGATCGTTTGGGCCTGGGTGATGCGATTTTGTTGGCCGGTGAGCCGCTGGTCGAGCAGCACCTGCCGCCAGGCGATCGCCAGGGCCACCAGCGCCACCAGAATTTGACCGATGGCGCCGATCACCCCCTCCCCCAGGGCCCCGATCGCCTCCCAATTGCGCTGGCGATAGAGCTCCAGGTAGGGATCCCACCAGCCCAAAGCCCAGGGCAGGGCCACCAACCCCAGCACCAGTCCCAAAACCGCCAGCAGCCGCGCCGTGGGTTCTTCATCGAGCCGGGTGCTCACCAGCCGCCAGAGCTCGGGCAGCAGCTGCGCCAGCGCCAGCGCCAGCAACAGCCCGCCGGCAACCAGGGCCAGGGCCGGCCAGTGGCCCACCAAACCCACCAAAGTGGCGGTGCCCGCCAACAACAGCCGCAGCGCAGCCGAGCGCTGGAGGCGGCTCAGCAGATGGCTGGGCCGAAACGGCGGCAATGCCATGGGGCCGTCACTGGCGATTGAGTCGCCACTGGCCATGGAGCTGGATGTGGCACCGGCATTAAAGCTTGCGGTGACAGCTGTATTGGCGCCTTGCGGATTAGAGACGGTGAAGGCTCCGCTGGGGCCGGAAAGGGCCTGGGGCTCCTGCTCCTCCTCCAGATGATCATCCAGCTCCTCCTGGGGCAAAGAATCATGGGGCGGAGCTATCTGCTCCCGGCCGGATTCAGAGCCGGCGGCTTGGCGCCAGCGGCGGCGACCCCGGTTCCACCAGCGGCCAGCACCGCCACCGGCTGGGGAAGACCCCCTGGGCTCTGGCGTTCTGGTCATCCGATCGGAGTGCTCTGGAAGAAGAAACCGGCCGCCAGGATCACGTAGGCCGCCAGCAGCAGCACCCCCTCCAGCCAGTCGGAGCGGCCATCAAGGCTGGCCAGGTTGCTCACCACCACGGCCGTGGCGATCGCCACCAGCTCGTAGGGATTGAAGCTCAGATCCAGCGGATGGCCCAGGGCCGGCCCCACCAACACCAGCACCGGCACCACCAAAAGGGCCACCAGCAATGTGGAGCCCAGCGCCACCGACACCGCCAGGTCCATCTTGTTGCGACGGGCCATGCCCACGGCGGTGATGTATTCCGCCACCCCACCCAGCAGCGGCAACAGCACCACACCGGTGAACAGGCCACTCAAACCAAAGCCCTCACTCACCGTTTCCACCACACCCACAAACAGTTCCGATTCGTAGGCGATCCCCGCCGTCGCGCCCAGCAGCACCAGCAACCAGGGCAGCAGCGGCGGGCGGTGGCCATGGCCATCTGGTGCTTCTGCTATTTCAGGCCCGGCTAGCTCTGCCCCAGCTGTCTGCAGGCCAGCTATCTCCAGCCCGGCTACCCCTGGCGCCTCTGCTGTCTCCGCCGCCACTATCTCCGCCGCTAGATCCAGCTGGGCCACCTCGTATAGGGAGCGGTGGGTGCGCAGCGAAAACACCAGGGTGAGGCCGTAGACCAGCAGCAGCAGCCAGGCCACGAAGCGCGAGAAGGCGCCAATGCCGGCGGCGCTCTGAAGCGGGTCGAGACTGGTGAGGCTGGGGATCAGGATCGCCAGCACCGCCAGGGTCATCGCCGAGCCATTCACCCGCGCCACCACCGGCTGGAAGGTCTGCTCCTGGCGGCCGATGCCGCCCACCAGCATCGAAAGGCCGAGGGCCAGCAGCAGGTTGGCCATCACCGTGCCGGTGATGCTCGCCTTCACTATTCCCACCAGGCCAGCCCTCAGGGCGGTGAGGGCAATGATCAATTCGGTGGCGTTGCCGAACAGGGCGTTGAGCAGGGCGCCGAGATTCGGCCCCAAGGCAATAGATATCTCCTCGGTGGCGGTGCTCAACCACACCGCCAGGGGCAGGATCGCCAGCACCGCAGTTAAGAAGACGGCCCCATCGCCCCAGTGGAAATGCTCGGCGGCCGCCGAGATGGGCACGAAAGCCAGCAGGGCCAGGGCGATCGCTTGGCGACTGTTCATTGGCGGCGGCGATGGCCCCCAAGGCCTAGCTGTGGCCCCATTGTGACCCAGCTGGCAAGTAGTTACGGGGCTGACCAACAGTTACTGGGCTATCAAACAGCCAGCCAGCCAGCCAGCCCAGCGCAGGACTAGGCCCACCCAGGCATCGGAACATTGCGGCTTTTGTCACCGCTATCAGCGATATATCCTTAAAGATTTATCTCCTATTACGCAATTTGCAATTGTCTTCTTATCTGTACTATTTTATTTCCTGCACCCGGGCACTGCCCTGGCTAGCTGGCTGGGCTGGCCTCAAGCCAGCCGGCCAGGGATTGCTGGGGCTGCTTGCTGTTGCTGGTGATCTCGATGATCCGGCCGATCGCCGCCGGCGATTCGAGGGCATCCAGGCACACCCGGGCCACCAGGCGGCGGGGAATGCTGGCGCTCTCCTGCTGGCCGGGTCCGGTGAACAACACGCTTTCGCCCTGGCAACGGCTGTCGTCTTCGCTGAGGCCGCCGGGGCGAATCACGGTCCAGTCGAGCTGGCTCTGCTCCAGCCAGCGCTCGCCCAGCCGTTTCCACACCAGGATCAACCCGAACAGATTTAAGGGGTGCCACCAGCGCCCGGCGCAAAGGGCGCTCACCAGCACCACCCGCCTCAGGCCCACAGCCTTGCAGGCCTGGATCTGCTCGCGCACCCCGAAGGCATCCACCTTCAATGGCCCACTCAAATCCACCGATGGGCGGGCGCCGGTGGCGATCACCAGGGCGTCACAACCGAATAGGGCGGCATGGAGGGCCTCGGTGCAGCTGAAATCCAACCGCACCAACTCGGCCCCCTCCAGCCCGGCGGGGAGCTGGGAGCCCGGTCGCACCAGGGCCCGCACCGAGTGCCCGCGGCCGAGCGCCTCCTGCACCAGGCGCCAGCCGGTCTTGCCGGAGGCGCCGCTCACCGCAACCCTTGCCATGCCCATCTGTCACTGCGCCCCGAGGCTAGGGAAAACGGGATGGCAGCCAGCCCAGCGCCAGCAGGTATGGGCAAAGGCAAGGTGTCCAAAGCGGGTTGGCGAATTAAGGGGCAGGGCCACTCAGTCAGGTCACCGGGTTCGGTGGTAGCTCATGGAGAGCCAGCACCACTTCGCTTTGCAGCACTAGCAGGGCAACGCCATCCCGGCCGTCGGTGGGCAGCTCCAGCCGCAGCGGCAGCACTTCGCTGGGCCTGGGCTCCAGGGATTGGGCGTCGAACTGGGCAGAGGCCGCAGGGATCTGCTCCTCTGCCAATCGCACCAGCTCCTCGCTGCGGTTCGGCAGAGACCAGGCGCCGCCAAGGCCATCACTGAGCAGCAACGGCCGCCGGTGATCCAGCGTTTGCCCGGGGGAGCGGCCAGTCAGGCGCAGGCGCCAACCGGCTGGGTAGGCGGGATCTGGCTGCTCGAACAGGTTCAGACCCCAGAGCTGACCCGAGGCATCGGTGATTGTCCAATGCTGGGGAGCGGTGGCGGCCTGGACGGGAAGCGGCAGCGCCAGCAGGGCCAGCAGGGCCAGCAGGGCCGGGGCCAGCAGAAATGCCGCGAAAACTGGCCCCCAGAGGATTTGCCGCAACCGCTGAACAAGAGGGCGGCAAGCCGCTCCAGCCCCTTGAGAAGAAATGCTCATCACGCCTCCAGCTACAGACAAGACTCCCCCCTCCGGCGGGAAGGGTGACGCCTTTTCATCCCGCATCATGTCGACGCAGCGATGACCGAACAACTGATTCGAGAGCCGATAGTTTTGATGAGGATGAATCGAGAGCTCTAGGGTTTCATCAATGCCGAAAACATGCCGCCTTACCTCTGGAGCCGCAGCGCAGAGCCGGCCAGTTCAAAGACCCGGCAGTTGCTGTAGCTGTTGCTCCAACCTTTGCCTCATTCGCCCCTGCACCAGATTGCAGAGTTCCTCCACCAAGGGGTCGGCCACCGCATAGATAAGTCGCACCCCGTCGCGTTCACAGCTCACCAGGCCGGCGCGCTGCAACTGGCCCAGCTGGCGGCTGATGTGGGACTGACTGAAGCCGGTGGCCTCGATCAAGGAAGCCACATCCATGGCGCCCCCATGCTTGAGCTGACAAAGCAATTGCAGACGGGTCGGCTCGCTCAACAGCCGAAAGAACTGGCTGAGCGCCTCAATCAACTGGGGGCTGGGCAGGGTCAAAGCAGCGGGCGCGGCCATGGGATTACTGGCTGACGCCAAAGGGCTGTATGACGCCAAAGATGTGTATGACGCTAAAGGAATTATGCACCTAGCCGCCAGTCCCCCGAGCCAGTCCCCAGAGCCAGTCCACCGAACTAGCCCGCAGCTTCTCTTCTCGCCCCAGCGCTGAACCGCTGCAGACCAATTTGCCTGACCAATTTGCCTGGCCGGTTTGCCTAGCCGGTTTGCCTGGCAGAGGGGAAGGCCGCCAGTAGCTGTTCAGGGGGCGGCTTGCCCGCCTCGGCCCCTGGGGATCGGCCCAGGCGGCCCCTGGCGATCTAGCCCCTGAGCGAGCCGGAAGTGCTGCGCCTTGCCCTGGAGGGCCCGGAGATCTTGATGCTGGAAGAGAAGCGCCGCCTGAACCAGCCATGGGCCCCAGCTCTGGAACTAGAGCGCCGCAGCTAAAGCGCCGCAGCTAGAGCGCCTCAGCTAGAGCACTGGAGCAAGAGCGCTGGGGCGCAGGCGCCCTCATCGCAAACCCGCCGCGAAGCGCGGCCAGGGCCCACAGGAATTTTTTTATGCGCATTATGCGGCTATGCTCATAGCAACCAGGGAGCCCCTGCTGCCACGGCTCGCCTCCGCTGTTTTCGCCTCCACGGCTCCTCTCTCCTTTTTTTCGCTTACGCCCGCACCCCTGCCCCCTCGCGTCTCCCCCAATGGCTGTTACTCCCCAGTCCACAGCTGTTAAATCGCCAACGGCTGTTGCTGCCGCTCCCGCCCTGTCTCTTTCTGCCGCCGCCGGCGGGGGCTCCCTGCTCTTCCGACAGCTGTTCGACGGCGACACCGGCAGCTTCACTTACCTGCTGGCCGATGTGCCCAGCCGCCAGGGGGTGATCATCGACACGGTCTTTGAGCAGCACGACCGCGATCTCGCCCTGATCAACGAGCTGGGCATCGAGCTGGTGGCCTCGATCGACACCCACGCCCATGCCGACCACGTGACCGGCAGCTGGCTGATGCACGAGGCCAGCGGCTGTGCCATCGGCCTGGCCGCCGCCGCCCGCGCCGAAAACGTCAGCCTGCCCCTGGCCCATGGCGATCGGCTCACCTTTGGGGGCCGCTGGCTGGAGGTGCGCGCCACCCCGGGCCACACCAACGGCTGCCTCAGCTACGTGCTCGATGACCAGTCGCTGGCCTTCAGCGGCGATGCGCTGCTGGTGCGCGGTTGCGGTCGCTGCGACTTCCAGCAGGGCAATGCCCACAGCCTCTACCGCTCAATCACCGAGCAAATCTTGAGCCTCCCCGACAGCTGTCTGCTCTATCCGGGGCACGACTACACAGGCCGCAGCGTTACCTCCGTAGCGGAGGAGAAGGCCTTCAACGCCAGGCTGGGCGGCAACGCCAGCGAGCGGGATTTCGTGGGCCACATGGAGAACATGAAACTCCCCCATCCCCACAAGATCGCCGAGGCCCTGCCCGGCAACATGCGCTCCGGCAAGCCCCACGCCACGGCAAAGGGCTCAGCACCAGCCTGGGCACCCCTGAGCCGCAGCTATGCCGGCCTGCCCGAACTCAGCCCCGCCTGGGTGGTGGCCCATCAGAGCGAGGTCACGCTGCTCGACGTGCGCTCCGCCGAGGAATTCAACGGACCCGATGGACGAGTGGCCGGCAGCCTGCTGATCCCCCTGCCGGAGCTCGAAAGCCGCTCCGGCGAGCTGCCCGCCGATCGCCCGCTGGTGGTGGTCTGCCATTCCGGCAGCCGCTCGGCCCTGGCCACCCAGCAGCTGCTCAAGGCCGGCCGCCAGCGGGTGGCCAACCTGCGCGGCGGCCTGAGCCGCTGGGTCGCCGAGGGCTACCGGCTCGATGGTGCCAGCCAGCCCTGAAGCTGCCGCCCCGTAACTGCCGCGCCATGCCTGCCGCCTCTTAACTGCTGCCTCTTAACTGCTGGCTCGTAACTGCTCCCAGATCCCTTCTGCCGCTGCGCTCCGGACTCAGAACCATGACTGCCACCCCTCCGATGGCCGCCCAGATGGCCATCCCGATGGCCAGCCACATCAGCGCCCACGACCTGGCCGACCAACTGGCTGCCCACCAGGTCACCGTGATTGATGTACGCGAACCGATGGAATACGCCTCTGGCCACATCAGCGGCAGCCTCAACATTCCGCTCTCGCGCATCACCCAGGTGGATCTGCCCCGCGGGCCCCTGGTGCTGGTTTGCCAGAGCGGTAACCGCAGTGCCAAGGCCTTGAGCCAACTTCTCCAACAGGGCCACCCCCACCCGGTGGCCGACCTAAAGGGGGGCTTACCCGCCTGGCAGCAGGCCGGTTTTGACCTGCGCAAGCTCAAGGGGGCTCCCCTTCCCCTGATGCGCCAGGTGCAGATCGCGGCCGGCAGCCTGGTGTTGCTGGGGGTGATCCTCAGCCAGACCGTGGCCCCGGGCTGGATTTGGTTGAGTGGCTTCGTGGGAGCTGGTCTCACCTACGCGGGCATCAGCGGCTTCTGCGGCATGGCCCGCCTGCTGGCCGCCATGCCCTGGAACCAGGTGGCTATCGAATCCGCAGGGGAATGATCCCGGCAACCATGGCACTACTGCTGGCGGGTGGAGCCTTGATCGGCTTTCTGCTCGCCGTGCTCGGGGCCGGCGGCTCGATCCTGCTGTTGCCACTGCTGGTGAGCGGTGCGGCCTTGCCCACCAAGGCCGCCGTTCCGCTCTCGCTGCTGGTGGTCACCCTGCTGGCCCTCGGCAATTTGGGCCCCTACATCCGCCGCCGCCAGATCGCGATCAAACCCGCGCTGGTGCTGGGCTTGCCGGCCCTGGCCGGCAGCTGGATCGGCGGCTCGCTGGTGAAGGCCGGTCTCATCCCGGAGGCGATGCAACTGGGAATCTTCACGGCAGCGGCTTTGCTGGCTTCCTGGCTGCTCAATCGCCGGAGTGCTTTGCAGCATCCCCGCAACGACGGACGTCCAGCCGGCTTACCCGTGGCGCTGGCCAGCCAGGGGGTGCTGGTAGGCCTCCTCACCGGCGTCGCCGGGGTGGGGGGAGGTTTTGCGATCGTGCCAGCCCTCGTTCTTCTGGCGGGCCTGCCGATGCAGCTCGCCAGCGGCACGAGCCTGCTGCTGATCGCCACCAATTCCCTGGTGGCCCTTGCCGCTCTGGGCCACTGGCCCGCAGCCCAGCTGCCGCTCCTGTTTCCTCTGGTGGGTGGTGGCTTCCTGGGGGCGGTGGTGGGCCAGCGCCTGGCGCCTCACCTGCCAGAGGTGCGGTTGCGCCAAGGTTTCTCGGCCCTATTGATCTGCTCGGCGCTGCTCACCGGATTCGAGGCCTGGCAACGCCATGGGCAGTCGCCCGGCGTTCCCCGGACCGCCGCCAGCCGCCAACCCCTGCTCCCCCCTTGGCGGTCTGCACCAGCCGTCTCTCCCCTGCTGCTCTCCGCCGCCGCTCCACACCGGCCCTTCAAGCAGCTGGATCCACCACCTCCAGCACGCCCCGCACCATGGCCATACCGCAGTGGAAGGGATAGATGCCGGCCGGGGTAGGCGGCAACTCCAGGCTGGTGGTGGCACCAAGGGGCAGATCGAGGGTTTTGTGGAAATCGGGGAAGATCACCTGGGCCAGGCAGCCGCTGGGATCGAGGCGATGGAAGGCAAGCCGCAACGGCCGCCCGGCCAGCGCCTGGATTTTGGACGGCAGATAACCCCCATCCACCGTGATGGTGATCTCCTGAACGCCCGCCTCGCCGGCCCGGGCCGCCACAGCAACGCCATGGCGACCAAGAAACCACCACAATTCCGCCGCGATCAGCGCCAGGCCGGCGGCCACCACCACCAACTGCAGCGCCAGCGGCTGGTGAATCTGGCGCCAGAGCGGTGCAGCAGCTGAATGCAATGCAACAGGCAAATGCAACGCAACAGCTGAATGCAACGCAACAGCTGAATGCAACGCAACAGCTGAATGCAACGCAACAGCCATGGGGGCGCTCATCGGCTGACTGCCAAGGGCAGGGGTGAGGGCCGGAAGCGGCGCAGCCGCAGGGCATTGCTCACCACCGACAAGGAGCTCAAGGCCATGGCGCCGCCGGCGATCATCGGGCTGAGCAGCCAGCCGGTGAGGGGAAACAGCAGACCGGCGGCGATCGGAATGCCGGCCACGTTGTAGGCAAAAGCGAAAAACAGGTTTTGACGGATATTTGCCATCGCTTGGCGGCTGAGCTCAATCGCCGCCGGCAGGCCGGCCAGGTTGCCGGAGATCAGGGTGATGTCGCTGGCGGCGATCGCCACGTCGGTGCCGGTACCCATGGCGATGCCCACATCGGCCTGGGCCAGGGCGGGCGCGTCGTTGATGCCGTCACCCACCATCGCCACCGGCCCCTCCCCCTGCGCCTGGAGCAGCCGAATCACGGCGGCCTTGTCGGCGGGACGCACTTCGGCGATCACCCGCTCAATCCCCGCCTGGCCAGCCACCAGCTCGGCGGTACGGCGGGCGTCGCCACTGAGCATCACCAGCTGCAGACCCTGGCGCCGCAGGGCCGCCACGGCAGCCGCTGAACTGGGCTTGAGGGGATCGGAGATGCCAAAGCAGGCCTCGATCCGCCCATCCACCACCACGGCCGCCACGCTGCAGGCGACTGCCTCGAGCTCTTCCACCAGGGGCTGGAGGGCGGCGGTGTCGATGCCCAGCTGCCGCAGCCAGCGGGGGGTTCCGATCAGCAACTCACGGCCGGCGATCGCGCCCCGCACGCCGCAGCCGGCCACCGCCTCGAAACCCTCCACCGCCGGCAGTTCTCTCTGCTGCGACCGGGGCCTGGCATAGGCCACGATCGCTTCCGCCAGGGGGTGCTCCGAACGGGATTCCAGAGCTGCCACCAGAGCCAGCAGGGTGGCTGTAGGCAGCGAGCTGTTGGTATGCACCAGATTATTTGGCGCCTGCAAACTATGTTGCGGCTGCAAACTTTGGAGCGGTTGCAAACTATTGCCGGGCTGCAAGCTATCTGCCGGCTGAAAACTATTGCGAGGCTGCAAACTATTTGCCGGCTGCAAATCAGGGCCTGATCAGCAACAAAACTCCGCAGACCGGAGCAGGCGCTCTGGCCGCGGTCTGCTGCCGATGCAGGCAATGAGCAGACGCTGCAGCAAACCCTTCAGATTAAAACGGCGATTGAAGCGATAAGCG
>JBILLQ010000086.1:0-12872 GCA_044375975.1 Prochlorococcaceae cyanobacterium
GCTTATCGCTTCAATCGCCGTTTTAATCTGAAGGGTTTGCTGCAGCGTCTGCTCATTGCCTGCATCGGCAGCAGACCGCGGCCAGAGCGCCTGCTCCGGTCTGCGGAGTTTTGTTGCTGATCAGGTCTTCCCTTGATCCATCTTATGGGAGTTGGCATTGCAGCCTCTGGTAATTATCCGATAAACTGGATGTTTGGCGGATTGCCTTTTGCTCAAAAGCCAACTGGTTATGGCTTGCAGTTATGGGTTGTTTATGTGGTCTGGATTTTGATCATTTCATTCTTGTACCCTCTATGCAGGCGTTATTCTTTGTTCAAGGCCAAAAAACGAGGCCTGCCCTGGTCGCTTTTGTGAAATTTTTTTGTGTTTATCAAGAAGATGGGCGAGTGCTCTCGACTTTCTTTCTAAAAATATAATCTCCATGAACTATTGCGCGACTGATGGGGCCGTAGGAGACAAATTTTCCACAAAGACGTCCATCTTCGGTAAATTGTAGCAAAATTGTGCCAAATTCCTTCTTGGCAAGATCTGTATTAACATAGTCTATTCTGACGTATTCATTCTGCTCTAGGCGACCCTTGATTTGATAGTCAGCCGAGTCGTGCGTGTTTATATCAATAAATAAAGGCGTCAATTCTAGATTCCCTGATATTAGTTTCCCTTCGACTTTAAGCTGCAAATGGGCGGGAAAATCAATGTAGGGAACTGGCTTAGCTTCGCTTGGATTGTTTTGGCAGCTTTTTATTTCTTTAAATGTTTCGTTGTCTGGCTTTTTCTGAATTAGTATTTTTCGGATGTTTAGTCGTTCCATTGTTTCGTTGTCCGTGATTGGCTGGATTCCATAGCCTTCCCATCGGCCCACTAAGGCTTTGCTGCGGGAGACACTGATTTCTGGATATTTCGCTTCTTCTCGATTCTTTTGATATGTACTTCCAAGCCAGCCAAAAAACCAAATAAGCTAGATACCACCACCGCCCAGACCGGGCCAGGAATTTTGCCAAACAAACGCAGTAAGCCTGAAGACATTTAATCTCGAAGTATGAGAACGTTTTTCAAGGTTTAGGATGACACTGGTTATCAATGGCCAACAAATACTCTCTTATTTGGAGCAAAATTGCCGCACTGGCGAGGTACAGGGCCTCGGGAGATTTGCAGAATTAACCATAAATACGTATCTAAATCCGCTCAATTCGCTCAGCGCCCCCTCTGTCCCTCCTCGAAAAGTGCCTAGGGTTCAGGCGCGTTGACCTCGCTGCCATCTCCGGTGGCGGCTTGATAGGCGCCCCAGACTCCCTTGCCATGCCAGGGGGTGAGGTCCAGCATCAGCAGTAGGGAGGGCACCGCCGCCACGGCCGTAAGTAGAAAAAAGTGCTCCCAGCCAGCAAATTTCACCAGGAAACCAGAAGGGGCGGCCAACAACTTGCTGCTGATGGCATAGATACCGGAGAGCAGGGCGTACTGGGTGGCCGAAAATCGCGGGTTGCACAGACTCATCAGCAGGGCCACAAAGCCGGTGCCCACCATGCCGCTGGAAAAATTCTCCAACAGCACCGCCGTCACCATCCCCCCCAGTTGTGAGCCGCCACGGGCCGCCAGCCAGTAGGCGAGATTGCCGCCGGCACCGGCCAGGGCAAACAGCCAGAGCGAGCGGTTCATGCCCAGCCGGCTGAACAGCAGGCCGCCCAACACCACTCCCGCCAGGGTGGCTCCCATCCCCAAGGCCGATTTAATCAGGCCGATCTGGGCCGCCCCCAGCCCGGCAGCGGCCAGGAACGGGCCGCCCATCGGCGCCAACAGGCCATCCGGCAGCCGATAGAGCAGCACCAGGGCCAGTATTTGAACACCACGGCGCTGGCCGGTGCGGCGCAGAAATTCGCGCAGCGGGCCCAGCACTGCCTGGCGGAAGCTGCCCCGCTCGTGGGCCAATGGCGCTAGCTGCGGCGCCGCCAGGGTGCAGGGAATCATCGCCAGCATCAGGGCGGCAGCGGCCAGGAAGGCCAGCGGATAACCCAGGCTGCCGGCCAGGATCAAACCGCCGGAACCCACCACCAGGGTGCCGAGCCGATAGCCCAAGGAGTTGGCTGCCGCGCCACCGCCCAACTCCTGGGAGGGCAGCAGATCGGTGCGGTAGGCATCGATGACGATGTCTTGGCTGCTGCTGAGTAGCGCCACCAGCAGCATCACCAGGCCGATGGCCACCAGGGTGGCGGGCCTGGTATCCGGCTTCAGCAGGGCCAACAGGGCGATGGCCAGGGCGAGCAGCAGTTGCAACATCAGGATCCAACCGCGGCGGCGATCGGGCCAGGGCAGCGGCCAGCGATCTAGCAGCGGCGCCCACAGGGCCTTGATGGTGTACGGCAGACCGGCCAGCGGCAACAGGCCGATCAGCTCCACCGGCACCTGGTGGCTGGCCAGCCAGATCGGCAGGATTTCGTTGAGCCCCGCATTGGGGGCACCGCTGGCAAAGCCCTCGGCTGCCACCGCCAGCCAGCGTCTGCGCTGCCCAGCCGGGGCGGCTTGGGGATCGGCCTGGGCAGCAGCCATGCAGGCCCTCGTCACTGGGCGAAGGCTAGGGGTGATGATGGCGGCAGGCGTATCGCCATACCCTGCTTTTGTCGTTCTTCCGTTCCACCCTGTTACCGGCCGCCATCATGGTGCTGTTTGCGTTGGCCCTGTTTGCGGTGAGTGCCCGCATCTGGCTGCCTGGCGACATGGCCGCTCCGGCACCAATCTCCTGACCCCCCACCACCGCTAAGCCCTGCGCAGCCATGGCCCCCTTCCATGACATGCCGCCCTTCCATGACATGCCAGGGGAGCCAGTGCGGGGTCCCTATGACGAGGAAAGTCCCCAACAGCTCTTTTTAGATCCCGAGATGCTGGCCCAGGAGCTGGCCCAGGAGCTGCTCGGCGATCCCCTAGACGATCTGGACAGCAGCGATCCGGCCGCGGCCGATGTGGCCGCCGAGTGCGACCAGGGCCTGGAGCTGCTGCGCCGCGCCCAGCAGCAGCAGCAACCAGACGCCGCCAGCCATGACCTGCGCATGCAGGGGCTGCGCATCTTTTGCGAACATCGCGATCCCCGGGCCCTGCCGCTGCTGTTGCCCCTATTGCAGGCCCCCTGCCCGATCCATCGGATGAGCGCGGTTTATGCCCTGGGGCGCAATCCGAGTCCGCTGGCGGTGGAACCGCTGTTGGCCCTGCTCGCCGCCGACGACAACGGCTACGTGCGTAAGGCAGTGGCCTGGAGCCTGGGCAGCTATCCCGATGCCCCGGTGCTCAATCCGCTGATGCGGGCCCTGCAGGTGGACATCGCCGCCGTGCGGCTGTGGGCGGCCAGCTCCCTGGCCGAGGCGGCGGTGAACGCCCCGGCCAAGGCCGATCCGGCGGCGGCCCAGCTGCTGCTCAGCCTGCGCATCGACACAGAAGCCGCCGTGCGCAGCAACAGCGCCTGGGCCCTGGGTCGCCTCTACGCCGATCTGGTGGCTCCCCGCCAGCAAAAGGTGGTGGAGGTGCTGTTGGGCACCATGTTGGAAGACGGCGACTCCGGCGTCCGTGACGAGGCGCGCCTGGCCCTGGAGCAACTGGAAAATCCCGAGTTGCTGGAGCGGCTCCAAACCCTGGTGGACGAAGGCCTGCTCAGCTGAGCGGCCAGGTGGATTTGAGACCAGGTTGATTTAGGGCCAGCCGCAAGGGTGACCAGCCGGTTTGTGGCCGAGCCGCAAGGGGGCCAGCAGGATTTAGCGGCCAGCTCAGGCTGAGGCCAACCCCGCTAACATCTGACCATCCTTTTGCCGACCAGGGATGGCACAAGAGACCATCCGCTTTCGCATCCGGCCCGATGGTCGGGTGGAAGAGCTGGTGGAGGGCGTTCAGGGGCTGGCCTGTGAACGGCTCACCGAGCTGATCGAGGCCAAGCTGGGAACGGTGCAGCAGCGCCAACCAACCGCCGCCGCCTATCAACTCCAGCACCAGGCCCAGAGCCAGGTTCAGAATCAGGTTCAGAGCTAAGTGCCGCTGGAGCTTTAGCCCTTGAGCGTCAGCTGAACCTGGCAGCCCACTGGAGTTATGAGTCGAATTGAGTTATGAGTGGATTTGAGTTATGAGTGGAATTGAGTTATGAATCGAATCGATTTATCAGCTCCCCGCACTCATCAGCTCTCTATGCATTCATCAGTGCTCTTTTCACTTACCAGCCCTTTGCAACGCAGTTCAATTTGAACAGCTGCCGCCATCCCGACCACAGCTCAATCCGCGATTGATCTGATCCACCACCCTCACCAGGCTGTCCCGATGTCCCACTTCAGCACCGTTAAAACCGAGCTGCGCGACCTCCAGTCGCTCTGTGAAGCCCTGGCCGACCTGGGCCATGACGCCCGCCAAGGCGACCTCCATGTGAAGGGCTATCGCGGCCAGACCGTGGTTGCCCAGCTGGCCGTGAGCCAGGCCAATGGCAGCGACATCGGCTTCCGCTGGAGTGCCGAGAGCGGCAGTTATGAACTGGTTGCCGATCTGGATCTGTGGCAACAGCCGGTGCCGGTGGAGCGCTTCCTGGCCCGGCTCAACCAGCGCTATGCGCTGCGCTCAATCCTGAGCGCCTCCGCTGCTGAGGGCTTCCAGGTGGCGGAGCAGAGCAATAGCGTCGATGGCACGATTGAACTGGTGGTAACCCGCTGGGCTTGAGCGGTGGTTGCCCCCCTCGGCTCCAGCCCCGCCAGCAGCGCTGCCAGCAGCGCCGATCCCGGCCTCGCCTGGTCCACGGCCACCAGCTTTACCCCTGTTGTTACGGGCCAAGAGCCCCTGTTGGGGGGTGCCCTGCGCCAGCGGGCCGTGTGGGTGGATGAGGCCGTTTGCATCGGTTGCCGCTACTGCACCCACGTGGCTTCCAATACCTTCATGCTGGAAGAGAGCTGGGGCCGCTCGCGGGCAATCCGCCAGGACGGCGATACCACCGAGCGGATTCAGGAGGCGATCGATACCTGTCCGGTGGACTGCATCCATTGGGTGGCTTATGAACAGCTGCCCCAGCTACAGGAGCAATTGGCCCAGCAGGAAATGCAGCCCCTGGGCCTACCCAGTGCCTCCCGCCCCAAGCGCAACCTGCCTCGCCGTAGCTCCGGTCTATGACTGCTCCCTTTGCCATTCCCTGCCGGCGATTCGGGCGCACGGAATTGGCCATGCCAGTGCTGTCGCTGGGGGGCATGCGCTATCAGCAGAGCTGGAGCGATCTACCGCCGGATCAAATCACAGAAGCGAGTCAAAACAATCTGCGCGCCACCTTGGAGGCGGCGGTGGCGGCGGGGATGCACCACATCGAAACAGCACGCCATTACGGCAGCTCCGAACGTCAACTGGGCTGGTTGTTCCAACAGGTGCCAGATCCCAAGCGCATCCTGCAGACCAAGGTGCCCCCCCAGGCCGATAGCGATCTATTTGAGCGGGAACTGGCCACCAGCTTTGAGCGGCTGGGGGTGGATCGGATTGATTTACTTGGCATCCATGGCCTCAATCTGCCGGAACATCTGGAGCAGACCCTCAAACCAGCGGGCTGCCTGGCGGTGGCGCGGCGCTGGCAGAACGATGGCCGCATCGGCCACATCGGCTTCTCCAGCCACGGCTCGATTCACCTACTTGAGCAGGCGATCGCCAGCGATGAATTCGACTATGTGAATCTGCACTGGTATTACATTCGCCAAGATAATGGGCCGGCCCTGGCCGCCGCCGCCAGCCACGACATGGGCGTGTTTGTGATCAGCCCCACCGATAAGGGGGGCCATTTGCATAGCCCTTCCCCGCGGCTGATCCAGCTCTGCGAGCCCCTGCATCCGATCGTGTTCAACGATCTGTTCTGCCTTTCCTCTCCCGCTATCCACACGATCAGCGTGGGGGCTGCCAGCCCGGCCGATTTGGCGCTTCATCTGGAGGCGGTGGGCGCCTTGGAGCGGGCCGACGAGCTGTTGGCGCCGATAGAAGAGCGGCTTGAGCTTGCCCAGCTGGAGGCCCTTGGCGCCGACTGGCTGGCGAGCTGGCGGCAGGGCCTGCCCGATTGGCAGGAAGCCCCCGGCCAGTTGAACCTGCCGGTGTTGCTCTGGCTGCACAACCTGCTGGAGGCCTGGGACCTGGAGAGTTTTGCCAGGGCCCGCTACGGCCTGCTGGGCAGTGGCGGCCACTGGTTTCCCGGCGCCAATGCCGATGTGCTCGACGGCCAGGTGAGCGCCGCCGAACTGCGGGCCGCCGTGGCCGCCAGCCCCTGGGCCGCACAAATTCCCGCCATCCTCGACAACCTGCGCCGGCGCCTCGGCGGCCAAGCAGTTAAACGGCTGATGAACGAAGCGGCCTGAGCTGGTCGCCGCCAAGCGGTTGCTTGGCGGGTACGCCCACAGGCCTGGGATAGCTCTTTGGGCAGGGGCCGCTGGGTTGCAGCCAGAGGGCGTGGCGGATACCCCGATGGGCTGGCAGTTCCCAGGCGTCAAGGCTGGCGATGTGCGCCTTCAAGGGGGCCAGGGCCCGCTCCAATTCGGCGGTATCGGCGGCGGCCCACTGGCCCCGGTAGAGCAGCGCCTGGCCATCGGCTTGCAGCAGCGGTACCAGGTATTCAGCCACCACGGGCGCCCGGGCCACGGCGCGGGCCATGGCCAGATGGAAACGGCCGCGGCATTCGGCCCTTTGGCCGGTGAGTTCGATGCGCTCACAGCGCAGGTCCACGCGATCCGCCAGGCCAAGGGCAGTGGCCATCGCCCGCACCGCCTCCACCTTGCGACCCACCGAATCCACCAGCGTCAACCGGGCCTTGGGCAGGGCGATGGCGATGGCCAGTCCAGGGAAGCCACCGCCGGTGCCCACATCGATCATCTGCAGCGGCGCCTCCCTTTGCAGCGGCCCCTCAGCCCCCTGGGGGTTTGCCTGGAGCAGGGCCCGCAGGGGCCAGAGGCTATCGAGCACCTGGGCCACCCAGAAGTCTTCTCCCTCCACCAGGCGCGTGAGGTTGAGGCGGGCGTTCCATTCCCTTAGCTGCAGCTGCAGCCCCAGCAGCTGTTCCAATTGCTGGGGCGCTGGCTCCCAGCCCAGGGCCTGCCAGAGTTGAGGCGATGGGGAGTCAAAGGCCATAGGCGGTGGCAGGGGGCGGTGGCAGGGTTTGTGATTCCTAGGATCCCGCACACCAACACTGTTCAATCAACCAATCCGTGTCCGGCCCCTCCCACTACCAGCTGCTGCAGGTGGCCCCCACCGCCAGTCGCGAGGAGTTGCGCCAGGCCTTTCGCTTGCTCAGCAAGCGCTTTCACCCGGACACCACCGAGCTGCCCCTGGCGGAGGCGGAGCGGTTGTTTCAGCAACTGCGTTTGGCCTATGCCGTGCTCAGCGACCCAGCCGCCCGAGAGCGCTACGACGGCGAGCTACGCCATGCGGTCTTGTTGGCGGCCGCCAACCCCGCCATTACGCGGGTGCGCCCGCCAGGGGCCAGGCCAGACGGGGTGCGCCGGGCCCTCTCCGGGGGCGAGTGGCTGGCACTGCTGCTGCTTGGCATCGCCCTGGTCTTCAGCCTGGTGTTGGGGGTGGGTATGGCCTGGCTGCGGGGGGCCGAGCTGATCGAATCGCCGAGCTGGTGGCAGGAAGCTCGGCTGCAACGCAGCATCCCCATGCCCCCCATCCGGCCGCTGCCGCCTATGCCTACCCTGGCCCCCATGCCTACCACCAATTCTCCAACACCTGCCTGTGGCGGGGAGACCAGCGCAGGGGTCGATCCAGAAGGCATGGAAAATCAACTGGCAATCGAGCATTCTCCGATTAACATTGATACCCCTGCTTATCCAGAAGTTGAACTCAATACCAATGGCGCTACCCAATGACTGAGCTGCCTGATCCCACCACCCCGCTCTACGCCCATCCCTTGCCAACACTGGAATATTGGCTGCAGCAGATTGGTGCAGTGCAGCAACGGGGCAATATCTGCCGCTGGGACCTGCATCTCAGCGACTGGAGCGCCGAGCTGGAACTGGAAACAGAAGAGCTCACCGTGCGCTGGCATCAAGATGGATCCCGCACCGTGCGCCAATTTCCCTATGGCCTGTCTAGGGCCGATGTGGAGGCGGCAATCATGCTCGGCCCCTAACGCAACATAGTTGCTTACGAGGTTTTATTTGGTCGCGCATAAGCATTTGCGTTCATATTGCATTCGCCGTTGGCGCAGTAATCGCCGCAAGCATAGTACTCGCCGCGAGCATGGTATTTGTAATTATATCTTGCTGGCCGCTTGTGCGGTTATGCATGGTTTTCCTATGATTTTTAGCGCTGGTGCTGAGCTTGTGTTGGCGCGATTATCGTTGGAGCCCTGTTAAGGGCATGCCTTTGATGGATAGGCGGCGTCAGGGGAGAAAGATGGAGAATGGGGGGAAGAAGAAGCGGAAGAGGGGTAATGGGCGGGAGCAGAGGCTGGGTTGCTATTCCGTAGACCGGCTGAAAAATTGCACCTGAGCCAGCGCAAAGCGGGTATTTCCACGTCGGTGAATAACGCCATCACCCCGCCGCAAAGCAGTACGAGCGCTGCGCTAATCAGCCAATTGCGTCTGCTCATCTTTGCTGTGATTAGATCTACGGTTTGGGTTTGGGTGGGGTTGCGGCTGGGGCTGGGCCTTCCTATGGGCCGGGTGGCTGGCCGCCTGTCCAGGTGGAGAATTTAGAGGAAAGTTTTTGAATATGCCATTGGGCCGCCAAGCCCTCGGCGCAGAGGGGCTCCAGGGGCGGCAATTCAGCCAACACCGGCACGCCGGTTAATTGGCTGAGGGTGCGGGGGTTATCTGGATGAATCGGGCCATTCAGCACCAGCCCCAGCAGGGGAATACCCCTTTGGCCCAGGGCCTGCACAGATAACAGGGTGTGGTTCAAGGTGCCCAGGCCGCTGCGGCCCACCAAAACCACCGGCAATCCCCAACGCTGCAACTGATCAATCTGCAGCCAATCGCGCCGCAAGGGCACCAACAGCCCTCCGGCCGTCTCCACCACCAGGGCGCCGGGGCCGCCCGGCAGGGCCAGCCGTTCGGGCTCGATGCTCGCCCCCTGGCGTTCGGCCGCCCAGTGGGGCGATACCGGCTCGCTGAGGCGGTAGGCCTCCGGCAGGATCCGCCCATCGGGCAAGTTCAGTAGCCGCTGCAGCCGGGCGCTATCGCCACCATCTTCACAGCCGCTCTGCACCGGCTTCCAGTAGCGGGCGCCCAGGCCCTGCACCAGTAGGGCACTGACCACGGTTTTGCCCACATCGGTGTCGGTGCCACAAACCACCAACCGCAGCGGGGACATCTGGGGGGCAGCTGTCATCGGTGGGAACTTGTCATCTGCGAGTGATGGCCATCGACTGGCGCCTGTCATAGAGGTTGCCGGTGGTCTTTGGGTAAGTGAGCAGCTGGAAGGATTTGCCATCCCGCCCTTGCGAGCCAGGGAAAGGCATTGGCTGATTCTGGTTATTAGCTAATTCTGGGCATTGACAGATCCTGAGTATTCGCTGGTGCCTGTCATTCGCAAGCGCTGGCTATAGGCGGGTGCCCACTAGCATCAGTACCTCCCAGCTTGCACCAGCTCCTTGGGGCCAGTGGTGCAGCAGGCGGCGCAGTTGGCCGCCGCTGAGCCGCGGCGCTGGGCTGCCATCGGCGCCAATCGAGCGCAGCTGGCGCAGCAGGGCGAGCCCCCCTTCCGGGCAAGGGGCGCCTCGGAAGCGCAGGCGGCGGCAACTGTGTAGCTGCAGGCGTTGGCGGGCTGCCAGCACCAACTCCTCCCCCGCCGGCAGGGCCAAGCCGGTGAAGGGAACGCCGGAGCGCTGGCAGGCCTGGCGCCATTCCGGAAAGCTGCCCGCCGTGGGCACCGCCACCGCCAGCAGCCCTGCTGGCATCAGGGCGTCGCACCAGCTGGCCAGCCGCTCGGCCGGCCGCTCCAGCCATTGCAGCGCGAAGCTGGAGGTGAGCAGGGCGATATCGCCCAATTCAGCGGGTAGGCCCCGGTTGAGATCCCAGAGCAGACCATTGGCGGCCAGGGGATTGCGGGCCAGCAGCCCGGCGGCCAGGTCTAGCTGCCGCAGCGAAGCGGCCAGGGACGGTTTCTGCAACAGCAGCGCCTGGCCCAGGGCGCCGCTGCCAGCCCCCAGATCTGCCGCCGCTCCATCGGGCAGGGGCTGGGCTGCCACCAGGTGGGCCAATCGCCATGCCAAACCCCGCTGCAACCTCGCCTGGCCGTCATAGGCATCGGCCCGGCGATTAAAGCGACCAATCACCCCCACGCTGAAGCTGCTGCTGCGCAGGCTGCTATTCGGGTCACTGCTGGCGATCGAGATGCTGGAGGCTTCGCCGCTGGATGTAGTGCTGCTATCGGCATAGCTGTTGTTCATTTCAGCCCGTCGATCCAGCTCAGCAGCATCGGCACCAGCGGCGTGCCATAGAGGCAATGGCCCGATTGGCCAAGTCGCAACAGGTCGGCGGCGGGCAGTGCTTGGCGCAGCAATTGTTGTGACTGGGGGGCCACGATTTGATCACGACCCGCCTCCACGATCAAGGTGGGCACCTGGCTGGGGAAGGCTTCTGGCAGGCCTGTGCAGAGCTCCAACAGCTTCAAATCCGCCTCCAGCCGTTGCAAGCCTGCCGGGGCCAGGGGTTGATCGCCGATGCCCATGGTGGTGGGATCCACCGGCTCTGGATCGGCGGCCAGGCGGTAAAAATTCAGCAGCATCGTCTCTGCCGTTTCGCCCCGCAGCTGGGCGGCCATGGCGGCCAGGGCCTGGCGCTGGCGGCGGCCCGCCGCAGCTTCTGGCACAAAGCGGCCAAAACTGGCCAGCAGCACCACCGCTTCTGCGTCTGCCAGCAGGGCGGCGGGCAGCAGGTGCAGCCCCAGGGAATGAACGAGCAACACCCGCCGCCCGCCCGATTGCCCCTGCTCGCCCAGCTGCCAGCTGGGCATGGCGGGGGGCAGCTGGCCGTAACCGCGCTCGCCGCTCTGCCAGCTCCAGCCCTTGGCGGCGACGGCGGCGATCCAGGGATCCCAGCCGCGTCGATCCCCCGCCCAGCCGTGCATGGCAATCAGTTGACAGGGGCCAGCCATAAAAGGTTTACGGGGTGTTTACAGAGACAGGGGCATGGGGCCCCGGGCCCAGGGCGGCCAGCAATCGTGGCAGCGTGCCCGGCGGCAGGTCTTGGCGTAGCACCAACCGCAGCCGCGCCTGACCCTCCGGCACGGTGGGGGGGCGGATCGCTACACAGAGCAGCCCTGCTGCCTCCAGCTGCCGCTGCAATTCCAGGGCCCGACCATCGGATCCCACCAGCAGCGCCAGGATCGGCCCCTGGCCCGCTGGCCTGGGCCAACCGGCCGCCGCCAGGGCATCCCGCCAGCGTTCCGCCCGCGCCAGCAGGCCCTGGCCGCCCGCCATCAGGTGCAGGGCGGCCATGGCTCCGGCCGCCAGCGGTGGCGCCAGGGCGGTGGTGTAGCGGAAGGCGCCGCTGCTTTGCAATAGCCAGTCGCCCACCAGCTCGTCGCAGGCCAGGAAGGCGCCGCCACTACCAAAGGCTTTACCAAAGGTGCCGCTCACAATCGCCAGCTCGGCGATGCCATGGGACAGGCCGCGGCCGCCGGCCCCCATCACGCCCAGGGCGTGGGCTTCGTCCACCAGCAGCGGCACCTGGTGGTGGGCGCAGAGGGCCGCCAATTGCACCAGCGGCGCAGTGGTGCCCTCCATGCTGTAGAGGCTTTCGCAGAGCACAAGCATCCGCCCGCTGGGCCGCTGACGCCGGGCGGCCAGCAGCTGGCGCTCCAAATCGGCCGGGTCGTTGTGGGCGTAGCGACGCAACTTGGCGCCGCTGGCGCGCACCCCCACCAGCAAAGAGTGGTGGATCAGCCGATCGGCCAGCACCAGACAGTGGCGATCTGCCAGGGCACTCACGGCGGCCAGGTTGGCTTGGAAGCCACTGGGAAACAGCAGCGTCCGCTCACGCCCGAGCCAGGCGGCGAGTTCGGCCTCCAGCTGCAGATGCACCGGCCGGGTGCCAGTAACCAGCCGCGAGCCGCCGGCCCCCAGGCCACTGGCGGCTATTTCAGCGGCGGCGGCAGCCAATACGGCGGGATGGCGGCTGAGACCCAGGTAGTCGTTGCTGGCCAGATCCAGCAGGGGGGCCGCGCCAGCAGCTGGAGGCTGCAGTTGGGCGGTGGCGGCGGGCGCCAGGCTGCGCAGACTGCGGCGCCGCTCTGGCGCCAAGTCGCCGAGGCCGTCGCGCAGCCTCTGGCGCCACTCGGGGGCGGCGGCGAAATCGGTGGAGAGGGGGGAGGGGATCAGGGCGTCCCGACGCCAGGGATGGGGGTCAGTTTGGGATGGCGGCAGTGCCCCCAAAGCAGCCCGCCACCTTTCCTCGCTCTTACTGGCGCTGGGCGACCGATAGAGGGGCCCCAGAGGCCTGTGAGCCGGCAACCGTGGGGCGATCTGGCGAGCTCAGGCATCTTGCACAGGAGTGGACTTTCCTGCCGTTGGTATGGCCAGTAATGGCCAAGCCTGAACTAAATACAGTGATCGTTTCCTATGGGTTGCCCTTACTGAGTCAGCTGCCCCTATTTCTGCTGCTAACCCTGTCTACAGACCCTGCCAGCGCTGCAACGGTCGCCTCGATTGGCGATGGGGACACCCTGCGTGTGCGGGTTAGAGAAGCTTGACAACGCCTAACAATCCGGATGGATTGTTTTGACCCTGAAGTTGGCCGACATGGAGCAACCCTAGTAGATGTCCCGTAAGCGTTCACGGGCCATCAGCACCTGAGCACCGCATTCCCATCGCTGCTCCATGCCCGAGTTGTTGTTGACCATCCACCATTGCCTAGTTGTGTGAAGCTTATGGAGGCTTTTTTGGGAGGGAG
>JBILLQ010000027.1:0-39261 GCA_044375975.1 Prochlorococcaceae cyanobacterium
GCATATCATGTGGTTCAGGGTATTGAGAATAGAGCTGCCAAGAATGGCTATTTTGCCCGGCCCCTATCAGTTTAACTAACTTTACAAACCGTAACCTAGGTCGTTTTATTTATGGCGACCTACTTAAGACATGATCTGCTATATCTCTAGAAAAGGAGCAACTGGGTTTGGTACGGCGCAGGAAAGACGCCAATGATCAACCAAGGATTAGGGGCAACAGAATGAAACTGGAGGGTTGTTCCCACAAAGAAATGAAGGTCTTTAGTCATAAATTCATCAAAGTACTTTGCCCTGACCTTTTCAATCGCTGCTTGCTCATTTTGGGATTGCTCTCGCCACAGGCAGTTCCAGAATAGCGCACCAATTTCCCAGTCAAGAATTTGAAGCTGGCTACGCTTGCCATTTGCATCTTCGAATCGATATGAGAACTTGTAAGGTAGCTTGGGAATCACCCTGAAAGTCTGTCTCCATTCGTTGTCATCAAAAAGTGAGAGCTGATCAATGTGTGCACGCATTGCGCTGAGTTTTTTAGGGTCCCACTCTCGAGATTCTTCTCTTTCGACAATAAAATCAATAACCTTGGCAGGCTTAAAAACCGCTAACGAGATCTTATTCTGCTTAGCACCAAGAATGAGTTCAGCAAGCTTGTCGGAGACTTTTGATTTGCCAAGTACAATTTGGCGTCTTTCGAACCATTGGTTCTGAGTTCCAATGTGATCGATTGCATGTAATTCAGATTCATCTACGGGACTGTAGCTTTCAGGCCTTCGATCTTGGGTTTTTCGTAGAATTCGACATTCAAGCCAATCGTACTTCCTATATTGCTCAGTCTCGCCTAAACGCCTAAATGGGACTGGATACAGGCGTACCCATGACCCATCTTCTCTCATGGCTGCTGTACAGACTGTCTCGCCGTACTTGGTTGACAATGTGGGGTAAGTTTTAACAAGAATAAGCAGTCTTTCTCGTTTCATCTTGAAATTATAGATGCTTAACTTGAAGATCTACAGAGCAACATTGAATAATGCTGGCCACACAACCTCGGTGGCACTGCCTTACGTCAGCCTCATAGCAGGTGAGGGCAACCCTCTCTCCTGATTCAATCCATGAGGAAATGATTGATAATTCCTTTTCTTGTCTTGGAAGACACTCGTCTAAATATGTGGCAAATAGATCGTTGTAGTCTTCTTGTGAGCTGAGATTATGGCGCTTGCCAGATTCAATTCCAAGTTGTGGCAGGTGCTCATATTTAATTCCAACTCGCGAACAACCATAGGCAAGTACTCGCTTCGAGAAGCCATACTTTCTACTGATCGGGTTACGCCTTACATCACACAAAAGAGTAACACAGTCTTGCAGAAGAAGGTTTAGGTACGCTTCAATTGATTTGCCTTCATAGCCGATAGTTACCAATCCAGGATTGCTAGTACTTGGCTTGCTGTTTCGTATGGCAGCCAAGGCCGAGGAATCGCTCGATAGGATCTCGCTGGCGATTTCGCTATGAGTAGCGTAGTAAGGGAAATGTTTGTAGGTGTAAGCAATAAGCTCACTTCCTCTCATCCAACCAAGGCGGCTGACAAACGATGCCGCATCACTTCGATAGCCAGACTCTGGATAGATCGCGGCTTCGCCATCAGCAGCAAGTTCCCAATGATCATTAGAACGGATTAAAAGACCTTTCTCTATAAGCTTGAGACGATCAGCATAGGAGGTGAAAGAAAAAGCGCCGTACTTATATGGAACAAACTCATATAGAGGCGGATCGGCTGTCTCTTGAGAAAAAAGAAAAAGCAGCTTTTGAAAATCTGTATTTGATGCTTGGCCTCCTATTGCTTCGAGCAGCGCGAGCATGTAGCGATGCCTCCGATATAGCCGAGCCACTGGGGTGCTGGTTCTCACTGCCGCAACATCGAGGCTTTAAAGATCGTAGCGCCTGAAAGCAACAGGGGAAGAGATGTGAAGATTGGCATCATGGTTATAACAAGAAAATTCAAAAGCCTCTCATCGCGGCACAGGGATGCATTTGCCCACCCAACATCCAGATGTAGAAGACAGGAGCAGGGGGTGTCTATAAAAGAGATTCGACCCTACCCGCTTTTGATCTGGAGCGTTGGATACCCCACCCGTACCCCCGCGCGCACACCGAAAAATGTCATGCTGCACCCTCAAACCATTCCCCATCCCCGCCGCCATGACCAGCACCCCAGAACTGATTGGTCCTGAGCTGATTGCCGCCTTGGTGGCCGCCTCCCATGAGTTTGATGCCAGTGGCAAGGATGCAGAGCGCAATTGCTGGCTGGCGGTGCATCGCCATGTGCATGGGGTGCTGCCTTCTGAATACGACATCCGCGAGGTGCCAGAAGAGCTCTATCTGGCGGTGCTAGCCCAAAGGCGCCACAGCGCTTGAACAACAAAAAACCCCGCCGCGGCGGGGTTGCGATTGGCTTGAATTGGTAACTGGTGCCAGTGGGGGACTAGGACCAGCCCTTGTTGGACTGGTCGATCACATAGGCGGCCACATCTTCGATGTCACCGGCGCTCAGCTTGCCCCCGAAGGCGGGCATGGCGTTTTTGCCGTTGGTTACCTGGTAGGCAACGGCGGCTTCAGGACCAGCCTCGTAGTTGGCCAGATAGGCCTTCAGGGCATCGGCCTTGAGGGTGCGCTCGGCATTCACCACGTTGCCGCCACCCATGTGACAGGCGGCGCAGTTGGCGGAAAAAATCTGACCGCCGTGGGCGGCGTCAGCAGCGAAGCTCGGAGCTGCACCCAGCACCAAAGCCAGGCAGAGAGCGAGCAGAGAAAAAAGACGGCGCATGGTAGGGCGCTTCATAGCAGGTGCAACGGCTCAAAAATAGGTCTTCTTAGGCCCGGTTGCGATCTGGCAAGCCCAGGTTCGCAACATTTGCCACACAACGCCATATCTAGTGGCCAGCGGCAGGCAAACGGGCTGGCCGCCGGCAAATGGGCAAGCCTCAGCTCTGCGGCCTGGGGATGCGACCCCGCTGGGGTAGGCCCGCATCCGCCAACACCTCCTCCAGGCTGGCTGCGTGGCTCACCAAGCCAAACCGCTCCGGTGGACTCACCGGCTCGTGGATGAAGTGCCGCTGCCGAATCGAAAAGCGATCCCAGGCATTCACCTCAATCGGCAGCCAGCGGATCAACTGCTCAATCAACCAGCCGCTCAAATTCACGCCAAACGGCGGCCGCCACACCCGCCGCCAACGGCAGAGCTTGGCCACCGTGGCATTCACGCTGATCGGCGCCTGGCCCAACACCAGCCGCCTTACCGCCGCTTGATTTGGTTCCGGATTGGGCCGATGCGGCTGGGTGGCCAAATGCACGCACACCTGGGCGATGTCGGCGGCGTGGATGAAGTGGAAGCTGGCATCGGTGCGCAGCCACCTGGCCAGCCACAGCCAGCGGCTGCCCTCCGCCAGCCCTGCGGTGAGGTAACTGGTGGGGAAGGGGCCGCTGCCATCCACCCGCCCACCGAACACCAGCGTGGGGAACACCGCCACGATCCGCTCCGCCAGCGGGTGCCGCTCCAGCTGCTGCAGGCAGAGGGCCTTGGTTTGGATGTATTCGGTGCCGTATTTAGCCGCCTCCGGCAGCAGCTGCAATTGCCGATCCAAAATGCTTGCGGTGGAGAAGTAGATCACCTGCTCCAACAACGCTGGATCGGTGGCCGCCAGCATTTCCTTCACCGCCACCACATTCACCTGCTGGGCCCTTTCCGGATCCCCCCAGGCGGTGGCGGTGTGGATGATCCTTTGGGCGCTAGCGATCTGCTGGCGGTGGGGCTCCACCTGGCGCAGGTCTCCCACCAACAGCTCAATGCGCGGATCATCTGCAGGCACGGCCGTGAGTTTGGCCGGATCCCGCAACCACAGCAACAGCTGCGCATCGCTATGGCGATACAACAAGCTGGCGATGTGCTGGCCCACGCAACCGCTGGCGCCAGTGATCAAAATCCGCTGCCGCCCAGGCGCCCGGGCCGTCAAACGGCAGCTCCCAGCAGCTCATTCACCGCCTTGCCCGTCTCAAAAAACACCCTGGCGTTCTCCTCTGGCGTGCCCGGCAGGATGCCATGGCCCAGGTTGAGGATGTGCTTGCGGCCCCTGGCCTTGCGCACCGTATCCAAAATCCGCTCGCGAATCGCCTCCGGGGAGCCAAACAACAAACCCGGATCCACATTGCCCTGCACCCCCACGTGCTCCGGCAGCCGCGCGATGCCCTCCGCCATGTCCACCGTCCAATCCAGCGACACGAAATCCACCCCAGTGCCGCCCATCCGCTCCAGCACCCCAGCGCTGCCGGAGATATATAAAATAAGCGGCGTATCCGGGTGGGTTTCCTTCACCTGGTCGATCACACGCTTTTGATAGGGGGACGCGAACACGTCGTAGTCGCAGGGGCTCAACTGGCCGGCCCAGGAATCAAACAGCTGCACCACCTGGGCGCCGCTATCAATTTGATAACGCACATAGGTGGCGATCGAATCGGCCAGATGCCCCAGCAACTGATGCAACAGCGCCGGCTCCTGGAAGGCCATCCGCTTGATTACCGAATAGGTCTTGGAGCTCTTGCCCTCCACCGCATAGGCGGCCAGGGTCCAGGGGGCACCCACAAAACCGAGCACGGCGGCTGCATTGCCCACATCCTGGCGCAACCGGCCCAGCACCTCGCCCACGAAGGGCAGCGCCTCGGCCGGATTGAGAGGCCTCAGGGCATCCACCTGGGCCTGGCTGCGGATGGCGGGCTCAATGATTGGCCCCTTGCTCTCGATGATGTCGAAATCGATGCCAATCCCCGGCAGCGGCGTGAGGATGTCGGAGAACAGGATCACGCCATCGGGTTGGAAGGCATGGAAGGGCTGCATCGAAATCTCGTAGGAGAGATCGGGGTTTTCGGATCGCTCGCGAAAACCGGGATGGCGATCGCGCAGGTCGCGATACACCTTCATGTAGCGGCCCGCCTGGCGCATCATCCACACCGGAGGCCGCTCCACCTGCTCCCCTCGGGCAGCGCGCAGCAGCAGGGGCAGGGACTCGGCCATGGGGCGGCACATAACAGCAATTTGGCAACCTAGCTGAGCTCCCCTGAACTTCCAGGGGTGGCTGTCATCCTTCGCAGTATCCCGGTTCGCGGGATCAGAGCATTGGCACTCCATAGGATCGAACCCCCTCCCCCTCGGGCCGATGCCGACGAGCCAAGCCGCCATGCCCTCGCCGTCATCCCCGGCAGCAGGCGACAGCGCCGCCAGCTTGGCCCTGCCGGCCGGCGCCAGCCTGCGGGGCCAGGTGCAGGTGCCGGGCGATAAGTCGATCTCCCACCGGGCCCTGTTGTTTGGCGCCATCGCCGAGGGCGAAACCCGCATCGAAGGCCTCCTGCCGGCAGAAGATCCCCTCAGTACGGCGGCCTGTCTGCGGGCGATGGGGGTGGAGGTGTCGCCGATCCGGGCCGGCGAGCCGGTGCTGGTGCGCGGCGTGGGCCTCGATGGCTTCCAGGAACCGGCCGACATCCTCGATTGCGGCAACTCAGGCACCACCATGCGCTTGATGCTGGGCCTTTTGGCCGGCCGCCAGGGGCGCCATTTTGTGCTCAGCGGTGATGCCTCCCTGCGGGGCCGGCCCATGGCCCGAGTCGCAAAACCCCTGGCCCGGATGGGGGCTCAGATCCATGGCCGCAGCGGCGGCAATCTGGCCCCCCTGGCGGTGTTGGGTCAGCAGCTCCAGGGGGCCAACATCGCTACGCCGGTGGCCTCCGCCCAGGTGAAGAGCGCCATCCTGCTGGCGGCCCTCACCGCCTCGGGCCCCACCACCGTGGTGGAACCGGCCCAAAGCCGCGACCACAGCGAGCGCATGCTGCGGGCCTTCGGGGCCGATCTGGTGGTGGGGGGCCATAACAACACCACGGTCACCCTTAGCCCCGGCGCCAGATTGCACGGCCAGCAGGTGGTGGTGCCAGGCGATATCAGTTCGGCGGCCTTCTGGTTGGTGGCCGGCGCCATCACCCCCGGGGCTGAATTAACGGTGCAAAACGTGGGTCTCAACCCCAGCCGCACCGGCGTGCTGGATGTGCTCGAACAGATGGGGGCCCGGATCAAAGTGGTTAACGAGCGCGATGTGGCCGGCGAACCGGTGGGCGACCTGCAGGTGAGCCACGGCCCCCTGCGGGCCTTCAGCATCGACGGCGAGATCATTCCCCGCCTGGTGGATGAAATCCCCGTGTTAGCGGTGGCGGCCTGCTGCGCCGAGGGCGTCAGCCGCATTGCCGGCGCCGCCGAACTGCGGGTGAAGGAAACCGATCGCCTGGCGGTGATGGCGCGTCAATTGCGGGCGATGGGGGCCCAACTGGAGGAACTGGCAGACGGCATGACCATCAACGGCGGCGGGCAATTGCACGGTGCCCAGCTGGATAGCGAAACCGATCACCGGGTGGCGATGAGCCTGGCGGTGGCCTCCCTGGTGGCCAAGGGAGACAGCAGCTTGGCCCGGGCCGATGCCGCCGCCGTCTCCTATCCCAACTTCTGGCAAGACCTTGAACGCCTGCGAGCCTGAAGAATTTCCACAGCAGGAACTCCCTCAGCAGCAATTACCCCAGCCAGAACTCCTGCAGCCAGAACCTCTACAGCCAGCTCTCCTGCGGCCCAGCTGGGGCGGTGATGGCAGTTTCAGTCTCTGGAGCGGCGAATTTCAACAGGGATTTCATAGCGGCCGCGGCGCCATGCGGGAGGCCCGCGAAACCTTCGTGAATCCAGCCCAGTTGGAGCGATTAGCCCCAGGCAGCACGGTGCTTGCGCTCGATTTGTGCGTCGGCACCGGCAGCAATACGGCCGCCCTGCTGGAGCGCTGCGCGGCGCTGGGATTGCAGCTGCAGTGGTGGGGCATCGAACTGGATCGCCAACCGCTGCAGCTGGCCCTGGCCGACGCCAAATTCCAAAGCCAGTGGCCGCAGCAGGCAATCGAGCCCCTGCGCCAACTCAGCCAGGGCGACCACTGGCAAAGCCCCCTGGGCCAAGGCCAGATGTTTTGGGGAGATGCCCGAGAGCGGCTGCCGGAATTGCTAGCCCTTGCCGCCGGCAGCTGTCATCTGGTGATGCACGACGCCTTCTCGCCCCAGCGCTGCCCGCAGCTGTGGAGCCTCGAATTTTTGACAGGCCTGGGCCAACTGATGCTCCCCGACGGCCGCCTGCTCACCTACAGCTCGGCGGCGGCGGTGCGGCGCAGCCTGCAATTGTTGGGGCTGCAGCTGGCGGCGATCCGCCACCACGAACCGGCGCAGCAGAGCCTGGGCGCCTGGAGCGGCGGCACCGCGGCCAGCCCCACAGAGCTTGCCAGTTGCCAATTTCTGCGCCCATTGGCGGCGATGGAATGGGAGCACCTGGCCACCAATGCGGCGGAGCCCTACCGCGATCCCGATGGCCGGGCCTCAGCCGCGACGATCCTCACCAATCGCGCCAGGCAGCAGCGCAGCCGAGGCGCCCAGGGCGGCGTGGAATCCACCAGCGCCTGGCGCAGGCGCTGGGGCCTGGAGGCAAACCGGACCGCTGCAAGAGAGCGCCTAGATTCCCGCCAAGCCACTGCCATCTCGATGCTCGCCATTGCCGTGTTGGCCGCCGGGAAGGGCACCCGCATGAAGAGCCAGCTGCCCAAGGTGCTCCAGCCCCTGGCCGGTGCCACCCTGATCGAGCGGGTGCTGGCTAGCTGCACCAGCCTGCAGCCGCAGCGCAAGCTGCTGATCGTTGGCCACCAGGCCGAGCGGGTGCGCGAATCGCTGGCGGCCATCGATGGCCTGGAATTTGTATTGCAACAGCCCCAAAAAGGCACCGGCCATGCCCTGCAGCAACTACTTACACCGCTGGAGGGATTCCAGGGCGATTTGTTGGTGCTCAATGGCGACGTGCCCCTGCTGCGTCCCGAAACCCTGGAGCGGTTGCTGGAGCGCCACACCAGCAGTGGCGCTGCCGTCACCCTGCTGACAGCCCGCCTGCCAGATCCCAGAGGCTACGGGCGCGTGGTGGTGGCTGAAAGCGGCGCGGTAACGGCGATCGTGGAACATCGCGATTGCAGCCCAGCAGAACGGGAAATTTCGCTGATCAATGCCGGTATCTACTGCTTCAACTGGCCGCAGCTGGCAGAGGTATTGCCCCAGCTCAGCGCCGACAACGACCAGGGGGAGCTCTACCTCACCGACACGGTGGCGATGCTCGCTTCTGCCGCGCACCTTGAGGTGAGTGATGCCAGCGAAATTGGCGGCATCAACGACCGCATTCAACTGGCCAATTGCGAAGCGGCCCTCCAGGAGCGACTGCGCAATTACTGGATGGCGCAGGGGGTTACTTTCATTGATCCAGCCAGCTGCACCCTCAGCGACGGCACCCGCTTTGGCAGCGATGTAGTAGTTGAGCCCCAGTGTCATTTCCGCGGCCACACCACCGTGGGCGATGGTTGCCGGATCGGCCCGGGCTGCCTGCTGGTGGATGCGGAGCTGGGGGATCAGGTGGAAGCCGTCTACGCGGTGATTCGCGAGGCGCAGGTGGCGGCGGGTTGCGCCATCGGCCCCTACGCCCATCTGCGCCCCGGCGCCAACCTTTCCGCAGACTGCCGGATAGGTAACTTCGTGGAGATCAAGAAAAGTGTTGTGGGCGCAGGCAGTAAAGTAAATCATCTCAGCTATATTGGAGATGCCACTGTTGGGGCTGGTGTAAATATTGGAGCCGGCACAATTACCGCCAACTACGATGGCGTCAACAAGCATCGCACCGCCATTGGAGCGGGCAGCAAAACCGGTGCCAATAGCGTATTGGTGGCGCCGCTCACCATTGGCACAAATGCCACCATCGGCGCCGGCTCCTGCATCACCAAAGACGTACCCGATGGCGCCCTAGCCCTGGGTCGCGCTCGCCAGCTGATCAAAGAAAACTGGCGGGGGCCCCTGCCCCAAACAAAAGCCAAGCCAAACCCCGGTAACCCGGCATAAATATTGAACAGCCTGGGCCGCTACCGGCAGCAGCCTCCGCAGCTGCGGGAAGGTTTCTAGCCTGAATGCTACTTCTGGCCTTCGCACCATGCAGCTGCGGCATGTGATCAACCTCCATAAGGGATTAACGCCCTTTTTTATTGGTGCGCTGATGATCGCCTACGGCAATTCATCCCTGGGCGCTTGGGTGTATCTGGCCCTCCATGGCGGCTATGGCATGCTCTGGCTGCTGAAGGAATCGATCTTCCCCGACCGCCAGTGGCAGCAGCCAATAGGGTTGCCCCAGGCGGTGGTGGGGTTCCTGGTGCTCGGCCTCTACTGGCTGGCGCCGTTCCTGCTGATTTCCTCCGGCGTCGTGCCGCCCCTGCCCCTGGTGGCCGTCGCCATCGCCATCAATTCGCTGGGAGTGTTTCTACATTTCGGCAGCGATGCCCAAAAGCACTTCGTACTCAAGCTGCAGCCGGGGCTGATAGAAGACGGCTTTTTCGCCCGCTGCCGCAACACCAACTATCTGGGGGAACTGCTCATCTATCTCTCCTTCGCGCTGGTGGCGATGCACTGGCTTCCCTATGGGGTGCTGGCCAGCTTTGGCCTGGGAGTGTTTCTTCCCAACATGCGGAAGAAGGATGAATCCCTCTCCCGCTATCCCGGCTTTGGCGCCTACCGCGAACGTTCAGGGCTGTTGCTGCCGAGCTTCCAGCAGGGTTCAGGGGTATAGGCAAGCTCAGGGGTTTAAGCATTGCTCCGCCCAGCCGCTCGCCAACCGCCAGAGGCGGCGGCGGTGCGGATGGCCTGTGAGTTCCAGCAGTTCCACTTGGCTGATCTCCAGGCGCAGCAGCTGGAAATGATCCGGCATCGCCGCGTCGTCGGCCAGGGCCTGCGGGAAGGCCGCCCCGGCCTCTAGCGGCTCGCCGGGGCTGGGCCAGCCCCACAGAGCTCTGCCGCCGGGGGTGAGGGCCCGCCAATGGCGCTGCCGCTCCCCTTGCTCCAGCTCCGGCGCCAGGGTTTGGCGCATCCCCCGCAAACGGAATTGGCAGCGGGCCCGCGGCAGCAACCAGCAGAGCTCCACCGCCGCTTGCTGGGCCAGCTCGGCCGGTTTGGCGCTGCGGCCGTCGGTGAGCAGATCGAGGGCGGCGCCCTCGGCCCAGCCGCGAAACACCAGGGTGCGCACCCGCGGCGTGCCGTCGGCAGCCACGGTGGCGAGCTGCAACCAGCGAGCCGCTGCTGAGCGGCCCTCCCGTTCGCGGGCGGCGCTCAGCAGCTGCCGCCATGGCGGCAGCGTCGTCACGCCGCTTGCCCCTGGCGGCGGTTCAGGGCAAAGGCCACGCCGCCGAGGGCCGCCAGGCCGAGGGGGCCGGCAATGGCCACAAACACGAGCGTTTGCAGGGCCAGCAGCGCCAACCCCAGCGCCGAAGCCGCCTTGATCTGGATCCTGGCCTTGATCAGCAGGGTGAGCAGCAGCAACACCGTGGCCTGCAGGCCAGCAATTTTGGTGGCTTTAAGAAGACAAAAGGGACTGGGGGGCAGCATGGCGAGAACTCGAAACTGCAATCCTGGCGAGGCTAGGGAGCGGTTGCGCCGAGGATTACTAAATGAGCCCCCTTAACGCCCACTAGGGGCACTCAGGGCGTAACTCGAGCACGGGGTTTCACCGATGCGAGCAGCGCTGGGGCGAGCCTGAACCCAAAGGGGACCATCAGCTGGCAGCATCCGCAGCCCACTCCCCAGCGGCTCCCCCTGGTCCATAGCGCCCATTAACAGCCTTGGCGCTAGGCACTCCGCCAGGGTGACTGCCAGCCTCGATTCCGATCAAGTCAACTTATCAGGCCGATTGGCAATCCTGAGGCGGGAATCCAGCCACACTCCCGATCATATGATTAGTCTTTCAGTACCTGATCGCCACTTGATAGTGGTGAGGATATGGCTGCCGCCAACTTTTGCGGGGGTGGACCCGGAGGCCCAGGTGTCAGCCAGGGTGCAACAGGCCCCATGAAACAGCAAGCAGGGCAGGCATCGCCTGGATGGGGCTTGCCTGGAGCCCTGCATTGCCAGCATTTCGCCACAGGCAGACCCAGTCAGCCAGGCCCCGGCCCAGCGGCTCTCAGGAAGGGCGCAATCGTTCGTTACAATCGAACGAACTTCGCAACAGTTCCAGCATGGGTGAGCTGATCGTCCTGGATTCCGGCCTTGATGTCCCGGGCCTGGTCTCCGCCCTGGTGTGCCTGCTGGCCCTGGCCATCTACGCCCTCAACCAGGCAGGCAAGGAAAACAATGACGACGACGACTCCAGTCCCGGTGGCGGCCTGATGCAGCCCACCTCCTGAATCTGCCCAGAGCTGGGGAACAGAAATGTTCGCCAAGAAGCTCAGCTCAGCTCCGTTGCCGCTCGGCCTCCAATTGCTGGCGATAGCTGGCGGGCACCACCAGCAGGAATAGCCACCACCACAGCAGCACTACGGAACTCAGCGGCGCCGTAATCCACAGGCGGTGCAACCCCAGCCAGCTGGCCAAAATCATCGCCCCACCGGTGAGCAGGATGCTCCAGGGTTGACACCACCAGGGTTTTAGCTGCCAGATCGATCCAACAACTGAAGCTTGCTCAGCTGGATAGTTTCCAGCTGGATAGTCTCCAGCTTGATAGCTGCCCACTTGATCAATGTCCACCGGGTCGCTACCAAAGGGATCGCGGCCCACTTGGTCGCGTTTAGTTTGATCCATGACCTATTAGTACATCAACAGGGTGAGCTTGGTCGTCATTTTGGCCCCCGGGAGCCGGGGATGCCTCCGGTCACCAGGTAACCGCTGATCGCCAGCAGCAGCACGCTCACGCAGAAATAGGCCAGGGAGGAGCCATCCTTGATCTGGAAGCTCAGCATCGCCTTGAACGCCGCCACGATCAGTGCGACGATAATCACCTTGACCAGCTTCTCCTTGAGGCCATCGAGGCTGCGGATGTCCAACAATCCACCGCTGTTCTGATCGCTGCCTCGGGCCGCTTCGATGTCGGAGATCAGCAGTTCATAGACGCCGTAGCCAAAGATCAGTAAGGCGATGCCGATCAGATAGAGGTCCACCCCGGAGACCAATTCGGCCAACAGCTTGGCCTCCCCCTTCGGTTCGATCTGGCCGCTGAAGATCTTGTGCAGGGCCTTGAAGATTTCGCCGGTGCCCAGCACGAAGGAGGCGGCCGTGCTGATCAGGCTCATCACCACAGGCACGATCGCGATCAGGCGTATACGCCAGAGCCAGCGCTCGAACCCTTGTTCAAAGCGCTTGCGGGAGGTGGTGGGGTAAGTCATGGCGCGACCTTAGAGGTTGTGCCGCTCAAGCCGCCGAGGCTGGAACCCCAGCCGCCGGCGTGACCTGAAGCTGGCCACTTCTGGGCCAATGCCTTTAACCAGCTAGTTAAGGGGCTGTCTCCAGGGATCGGGTGGTGGCAGGTAGGGCTGCGGGGAGATTGGCGCTGGTGGGGCTAAAGGTATTTTGCAGGCTATTGGCGGTTTGCAACTGCTTGAGCAGGGTGGTTTCTGCCGCCCGGTATTGGCTGTCCTTGCGGGTGCCGAGATCTTCCCGCTTCAGCTGCTGAGCCTCCTGCTCGCTCATCTTCACGGAAACATCTGGGTCGATGCCGTGCTTGTGGATGTCGCGCCCGCTAGGGGTGAGGTATTTGGCGATCGTTACCGTCATGCCGGAACCATCCGACAGCCCCCGCACCGACTGCACCAGACCCTTGCCAAAGGTTTTTTGACCCACCAATACCGCCCGGCTGTTGTCCTGCAGGGCACCAGAAAGAATCTCACTGGCACTGGCCGAACCCTCGTTCACCAGCACCACCAGGGGCTTGGTGGTTAGGGCATGGCCATTGGCGCGCTTGACATCTTGGATGCCATCGCGGGTTTTGGTGGAAACAATTGTGCCTTCATTCAGCCACTGACGGGCTATCTCCACACTGGCCATAAGCAGGCCGCCTGGATTGCTGCGCAGGTCCAATACATAGCCCTGGGCACCCTTGGCCTCCAGATCCTGGAGCGCTAGGCGCATGTCCTTGGTGGCGGTAGCGGTGAATTGCTTGAGGCGGATATAACCCACCTTGGCGCCGTTGGGGGAGGCGTTCATCTTGTGCTCCACCGCGTGCAACTCGATCCGCTCGCGGGTGAGCTTTACCTCAATGGATTGACCATTGCGCTTCAGGGTTAAATTTACACTTGTTCCCACCTGACCACGAATTAATTTAACCGCGTCTTCCGTGCTCATGCCCTTGGTGGGCTGGGAGTCGATGGCGATGATTATGTCTTTAGGCATCACGCCCGCCCGCGAGGCTGGCGAGCCATCGAGAGGGCTGACCACCACGAGGTCTTTGGTCTGCTTGTCGATACTCAGTTGAATGCCAACCCCGGATAGTTCACCGGAGGTGTCAATCTGCATCTCCTTGAATTCCCGCGGATCCAGAAAGCGGGTGTAGGGATCATCAAGGGTAGCGAGCATGCCACGGATAGCCTCATAGGCATCCTTGGGAGTGCCATAGCTCTTAGCTAAAATATCCCGGCGCAAATGACGCCAATGATCAGGGGTATATTTGCCATTGATGTCTAGATAGTCTCTGAAAACTATCTGCCAGGCCTGATCCATCACCTCCTTGGGGCTGTCGCTGATCTGGGTGGTGCCCCCGAAGGGAGTGGCCATGTCCTTGGCCAGTACCGCCGCCGTAGCGGCACAGGCTCCCACGCTGATCAGCACCAAAATGCTGGCCCGACCTCTGGTCATATGCGCCAGCCCCCGCTTTTCGATGAATATTTTCCAGGCTAGCGGGATATTAGGCGCCACTCACAGGCAGGAGAACCGATCAACTCGGTTTAAGCACAACCCCAAGAGGGCTCAGGGATCCAGCCAGCGCCCATCCTCCTTGATCAAAGCGATCAGGGCCTCTACTCCCTCCTGCTCCGGTACGCGACGAATTTCCTCGCGGCCGCGATAAAGCGAGATCGTGCCTGGGATCTTGCCCACGTAACCGTAGTCGGCATCGGCCATCTCGCCCGGGCCATTGACGATGCAGCCCATCACGGCGATATCCAGACCGGTGAGGTGGGCCGTGGCCTCCCGCACCTTGTGCAGCACCTCCTCCAGATTGAACAGGGTGCGCCCGCAGCTGGGGCAGGCCACGTACTCCACCATCGTCTTGCGCAGCCCCAGGGCCTGCAGGATCGAGTAACAGACAGGAATTTCCCGCTCCGGCGCCTCGGTAAGCGAGACGCGAATGGTGTCGCCGAGGCCCTCGGCCAGCAGGGTGGCGATGCCGGCGGTGCTCTTGATCCGCCCGTAGTCGCCGTCGCCAGCCTCGGTAACGCCCAGGTGCAGCGGGTAGGGAAAACCCTCCGCATCCAGGCGATCCGCCATCAACCGATAGGCGGCCAGCATCACCGGCGCCCGCGAGGCCTTCATCGACACCACGATGTTGTGAAAATCGAGGCGGTCGCAGATCTGGATGAACTCCATCGCCGACTGGACCATGCCCAGGGGCGTATCGCCGTAGGTAAACAACATCCGCTCCGCCAGGGAGCCGTGATTGACACCGATGCGCAGCGCCTTGTCCTGGGCCTTGAGCAGGCTCACCAGCGGTTCGAGCGTCTCGGTGACGCGGGCGACGATGGCGGCGATCTCCTCATCAGCGAAGCCTGTGCGGCTTGGGTCGGGCTTGTCGAAGACGTAAAGGCCCGGGTTGATGCGCACCTTGTCGACGTGCTGGGCCACCTCCAGGGCAATCTTCATGCCGTTGTGGTGCACATCCGCCACCAGGGGCACGGGCCGGTAGCTGTCCTCCAGCCGGCGGCGAATTTCACCCACCGCCTTGGCATGGGCCAGGGAGGGCACGGTGAGTCGCACGATCTCGCAACCGGCTTCGTGCAGGCGGCGAATGCCGGCGGTGGCACCCTCCACATCGAGGGTGTCCTCGTTGATCATCGACTGCACCACCACCGGGTGGTCGCTGCCCACCCAGATGTCCCCCACCCGCACGCTGCGGGTTTTGCGCCGCCGAATCAAGGTGTCGTAGCGGGGATTTTCGGCCCAGTCGGGGATGGCGGCGGCGGCGGCGTCAACACGGGCCGGGGCGGCGGTCATCGCGGCATAGATCACAGATCTGCCGCAAACCATGGCACAGCCCTGGCATTGGTTGACGACTGCAGCTCACCCTGAAGACGGCAGCCGATTCTGAAGACTGCAGCTCATGCCAGCGGCTGATCCAGCCGCCCTAGTCGATCCAGCTGATCCAGCCTGCGGCGCACCTCCTGGAGGTCTTGGTCGGTGAGCCAGCGGGGACCGCCCTGGCGCTGGGAGGGATTGCGCAACAGATAGGAGGGATGAAACAGGGGCATCAACCAGCGCCCCGCCAGGGCCTCACCGCTGCCCTGCCGCCACTGCCCCCTCAGTTTGGTGATCCCACCCCTGATGCCAAGCACGCCCTCCAGTGCCGAGGCGCCCGCCAGCAGGATCAGCGGCGGATTCACCAGGGAGATCTGGCGATCCAGCCAGGGCCGACAGGCGGCCATCTCGGCGCCAGTGGGCTTGCGGTTGTTGGCGGGACGGCACTTCACCACGTTGCAGATGAACAGATCTCGGTTGGAATCGAGATTGGCGCCAGCCAGCAATTGATCCAGCAGCTGGCCGGCGCGACCCACAAATGGCAGGCCGGTGGCATCCTCCTGGGCGCCGGGAGCCTCACCGATCAGCATCAATCGTGCCCCAGGATCGCCGCGGCTGATCACCACCCGCTGGCGCGCCTGCCACAGGCCACAGCGGCGACAGGCGCCGCAGGCTGCCTCCAGGCCCTCCAGATCGTCTTTGCTGGCAGCCAATTTGCTGGCATTCAACCTGTTGGCATTCAACCTGCTGGCAGTCAACCTGCTGGCAGTCAAAGGGGGCTGGCAGAGGCCGCTGGGATCGGGCAAGCATTGATAAGGCAAGCATTGATAAGGCAAGCATTGATCGGGCAGGCAATTTCAGCCCCGATCCCCTTGAGCGCTGCCGGCTCAGGCATGGTGCACTATGGGATTTAAGTGTTAGCTGGCCGCAGCGATGCTCTCTGCCCGGGCCAAAGCGCTGCGGCCCTCCCTCACCTTGGCTATTGCAGCCAAGGCCAAACAGCTCAAGGCCGAAGGCCGCGATATCTGCAGTCTCAGCGCCGGCGAGCCAGATTTCGAGACCCCCGCCTTCATCAGGGCCGCCGCCGCCGCGGCCCTGGAGGCGGGTCACACCCGCTATGGCCCCGCCGCCGGCGAGCCGGCCCTGCGGCAGGCGATCGCCGCCAAGCTCAGCGGTGAGAACCTGGTGCCCACCAAAGCCGACCAGGTGCTGGTGACCAACGGCGGCAAGCAGGCGCTCTACAACCTGTTTCAGGTGCTGCTGGAGCCCGGCGACAGCCTGCTGCTGCCAGCCCCCTACTGGCTGAGCTACCCGGACATGGCCCGCTTGGCCGGGGCCAGCGTCACCACCATCCCCTGCGGCGCCGACCAGGGCTTCCACCTCGATGCCGCAGCCCTGGAGGCGGCCATCACCCCAGCCAGCAAATTGCTGGTACTCAACAGTCCTGGCAATCCCACCGGCGCGGTGCTCACTCGCCAGGAGCTGGAGAGCATCGCCGCCGTGCTGCGCCGCCATCCCCAGCTGGCGGTGGTCTGCGATGAGATCTATGAATATCTGGTGGCCCCGGGCCACCAGCACCACAGCCTGGCGGCCCTGGCCCCGGATCTGGCCGATCGCATCTTCATCGTTGGAGGCTGCGCCAAGGGCTGGGCGATGACCGGCTGGCGCATCGGCTGGTTGGCGGGCAACTCGGCCGTAATGGCGGCGGCCATCGCCCTGCAGAGTCAGAGCACCAGCAATGTGTGCAGCTTCGCCCAATACGGCGCCCTGGCGGCGTTGCAGGGCCCCCGGGACTGCGTGCAAGAGATGGCCGCCAGCTTCGATGTGCGGCGGGAGCGGCTCTGCCAGGGACTGCTGAAACTGCCAGGCGTGAGCCTGCAGCCCCCGGAGGGGGCCTTTTATGCCTTCCCCGACCTGAGCGCCTACGGCTTGGACTCCATGACCCTGTGCAACCGACTGCTCGATCAGGTGGGTCTGGCGGTGGTGCCCGGGGTGGCCTTCGGGGAAGACCGCTGCATCCGCCTATCCTGCGCCGCAGCTACGGAAGCCATCGACGATGGCCTGGAGCGGTTGCGAGGGTTTTTGGCGTCGCTCTAGCGGTTAGCCAAGGCCCATGGGGCTTTCGTAGCCCCTAGACCTGAGGCCCTGATCCCAGATGCCAATGGGCCCAAGCCCCTGGCCCCTTGATCAAGCCCCGGTAGTGCCCCTTGCGCAAACCCCTGGCCCCAATCCCCTGGGCTCTGGCCCAAATCCATGCTTCCGGGCCATTCTCCGCTGCTCCAGGCCATGCACCGGCCCTCCCCCCCCTGGGCCCTGCCTCTCCTTACAAGCATTTACCTCCCACCCATTTTCCTTCCCCGCTACTGCCATGCACCTGCGCGCCCTGCTGCCCTTACGCCAGCGGCCACTTCGCCAATTAAACTGCAATCAATTAAACTATTGCTCATTTAATTCTGGCCAGTTAAATTCTAGTCAGTTAAATTCTAGTCAGTTAAATTCTAGTCAGTTAAATTCTAGTCAGTTAAATTCTAGTCAGTTAAATTCTAGTCAGTTAAATTCTAGTCAGCCAAACTCTGGCCAGTTAACTAGTGGCCAGCCGATAAAACCGCGAGCCCTGCGGCTCAGGGGGTTGGTGGCGGGGATCTCCTTGACCCTGTTGGCGCTGGTGCTGCCCCAGACGCTGCCCGGTGCCAAGCCTGGCCCTTGGCTGGCCGCTGCCCAGGCCCAGGCGAGCAAGGATCAGCCCCTGCTGCGCATCGGCGCCATCCCAGATCAAAACCCCGAGAAACTGAACCGCCTCTACGGCCTGGTGGCCGCCGCCTTGGAGCGCCAACTGGGGGTAAAGGTGAAGTATTTGCCGGTGACGGACTACGCGGCGGCTGTAACCGCCTTTCGAACCGGCGATCTTGATCTGGTGTGGTTCGGGGGGCTCACCGGCGTGCAGGCAAAACTGCAAAAACCAGGGGCAAAGATGCTGGCCCAACGAGATATTGACGCACAGTTTTATAGCGTATTCATCGCCAATACCTCCAGTGGTCTACAGCCGATTCGCTCCAAGCAAGACCTGAAAAGCCTGCAGGGCAAACGCTTCACCTTCGGCTCAGAGAGTTCCACCTCCGGCCGGCTGATGCCCCAGTATTTCCTGCAACAGGCCGGCCTGAAGCTGAAGGATTTTGCCGGCGGCGCCCCCGGATTCAGCGGCAGCCATGACGCCACCATCGCCCTGGTGCAGAGCGGCGCCTACGACGCCGGAGCCGTCAATGAACAGGTGTGGAAAACATCCCTACGCAATGGCAAGGTCAACCGGGCCAAGGTGATCCAAATCTGGCGCACTCCTCCCTACCCCGACTACCTCTGGCTGGCCCAGCCAAACCTGGATCAACGCTTCGGCCCTGGCTTCACCACCAAGCTGCAGAAGGTAATCATCGGTTGGCGGCCGAGCGATCCCCAACAGAAAACGATCCTGGGCCTGTTTGGTGCCCAGCAGTTCACCGTCGTGAATCCAGCCCTCTACAGCCAAATTGAGAAGGTGGGACGCGAAATCGGCAAGATCCGCTAAATAGCCTTTAACTATTACGTTTAGGCCTTAAATCATCACATCGGGTTGCAGCCGTCCAATACCACGCCACCGATTCAACCCCTGAGGGGCTCACCTAGCCATGACCGCGGTGCTACAGCTCGATGGGGTAACGGTGGCGGGAAGGCGGCAACCCCGCCTCGATGGCATCAATCTGCGGCTGGAGCCGGGCGAAAGGGTGGCCCTGATCGGGGCCAGCGGTGCCGGCAAGAGCACCCTGTTGGCGGTGGCCAACGGCCTGATTGCCCCCCAGCGGGGCCAGGTGCGCTGGCTGGGGGAACCCCAGGCCCGCTCCCGGCGCCAGCGGCGTCTGCAGCAGGCCCACATCGGCACCCTCTGGCAAGACCTGCGCCTGATCGAAGAACTGAGCGTGCAACAAAACATCAACGCCGCCTGCCTGGCGCGCTGGGGCTGGCCCCGGGCCCTGCTCAACCTGCTGCTGCCCCTGGAAAGCCAGGCCTGCGCGCAGTTGTTACGGCGTCTGGATCTCGATGTGGGCCTGCTCAATCAGCCGGTTTCCTGCCTCTCGGGCGGCCAGCGCCAAAGGGTGGCGATCGCCCGACTGCTGCGTCAACAGCCCCAACTGGTGCTGGCCGATGAACCCCTGGCCAGCCTGGATCCCCGCCTGGCGGAGGAGCTGTTGAGCCTGCTGCTGGCCCTGAGCGAGGCCCCCCGAGCCCTGCTGCTCAGCCTGCATCGCCCAGATCTGCTGACGGGCTTCGATCGGGTGATCGGCCTGCGCGGCGGTCGGATCGCCTTTGATGGCCCACCGGCAACGCTGACCGCCAGCCAACTCGATGCGCTCTATGCCGGCACTGGGGACGAGCGGCGATCGGCCAGGCCCGGATCATGAGCCAAGCCCAGATAACTGGCCAAGCCAAGAGTGGGCGGTGGCTGCCGCGGCCGGCCGCACCGCTCTGGTTATTGGCACCGGCCCTGGTGCTGCTGCCGGTGCTGCTGCTGCTCCCGGGTCTGGCCCATGGTGGCGGCTGGGAGTTGATCTGCCAGTTCGCCACGGCGGCCATTAGCCCCAGCCTGGAGCGACCGCTGCTGGATTCGGTGGCGAACGGCCTGGCGATCACCCTGGGCATCGCCCTGTGGGGCTGGGCCAGCAGCCTGCTGCTGGGCCTGGTGCTGGGGGTGATCAGCTCCCGCACCGTCTGGCGCACCATCGCCGGCACGGCCCTGCCGGCGGAGCTAATCCGGCGCCTGCTGGCCCTGCCCCGCTCGATCCACGAACTGCTCTGGGGCCTGCTGCTGCTGCAGCTGCTGGGCTTGCAGCCTGCGGTGGCCATAGCGGCGATCGCCATCCCCTACGGCGCCCTGGTGGCCCGGATGGTGAGCGACCTGCTCGACGCCCTGCCCTGCGCCAATCTCGCCGCCCTGCGCTGCGCTGGGGCCGGGCCGCTGGCGGCCCTGATCACGGCCCAGGGGCCACCGCTGCTGCCCCAGGTGATCAGCTACGGGGGCTACAGGCTGGAATGCGCCCTGCGCAGCGCCACCCTGCTGGGGGTTTTTGGCCTGGGGGGGCTGGGGGCGGAATTGCGGCTCAGCCTGCAATCGCTCGCCTTCCACGAGCTCTGGACGGGCCTGTGGGTGCTGCTGGCGGCAATGCTGAGCCTGGAAACGCTCACCGCGGCTCTGCGGCGGCGCTGGGCCATGCCAGGGCGCTTCGGGCTTGCCTCCAGGGGGGTGGGCCGTGGCGGGCGCGAAATCCTGCTGGCGGGCCTGGCTCTGCTGCCGCTGCTGGCCATAACCGCCCATTGGCTGCAGATCGAAGCGGCGGCATTGCTGCGCTGGCAGCCCCTGCCACCGCTGGCCCCCGCCGATTGGCGGGCGCTGCTGGCCCTGCCCTGGAGCCAGCTGATCGGCCAAACGATCTTGCTCACCGTCACCGCCGCCAGCCTGGCGGTGGGCACCGCTCCGCTGCTGCTGCTGCTTGTGTGGCCCTGGCCCTGGGGGCGGCTGCTGCTTAGGCTTGGCTGGGCCCTGGGCCGGCTGTGGCCGCCACCGCTAACGGCCCTGCTGCTGCTGTTCCTGCTGCAGCCCGGGCTGCTCACCGGTGCCCTGGCCCTGGGCCTGCACAACCTCGGCATCCTGGGCCGACTGCTGTTGGAGGCGGTGGAAACCAACGGCGGTGGCTGCGAGCAGGCCCTGGCGGTGAGCGGCAGTGGCCAGCGGCTGGCCCTGCTCTATGGCCGCTTCAGCGGCTTGGCCCGCAGTTACCTGGCCTACGGGGCCTACCGGGCCGATGTGATCCTGCGGGAGTCGGTGGTGGTGGGGCTGGTGGGGGCCACCGGCCTGGGTAGCCAATTGCTGGAGGCGCTCAGTTCCTTCGCCTGGGACCAACTGGCGGCCCTGGTGTTGGCCTATGCCGCCCTCACCCTGGTGGGAGAAGATCTCAGCGACCGTGCCCGTCGCCACTGGCTGGCGACTCCCGATGCGCTCTCCAATGCCGTGCGGACAGCCTGAGCTGATCCGAATCCCGAAAAAGCTTGTGGTGCTTGGGGACAGCGGCGTCTACGGCTGGGGGGATCCCGACCAGGGGGGCTGGTGTGAGCGGCTGAGGCGGCACTGGATGGAGGTGCCGGCTGGGCCGGTGCTCTACAACCTCGGCGTGCGGGGTGATGGCCTGGAGCGGGTGGCCGCTCGGCTGGCGGCGGAGGTGGGCTGTCGCGGCGAACTGCGGCGCCAATTACCCCAAGGCATCTTGCTGGGCGTGGGCCTCAACGACCTCGCCCGCGTCGGACGCTTCAGTGGCCGGCAACAGCTGGCGCCGGACGCCTTCCTATTCGGGCTGCAGCAATTACTGCGCCAAGCCGCCAAGTTGGCGCCGGTGATGGTGTTGGGCCTCACTCCGGTGCTGGAGGAACAGATGCCCTTCGCCGAGCTGCTCTGGTATCAGCTGGCCGAGGTCCAGGCCTACGAAGCCCTGTTGGCCGAGGCCTGCCTGGAGGCCGATGTGCCTTTTTTACCGCTTTTGCACAGCCTCACGGCCGATAGCCACTGGCAGGAGCTGCTGTGCACGGACGGGCTGCACCTAAATGGCGAGGGACACCAGCGGGTGTACGAGCTGGTGCGCAGCTGGCCGGCACTGCTGTCCTGGGCTGGCCTGGAACCCCTATCACTCTGTACACCCATGGCCCCCTAGGAAGGCTCTGGGAAACCCGAGCTACGCCCGGGAAGCAGGGCGCCTCGAAAGTGGGAAGAGCACCGCGAAAATTGCCCATTCCGCTCGCCAGAGCGAGGTGAAGGCCAGTCTCCGCAATGCTTATTGCGGCGCGGCATCGATGAACCTTGGTATTTTTCGAGGCGCCCTAATTCAGCTTCACGATCCTGGGTAATTCAGCATCGCAATAAAGCATTTCTGCTCCATTGCCTGACCGTGGCCGCAACAGCCATTGCGGAGGGACAGCGGATAAGGAGCACAGAGGGTTAACGGAGGGGACGGTTAAGGAGGCGCAATGGGTTTGCGGCGGCGGCGCTTTAGGGGCGCAAAGAATTTGCGCGGAGGGGGCTGAGCGGTGTGCAGATCTGCCATAGGTGCGAATGGTCTCAAAAAACGCAGCTATCACGGAGCGGTGGCGCAGCCTTTACAGCTGCTGGCAGGGCCATTACCGCCTGCTCCGACGCCACTGACTTGCCGGCGGGCATATCACTTGCCGGCGGGCATATCACTTGCCGGCGGGCATATCACTTGCCGGCTGACCTACCCCTTACCCGCTTACCTACCCAATTCCCACTTGCCGTGCAGTTTCCGCCAACTTGCTCCACCTGGCAAGCGCATGAGCTTGCCCCCTCAACGCCGCTTAATAACCCCTTCGACACCGCAGAGTTTCCCGCTGGTCTCCTAGCTGCCCCCTCAACGCCGCAGACCTGGCCGCAGGCTGACTGCTTGCCCGCTGGCCTACCCAATTTCCCTGCCGTGCCTTTTCCCCCAACTCTGATGCCCGGCCGCACCAGCTGGCTGGCGATTGAGCTGGCCACCTCACTGTGATCAAGTTGCGCTACTGCAATCCTCTCCCTCCGCTGCCCAGTTTGGGTGGGCGGTGATGGTGCCCACCCCCTCACCAGCCCGCGACAGCTGCCGCAGGCAGGGCAATTCCCAACTATTGCGCTCCCTAGCGGATTGCCGTGAGTCCTTGGCCCAACTGCACTGGCGCCAGGCCTTGGTGATCAACAACATGGCACTTGTGCAGCGCATCGCCACTCGCTACTTGCGCAGCAGCGGCAGCCGCGGCGGTGCCGACGGCGATGATCTGGTCTCGGCTGGCACCTTGGGCCTGATCCGGGCGGTGGAGCGCTTCTCCCTGGCCGGCTCCAACCGCTTGGCCAGTTATGCCGTGCCGTTCATCGCGGGTGCCATCCGCCAACATCTCCGCGATCACTGGCAGCCGATCCACACCCCCAGGCGGTTGCGGGAATTGCAGCAAAAGGCTCGTCGGCTGCAGGAGCAAAGGCGCGGCCGCGGCTGGCGGCCCCTGGCGGAAGCGGAGCTGGCCAGTGAACTGGGCTGCCCGCCAGAACGGCTGGCCGAAGCCCAAGCGGTCTGGCGGGCGCTACAGGTGGCCAGCCTGGATCAGCCCCTTGGCCTGGGGCAGGGATCCGATGGGGCGCCAGACCAGGGCACTTTGCTCGACCAGCTGGCTAGTGAGCCTCCTGGCACCAGTTCTGATGCCATAGCTGCTGCCACAGCTGCTGCCAGCAACCTGTCCAGCGCCCAGCCGCAGGCCGATCCCCAGCTGGCCTGGTTATGGCAAAAGTTAAGGCAGCTGCCCGCCACCGATCGCCTCCTGGTGGTGGAGCTGGAAATCCATGGCAGAGGGCTCAAGCCTGTGGCCCGCCTCCTAGGCCTCAGCCCCCAGGCCGCTCGCCAGCGCTGCAATTTACTGGTGGCTCAACTCAAGCAGATGGCCAATAAAGCGGCGATGGAAGTTTGAAGGGCATTTACTAGTTCGTTGCTCAGCCAAGCCCAGCGCTGCTGAGCCAGTGCGCCGATATAGCTCTCGATCAAGGTGGCAACGAGGGCCACCAAACTCACCAACAGCCAGCTGCTCCCACCCTCAATCAAACCCAGCATCCACATCAGCGAGGCCATGGCCAAGCCCCCGGCCAAGCTGGCGGCGGTGCCCTCCAGGCTGATCGCCCCCTCGCTGCCTGGGGCCACGGGCCGCAGGCTGGTAATCAAAACTGTGTGACGTCCCCAGCGCTTACCAATCTCGCTGCCGCAGGTATCGGCCAGCTTGGCGCTGAAACTGGCGGCAAAACCCAGCAGCAGCTTGGGGGCCGCGGCTGCGGGCACCAGCGGCACCAGCATCGCCAGGGCCGCGCCGGTGGCCGCCGAACCCCAGACATTCTCCGGTCCGCGGCGACCGCCCCGCGCTTCTGCCAGGCCCAGGGCCTGCTTCTGGCGCAGACCGAGACGGGTCACCAGCGAACCGAGCAGCAGGTAGAGCACCACCGCCAGCCAACCGCGCCAACCGAGGCAGCCCCAGAGCAGCGTGCCGAGGGCGGCGGCATGGACCCAGCCGGCTGGCGTAAGCAGGGGTGCCCGCTGGGCCAAACCAATCAATAAGCCATTTAGCGCCAGGGCCCACAGCCAGTGGCCAGCACTCTGGGCAGGCAGCTGGGCCTGGACCACGGCGGGGCAGGGATCCGATGGGGCGCCAGACCAGGGCACTTTGCTCGACCAGCTGGCTAGTGAGCCTCCTGGCACCAGTTCTGATGCCATAGCTGCTGCCACAGCTGCTGCCAGCAACCTGTCCAGCGCCCAGCCGCAGGCCGATCCCCAGCTGGCCTGGTTATGGCAAAAGTTAAGGCAGCTGCCCGCCACCGATCGCCTCCTGGTGGTGGAGCTGGAAATCCATGGCAGAGGGCTCAAGCCTGTGGCCCGCCTCCTAGGCCTCAGCCCCCAGGCCGCTCGCCAGCGCTGCAATTTACTGGTGGCTCAACTCAAGCAGATGGCCAATAAAGCGGCGATGGAAGTTTGAAGGGCATTTACTAGTTCGTTGCTCAGCCAAGCCCAGCGCTGCTGAGCCAGTGCGCCGATATAGCTCTCGATCAAGGTGGCAACGAGGGCCACCAAACTCACCAACAGCCAGCTGCTCCCACCCTCAATCAAACCCAGCATCCACATCAGCGAGGCCATGGCCAAGCCCCCGGCCAAGCTGGCGGCGGTGCCCTCCAGGCTGATCGCCCCCTCGCTGCCTGGGGCCACGGGCCGCAGGCTGGTAATCAAAACTGTGTGACGTCCCCAGCGCTTACCAATCTCGCTGCCGCAGGTATCGGCCAGCTTGGCGCTGAAACTGGCGGCAAAACCCAGCAGCAGCTTGGGGGCCGCGGCTGCGGGCACCAGCGGCACCAGCATCGCCAGGGCCGCGCCGGTGGCCGCCGAACCCCAGACATTCTCCGGTCCGCGGCGACCGCCCCGCGCTTCTGCCAGGCCCAGGGCCTGCTTCTGGCGCAGACCGAGACGGGTCACCAGCGAACCGAGCAGCAGGTAGAGCACCACCGCCAGCCAACCGCGCCAACCGAGGCAGCCCCAGAGCAGCGTGCCGAGGGCGGCGGCATGGACCCAGCCGGCTGGCGTAAGCAGGGGTGCCCGCTGGGCCAAACCAATCAATAAGCCATTTAGCGCCAGGGCCCACAGCCAGTGGCCAGCACTCTGGGCAGGCAGCTGGGCCTGGACCACGGCGAGGAGATTCATCGCAAACTGGCGGCAGCCCCGGAGCTGGAGCGCCTCTGAGGCAAACCCACTCTGTGGCATGCCTGGCCCCCGATCCGCTCAGGCCTGGGCCCACAAACTGAGCTGTGTTGCACCGCATTGCGGGCAAGGGGTCAGCTGGGATCGGAGCAGCGGATAATCCGGCTACGTCATCGCCTACGGGCTCCCGGCCGCCATGGTGTTCAAACGCAAGGAAACCTTCTTCCTGGATCTGGGCAGCGAAGGCAGCAAACCGGTAAAAGTGGCTGTGGCCGAGAGCAAGCCTGCGGCCCAAAAGCCAGCGGCCAAGGGCAAGCCTGAGGCCAAGGCCAGCCAGCCCGCAGCTCCTGTTGCTACCGCAGCGCCTGTTGCTGCAGCCGCTCCTGTTACCCAAACGGCTCCTGGGGCAACAGCTACTGCCGGGGAAACAGCCCTTGCCAGCGGCCCCCTGCTCACCACCGCCGAGGCCATCGCCGCCGAGCTGCGCGCCGCCCAGGAGGCCCGGCCGGCGACTGTGCAATCCACCTTCGCGCCGGATTGTCTCAATCCCGCCAACGCCGTGCCCACCCGTCGTCGCCGGGCCGGAGCCAACCTGGCTGGCTTCAAGGCGATGGCTGCGAGCATGATCGGCAAGTAACTCGCCAGCGGCTGAGCAGAGCCGCGGCTGCCACCGCCGCCGTGCTCACCCGCAGGATCGACGCCCCCAAGCTCACCGCCTGCCAGCCAGCCGCCAGCGCCAACTCCTCTTCCTCGCCGGTCCACCCCCCCTCCGGCCCGATCGCCAGCATCACTAAGTCGCCTGAGCGGAAGGGGTCGCCTGAGCGGAAGGGGTCGCCTGAGCTGGCGGCTTGCCAGTGATTGAGAGCCTGATCCAGAGACTGCAAACCCGCCTGGCGGGTGGTAGCGAGCAGGCCGAGGCCAGCCGCAGGGATCGCCAGCAATTGGGATGCCTGCTGGGGTAGTTCGACGCGGGGCTGCCACAGCCGCTCTGACTGCTCACAGGCCTCCCTCAAAATCGCTGCGGCCCGCTCCCTGGCCAGTCCCTCGCCAGCGACACTGCGGGCGGCCACTAGGGGCAGAAACAAATCGATACCCAATTCACAGGCCATCCGCAACAGCACATCTCCATCACGGCGCGGCATCGCCACCGCTAGGGCCAGGCTTGGCTGGGGTTCCGGTTGCCATTGCAGCGGCCTCGCCAGGGGCTGCTCCAACCTGGCCACCAGGGGCTGCTCACCCTGGGCTCGGCCACGGCGCCCCACCAGGGGCTCCGCCAGATGCTCCGCCAAGGCCAGCCCTGCCGTCCACAGCCGGCCTGCCCCATCCACCAGGGCCAACCGATCCCCCGGTCGCAGTCGCAGCACCCGCAGCAGATAGTGGACCTCCGCAGCCTCCAGCCGCAGTTCGCCCTCGGCCAGCTCCAGCCGCTGCGGGTCGATCAGTAGACGGCGCAACTCTCGAGCCATGAAACTATGTCAATCTTCGAGAAAAATTGATAGCCATAGATTCTATCACGGCTTTCCTCGAATATTCAGCCTACCGGGAGCATGGACATTCAAAAAGACCTTTAAAAAAACAAAAAACAGGCGAGTATTCACCAAGGGAGGCATTGAACAAACGCCATTTCCACTCCCCAGCCAGCTAAAAGCTGTTGCGGAATCCGGGCCAGGCCAGGCATGGCTAGAGCTTTTAAAGGCTTCTCCAATGGCTTACATTCGAACATCTCTAGTCAAACCTACACTCAATACACCATTGATTCCCCGCTGGTTTCATGGCGGACTGGTTTCATGGCAGACTGATTTCAGGGCAGACTGATTTCAGGGCATTCCGTCTAGGGCGAACATAGAGTCCTCCTGGTCATCCAGAGGCCAGTCGTCATTTTGGCCGCCGATCACCAGTTCGACAATTTCCACCACATCGCGATCCAATTGGCTGAGGGAATTGATCAGCACATCGAGGGCGATGGCGTCGCTGGTGCCCATATCTACCCAGCAGCGTGCCCATTCCGCCTGATAGGAAAAGGAGGTGAGGTTATGCATCAATGCCGGCAGGGCCCGCTCCGCGTCGTCGCCGTCATAGGCCATCCAGCTCAACTCAATACCAGCCTCATGGGCCTGCAGGTTTTCGGCATTGAAGCCACCTAGCTTGCCCAGCACGAACCAGCTATCGAATATCGCTTCCACATAGTTGCGCTCCCCCTGGCCAGGGGGGTTAGCAAAGCGCAACCAAATCCAGCAGTCGAATGGATCCACATCGCGGAATCGCACCTCCATGGCGGCCTGTGGAGGCCGGCAAGGCCCCTGGGAAACGGCTTCCATCAAACACGCCCACCGCCACAGGCGCCAGGGATGGCGGCTCCAGATCGCTGCCGGGCCGCCATGCTGGGAGCCTGACCCGCCCCAGATGCTCGAAGTCGTTGGCCTCCACTACCAGCCCTCCACAGCTGCGCAGCCGCTGCTGAGCGACATCGATCTGCGCCTGACGGCCGGGCGGCCGGCGCTGGTGGCCGGCCGCAGCGGCTCCGGCAAAACCACGCTCCTGGAGCTGATCGGGGGCCTGGCAGAAGCCAACCGGGGCAAAATCCTCTGGAACGGCCAGCCCCTAAACGGCCGTCAACGCCGCTGGCTGTGTGGTCTGGTGTTCCAATTTCCCGAGCGCCACTTCCTCGGGCTCACGGTGGGCCAGGAATTGAAGCTGGGCCAAAGGCGCCTGGGCAACGCCGACGCCGAGGCCGTATTGGCGAGGGTTGGCCTGCAGGGGTTGAGTTTGCAACAGGCGCCGGAACGGCTCAGCGGCGGCCAGCAACGGCGCCTGGCCCTGGCCGTTCAGCTGCTCAGGGATCCCAAGCTGCTGCTGCTGGACGAACCCACCGCCGGCCTCGATTGGGCCATGCGTACTGAGATTTTGGCGTTGTTGGCCGATCTGGCCCGGGAGCGGGCCCTGTTGGTGGTTACCCATGAAGCGGAACTGTTCGCCCCGATCGCCGGTGATTGCTGGCGACTGGAGCAGGGCCGGCTCGAACCGCTGCAGCCAACGGCGCTCCGTAGCATGCAGCTCACCAATAGGGCCTAGTGATGAGTGACCAGTTGCTACGCGCCACGGCCGCCGGCGGTGGCATCCGCCTAGTCGCAGTCACCACCACCGACACCCTCAGCCAGGCTCGCCAGCGCCATGGACTCTCCTTCCTGACCACCGCCCTGCTGGGCCGGGCCATGACAGCGGGGCTGCTGCTGGCCAGCTCGATGAAAGTGCAGCATGGCCGGGTCAACCTGCGCATTCAGGCCGACGGGCCCCTGGGCGGCCTGATGGTGGATGCCGGTCGCGACGGTCAGGTGCGCGGCTACGTGGGCGATCCCAGCCTGGAGCTCGACCTGGTGAGCAATGCCGACGAGAGCCCCTACTTCGATTTCCGCCGGGCCTGCGGTACGGGCTACCTGCATGTGGTTCGCGATCTCGGCGAAGGCGAACCCTTTAGCTCCACGGTGGAGCTGGTAAGTGGCGGCATTGGCGAAGACGTTGCCTCTTACCTGCTGCACTCTGAGCAGACCCCCTCAGCCGTGTTTGTAGGCGAACAAATTGATAGTCAGGGAGTGCGCTGTTGTGGAGGATTATTGGTGCAGATACTCCCCAAGGCTGCTGAGGAGCCTGCCCTGGTGGCCTTGCTCGAGGAGCGCTGCCAAGAAATCCGCGGCTTCAGTGAACAGCTGGCGGCGAACATGGACAACCTGGAGGCGCTGCTAGTAAGTGTGTTTCCAGATCTCGACCCCCACTCCCTGACAGGCACTGACGCCACTCAAAAAGTGCGGTTTCACTGCCAGTGCAGCCGCAGCCGCAGCATAAGCGCTTTAAAACTGCTGGGCCGCGATGAACTAAGCGAAATCCTGGAGGAGGAGGGCCACGCGGAACTCACCTGTCATTTCTGCAATGAGCATTATCACGTGGAAGCATTAGAATTACAAGAATTAATTGCCGAACTCGCCTACGCCTAATCCCTTAACTGTTCAGGCGATGAACAGCCCACCGAGCAGCAGCAACAACCAAGCGGGCAGGCTTTGCAGCTGTTCGTTATTTAAGTACGGCAAATTCGGCAGTTGTGCTGCCATCACGCCGCCCAGCAACAGTCCCAGGCTCAGCAAAGCCAGGCTCCAGCCCAGGGCTGGCAACAACCGCCCGCTGCGGCGCTGCAGATTGATCACGCAGACGCCCGTGGCCAGGGCCATCACCAACTCAGCGGAGCTGGGCAAGGCGAGTAAAAACAGCAGCAGGGCGCCACTGGCCGCCAGAGGAAACCAGAGCTCGCGCCCCTTGGCCAGGGCCAGCTGCGGCAGAGCCAGCTGCGGCAGGGGCTGCAGTTTTAATTTTGGCAAGGACACCTGGGGCAGGTTGGCCAAAGCTGGTTGCTTGGACGCCTGGGGGGCAGCCTGTTCGCGCTTGGATGCCGTGCGAGCCGCGGTGCTCACCTTTCCCTGTTGGCGCTCCTTAAGCCGCTCCATCAGCACGGCGTCATAGGCGGCCTCCACCCGGGCCCTGGCGATGGCATCGTCGCCAACCTGGTCGAGGAGGGTCTGCTTGGCGGCCTGCACGGCATCAAAGCTGGCATCGGCCGAAATGCCGAGCCGCTCATAGGGCGTGGAGCCGGAAGGGAGATCTGGTGTTTGGGTCATGGCAAGCAGCGTATCGGCAGTTCAGATCAGCAGCTTTGAACCCGGCGTTTTCAAAACAGCGGTTCACTACTGAGGAAGCCATCCTCCAGCTGCAGCTGACGCCGGCAGCGCTCAGCTTCGTCGGCCGCCAGACGATGGCGGTGCTTCAGCAGGGGCATCTGGGGCGGCAGATGGCTGCCTTCTCGCATCTCCACCACACCCCCGGCAGCAGTGAGCTGAAAGCTCACGTAATCCCAGCCCCCGTCTGAGCGGGGACGCACGAGCCAGAGCGGCTTGGGCATCGCTGTAAAGCTTCGTTACGGTGATTCTGGCGCCTCCCCCTCGCTTTCGGGAGGTGCCACGTCCGGATAAACAGTGGGAAAATGCAGCCGTTCTGCAGCAAAAGGGGTCGATTGCAGACTTGAGCCTGGCCGCTGTAGCCAGGGTGACTGGCTCGAAAAAAGGTGACTGGCTCGAAAATTCAAGCTGGTGGGCTCGAAAAATGAGAGACCGATCGCAAGCTGGTGGGCTGTCGCAAGCTGGTGGGCTCGAAAACTCAGAGAGCGATCGGTTCAACGCCACTGACCACCGGAGCCACGGCACTGAGTTCCAGATCGGGGTGGTCTTCGTGGAGCTGATTCAGGTTCCAAGCATTTTTGAACAGCAGCACCGGTCGATCCCAGGCGTCGCGCACGGTCTTGCAATTGAAAATCCTTCCCACCCGCTCCAGGGCAGGCCAGCCACCACTCACCCAGCGGGCCACCGAGAAGCCCATGGGCTCCAGGCGGGTCTGCACCCCATATTCATTCTCAAGGCGGTACTGCACAACCTCAAGCTGCAGCTGCCCCACCGCCGCCAGGATTGGATCGCGCTTGCTCTGATCGGTGTCATAGAGAATTTGCACGGCACCCTCTTCCCGCAGTTCGTTAACCCCCTTGCGGAAACTCTTAAATGCCGAGGGATTGGGATTACGTAGCCACGAAAATATTTCAGGGCTAAAGCAAGGGATGCCCTCATATTCCACCCTTGGCCCCAGGTAAAGAGTATCTCCGATCGCGAACATGCCTGGATTATTAAGACCGATGACATCGCCTGGGTAGGCATCCTCGACAACCTCGCGATCCTGGCCGAACAACTTTTGAGGTCTGGATAAGCGTATGGCCTTGCCCGTACGGGCATGCTGCACGGTCATATCCTTCTCAAACTTGCCGCTACACACCCGAACAAAGGCGACTCTGTCCCGATGGCGAGGGTCCATATTTGCCTGGAGCTTAAACACAAAGCCACTAAATCCATCCCTAATTGGATCTATAGCTCCAGCGCTAGACTGGCGGGCGATTGGTCGCTGGGCCAACTCAAGAAAAGCATCCAAGAATGGCCGTACGCCGAAGTTAGTCATGGCTGAGCCAAAAAACACCGGGCTGAGTTCACCGGCATGCACCAGCTCCAGATCCAGGTCGGCGCCTGCCCCATCAAGCAGCTCCAACTCCTCCAAGGCCTTTGCCAGCAGCTCCGGCTCCACCAGACCAGCAAGCTTGGCCTGCTCCACCGTGAGCAGCCGCTCCTCACTCTGGCGACCGCGCTCGGCGCGCTCAAACAGCACCACCTGTTGGCTGCGGCGATCAATCACGCCCCGGAAGCGGTCACCACTGCCGATCGGCCAATTCACCGGCCAACAAACCAGGCCCAGCTCCTGTTCCAGTTCATCGAGCAGTTCCAGGGGTTCCCGCCCCGGCCGATCCATTTTGTTGATAAAGGTAAAAATCGGAATGCGCCGCAAGCGACAAACCTCAAACAACTTGCGGGTCTGGGGCTCTAGCCCCTTGGCGGCATCTTCCAGCATCACCGCATTGTCGGCGGCCGCCAGGGTGCGATAGGTGTCTTCTGAAAAATCCTGGTGGCCAGGGGTATCTAGCAGATTTATTGTGCTGTCTGCGTAGTCAAACTGCAGCACCGTAGAGGTGATGGAGATGCCGCGCTGCTTCTCCAATTCCATCCAATCGGATGTCACCTTGCGCTGTTCGCCTTTGGCCTTTACGGCACCGGCTTGCTGAATCGCGCCTCCATAGAGGAGCAGTTTTTCGGTGAGGGTGGTCTTGCCGGCATCCGGGTGGGAAATGATCGCGAAGTTGCGGCGCCGGGCCACCGCGGCCGCCAGGGCGGCGTGCTCGACAGCGACGGCTGATTCGCTCGCCTGCAGGCTGCCGCGGCCTGGGCCGCCGGAGGTGGGATCACTGGTCATGGGCCCAGCCTGACAGGTGGCCTGGTGGGAGTGAGCTGGCTCGAAGTGAGCTGGTCTGAGTGGCCAGGCCTGAGTAAGCCAACCGGCACTGACCTGACCGCAACAACTGGCCTGACCGCAACAACTGGCCTGAGCGAAAGAAGGGTGCCCACCAGGCCAGCCCTAAGCCCATAACCCCCTGGAGCCCTGGGCGAGGCGTTGGTGAAAGCTGCATAGGCAACCCTGGCGATGGGCTCAAGGGGCCAGGCTTGCCGCTTCTGCGAGCCGCTCCAGGGTCCAGCCGCTCCAGCCTGCAAGCACGCTCCAGGCCAGTAAGCCAAGCCAGCTGGTTCTGACCTGCCAGCTTGGCGCTCAGCCCCAGCAACGGTTTGTTTCATCGTCGACGCGACAACAGCCCAGGGCCAAACAGGTGGAAGATCATCCGTTGCTGGATCCACTCGGCCCCGGTGTGGAATCTGCCGCTTAAACGCGGCTGGTGAATGACGCGCTTGGCTTCCAGGGCGGCGGAATGGGTTGGCAGCGCAGCCGACAACTGCTGCCTGGGGCGCCAAACGGAGGCGGTGCTAATCAGTAAATGGCGCAAAGCCTTGGCCCCATCCAGCAGGGTCAGCAGGCTCAACACCAATAGCAACAGCAGCTCCTGGCTGGGGGGCACCTGGCCGGGTGGCACCTGGGGCAACGCCGGATTGGGGGCGATGCCCTCCCCTAGGCCAGCCCCTGCGGCAGCGTGCATGATCTGGCGCGGGCCAATCGGCTGGAGCTGCGGCTGGTTTTGTTGGGCCAGAGCCTGGTTTGGTTGGGTCAGAGGCTGGTTTGGTTGGGCCAGAGGCACCGATTTGGCTAGTGCCTCAGGGGAGACTTGAGCAGTCGCTTCCGCGGAGGGCCGGGCGGTAGCTTCCGCCGGGACCTGGGCGGCCGCCAGAGCGAGCAAAGCTGTGGGCAGCTCCGGGGAAACCTGCCAGGGAACGCGGATGTGGCGAGGGGAGTAGCGCTCGTAGTAGGCCCGCCGCCGCAACCGTTCGGAGAGGGTTGGCACCATAAATCTCTCTATTGACATGGCCACTGTCTCGATCTTGCCGTGTCGCGGCTTGCCAATCAAGCTGCAAATCATGGATAAGGCCAAAGTGACCCCGAATTCCCTCAGGCCGCACCCACCAGGGCAGGGGCCAGACGCCAGGGTTGGCGCTGGATCTGGCCGCTGCCCCGCACTCTCACCCGATAGGCCACGTGGGCGGCGCCAAATCGCTGGATCAGGGCTTCGCGGGCCTCATGCTCCAGTTCCTCACGAGAATCGGCCTTCACCCAGAGCGGCGGGGTGAGGCTGCGGGCCTCAACGTGGCCGGGCTGCTCTTTGGTGATTCGGAAGCTGATCTCACGCATGGTTATGGCAAGCCTTGCACTGGATACATGTTGATGCGGTTTGCCCGACCCAGACGGCATCGCCGAATACGGGAAAGCGTTTCAGCCAACACCTGGCCAGGTGCGCCGACGACGGCAGGGGGCTGTTCTCAATACCAACTACTATTGAGAAGTACGCCAGGGAGGGCCGCTTCCAGCTGCAACGACAGCCAATTTCAGCAACAGCCAAGCGCAGCGACAGTCAAGTTCAGCAACAGCAAATTGCTGCGGCACAGAAGTGGAGCTGCATAGAACTGCCACTGCACACAACTGCAGCAGCATCGACCAGATTCCCCATTGGGTTAAAGCGCCGAGAGCCAGCACAACATCGGGCTGGAGCGAGCCAGAGCCGATGCCCCCAATAGCCTTAACAACCCGGCGCCTTCGTGGCCCAGAGCCCAGTTCCCCCGAGCCCAGATCCCCAGAGCTCCATTGGCCAAACCCACTCCCACCAGCCCCGCCCGCAGTGCCGATGGCCTGCGCAGTTCACTACACCACCGCGGCCAGCGGGTAACTCCCCAGCGGCAGCGCGTATTGAATTTGTTTGAGCGCCTGGGCGGAGGCAGCCACCTCAGCGCCGAAGAGGTGCATCAGTGCCTGTTACGAGCAGAAGAAAGGGTATCGCTGGCCACCGTATACCGCACCCTGCGTCTACTCAGCGCCATGGGATTATTGCAGGAATTGGAGCTACCGGAAGGTGGTCGCCGCTTTGAATTAGCCAGAGATCACCATCGCCAGCACCATCACCTGGTTTGCGTTCGCTGTGGTCGAACTGAGGAATTTGAGAACGCCGCAGTGCTGGCGGCTGGTCAAGCCGCCGCCAGCATGCAGGGATTCAGCTTGCTGGAGTGCGTGCTGAATGTGAGGGCTCTGTGCCCATGTTGCACTCAGACCGAGCCATAGGCCACCTGACAAGCGGCATTCAGCAGTTCAGCTTCCTGGACAGATTGGGGTTGCTGGCCATTGAGCAGGCCCTGATTGCAGTCTGCAGTGAGTTGATAACTATTGCCATCGGCCTGTACCACGAAGCTGACCGATGAACTGCCAGCGGGCTGCACTGTGCCATACAGCAACTGGTAATTGGTGTTTGGCACCACGATCACTTCAACACGGTCATCGATGGCTGAATTCACCGCGCTGTTAATCACCGCGGCGGTGGTCAGGGTGGCGACGCCCCAAACAGCGGCTCTGGCCCCCCACCAGCCCCAGCTGGGGCTGGCCCAACCGCCATACCAACCGGTGGCCCAGGGGCGGGCCACCCCCCAACCGGGACGGGCCCAGCCGGGATTGGCATTCCAGTTGCGGTTAACAGTTGGACTCCAATTGCGATTAACCTGACGGTTTACATTCACCCCACCGTTGATATTTACGCCACGATTACCAACTCTATTTCCAGCATTCACACCACGATTGCCCACACCATTACCAAGGCCGTCTCCCACTCGATTGCCAGGATTTAAATCGCGAGTGCCCGTGCGATTGCCGGCGTTGATATCGCGGTTGCCACCATTGGGCCGGGCTTGCTGAATATTGCTGGGTCGGTTCAAGGAAGGGCCATCGCCGCCCCCCAGGTTGGTGCGGTTGCTCCAGCCACCCGTGGGAGGACTGCTACCGCGATCGAGGCCACCGCCAGCCTGGCCAAACCCACTCTGGCCGCGGTTAACGGCGCCGGAGCCGCCGCCAGAAAAGCCTCCCCCCGTACGGTTAGCGCCGCCACCGAAGCTGCCGCCACCACCGCCTCTTGATCCACCGCCGCCCCCACCAAAGCTGGCGCCACCGCCCCCACCTCTAGCGCCGCCGCCACCGCCTCTACCGCCGCCGCCGCCACCTCTGGCCAGCAAATCAGACTGGGAACTATCGGCAGCATGGCCTGCCATTGATGCCTGGGCCGCCAGCAGCGATGGCATGGGCAGGCTGGCGATCAAGAACAAACCCAAGCCTCCAGCGGCAGCGATCCTCATGGCTTCACCTCTTGACAGCCGCTGTCAAAGCAGCTGAGGTTGATCCGACCCTGCTGATCGAAGCGCACCTCCACTAAATCCCGGCCAGCAGTTGCGTCGGGGCTTTTTTCCCGCACGCTGTTGAGGTAATTGGCGTTCACCACACAGAGCTCACGACCGTTAAAGCAGATCGTGTTGGTGGAAAAACGAGCGCCTGCCCTGCCCAGCGGTTGCCAGCGCTTGCTGGCCTGCTGCCAAAGGCTCATGGTCACCGGCTTGTCGGTGATGCGAATGGTGCTGGTGGTGGCCCCAATCTGATGGCGATAGAGCGTGGCCGACTGCTCGTTAGCCGCCTCTACTTCACAAGCCTGGGCCGGACCGCCATTGAGGCTGCAGCTGGTGGAAAGCTTGTAGAGCAATTCGCTGCGGGCTGAGCCGGCGAGAGTTACCTGGGGAGCCAGCAGCAGCGCGGTGGCCACCGCCAACCGCAAGCCAGGACACCTAATCATCGCTAACCCTGCAGCTGGCCATGGGGAAGAGGAGGTAGATGGGCGTGCGGATGGGCGTGCGGATGGCCACATTGATATCGCGCAGCTCATAGGAGGGATGGAGGCACAGGGGCTGGAGAGAAGCCAGCTGGCTGGCTAACCCCGATTGCTCCATGCTGCCGCATCCCATACAGCTAGAGAGAATTTGAAGGAAAATTAGACAGCAATGGTGCCGATGAGCAGCAACATGAGCCTTGGCTGGAAAACAGCTAAGCAGTTAAATCTAGAGTGGAATCTAGCGTTGACGACGCACCGGCACAGGCACCAGCACCGGCTGCATCAGACCGCCGCCGCCGTTGTCGTCATCGGAATCGGCATCGATAACCAGCCAAATGCCGAGGCTGAGCAGGGCGATCACTCCGGTGAACAGAATCAGTTCGGCCATCGCCTCACCAGCAATCAAACAACGTTAGCGGCATCCACCAGCAATGCTGTATCGACGATGCCAGAGCCGCCCTGGGGGGAAACCGAATCTTGAGCCCAGGAAGCTGCAGAACTGGAGCCTCAAGCCCTGGAAAGCTGCAGCCCTGGAGGTTCAAGCCCTGGAGGCCGCGGCCGTGGCGGCGAGACAGAACCCGTGATAAGCATAGTTTGCTTTCGCGCGTCGCCCCAGTGGCCCAGCCCCTCCAGCCCCTATTGGTGGGGTACTACGGCGAGCACAACCTGGGGGACGACGCCCTCTTGGAGGTGTTGATCAGCCAACTGCCGCCAGGTTGCCGGCCCACCGTGACCGCCCATGACCAGGCGCTGGTGGCGGAGCGGTTTGGCTTGGCCAGCGTCGATCGCCGCCAGCTGGGAGCTGTACTGACCGCCCTGGGGCGCAGTGATGCGCTGGTGCTTGGTGGCGGCAGCCTGCTGCAGGACGCCACCAGCTTTGCCAGCCTGCTCTATTACGCCGCCTTGATCCTTGCCGCCAGGATCCAGGCCAAGCCCGTGCTGCTCTGGGCCCAGGGGCTGGGACCGCTCAGACGCCGCCGCAGTCGCCTGCTGGTGCGAGGGCTGCTGACGCTGGTGACCGCCTGCAGCTGGCGCGATCAGGCCTCCGCCCAGCTGGCCGCATCGCTTGGCTGGCGGGAGGTGCAGGAAAATGTGGCGGCCGATCCGGTTTGGAGCCTGGCGGCCCCGGGCTGGCATGGCCAGGGCGGACCAATCGTGCTCTGTTTTCGGCCCACCAGCCAACTGCAAGGCGCAGCCTGGCAACCCTGGCTAGGGGCCCTGGAGCAACTGGCACCGGATCGGGAGCTGATCTGGCTGCCATTTCACGCCCACCAGGACAGGGGGCTGCTCGATTCGCTACGGCAGCAAGGTTTGCTCAGCCCCGCCCTGCTCAGCCGCAGCCGGGAGCTGCTGATGGAGCGACCAGCCGAGGTGATGGAGCTGTGCGCCGGCGCCGGCCTGGTATTGGCGATGCGGCTGCACGGCCTGATCCTGGCGGCCAACTGCGGTGCCCCCACCGCCGCCCTCAGTTACGACCCGAAGGTGAATGCCGCAGCAGCGGATCTGGGCTGCCTCTGCACGCCCCTGGACAACCCAGCCCCGTTCAACCTCAAGGCCCAATGGCAGCGCTGCTTAGACCAGCCGCCATCGCTGCCCAGGTTGGAGCGGCTGCGGGCCAGCGCCGCCCGGCATCGAGCCCTGCTTGCCAGGCTGGCTTGACCTCACTTCCCAGGGCCCCATGCGCGCGGTTGGCTATCGGCACCCGGCATCGCTAGACCATCCTCAACAATTTCTCGATCCCCAACAATTACCCGATCCTCAATACCAACTCAATCCCCAACACTTAGCCGATCCTCAATACCAACTCAGCCCCGAATACTTAGTCGATATCAAGTTACCCGATCCCAGTCCGGGGGCTGACGATCTGCTGGTGCGGGTGGAGGCGGTGGCCGTGAATCCGGTGGATGTGAAGGTGCGCCGCCGGGAGCTGCCGCCGCCGGGGGGCTGGCGGCTGCTGGGCTGGGATGCCGTGGGCAGGGTGGAGGCCCTGGGCCAGCGGACGGGCGGCTTTGCCGTGGGCGATCGGGTTTGGTATGCCGGGGCCCTGAATCGAGCGGGCTGCAATGCCGAACTGCAGTTGGTGGATTGGCGGCTGGTGGCTCGGGCGCCCCAATCGCACAGGCCAGCTGAGGCGGCGGCCCTGCCTCTCACCTCGCTCACCGCATGGGAATTGCTGTTTGATCGGCTGCGCCTGCCCCAGGGGGCCGATGCCGCCGGCCGGGTGTTGCTGGTGGTGGCTGGAGCTGGGGGGGTGGGCTCGATGCTGTTGCAACTGGCGCGCCAGCTCACCAACCTCACCCTGGTGGCCACCGCTTCCCAGCCCGAGGGCCAGGCCTGGGCGCGCCGCTGCGGGGCCCACCAGGTGATCGATCACCAGCTACCCCTGCGGCCCCAATTGGCGGCCATGGGCATAGATGCCGTGCAGTGGGTGGCCAGCTTGAGCCACACCGACCAGCACTTCGATGCCCTGGTGGATCTGTTGGCCCCCCAGGGCGCCCTGGCCCTGATCAGTGGCTGTTCTGGGATACAAACCCCTTCCTTCAGGACGGTTTTTCCTGAGCCTCCACATACTCCCTGGGCCGTTCAATCGGCGCATCGCCAGCGGAAGCGGCGAAGTAGCTGGGCGTCCAGAGGTGTGCGCCACGGGCTGCCAGCTCAGGGAACTCCTTGCGCAGCATCCGACTGCTGACGCCCTTGAGGTGGTTTACCAGCGTCGAGACCGAGAGCGACGGCGGGTACTCGACCAGCAGCTGCCCGTCCCCCACCATCAGCAAAGTTGTTCGCCTCGCCGGTCAGCTCCAACAGTTAGAATCCCATTTTTTCTGCGACGCCCAAAAAGACTCCGTGCATCCGCTCCAGTGCAGCGTCGCCCAAGCTTTTTTGCGGCATTTGGAAACAAAGGCTTATGGAATAATCGGCCTCAAAATGCTGTGTCTACTTCGTTTAAGTGGTAGTTGCGCCATTGCACCGCAACGTTGGCATGATGGTTGATGTGAAGCAACGCTACCGCTACCGCCTCTACCCGCACCCCCATCAACAGATGGCGCTGGCAAAGGCGTTCGGCTGTGCGCGGGTGGTTTGGAACGACGCCC
>JBILLQ010000087.1:0-12837 GCA_044375975.1 Prochlorococcaceae cyanobacterium
CCCCAGTCACCCAGGGCTCTCGGTGGCGCGTTGCCTCTCGGCAACTCAGAAAACCTACAACACCGTCGGCTCTCGCCTTCTTCGTCGTAGACCGCGCTCCCTCGGGGTTCCCCTTCGGTTGCGCAGTCCAAAATCCTATCACCCCACTCACGCCCACACTGCCAACCAGGCCACTTTTCCCACAAAACACTGCCCCACAAACGCTTTCACCCACTGCTCTCACCCACTGCTCTCACGCTCCAAAACACTCCTCGCTTGCCGCTGGCAAGTCACAGGACAAGGCATTTCACCCGCAGAAAAAGCGCGGGCTTCCGGAGCGCAAAGGCAAAACAGAGGCGGCCAAGGCGCGCGCTTCCCGCAGGAAAGGTCAATTCAGACGCACGGCAGGGCACAAAGCAGAGGCGAGGAAAACGAATGCTGGGGGCGGAGCAGCGGCAATTCAGAGGGAGGACCAAGGAAGCTCGGGCCGGAGCAAGGCATTTCAGCGCCGGAAAGGCACCAAAGCGGAGGGAAGAGCGGCGAGGCGAACAGGGGAAGCTGGGGGCAAAAACAGAAAATCAACCAGCGTCTCCTCGCGATCCGCAGCCAGCACTGGAAAGTCAGCAGCTCCTAGGTCGGTTCCCACCGGTATGTCGCCGGGATGGCGCTGCAGCAATGCCTAGATAGTGAGCAAACCTGTCGTCAAAGCGGCCTGAAATAGCCCGGTTAATTTCCCCACATGAAGCCCCACGAATGGCAGCGATGCGGCCATTCGTGGGGCTTAAAAAATGCATGAATAGCTTCTCCCCAGCCACGATCCGCCGGCTGCCACAACAGCGCCATAGCAGTAGATGCAAGCTGTGGCAAGCCCGCTCACCTAGGCCGGATTGGGCCTATCCCTTAGCCATATGAGCAGCCTGCGTCAAGCCCTGTGGACTGGGTTCAAGCGTTATCAGGGCCAGGCCCACGGCGAGCCGGCCCGCCCCCTTACATAGATAGAAAAACCTATAGATGTGACAGTTGCGGATAGGCGGTAATCAGCTGTTCAGTACTCAGCACCTCGCCGATTCCCTCCGGTTGCCAGATCACCTCTAAAGCCAGCAGGTCATCGGCGCTCACGCCGCCTACTACCTGCAGGCTGTTGCGCAGGGCCTCCCCACTGCCACCGCCCTGGAGGTTGAGCCGGCTGCGGCTGGCCAGCAGCAGGGTGATGGCAATGAAGTCGCTGGTGGCATCGCTATCTCCCACCTTCTTGGATAGCTCATCGGCCCGTTGCCCCTGCACATTGGTGGTGAGCTCCCGATCCAATTTGGAGCGCTCCGCCATCGAGAGGCGATTGAAGGTGCTCTCCGCCGAGGCAAAGGGCACCTGGCCCACCTCCACCGCCGCATACACCCAGAGATCTGGATGGCGCAGCAAGGCCAGGCTGGTCTCCTGCAGCACCCTCTGCAGCCCCAGGTTGCTAGAGGTGTCGGCAGTGGCGGCCAAGCGGCGCAGATCAGCTTGCAACTCGCGGGCAGAGGCCAAGAGGCCCAGCTGCACCTGGGCGATCGACACAGGCCCATCAGGACGAACAGCATTGGCCATGGGGCCATCGCCATAGGAGAGGGCTGGTCCACCACCGCCACCGCCCCGCAGGGCATTGGCGATCAGACCCACTACAGCCATCAGCAACAAAAAGCCAAACAGGCCGCCGCCACCAAAGCCAAAGATCGGCAGCAGGAAGGGGAAGCCAATGCCACCGCCAAAACCGCCGCGATAGCCCCCACCCCCTCCATAGCCACCACCGCCATAGCCGCCATAGCCGCCACCGCCATAGCTGCGGGGCATCGACGGAGCAGAGCGAAAGCTGCCGCCACCGATGCGGCCTCCACTGGCGGCGGCACTGGGTTCGGGATGCACCAACAACAAAGAGATCAGCAGGGCTGGCAGGGCCAGCCAGCTCAGGCAGCGCCGCATGGAAGGGGAGCGGGTGGGAAGCGCCAAGTCGCCAGGGCGGATGTCCGAAAATCTAGGAACCACCACCCACGATGGTGACCACCTCCAGCACGTCGGATTCCACCACCGGCTGCTCACTCCAGCGGCTGCGGGGCAGGATCGTGCCGTTGAACTCCACCACCACCAACTGGGGGCGATAGCCGAGCTGCTCCAGGGCCTGATCCAGGCTGAGCCCCGCGCCACAGCTACGCGGCTCGCCATTCACCCGCAACTGGATCTCAGCCTTTTGCGGGTCTGCCATTTGTGGCTCAGCCATTTGCGGCTCATCGTTGGCGGAGGCGCTCATGCTTCGCACTCCAAGGCCGCCAGTAGCTCCTGGGCGCTGGCCTCCGGATTGGCCGCCTCGGTGATCGCCCGCACCACCGCCACCCGGGTGGCACCGGCGGCCCGCAGCGCCGGCAGGCCAGGCGCATCGATGCCACCGATGGCAAAAAACGGAATTGGACAAGCGGCGGCGGCATTGCTCACGGCCTCCAGGCCCACCGGCAGGCGGCCGGGCTTGGTGGGGGTCGCCGCCACCGGGCCTACCCCCACGTAGTCACAGCCATCGGCCACGGCCTGCTGGATCTGCTCCAGGCCATGGGTGCTGCGGCCGATCAGGCGGTCCGGTCCCAGCAGGGCCCGGGCCACGGCGGGGGGCAGATCCCCCTGGCCCAAATGCACCCCATCGGCCTCCACCGCCAGGGCCAGATCGATGCGGTCATTGACGATGAACAGGGCCCCATGGCGGGCGCAGAGTTGGCGCAGCTGCCGCGCCTGCTGCAACCTTTCGCCATCGCTGAGGGGGCTGCCATCGGCCGCCGTGGCCCCCGGCTTGGCTCGGTATTGCAGCAGGCGCACCCCGCCGGCGAGGGCACCGGTCACCATTTCCACCAGGTTGGGCACCGGGCTAGTCACCAGATAGAGGTGACAGCGCTGCAATAGCTGGCGGCGTTCGGCACCGCTCGACTGCAAAAGGTTGGCCCGCAGCAGATCCACCTCCAAGTCATAGAGCTCATAGCGCACCGCAGCGGCCTCTTGCGCCAGCTGGGGCTCGCCGCTGCGGGCAAATTCCTCGATCACCCGCAGTGCTTCCTGGGCCCGACCGGCATTGGCGGCCAGAATCTGGCCTGGGCTGAGGCGCTCCGCCTGGGCGGGGTGGCCCATGCCGGTGGCCGGATCGGTGGCGGTGTGGCGCGCCAGCTTGAACCGATCGGCATGGCAGCTGCCCAGGCGCTGGCGCAGGTGCTTGCAGCGGGCCACCAGATCGGCACGATCCAAGCCAAAGCGAGCCCAGTCCTCCAGCACCCGCAGGCCCTCGCGGGCTCGATCCAAGTTGGCATCCAGCAGGCGATGCACCGCAAGCTCAGTTGCCGGTTGGCCAGGTGTGGGATTGACAGCGGAGACCATGGAGGCGTTTGGGGGGCTGCTTAAGGTGAGCGGGCGCTGGATAGAAGGCAATGGAGCAGGGTGGATCTGACAGCCCCATGCTGGTGCTGATATCTGGAATTCTGCTGCTGGGGGGCATCGCCGTTTTTATCGGCTGGGGCCTTACCCACGCCTACCCGACAGCCTGAGGGCAGCCAAAGCTTGAACAGCCAGCCTCAGGGCTAGAAACGATTCAAGGCAGCCCCAAAAATCCCAAATCTCACCGCTCTGATCTGGCGAGAATCGGGGTGACCATTTGCAAGGCCAGCCCTTACGAGGGCCATGCTGTGTGTAGCTGGAGCTAAATCAACCCGATCAAATCTAAATCAAACTGATTTCGTTGCGGTCAAGGAAGCTTTTGATAATCACTATTTTTGCACTTCTGCATTCTGCAAACTCTTCCGGCTCCATGGCCGCCCTCAGCTGTAGCCCAGATTTTTTAGAATCTTTTTAACTTTAATAGTTAATTTGCTCTATATCTGCTTGCGTCTGGCAGGTCTGCCGTGCCAGCTCGGCATCGCGGCCAATCTGGTCGCTGAGGGCCTGCACATCCTGAAATCTCTGCTGGGAACGTATCCAGGCCAGGGGCTCCACCCGCAGCGACTCACCGAGCAACTGCTGCTGATAATCCAAAAGATGCACCTCCACCGAGGAAGGGGCGGTTGGATCCACGGTGGGCTGGGGCCCCAGGTTCATCACCGCCGCCCATCGCTGCGACCCAAGCCAGGCCCAGGCGGCATAAACCCCTTCCCGAGGCAAAAACTTGCGGCCATCCACCTGCAAATTGGCGGTGGGCCAACCCAACTGGCGCCCCAGACCCCGGCCTTGCACCACCACCCCGCTGAAGCGGTAGGGCCGCTCCAACAGCCGCTTGGCCTCGCCAAGATCTCCGGCGGCGAGGGCCCGGCGGATGCGGCTGCTGCTCACCCGCTCAGCACCATCCCAGAGCATCGGCAGCACGCTCACCCGCACCCCCAGGCCCGCGGCGATGTGCGCCAAGGCGGCGCTGTCTCCACTGCGACCCGCCCCGAAACGGAAGTTATCGCCGACGGCGATGCAGCTGGCCTGCAGCTGGCCCACCAGCACCTGCTCCACGAAGCTTTCGGGGCTGAGGGCCGCCAGCTCGCGATTGAACGGCACCAGCACCAACTGGCGGATACCCAGGGGGGAGAGCAGCTCCAGCTTCTCCTCTGGCAGATCCAGCCGCAAGCGGGTATCGCCGTAAAGCACCTCGCGGGGATGGGGCCAAAAACTGACCACCGTGGGGATGGCCTGGCCCGATGGGCCGCCAGAGGCGATCGCCTCGATCACCCGGCGATGCCCCCTGTGCAAGCCGTCGAAACTGCCCAGGGCGATCGCCGTGGGCCGCAGGGCGTCCAGGGGTGAGCGCAGGGGAATCAACGCGATGGGGGCGGGCAGCTTGGCTGGGATCCTGCCACCCAGTGGTTCCAGCCCCAGCTGGCATGGCAATTTGGGAGCAGTGTGGGGGCCAGGCCCCAGCGGGGCGGCCATGGCCGATCGACTGGATATTCAACGCATTTCGGCAGCCCTGCGGCGGCTGGGCTGGCTGCGCTTGTGGGCCCAGGTGCTCCTGGCCGTGGTGGTGCTGGGGGTGCTGCTGTTCAACAACATCGGTGGGCGCATGGCCGCCAATTCCTCCCGGGCCCTGGGTCTGGGACCAGGGCTCTCGCTCACCACCCTGGCCTTCTTCTTACTGATCTGGTCCATCTGGCAGAGCGGGCTGCTGATCCGCTGCGGCCGGGCCCTGGACGCCCCCGTGCGCCCCAGCAAGGGGGAGACCTCAAGGCTGATCAAGCGGGGCATCCTGGCCGACCTGGCCGGGCTCACCCTGGCGGTACTCGGCTATCAGTCCCTGGCCGGCAGCCTCTGTATTCAGGCCTCTCAACAGGTGCCTGGCTTCTTCGGTGCCCAGATCCAAATGGCGCCCGGCACCGCCGGCCGGGTGGTGGGTCTGCCGATCACCTCGATCGAGATGTTCTCGGTGCTGGGCAACACCCAGGTGCTGTTCGGCCACCTGATCGGCCTTTGGATCAGCCTCTGGCTGCTTCAGCGCATCCACCGCTCCTCTACCGCCACCTGAAACTAAAGCGGCAGCTGAAGCTCAGGCGCCAGCTAAAGCTCAAGGTTGCAAAGGTGGCAGGGAGGCCCAGTCGCCGCGCCAGAAGATCTCCGGTTGCAAGGGCGAAAGCGACACGCCGCCCGCCTGCACTTGGGCCACATCGACGGGCCAGTGCGCCGGTCCCGCCACCTGGGCCTCCAGGTCGTTGGCCACCTCACCGGCCAACCAGTAATAGCTGCGCCCGCGAGGATCCACCCGCTGCTCAAACTGGTCTGTGTAGCGGCGTACCGCCGTGCGGCACCAGCGCAGGGGCCCGATCTGCTCCGCCGGCAGGGGTGGCACGTTGAGGTTGAGCAGGGTGCTGGGGGGCCAACCCGCGGCCAACATCCGCTCCGCCACATCCAGGGCCAGCTCGGCGGCGGCGGCAAATTGGCGCCAGCGGTAGTCGGCGCTGCTCACGGCCAGGGCTGGCAGCCCCTCGATCGTGCCCTCCATCGCTGCACTCACGGTGCCGGAGTAGAGCACATCTGTGCCGAGATTGGGGCCATGATTGATGCCCGACAGCACTAAATCGGGCCAGTGATCCAATAGGGAAAACAGGGCCAACTTGACGCAATCGCTGGGGGTGCCGCTGCAGGCCCAGGCCCGCACCCCCTCCACGAACAGCTGATCGGCCCGCTCGGCCCGAATCGGGGTCTGCAGGGTGAGGCCATGGCCGGTGGCCGAGCGCTCCTGATCGGGGCAAACCACGCTCACCTGATGGCCCCGGGCCACGGCCTCCGCCGCCAGGCTGCGGATCCCCTCCGCGAACACCCCATCGTCGTTGCTAATTAGGATCCTTAGGGGCTCCATGGCCGGCACAGGGGGCTGATTCGTACAGTCTGTCCCTTGCCCCCAAGCCCGACACCGTCGTGAGCGCCACCGTTTCCCTGCAGCAGCTCACCGACCAACTAGAGGCCCTGGAGCAGGTCGCTGCCGCCGAAATCCAGGCGGCCTCCAGCGCCGCCCAGCTTGAGGACCTGAGGGTGAGCTGGCTGGGCAAGAAGGGTCGCCTCTCGGCGGTGCTGGGGGCGATGGGCAAATTGCCCGGCGACGAGCGGCCCCTGGTGGGCCAGCGGGCCAATCTGCTCAAAGAGCAGCTGCAGAGCTTGCTGAGCGAGCGGGTGCAGGCGGTGAAGTCGCGGGCCATGGCCGAGCGCATCGCCAAGGAGAGCATTGATGTCACCACCCCCTGCAGCTACACCCCCCCGGGCCACCGCCACCCCCTGATCAGCACAATTGAGGAGGTGGTTGACATCTTCGCCGGCCTCGGCTACCGAGTATCAGAAGGGCCAGAGATTGAAACGGATTACTATAATTTCACCGCTCTAAATATCCCCGAGCACCATCCAGCCCGGGATATGCAGGACACCTTTTATTTGGGGGATGGGCGGCTGCTGCGCACCCACACCTCGCCGGTGCAGATCCGTCACATGGAGAACAATCCACCGCCGGTGAGGATAGTGGCCCCGGGCCGGGTCTATCGCCGCGATGCCGTGGATGCCACCCACTCGCCCGTGTTTCACCAGGTAGAGCTGCTGGCCCTGGATGAAGGCCTCGACTTCAGCCACCTGCGCGGCACGGTTACCACATTTCTGCAGCAGTTCTTTGGGGATTTGCCAGTGCGGTTCCGGGCCAGCTACTTCCCGTTCACCGAACCCTCGGCCGAGGTGGACGTGCAATGGCGCGGCCGCTGGCTGGAGGTGATGGGCTGCGGCATGGTGGATCCAGCCGTGATCCGCGGCATGGGCCTCGATCCGGAGCGCTGGAGTGGCTTTGCCGCCGGCCTGGGGGTGGAGCGCTTCTGCATGGTGCGCCACGGCATCGACGACATCCGCCGCCTGTTCACCGGCGATCTGCGCTTCCTGGAGCAGTTCTGAGCCAGAGGCGACCGCTCGCCATAAACTCCGTTAGCCCCCTGCCCTCGATCGGTGCCCCGCGTTGGACTGATCGTGAATGACGGCAAAAACCTGGCCGTCACCACCGGCGACACCATTGAGGCCCGCCTGCGCAAAGCCGGCATGGAGGTGGTGCGGGTGAGTAGCTCCGGCGGCATGGTGGGCTTCGCCAACCCCGACCAATACCTGCGCACCCGGGGCTTCGCCGCCTGCGTGCCCGCCAGTTTCGCTGCCGATCTGAGCCTGGCCCTGGTGCTCGGCGGCGATGGCACCGTGCTCTCGGCCGCTCGCCAGACGGCACCGATCGGCGTGCCGATCCTCACCATCAACACCGGTCACCTGGGTTTCCTGGCCGAGGCCTACCTCAGCCATCTGGACAGCGTTCTCGATCGGGTGATCGCCGGGGACTGGAAGGTGGAAGAGCGCACAATGCTGATCGTCAGCGTGATGCGTGGTGAACAGCGCCGCTGGGAGGTGCTCTGCCTCAACGAGATGGCCCTGCACCGGGAGCCACTCACCTCCATGTGCCATTTCGAGATTGCCATCGGCCGCCACGTGCCCGTGGACATCGCCGCCGACGGCGTCATCCTCTCCACCCCCACCGGCTCCACGGCCTATGCCCTCAGTGCCGGCGGCCCGGTGATCACACCCAATTGCCCCGTGCTGCAGGTGACCCCGATCGCCCCCCACTCCCTGGCCTCCCGGGCCCTGGTATTCAGCGATCTCGAGCCGGTGACGATCTTTCCCGCCACTCCCGAGCGGCTGATGATGGTGGTGGATGGCAGTGCCGGCTGTTACATCTGGCCCGAGGATCGCGTGCTGATTCGACGCAGCGATCATCCGGTGCGTTTTGTGAGGCTTGGGGATCACGAGTTTTTCCAGGTGCTGCGCAACAAGTTGGGCTGGGGCTTGCCCCACGTGGCTAAACCGGGCGCCCACCTGGACGGCAGCTTGCCGGCACCGGCATGAGCGAAGCCCCTGAAACCGACGCCCCGGTGGTGCTGCTCCTCGGTAAAGAAGCGCTGGCCCTAGCCACTCGCCTGCAGGCTTCCGGCTACAGGCCGCTGCTGGAAACTGGCGCCACCGAGCAGATGGCCCCGCAGATGGAGCCACAGGTGGAGCCCCTGCCAGCCCCCCAGGCGGTACTGCTCTCGGCCAGTGCCCGGGATCGAATCGCTGAGCTCAGGCAGCGTTACGCCACCATTCCGCTGTTGCTGGATGTGGGGACCGACAGCGTCGAGGGCCGGGTGCAATGCCTCAGCTGCGGCGCCGACGACTTCTGGCTGTCCCAGCAGGGACCCAGTGATCTACTGATGCGACTGCGGCTGCACCTGGAAATATCCCAACGGGCCCAAATCCCAATCCAATTGATGCAGGTGGCGGATCTGGTGGTGAATCCGATGGGTCGCCAGGTGAAGCGAGGAAGCAGGTCAGTGGCCCTTACCGCCCGGGAATATCAGCTTTTACTGCTGTTTATAGAGCGCAAAGGTACGGTGGTGAGCAGGGATCAAATCCTCCGCAATGTGTGGAAAGATCAGCAAGCCACCGCCAGCAATGTAATCGAGGTATACGTGCGCTACTTGCGCCAGAAACTGGAGCAGGGGGGCGAGCGCCGTTTGCTGCACACCGTGCGGGGCCAGGGCTACTGCCTGGCTGAGCGCCTGCCCCACAGCCAGCCCGAAATCACTCCATGAAGCCAAGACCGCCATATCAACCGCCCCGATTAGCATCAATTCCAGCCGCCCTGATTCCCGGCCTGGCTGCCATTACTGGACTGACGGTTATTAGCGGCCTGGCGGTGATTCCTGGATTGGCAATCATTCCCGGCCTGGCGGTGATTCCCGGACTGGCGGTGATTCCCGGACTGGCGGTGATTCCTGGATTGGCAATCATTCCCGGCCTGGACAGTACCCCTAGCCGGTCAATTACTCACAACCTGGTGGTGACTAGCAGCCAGGCGGCGCTACCTGTCCCGGCCAGATTGCTGGTGGCAGCAGGGAAGGGGGCGCCAGTGGCGAGCTCTCCTGTCGCGCGGCCGGCGCTGGCAAGCCCGCCCCAATTCCTGCCGGTTGAGGCGCGCTGGTGCCTGCCGGGCGGTCGCTGCATCGGCCTGGAGGTGCCGCGGGGAGAGCGCCAGTTCAGCTTTGGCTTGCAGCTGCGGCCGGCATTACCAACGCTGCGGGGCATGTGGTTTGACTTCGGCAGCCCAACCCTGGCCCGCTTTTGGATGCACCGCACCCCAGAGCCCCTGGACATGCTGTTCATTCGCGACCAGCGGGTGGTGGCAATTGAGGCCAAAACCAAGCCCTGCATGCACTTGCCCTGCCGCGCCTACGGACCCGATGAACTGGTGGAAAGCGTGGTGGAATTGGCCGCGGGCCAAGCAGAAGCGCTGGGTCTAAAGGTAGGCAGTGAGGCCGCGATCGAGCTCAAGGCCCCTGACTAAGTCCTCTCATGTCACCTTAAGCAGGCTCTAAAACAGCTAAGTAGGCTCTGGAGCCTGCCCTGGGGCAGTTACATAGGTTCTGGAGCCTGCCCTGGGGCAGGCTCGGGGAAATCGCCATAAAGATCGTTGTTTCAGCGATCCTGCCAGTGAATAATCTTTTCGGCATCCAGATAACCTTTGCGCCATCCAAATATTTTTTGAGGCATCGGCAAGTGCCGCATGCCGCAACCAGCTCAATCGACCAGCTGAGGCGACCAGTTCAATAGCGCTTGCCCTTCAGCACCAGCACCGGGTTCATCGGCGCCAGGCGCGTGCCATCGGCCAGCGGGGCACCGCGCCAGCTCTGGTGTTGACTCACAGAAATGCGCAGGCCACTGGCCTGCAGCGGTGCCTTCAATTCGGCCAGGGATTCCAGGGTGGCCAGGGGGATCACCACCAGGCCCCCCGGCCGCAGCCGCGCCAGCACCACCTGGAGCACCGCCTGACGCTCGCGGCCGCCGCCGATCACCACCCGATCGGGATCGGGAAAACCGCTGAGGGCCTCCGGGGCCTGGCCCTCCTGGATGCTGGCCGGGCTCACCCCCAACCGCTCGGCATTGGCAGCGATCAGGGCGGCTGATCCACCTCGGCGCTCCAGGGCCCAGAGGGCCAAAGAGGGCCGTAGGCGCAGGGCCTCCAGGCCGATGGAACCGACGCCGGCGCCCAGGTCCCAGAGCACGCCACGGGCCGGCAGCTCCAGATCCGCCAACACCTGCACGCGCACCTCCCGCTTGGTCATCAGGCCGGGGCGATCGGCATGCTGCAGCCACAAACCATCGTCAATGCCAAACAGGGGTAGATCTTCCGGATTGGCGGGCGGGGCGGGGGGCTCGGCAATCAGCAGCACCAGCTGCAGGGGGTCCCCCAGATCAACCAGGGGCAGCTCCGGGTCGAGACGCCGCACCAGCTCCTCGGGGTGTCCGAGGCGCTCGCACAGCCACACCCCATAGGCCCGCTGCAGGCCGGAAGCCCTCAACAGGGTCAGCACCGCCTCGGCACCGCCGCGGCCCGGATCGGTAAGCACCGCCAGGGCGGGGGGCCGCCGCTGCAGGGCGGCGGCCAGGGGCTCGCTATCGCGGCCGTGCAGGCTGATCCAACTGGCGTCCTGCCAGGGGCGGCCAATGCGAGCGAAGGCCAGCTGCAGCGAAGTGGGGGCTGGCTGGAACCGCAGCCGCTCAGCGCCAAACCGCTGCAGCAGCAGCCGTCCAATGCCAAACCAGAGCGGATCGCCACTGGCCAGCACCACCATCGGCAGGGCCGCCCCAAAGCCCAGGGCCAACTCCTCCATCAGCAGATCCGGCTGGTCGCTGGCGATCAGCCGCCCAGGCCAGATGCCGGCTGCAGGGGTGCCAGAGGCAGGGGCAGGGGCAGCTGGGGCGCCAGAGCCCTGCAACCACTGCTCCAGCTGGGGCAGCAAGCGGCGCGGCGCCGCCACCAGCGCCGCGGCCCGCAGGCTGGCCTGGGAAGCCGCAGACAGGCCCTCCACCCCAGAGGCATCGCAGCCCAGCACGGTGCAGGTCTGCCTGCACTCACCAGCCCCTTGGGGCATGGACGATTTGGGCGATTGCTGGGCCGCCCAGGCACCGCCGGGCTGGCGATGGGGCCCTGGGCTCCCAGGTGGGGTGAATCCGGTCAGAGTTGGCCAGCCCAAGGGGTCATGATCCTGCTACAGAGTCCCCGTCACCAACCGCCGCCGCGATGCCCGCCGCCGATCGCCCTGGTGCCATGAGCATCGCCCTTGCCCAGCCCCAGCTCGATGCGATTGCTGCCGCCTGTCGTCGGCACCATGTGGCGCGCCTGCATGCCTTCGGCTCATTGCTGCGGCCCGATTACCGGCCCGGTGAGAGCGACATCGACCTACTGGTGGAATTCCAGCCGTTGGATGCCTCCAACCTCAATAAGACATACTTCGCCCTGTTGAACGAATTGCGCCAGGGCCTAGCTTCCCGGGTTGATCTGGTGATGGCGGATGCTGTGCGCAACCCCTACATCAAGCAGTCGATCGAAGCGAGCAAGCAAGAGATCTATGCAGCGTGATCCCAGTGCCTACCTGAATGACATCCTGGAGGCGGCTGCAGCCGCGAGACGACAAATCCTGCAGCCGTGAACCCAATCGAGAATGGCCCATCCTCACGATCGTGAGCAGCTCCAGCTTTCGCGGTGCCACCCTGGAACACACCGGCACTTTCGTTTCCACCTGGCCGGTACTCACCGAGGTCTGCCAGCTGGTCCCAGGGGCTATGGCACCAAGAGTTAGCGGCATCTCCTCCAGCCATCTCACCACCGGGCACGGCAACATCTGGATCATCAACTGCGCTCACTGGGGTGAATGAATGGGGCCGCACGAGCTGCAGGAACTGCGGTAACAGGCCAAAATGGCGCCAGAGCTTTGCTTCCATGACACGCCGATTCCCCAGCGTCAGCACAGCCAAGCTCCTGTGGGCCCCCTTGGCGCTCCTGGTGGCCTTGCCCGTGGGGGCGCTGGAGCGGGTCCCCGCTCCGGAAAGCAGGTCGAATGCAGGGCTGCTGGCTCAAGCGAAATCAGAGATCCCGCCGGAGATCCTGGCTCTGGAGAAGAAAGCCAGTGAGCTCTATGGGCGCGGTGAACCGCAGCAGGCCTTGGCACTGATCCAGCAGCTGATGGCCTGGGTGAACGCCAACCTGCCAAGCAATGATCCCTACCGGGCGAAAAGCCAAACCTGGATGGGGCTGCTGCTCAGTGCCGTGGGCCGCCGCCAGGAGGCGCTGGCCCCCACGGAAGAAGCGGTGAGAATCCGTCGCGAGCTGGCGAAGACCAACCCGGCCTTCCTGAACGATCTGGCCCGTTCCCTGAACAACCTGGGCATCACCTACAGCGAACTGGGCCGCCGCCAGGAGGCGCTGGCCCCCACGGAAGAAGCGGTAAAGATCTATCGCGAGCTGGCGAAGACCAACCCGGCCTTCCTGAACGA
>JBILLQ010000113.1:0-4091 GCA_044375975.1 Prochlorococcaceae cyanobacterium
CCCACAGCCCCGCAGCGATCGATCTCCTCCAACATCAGCAGAATTTGGGTGCGCCGAGCCACTCAGCCTTGCGGGCTCAGCTCTAGATCCCCGAGGATCTCCTCCATTTGCTCCAGGGCGCTGCGCAGGTCATCTGCGATCTCGGCGGCGATTACATCGGGGTGAGGGAGAGCGTCGGAATCGAGCAGGCTTTCGTCCTTTAGCCAGAACAGATCGAGGCTGATCTTGTCGCGGGCCAGCAGGTCTTCCAGCTCATAGCAATGCCAGCGGCCATCGGGGGACTCCTCACTCCAGGTGGGCTGGCGCTGATCGATTGCGCCAGGTTTGTAGAGCCCCACGAACTCATCGAGATCGGAGCGCTGTAGTGGGTTGGTCTTGAGGGTGAAGTGCTTGTTGGTGCGCAGGTCGTAGACCCAGAGCCGCTTGGTACTTGCCTGGGCACTGCCGGCCCGGCGATCAAAGAAGAGCACGTTCGCCTTCACCCCCTGGGCGTAGAAAATGCCGGTCGGCAAGCGCAGCAGGGTGTGTACGTCGCACTCATGGAGGAGCTTGAGGCGGATCACCTCACCGGCGCCCCCTTCGAAGAGCACGTTGTCGGGAATCACCACGGCGGCACGGCCGTTGATCTTGAGCAGCGATTTGATGTGCTGTAGGAAGTTGAGCTGCTTGTTGGAGGTGGTGGCCCAGAAGTCGTCCCGTTCGTAGGTGATCGCTTCGCTGCCCGCGGCGCCCTCCTCACCGATCACCTTGATCGACGACTTGCGCCCGAAGGGTGGATTGGTAGCCACGATGTTGTAGCGCCTGGATCCCAGCTGCCGCAGAGCATCGTCCGTGCGCACCGGCAGCAGGGCATCGAGTTGCTCGTCCACCTGATCAGGCGGCACCCCTTCGGCCAGAAGTTGGCGCCGCACCTCGTCGATCTGAACTGCCGTGGGCCCCACGTTGTGGAGCAGCAGGTTCATGGCACAGAGCCGGATCACCGACTGCACGATGTCGGTGCCGTGCAGGGCCTGGTGGCGCAGGTGATCCCGTTGCTCCCGGGTCATCTCACGGAAATGCGCCACGATGTACAGGAACATGGCGATCAGGAAGCCGCCGGTGCCGCAGGCGGGGTCGATCATCGTTTCCCCCGGCTGAGGGGCGAGGCATTCGATGATTCCGTCGATCAGGGGCCTGGGGGTGAAGTATTGCCCCGCTCCGCTCTTGGTGTCGCGGGCATTGCGCTCCAGCAGGCCTTCGTAGGCATCGCCCTTGATGTCGGCGCTGAGGATCATCCAGCGCTCCTTATCGAGCAGATCCGAGATCAGGCGTTTGAGCTTGGCGGGATCCTGGATCTTGTTCTGGGCCTTGCGGAACACCAGCCCGAGCAGGCCGTGCTGTTTGCCTAGGTGCTCCAGGACGCGGCGGTACTGGCTTTCCAGCTCCACGCCGTCTTTTCCCACCAGGGTGCTCCAGTCGTAGCCCTCTGGCACGGGAGACCCTTGGTTCCAGGGCGGCTGGGTCTGCTCATGGGCGAGTTTGAGGAACAGCAGCACGCTGAGCTGTTCGAGGTAGTCGCCATAGGAGAGCCCGTCGTCGCGGAGGACGGTGCAGTAGCTCCAGAGTTTCTGGACAATGCGGTTGGCTTCGGCGCTCATAGGGTGGTGTTTGTCATTAATGCGCCGGTGGGCTAGGCAGCCCAAGGTACTCACAGCACTCGCGGGCGAATACAGGCGCCTGGGTTGCGAGACCTCTGCAGTGGAGTATTTCTTCGAGAGTTTGGGGATAGCGAGTATTCCTGGCTTCAATTCGCCTTAAACAATCGACCATCTGAGGTCGATCGAGATGATAGAGATCAAGAAGGAATGCGCCAGGTCTTACCGCTCTGATTCCAAAAGGCTCTGTAGACGACCTGGGGAAATCCTTCGTGTTCTGGTTGGCGATGACTTTGCATCCCCCGACGATCGCTGCTGCAAGCACATGCCTGTCTTTGGGCTCGCATGTCAAACATTGTTCGAATCCCAGCGGAACATCAACCATGGCTTCAGGGAAGGAGTTTCGTAGCGCCTCTCCTAAATGGTTGATTCGTCTTTCATCCCAGCCTTTTCGCCTCAGATTTCTTTCCAATTCCGCTAAAATTCCGTTCGACCAGTGAGGACGATACATCCCGTTCCAACCAGCCTCAAGCAGGACATCCCGCAAGAGGGGCCCGAAGAGTGCGCATGTGTCTAGTAAGACTGGGAAAACTCCCGAAGCCCCAATGACGCTGGTAAACAGTGAAGGCGTCACTCGCGCGTTGTTTCCCCATAATCGTCGCCATAATCATCACATTCCTCATTGAGTGCAGCAATGGCATTAAGGGCCTTCCTGCTCTCGTTACGACGACGCTCACGAAGCGCTTCAACGTCAGCCAGGCGTAACTTGCGGTGAGTGCCTACTTGAATGAAGGGGATTTCATTCGCATCTAGCAATCTGTAGAGGTAAGGCCTAGAAATGTTGAGAATCTCCGCCGCTTGCTGCGTGGTGAGAAGGGTATCATCAGGAATCAAAGAGATCGCCTGACCATCCTTTAGGTGCTGAAATACTTCCCGCAGTACCGCGTAGATCTCTAAAGGGATATCTTCAGCAACACCATCAGGCCCAACTAGCTGAAGATGCTTGGCTGGCTCAGCGTTAACAAAGAATCTGCGGAATACATCGCTGACATGCTCGGCTCTTTCTGGAGTTGGCTCAAGTCTGCGCACAGAACTGCGCGCAGAACTGCGCACAGAAGGGGAAATACTCCCCTCTCGTGGAGGATTCTGAGTGGCCATGATGATTAACCCCAAAGCGGGGCACCAGAGGGACAGAGAGCGGGCTGGGGCCTGGGCGCACTGACGAGGGCGTCGCGCAACTGAAATAACAGTAACGCACGGGTTCTGGCACGGGCGCGATGGTGTGCATTTCGTTGCAGCTTGCCGAGAAGCCACTCGCCGCAGGGGTTCTCGATAATCAGGCGGCCAGGGCGGCTGGGTCTGCTCATCAGCAAGCGGAGCACGGTTCAGAAGCTCCAGAGCTTCTGAACGATGCAGTTTGCTTCGGCGCTCAAGGGGTGGTGTCAGGGGTGGCGTGGTTGAGCTCACGGACCACCCGTGGTTGCAGCACCGGATCCAGGCGGCTGTAGGCCTTGGCGGCTGACCGGACGAATTCAATCCGGTAGGTCAAGACTCATGCGCCTGATCTGGAGTGGCAGAGCCGGCTTTGAGCTCCTCCCAACTCTCGCGGGGTTCGTTGGCCCGCAGGATCGCTTCGGCCTCGGCGGTGTCCTCGGCATCTTCCAGGGCCAGGGTGAGCAAGCGGCGCAGGGCGTCGCTGCGGCTCACAGATAAATGCAACTCGTTCTCCAGGCGGGTGGCGTAGCGGTCGATCCGTTCCAGTAAGTCCTGTGGCAACTGCACAGTCTGAGGCGTGCCGTCTCCTCGCGCCTGGGCCATGGGATTTAATTTAATGTAGTTGAACCTAGTACGGACTCAGCCGCTTCGGCTCAGTTATGGCAGCACCTCCTGGGTCGGCTGGCGGCGTGCCGGGACCGTCATGCCACGAAACTCAGGATTTGCCCCCGCGATCTCCAGGACCGGCTCTAGGAGCCACAGTCGCTGGTGGAGCTCGATCAGGCTTTGCTGGGTTGGCTAAATACAAATAGAGCTGATTCAAGTCCCCTCAGCGTCAGGCGCTGCCTATGGGCAGAGGCGAGATCGACAATAGGTTCCCCAACCAGCCACAGAAAACTTGTATTTCTTGAATCTGACGGTAAGATTCTAGGCTAACCCAGTTATTGTTTGAAAGCGTAGCAGTGTTTGTGCCCCCAGGCTTGAGGATGCTTGCGACTGCAGCAACTGTTGCCTTGTCACGATCAAAGTTTGACCATCCAACCTCATGATCATTGAATTTTGAAATATATTCTTTAGCATGTTCCATTAAACCTGTATATGCCACTTCACCACATTTGCATAAGGGCACCTCGAAAAATCAAAATGACAGTTGATTACGGCATGATTTCGGCTATAATCAGCTGAGCAGTTTTCAGGTCAGCGGTGGGTCAGAGAGGCTTCTGGGACGACCAGAAAAGAGTG
>JBILLQ010000028.1:0-38238 GCA_044375975.1 Prochlorococcaceae cyanobacterium
GTTGAATGCGCTTCCCGCAGTGTCTTGTCTGCTCAGGTGGCTTAACTGTTCACCAGAACCATGAACCGTGGATTCTTCTGGTTTTGTTAAGCATCCTTGGCCTTGCGCCCTGTCGCACGAGGTGATACGATATGGTTAATTCTTGAATCTGCCGCGTAGCGGCTTGGTCCAACGCCCAAGATCAGAAGCGGGCAAGAATCTCTACATCGCCCCCATCCCGCTCTCCCGTCTTCTGTATCTTGATGTTAGACCACACACCATTTCTGACCCCCTAGCCAAGGTTAATGCTGGTGATTGAGAACCTGGCAGAGGTTCGATGGGAATCGACATGATCTTACTCAATGCCCTTATCTCTGTTGACGTCTGACATGGCCTTCTGATTAATCCATTCGCGCGATACACCTTTGCTTACCACAAAGTCTTCAAGTTCTTGTGCAATTAGTCTTTGTAGCCTTGTGGCATCTTCAGAGAACTTGCTTAGCCTACGTAGAAGCCTAGGTCGATCATTGTTGAGATACAGGTCGTCGCCGTTCTCGTCCATCGACCTGTGCACTAGCCAATCTCGTTCTAATTTAAAAGCCTCGAGCATGGTTAGCAGTTCTGGATCAAGAACTTGTCTATCTTTTGCGATTCGAATAGAAGTTCCAAGCGTGTTTCGCCGATGCTTGGAAAGCAGTCGCTCTGCATTATCAGCGCTAGTCCCACCCCTTTCTTTGATCTCCGACTTGACAGTAATATATGTGCTTAGGGCGTCTTCAACATGTTGAAGGTACCAAATACCGGAGCCAATGAGCTTAAAGAAGACTTGAAGCTCCTCTGCGCTGATTTGTCGACGATCGCTACTCATAAGGGACTAACGCTCGCCAGCAAATGGCTGATGGGTATCCTCGGCGAAGACGTTAGCCAGGTGGAGGCGGCGCAGGTGCATAGTGGCATTAGATAATATAAGGCTTGCCTATTGGAAATACATCGTCTTGAGGTATCTCTTTGCTAAATCCGCAACAAACCTGTACCCATGGTGAATTGACATTGATGCGGTTTTGTTTTCCTTTGCTAGCTCCTTGAATCCATGTCGGGAATCAAAGCCCGACAGGGAAAAGTTGTTTGCTGTATTCGTGAATGAGCGCCGCTTGCTATCCGCAATTCGCAAATCCACAGAATTCTTAGTGGCAAAAAATTCAACCGCCTCTAAGAGCTTGTAGTATGTTGACCAGCCGGCTTCCATGTCAAGGTACTTGAGAATGTAGTACACGTCCTGGTTCTCTGTAGCCAGATGGATCAGCTGGAATCTGACGCCTAGCAACTTTGCATGCGAGAATTCTTCTGACAGTTGCTCAGGCGAACATTCTGGGGGGCCGAGGAGAGCCGTGGGCACAAGGAGATCTAGTGATCCCTCATCGGGTGCGGAGGAAGCCTCTCGACCGTTGTAAAGCAGTTTGTAAATCGAGGCCTTTCTGTAGTCCTTTTGAAAGAGCACTGATGCACCGTTAAATAGACTGATCAGCTCATTGCCAACCTGCCAGACAACACTTGAATTGGACTCTCCTTCACTGTAAAGAGTGGTCATCCTAAAGTCATCGTTTGGGCAGTCAAGCCAGTCATCGATACCACCGTATATGTTCAACAGCCTTGTTCCCCGGCGGGGTGCGAGGTTTCGAAATTCTTGTGTGTCGCCATCCAGCAAAAACTCCCAGCCTGAATGCTCAGTCACTAGCTGCCTCCATGGTGTCTAACAGGTTTTAGGCGGATCCGCATAATACCCCCTTCCACGCTGTTTTGGCCGCCTAAAAGCGGGAGGCAAGCGGAATGCACCAGTGAGATCGCTTGCGATGACAAGAAGTTCACACAAGTCGGAATCATTCCGGGTTTGATAGGCGGGTCCGCCTATAAGGGTTCGCCGTGTTACAAAAGGGCGGCAGTGCTGCGCACGCCCAACGGGGCTGGATTTAGCGCATTGGTGTAAATCATTGCAGCTTGCCGCCTCTACGGTGCTGCTGGATGTGGACCTCGGCATCCGTCAGGCGCTGGCGGCTCCTCTGCCCCGGTTGCTGGATGAGTGGCAGGTTGAGTCGGCACTATGAATCAGGGTGCGGCGGGCCATGGATGCCGTCGATGCGCCTGGGCAATTTCTGCTCACCGATTCAGCTCACCCTTGCCTGCAAATCATCTTCAGCTCGCCCAAAGCTCATCCAGGTTGATCACCAGACCCGGGAACAAAGGATCCGCCGAGATGCTTGACGCTGGCGCGATCCGTTGCGGGGTCTCGGCCCCTGCCTGCTGGGGACCCCACACCTCCACCGCTTGCTCCTCCGGGATCAGCAGCCAGCCCAGCTGGGCGCCATTGCGCTGGTAAGCGGCCATCTTGCGGCGCAGGGCGGTGAGGCCCCGGGGGCCTTCATCGCTAGGACTGGCAAGCTCCACCACCAGATCGGGGCACAGGGGCGCGAAACCGCGGCGCTCATTGGCGCTGAGGGCCTGCCAGCGCGCCAGGGCCACCAGGGAAGCATCCGGGCTGAGTACGGAGTTATCGGGCAGGCGGAAGCCGGTGGAGCTGTCGAATGCCATCCAGCCTCCCCTGGCTCGCGCCCAGGTTTTGATTTGAAAAAAGAGTTCGCCATTGCTGGCGCCCGTTTCGCTGCCTGTGGGGGTGATGGGGATCAGGGAGCCATCGGCGGCCAGCTCCAGCACCGCATCCGGGTTGGCATCGCACACCTGGGCAAACTGCTCGGGGGTGAGGCGCAGGCTGGCGGTGAGCGCCATCGGCAGCGTCAAGCCATCAACAAGCCCAGGGGGATCGCTGAGCTCCCGGGGGCGGGGCGGGGCGACCATGAACCGCACAGCGAAGCTGCTTCCAGCGTAGGAAGAGACCCCTCAGCGCACCTGATTCCCACCACCCTCTGCAGCGCTCATCTGCAGCCCAGCAAGCATCTCGGCTTTTCTCACATCGGCTAACCAGTTTTTCCCGCATCATCAGGCCAGTTTATCCTGCATCGAGAGCCCGGCTTTTCCTGCATCATCAGGCCAGTTTTTCCTGCATTAGGATCCCGGTATCTGCTGCATTGACTGCCGCCCCATGGCCTCCGGTTACCGCCCACGCATCGCCGACGCCGAGCTGCGGGACTGTCTGGCCGCAGCTGGCGCGGTGGTGATCGAAGGCCCCAAAGCCTGCGGTAAGACCCGCCTGGCCCAGCAGCTGGCCGCCTCCACGGTGCTGCTGGATGTGGACCTCGGCGCCCGCCAGGCCCTGGCGGTGGATCCGGCCCTGGTGCTGGCGGGTCCTCGGCCCCGGCTGCTGGATGAGTGGCAGGTGGAGCCGGCGCTATGGAACCAGGTGCGGCGGGCGGTGGATGCAGTGGATGCGCCCGGGCAATTTCTGCTCACCGGTTCGGCGGTACCGGCCGATGACGCCGAGCGCCACACCGGAGCGGGGCGCTTTTCGTTTCTGCGGCTGCGGCCGATGAGCCTGGTGGAAAGTGGCGCCGGCCAGGGCGGCGTCTCCCTGGCAGCGCTGCTGGAGGGGCAGCCGCCCAGCTGCGCCGATCCGGGGTTGGGCGTGGCGGATATTGCCGAGCTCATCTGCCGCGGCGGCTGGCCGGCCCAGCTGGAGCGGCCCCTGGCGGCGGCCTCCCGGGCCGCCCGCGACTACCTGGAGCAGGTGCGTCAGGTGGACGTGCAACGGCTGGATGGGCGGCGGCGGGATCCCCAGCGCTTGGGGGCTCTGCTGCGCTCCCTCGGCCGCAACGTGGCCACCGAGGTGAGCCTGGCCACCATGGCGGCCGATGCCGGCGGCGCCGATGGGCCCCTCGACTCGCGCACAGTGGCCGACCACCTGCAGGCCTTGGAACGCTTAATGGTGCTGGAAAACCAGCCCGCCTGGCGGCCCCATCTGCGGTCAAAGGCAGCCCTGCGCCAGGCACCCCGGCGCCACTTCTGCGACCCCTCCCTGGCGGTGGCGGCCCTAGGCGGCAGACCCGATCGGCTGCTCAAGGATCTGGAGTGGCTGGGGTTGCTGTTCGAGTCGCTGGTGATCCGCGACCTGCGGGTGCTGGCCCAGGCGCTCGATGGCGAGGTGTTCCACTACCGCGACGACTACGGCATTGAAGTAGACGCGATCGTGCAGCTGCGCGATGGCCGCTGGGGCGCAATCGAGGTGAAGCTGGGCCAGGGCCAGGTGGAGGCCGCCGCCGCCGGCCTGCTGCGCTTTCGCCAGCAGATCGATACCCGCCGCACCGGAGAACCCGCCTTCCTGGCGGTGGTCTGCGGCGGCGGCTACGGCTACCGGCGGGCGGATGGAATAGCCGTGCTGCCTGTGGGGGCGCTGGGGCCGTGATCAGGCAGCAGGGCAGAGCCAGGCAACTCAAGCCAAACTGGCCCCATCACCGCCTCGGTCTGCGCCACCAGCTCTCTTCAAGGCAGTAATTAATGCTTTGCCTGTAACTGCCGGGTATTTTGACACGTCTAAACCGTAACGCGCTGAACACCAACGAAATCAAGTTGCTCAATATCCTCTTCATTAACTTCGAGGCAGAGCTCAATGGCTTCCTTTATTCGATCCATAAGCTCATCGAGAGAACGAGCCTGTGTATGACAGCCGGATAGAGCAGGCACACTGGCAACGAAAAAGCCCTCGGAGTCTTTCTCAACAACAACATCAAACTGACGTGCCATGGAAGTCGCCCGTGTCTTCTCATGTTAGCTCCAAACCATCCCTTGCATACAATCCTTCACTGGCTCCAGCCAACGTGCGAATTAAGCAGCCCGCGTAGGCTGGCAGCGTAAGCCTGGGCTGAGAAAATGTATCGCGTGGCTTAGGTCGGGGTTGCCTTGCTTGCCGTAGCGGATCGGCTTTGACGAGGGGTTGGGCCTTGTTGGAAGGAGACGGCTCGAGTGGATGGCTTTCGAGCCGCTTTACCAAGTGCCTGCTCCGCCCACTTGTTGAGGCTGGTTCCGCTCCGGGCGGCAGCCTTCAGAGCTGCCGCGTGTATCTCAGGTGAGATGCGCAGCATTAGTTTACCGCTTGCGGGCTTTTCTGGCGCAGAACCCAGTTCCTGGGATGCGGCTAGATAGTCTTCGATGGCTGCATGAAAGTTGGACTCAAACTCTGCTACAGACTCGCCATGAAACGAGATGATGTCGTCAATGCCCAGAACACGACCAACGATAATCTTGTCTTCAGTATCGAAGACCATGCTCGCCGTGTAGCCCTTGTAGGCCATGGAATTGATCATGGCTTGATGGCGACTGACGGTGATGGGGAACTGGGAAGTGTCAGTTAGAGGATTCCCGCCGCTGGCAAACGCTCCTACCACCCAAATCCACCATAGTGGGCCGATGGAAAAGAGCAAGCCAATGGCTCGGGAGAGCACGGCGGAGATGGCCGCCAACATCAGCCGTGAATTGGCAGTGATTTTGCGCAGCCTGGCCCAGGGTCGCGGCGACCCGATCGCCGAGCCAAGGCTCACCGCTGTGGCCATGGCCCACCTGCTGATCTGCAGCAGGGAGCTACTACAAAACCTGCTGATTGATACGGCCCGCAGGCCCCAGCGCATCGAAATTGATAGCTAACTGGCGGGCGCCACCGCCACAAGCCCTTACAAAACGAACCGCCTATCGCTCTCTCCGCTTGCGCAAATACCGTTAAAAAGCCCCCGGGGGAGCAACCCGGGGGCTTAGGAAGCCGTCCCTTGGTTTGGCATAAAAATTGCCAGTTGTTTTTCGCTGCTGTGAAGCTGCTGACCTTGGCGCCTGGGGCCTAATGATCCAGGATGGGGTGGTTTGGGTTCCCTGGGGCACCTGAAGCGGTGCGAATGGAGTGCCGACCGGCATGACGCCCAAGTTGAGGACGATGAAAGTGACGATAGAGATAAAAATCCTCTTGTCACACCGGACGACCCGCCCCGATTGGTTGGAGACTGTTGGAGCAGGGGCCTGCAGTCAGCTTGCTTCCGGTTGCTGGCGGGGTGGCGTGTCGTCCATCGGGGGCGCCTCCTGAGTTCGTGAATACAGAATCGCCCATCTGGCGTTGCCACGCAATCGGCGATTACACCTATTGCCTCGCCCTGAACTGCCCGGCTATCAGCGACCAGCCATCAGCGACCAGCCATGGGGCGCCGGCCAGTGCGCCTGGGGTTGGCGGCCGCAGCAGTCGGGTGATTGCTGCGGCTGCGGTTGCCGGAAACGCCAGGTTGGCGGCCCTTGCCGCGGCCGCCACTGAGATCCAGCGGCGCGGCCTTGAGCACCTTTGGCTCAAAACCAACCACCTCCTGGCGGGGCAATGGATTGCCGAGCAGCCGTTCAATCGCCCGCAGCAACTCGCATTCCTCGGCGGCCACCAGCGAAATCGCCTGGCCGCTGTGACCGGCCCGGCCGGTGCGACCAATGCGGTGCACGTAGTCCTCGGCGTGGTTGGGCAGATCCAGGTTGATCACGTGGGGCAACTGGTGGATATCGATGCCGCGGGCCGCCAAATCCGTGGCCACCAGCACCCGCAGGGCACCGCTCTTAAATTCGGAGAGGGCCCGGGTGCGGGCGCCCTGGCTCTTGTTGCCGTGGATGGCGGCGGCGGCCATGCCCTCCTTCTCCAGCCGTTCGGCCATCCGATTGGCCCCGTGTTTCGTACGCGAAAACACCAACACCTGCTGCCAGTCATTGGCACGGATCAGATGGCTGAGCAGATCCCCCTTGCGATCCATGTCGCAGGGGTGCAGCAGGTGCTCCACCGTGGGGGCGGCCCGGTTTTCAGGCGTCGCCTGCAGCTGCACCGGCTGCTGCAACAGCCCCGTGGCCAGCCTTCTGATATCGGTTGAAAAGGTGGCGGAAAACAGCAGGTTTTGCCGCTTGGGCGGCATCAAGGCCAGGATTTTGTGGATATCGCGGATGAAACCCATATCGAGCATGCGATCGGCTTCATCGAGCACCAGGATCTCCACCCGATCCAGCCGCAGGGCCCGCTGCTGCTGCAGGTCCATCAGCCTTCCCGGCGTGGCCACCAGGATGTCGGTGCCCCGCTGCAGGCGGATCATCTGGGGGTTGATCTTCACCCCGCCAAACACCACATCACTGCGCAGGTTTAGATAGCGGCCATAGGCCCTCACGCTCTCGGCCACCTGGGCGGCCAGCTCGCGGGTGGGGGTGAGTACCAGGGCGCGCACCACGCCAGCGCGGGCCTGGGGCCCATGGCGCAGCAGCTCCAACATCGGCAGCGTAAAACCCGCAGTTTTGCCAGTGCCCGTCTGGGCGGCGGCCATCACGTCGCGGCCGGCCAATACGGCGGGAATACATTGCCCCTGGATTGGGGAAGGCTGGGTGTAGCCCTTTTCGGCAACAGCCTTGAGAATTGGCTCCCCCAGCCCGAGGGAGGCAAAATCAACGGTAGCTTGAGAAATAGCCTTAACGTCCGACATCACCCCAGCCTAGATGGCCCCTAGTTCCGGGCCCTACCGGTGTGCGCCAGCCCTGATTCAGGCCGGGAGCTGGTTGAGGCGAGGCCTCTAGCCGTTAATCAACTGCTCCAATGCGGCGGTCACGTCGTCCTGGCGCATCAGCGATTCGCCCACCAGCACCGCATCGGCGCCGGCGTTTTGCACCAGATCGAGATCGTCGCGGCTGAATAGCCCCGATTCACTCACCAGCAGGGCCCCCTTGGCGCGGATCCGATCGCCGTAGCTGGCCATCAGTCGCTCGGTGGTGGCCAAATCCGTGTGGAAGCTGCTCAGATCGCGGTTGTTGATGCCGATCAGCTTCACCCCATCGAGGGCCAGCGCCCGCTCCATTTCCTCCTCGTCGTGCACCTCCAGCAACACCGCCAGCTGCAGGCTGTGGGCCACCTTGAGCAGGTAGCGCAGGTCAGCGTCGCTGAGGATGGCGGCAATCAATAGAACGGCATCGGCACCGCAGGCGCGGGCGTGATACAGCTGATAGGGGGTGAGAATGAATTCCTTGCACAGCAGGGGCAGATCCACGGCGCCGCGCACCGCCACCAGCACCTCAAAGCCCCCCTGAAAAAACTTTTTATCGGTAAGCACCGACAGACAACTGGCGCCGCCCAATTGGTAGGCGCGGGCAATCGCCTCCGGATCGAAATCGGCGCGGATCACCCCCTTGCTGGGGCTGGCCTTCTTCACCTCGGCGATCACCGCCGGCTTGCGGCAGCTGGCCTTTAGTGCCGCCACAAAGTCGCGGGTGGGCGGTAGATCGGCCACCTGCTTCTGCAGCTTCTCCAGGCCCACCCGCTGGCGGGCCTGCTCCACCTCCCGGTCTTTCTCCCAGACAATCTCCTCCAGGATGTGGCGCGGCTGCTGATCTGGATGGGGGATGCCATATTCCAGATGGGCCACCCGCACGCTCGGGTTGGGGGGACGACGACGAATTTCCATCTCAGGCCACCACCGCCATCGCCGCCTGTTTGTAGGCCACTTCCACCACCTCACTCAAGGTGGGATGGGTGTGCACCTCGGTGGCCAATTGCACCACGCTCTGGCGGCGGGAGATGGCATTGGCGATCTCTTGAATCAAGTCGGCGGCATGCAACCCGTAGATGTGGGCCCCGAGCACCTCGCCGCTGACTTTGTTAAATAACAACTTCATCAATCCGTCGCTCTCCAGTTCAGCCAGGGCCTTGGAATTGGCTTTGAAATAGCTACGCACAGACCCCAACTCAAAACCCTCCTTACCGGCCAGGGCCTTGGCATCTGCTTCACTCAATCCCACCGAACTGATCTCGGGATGGGTGAAGGTGGCCGCCGGTATTGATCGGTAATCGATCTGGCGGGCATGGCCCAAGATGTTGTCAATCGCCACCGTGCCCTGGGCCGCGGCCGTATGGGCCAGCATCATCTTGCCGGTGACATCGCCCACCGCCCATAAATTCGGCACCACCGCCGCGCCCGGCTCGTGGTCCACCAGCACCCGCATGGCGTCGTCCACCGCGATGAAGCCCCGCTGGGTGCTCACCCCCACGGCGGCCAGGTTGAGCTCCTTGCTGGTGGGCACCCGGCCGGTGGCCACCAGCACCGCATCCACCTCCAGGGTTTCCACCGGCTCGCGGCTGGCCATCTCCACCAGCTCGATCCGCACCGGGCAACCGGGGGTGATCGACTTGGCCAGCACCCCGGCCCGGGCATCGATTTCACGGCCGTCGATCAAGTGCCGGGCGGCGATCTTGGCGATATCTGGATCAAAGGTGGGCATCACCCGATCCAGGGCCTCGATCATGGTTACCTCACAGCCCAGGGCCGTGTACACATCGGCAAATTCCAGGCCGATATAGCCACTGCCCACGATGGCGATCCAGCGCGGCAGCCACTCAAGGTTGATCGCCTCATCGCTGGTGAATACGGTGCGGCCATCGGTGACGATCCCCGGCGGCACAAGCGGATCGGAGCCGGTGGCCAGGATCACATGGCGAGCGCTGTAGATCCGCTCGATGCCGCTGCCGCTCTCGCGCACCGCCACCCGCTGGGGCCCCTCCAGCCGGCCCTTGCCCCGCATGATCTGCACGCCCGCCCGTTCCAGGGTCTTGGTGAGGTTGGTGCGGATCGTGGCCACCAGTTGGTTGGCGTGGTCGGCGATCTTCTGCCGCTCAAAGCGCACCGGCGCCGCATGGATGCCAAAGCCGGCCAGGTGCTCGGCATCGGCCAGCTCCCGCACCCGGCCGCTGGCCGCCAGCAGCGCCTTGGAGGGCACGCAGCCGCGGTTGACGCAGGTGCCGCCCATGTCGCGGGCCTCCACGATCGCCACCCGCAGGCCGTGGTCGGCGCCGTGTTTGGCGGCATCAAAGCCGCCGTAGCCGGCACCGATCACAATTACGTCAAAGTCGAAGGTGGCTTCGCTCACCGAGCCGCAGCGCAGATGCCGCCATCCTCCCCCGTCAGCGGCTGAAATTCTGCCGCCAACGCTCCAGTAGCAGCGGGGCGGCGGCTACCGCCACATTCAACGACTCCACCGCCGCGCTGTGGGGAATGGTGAGCTGGCGGTTGGCCAGGGCCAATAAGTCCGGCGCCAACCCCGCCCCCTCATTGCCGAGCAGCAGCACCGTGGGACCGCTCCAGTCGTATTGCCAATAGGGAATCGCCTCCGGCGTCACCACAGCCGCCACCACCTGGCAACCGGCGGCGGCCGCAGCCTCCAGCCTGGCGGCCAGGGCCGGACCGTCGCCGCGCAGCAGCGGCAGGGCCAGGGCCGCCCCGGCCGAGGCCCGCAACACCTTCGGTTGCAGCGGATCAGCTCCGTCAGCAAGCCATACCTGCTCCACGCCCGCCGCCAGGGCGGTGCGCAGCAGGGTGCCGAGATTGCCTGGATCCTGCAGCCGATCCAGGGCCAGCACCCAAGTTGGCGGCTCTGGGCCGGCGCGGGGGCAGGGGGGCTCGAGGGTCAACACCACCCCATCCGGGTGTTCGGTGGTGCTCACCGCCGCCAACACCTCCTCGGTTACCAGTTGCGGCCGCAACCCCGGCGGCAGGGCCGCCAGCAGCTGGCCATGGCGCTCACACCAGAGCTCGGTGGCCAGCAGCTCCTGGGGCCGCAACCGCAACCGCAGCACCTCCTGCAGCAGGTGGGTGCCCTCCAGCAGCAGCAGTGCCGCCTGGCGGCGCCCTTTGGCCTGGTGCAGCTGGCGGAGGCGCCCCACCAGGGGATTGCGCCTGCTGGTGATCAGCCCCTCGCTCACAGCCGCTTAAAAATGGCGGTGCTGGCGCACCTTCATGCCGTCCTGGAGGTGCAGTTCGCCATCCTGCAGATCCAGGCCGCTGATGGAGGCCAACTCACCCTTTACCCCCTCCGCCTTGAGGTTGGTCACCAGTTGCTTGATTAGCTCGTTTTCCACAGCATTGTGGTCGAGCATGTCCGGGGTCAGCATCTCTAAAAATCGCCCCAATTTTGCGGCGACTAATTCAGAGGAGTTGGTGATTTTGAGGATGATCATAAATAGAGTGCGGATGGGGAGACTTGAACTCCCACGACATTGCTGCCACTAGTACCTGAAACTAGCGCGTCTACCAATTCCGCCACATCCGCGTGGCTGTCGCGTCGGCGACCAGGCAACCTTAAGCCATGACCGTCTCGCTCCCCCAGCCCCCACCGCCCCTGGCGGCAGCAACACAACCCCTGGCGGCAGCAACACAACCCCTGGCGGCAGCAACACAACCCCTGGCGGCAGCAACACAACCCCTGGCGGCAGCAACACAACCCCTGGCGGCAGCGCCACAGCCCCTGGCGGCAGCGCCACAGCGATTTGCGGAAGCGCCACAGCCATTTGTGGAAGCACAGCTGCGCAGCGGCTGCGGCGCCAGCCAGTTCCTGCTGCGGCCTCCTAGACGGCCCGATTATTTCTTGTCAAGATTCGCCAGCAATCGGCAGGAGCTGCGTTGATCACCCTGACCGGCTCCCCCGCCCAAGTGATCGCCAATCCCGTGCTGGAGATCGTCGGTGGCCAGCAACTCAGTGGCGAGCTGCGGGTGAGCGGCGCCAAAAACTCAGCCCTGGTGCTGATGACCGCCTGCCTGCTGAGCCGGGACACGATCCGGCTGCGCAACGTGCCGGAGCTCACCGACATCGCCGCCATGGCCGAGGTGCTCACCAGCCTGGGCGGGCGGATTGTGCAGCACGCCGATGGCCTGGAGCTCAATGGCGACGGCATCAATAACTCCACCGCCCCCTACGAGCTGGTGAACAGCCTGCGGGCCAGTTTCTTTTGTATCGGTCCGCTGCTGGCCCGCACCGGCATGGCCAAGGTGCCCCTGCCCGGCGGCTGCAAAATCGGCAGCCGGCCCGTGGTGGAACACGTGCGTGGCCTCAAGGCCCTGGGGGCCCAGGTGAGCATCGAGCACGGCGTGGTCACCGCCGCCCTCCCCGGCCGCTCCCGCCGTCTCAAGGGCTGCCGCATCCACCTGGACTGCCCCAGCGTTGGCGCCACAGAAACTCTGATGATGGCCGCCGCCCTGGCCGAGGGCGAAACGGTGATCGACAACGCCGCCCTCGAACCTGAGGTGAGCGACCTGGCTGGACTGCTGCTGGCCATGGGCGCCCAGGTGCGCGGCGCCGGCACCCCCACCATCACCATCGTTGGCGTGGAGCGCTTGCACGGGGCCGATTACGCCGTGATCCCCGATCGCATTGAGGCCGGCACCTTTTTGCTGGCGGCGGCGATCACCCGCTCCGATCTGCGGGTGGCGCCCCTGATCCCCGAGCATCTCGGCGCCGTGCTCACCAAACTTGAGGAGATTGGCTGTCTGCTGCGCCACGACGCCGGCGTCACCACCATCCTGGCCAGCCAGCGCCATGCTCCCCAGCTGCGGGGCGTCGACCTGCGCACCCAGCCCTTCCCCGGTTTCCCCACCGACCTCCAGGCACCGTTCATGAGCCTGCTGACCACGGTGCCGGGCAGCAGCATGATCACCGAGAGCATCTTTGAAAATCGGCTCCAGCACGTGGCGGAGCTGCAGCGCATGGGCGCCGACATCCGCACCCAGGGCAACACCGCCGTGGTGGAAGGGGTGACACGGCTCAGCGGCGCCCCGGTGAAAGGCACCGATCTGCGCGCCTCCGCCGCCATGGTGCTGGCCGGCCTGGCCGCCGATGGCACCACCACCGTGCGGGGCCTCGACTACCTCGACCGCGGCTACGCCCAGCTGGAGCAGAAACTCAGCGGTGTCGGTGCTCGCCTGCAGCGGCTATCGGCCCAGTCCCAGCTGCTGGCCGCCAATTGAGCGCAGTCTGAGCAGCGGCCCCGACCGGCGCCACGTAAGCTGCACTGCGAGGGAGCGTGCCGGAATTGGTAGACGGACTCGACTCAAAATCGAGCGCCTTCGGGCATGTGGGTTCGAGTCCCACCGCTCCCATCCCTCCAGCCCCCCTGGTCAGCCAGGCCAGCCACTGACGAGCCCATGGCCCCTAGCCCGGTGATGGACACCTACGCCCGCTTCCCGGTGGAGCTGGTGCGCGGCCGGGGGGTGTGGGTCTGGGACTCCGCCGGCAAGCGCTACCTCGACTGTGTGGCTGGCATCGCCGTCTGCTGCCTCGGCCACAGCGATCGACGCCTAAAGCGGGCCCTCTGCCGCCAGCTGGACACCCTGCAGCACGTCTCCAACCTCTATCGCATTCCCGAGCAGGAGCAGCTGGCCGAGCGGATCGTCTCCAGCAGTTGCCTGGATCGGGTGTTCTTCTGCAACTCCGGCGCCGAGGCCAACGAGGCCGCCATCAAGCTGGCCCGCAAGCACGGCCACACGGTGCGGGGCATCGCCGAACCGCTGATCCTCACCGCCAACGCCAGCTTCCACGGCCGCACCCTCGCCGCCGTCACCGCCACCGGCCAACCCAAATACCACCAGGGCTTTGAGCCGATGGTGCAGGGTTTCCGCCACTTCCCCTACAACGACATCGCCGCCTTTGAATCCCTACTCGCCGACTGCGAGGCGGAGGGGCCCCGGGTGGCGGCGGTGCTGCTGGAGCCGCTGCAGGGAGAAGGGGGCGTGGTGCCCGGCGATCCGGCCTGCTTCCGCCGCCTGCGCCAATGCTGCGATGAGCGCCAGATCCTGCTGATCTTTGACGAGGTGCAGATCGGCGTGGGCCGCAGCGGCCGGCTGTGGGGCTACGAGCGGCTGGGGGTGGAACCCGATGCGATCACCCTGGCCAAGGGGCTCGGCGGTGGCTTCCCGATCGGCGCCCTGGCCGTGAAGAGCGCCGTGGATCACTTCCGCCCCGGCGAGCATGCCAGCACCTTCGGCGGCAATCCGATGGCCTGTCGTGCCGGCCTCACCGTGCTGGCCGAACTGGAGCGGCGCCAGTTGCTCGAACACGTTCAGCGCATGGGCGAGCTGTTGCAAGACCAGCTGGCCCATCTAATCGCTCGCCATCCCTCCCTGCTGGAGGGCTCCAGGGGCTGGGGGCTGTTGCAGGGTCTCGTACTCAGGCCAGAGGCCCCCAGCGCAGCGGCGGTGGTGCAGGCCTGCCTGGCGGAAGGGCTGCTGTTGGTGCCCGCCGGCGGCCAGGTGGTGCGGTTTGTGCCGCCCTTAACGATCAAACCCCGCCAGCTGCGCCAGGCCGTGCAGCTGCTGGAGCGCGCCCTGCTCCGCCTTGCCCGCTGATCCGCTAGATGCCCTGGTGATGTCCTGCAGCCGCGGCGGCATCCACCCGGGCCTGGAGCGGTTGCAGGCTGCCCTGGCGGCCCTGGGCCATCCCGAACGCCAGTTCGCGGCAGTGCAGGTGGCCGGCACCAACGGTAAGGGTTCCATATGCAGCCTGGTGCACAGCGCCCTGCTGGCCGCCGGCATCCGCAGTGGCCTCTACACCTCACCGCACCTGGTGAGCTGGACCGAGCGCATCCGGCTGGGGGACAAGGCGATCGCCAGCATCGAATTGCAGCGCCTGCTGGAGCGCATCCAGCCGATCGCGCGCCAGTTCGAGCTCAGCCCCTTTGAACTGATCACCGCCGCGGCCTTCTGCGCCTTCGCTGCAGCGGGGGTGGAGTTGGCGGTGCTGGAGGTGGGCATGGGGGGGCGTCTGGATGCCACCAGCTGCCACCCGCAGCGGCGGGTGATTGGTTTTGCCACGGTGGGCCTGGATCACCAGGAGTGGCTGGGCTCCAGCCTGGCCGCCATCGCCGGCGAGAAGGCCGCCGTGCTCCAGCCCGATGCCCTGGCCTGCAGTGCCCCCCAGCACCCGGAGGTGGCGGCGGTACTGAACCGGCGGGCCAGCGCCGTCGGCGCCCAGCTGCGCTGGCTGGAGCCCCTGGACCTCAATATCTGGAGCCTGGGGTTGCCCGGCCAGGTGCAGGCCCGCAATGGTGCCGTGGCGCTGGGCATGCTGCAGGCCCTGGCGGCCCAGGGCTGGCCCCTGGATGGGGCCGCCATCCGCCAGGGCTTTGCCGCTGCCCGCTGGCCCGGCCGCCTGCAGCCCTGGCGCTGGCGCCACCAGCCGCTGCTGCTCGATGGCGCCCACAACCTGCCCGCCGCCCAGGCCCTGCGCAGCGAACTGGACCGCCATCCCCAGCGCCATGGCCTCCAGGCCGGCCCCCGGTGCTGGGTGCTGGGGGTCCTGGCAAATAAACAGGGGCCGGAGCTGATCGAGGCCCTGCTGGGGCCAGAGGATCGGGCCTGGCTCACCCCCGTACCCGGCGAGGCCAGCTGGGAATTGGCCGAATTATTGGCCGCCAAACCCCAGCTGGCCGGGAGATTGGAGGTGGCTGCGGATCTGGAGACGGCCCTGGCCAGCGCCAGCGCCGCCGCCCGGGGGGCGCCGCTGGTGGTGGCCGGCTCCCTGTATTTGCTGGGGGCGCTGCTGGCCAGCGGCGCCGGGGGGCCAGAAGCGGCTGGCGATGGCGCGGCCCTTGCCCCTTCCAGCCAGCCAGCATCTAGCCAGCCAGACTGAATTCGACTAGTCAGACTGAATTCAGCCCCGCGCCAACGGCTGCCGCCATGCCCCTGTTGCCCCCCTCGCTGCTCGCATGGTTGGTGGCGGTACTGCTCAGCCTGCTGCTGCCGCTGCTGGCACCCGCCACCGCCCTGGCTGCCACTGCCTTGGCTGCCACCTCCTTGGCTGCCACCTCCTTGGCACCCGCCGCCGCCCTGTCCCAAGGCAGCGATGGCGGGATGGCCGCCAACGATCGGGCCCCGTTCCAGACCAGCGTCGACTACACGCTCACCAACCAGAGCGACCAGGATTTCAGCGGTCAACAGCTGGCGAACTGCTCCTTTGCCGGGGTGGTCGGCAGGCGCGCCAGCTTCAATGGCGCCAATTTGCACGGGGCGATCCTCACCCAGGCGGTATTCCCCCAGGCCAGTTTTCATGGCGCCGACCTCAGCGATGCACTGATGGACCGCGGCGATTTCAGCGGTGCCGATTTCAGCGACGCCCTGCTCACAGGCGCGATCGCCTCTGGCAGCAACTTCAGCGGCGCCCTGGTGAACGGAGCTGATTTCAGCGATGCCCTGCTGGACCGGGTGGACCAGCGGTTGCTCTGCCGCGAGGCGGAGGGCATTAACCCGGTCACCGGCGTGAGCACCTGGGACAGCCTCGACTGCGGTTGATCGGCCAGGGGCACTGGCATCAGCGCTCCAGCCAGCCCCGCAATTTGCCGGGATTGAGCAGCCCAGCCGGGTCGTAGGCCGCCTTGGCGGCCACCTGATCCGCATCCACCACCCCCAGACCCCCCTCCTCCACGGTGATCGCATGGGGATTGAAGATCACCGCCCCCAGCTGGCGGCAGTGGTCGATCAATTCATCTAGTAGTTCCGGGCCCTGCCAACGCAGCAGGGGCAGGGCCGCCAGCCGGGCCATGCCCCCGGAGCGCACCCCCTCCAGATGCCAGAGCAGATCTGGGCCCCACCGCCGCCTCAGCGCCTCCAGGCAGGGGGCCTCCGGCTGGGGCAACAACAGCTGCAGGTAGGTCCAGTCGGGGTGCTGGCCGCGCCAGTGCAGGGTGACGTGGTTCCAGGTGAATTCCGATAGCGGCAAGCCCTTCCCCTGGCCTTGGGGCCAGGCCCAGAGCAGCTCGCCGCCTTTGGCCCGCAGCAGGGCGGGCAGCACCTCCAGCGCCGCCGCCGAGGCCAGTAACAGCAGCCGATGCTGCCCCGCCAGGGGCGCCGGGCTGCCGGGGGGCCAGGGCATCGCCGGGACCAGTTCGGCCTCCAGCAGGGCCAGGGCGTTTAGTTCCAAGGCCGAGGCCATCAGGGTTTGGGCCGCCGCCAAGGCCGCGGACCAGTCGTCAAAGCCCACCAGCAACTGCCGCCAGGCCACCGCCTCCACCGTGGGCAGCCGCAGGGCGGTGATGATGCCATTGGTGCCATAGGCGTGGTTGATCGGGGCGCTGGCCGCCGCATCCAGCCGCAGCAGCCGCGGCTCGGGCTCCAGCGTCACCAGCTCCAGCCCCAACAGGTTGCCGGGATCGCGCAAAAAACCCCAGCGCAGGGAGCCGATGCCGCCGGAGCCGCCGGCGATGAATCCCCCCACGGTTGCTGTGCGGTAGCTGCTGGGGGCCAGGCGGATGGCGCGACCATGGGGCGCCAACTGCCGATCCAGCGCCGCCAAGCCACAGCCCGCCTCCACCTCCACCACCCCGGTATCTGGATCCAGGTGGCGCAGCTGCCGCAGCTGGCTGAGATCGAGCACCAGGCCCCCACAGAGGGGTACGCACTGGCCGTAGTTGCCCGTGCCCGCCCCCCGCAGGGTGAGCGGCACCCGATGGCGGGCGCAGGCACCGGCCACCAGCAGCACCTGCTCCAGGCTGCGGGCCCGCACCGCCAAATCCGCCAGCCGCCCCCGCAGCAAGGGCAGCAGCAGCGGCGAATAGTCGAAAAAATCGCGGGAGAGCCGCGCCAACTCCGCATTCAGCGGCGCTGGAGCCGCCTGGGGGGCCGGGTTGCTGGAGGACCCCAGGCAGGGACCAAGCAAATCCAGCTGGGGATCGAGGGCCTGGAGCTCAGCCGCCAGGGCGGCAATCACGGCCGCGGCGGGCCGCGGGGGCAGTGGTGGCAGCTGGGGCAGTGGGGCGCTTGTCATCGGTGCATTTATCTGCGGCGGATTGGCCTGCGGCGATTTGGTTTACGGCGGATTGGCCTGTGGCAACTGGTGGTTTGGCCTGGGGGCGCAGTTGGGGGTTGGCAGGTGGCTTCATCGGCAAGCCAGCAGAAGGGGGGAGGGGGCCTCCGATAGCGGTGGATCCAGCCAGATGCCCCGCCGCAACACCCGGCGCTGGGGCGGCCCCGCCAGCAGGCCCTGCCAGTCGGCCACCCCCAACACCAGCAGATCGGCCGGCGACCCCGGCCGCAGCACCCCATCCCAGGCCAGGTTGAGCAGACGGGCCGCCGCCGTGGTGTAGAGGGCCAGGCTCTGCCGCTGCCAGGGCAGCAGATGAAAGGCCACCGCCGTGAGCCCGATCAGGGCCAGCGGATCCAAATCGCCCCCGGGAAACCAGGCATCCTGCACGTTGTCTCCACCCACGGCCACCAGCACGCCGGCCCGCTGCAGCGCCACCACCGGCGCCAGGGGCCGCAGCAGGGGGGTGCCCTCGGCACGCCGGCCGAGCAGCCACAGGTTGGTGCTGGGCAGGGCCACCACCGTCAGCCCCGCCAGGGCCACTCGCTCCGCCTGCCGGGCCAGGCGGGAGCCCCGCAGCAGGCCCAGGCTGCTGGCATGGCTGCAGGTGATCGGCAGCGCCAACCGCCGCTGCAGCACCGTGGCAGTTATCAAGGCCAAGCCCCGGCTCGGGTTGGTATCGCTCTCATCGACGTGCAGGTCAACACCCAAGCCCAGGCTCTCCGCCAGCTCCAGCAGGCGGCAAAGGGCCTCTGGGTCGCCGGCCGATTGACGAAAAGGCGGGCCCAATACGCCCCCCAGCAAACCGCCGGCGGCCGCCACCCGCAGCGCCAGGGCCTGGCCTGCCGGTGTACTCCAGTGGCCCAGGGGCGCCAGGGCCACCAATTGCAGCTCCAGCCGCTCGCGCCAGCGCTGGCGCAACTGCAGCAGCGCCTCCCAGCTGGCCTCGCCAGCGGGGCCGGCGCTATCGATGTGGCTGCGGATCGCCCGCAGGCCATGGCGCCAGGCCCGCTGCAGGGCCCGCTCCCCCCGCTCCAACACCTGTTCGGCGCTGCGCTCGGCAAACTCCCGCTGGTTGGCCTCCATGGCGGCGGCCATGGTGCCCTGCCGATTCGGGAAGGCCGCGGCGGTATAGGCCTTGTCGAGGTGGGCGTGGGGCTCCACCGGCGGGGTGATCGCCAAGGGCAGGGCCGCCCCTGGCTCTCCCCCCCTGACAGCCTCTGGATCCAGGGCCAGGATGTTGGTGATCTGGCCCGCCTGCCAGCTCAGCCGCACCGCCACCAGGCCATCGGCATTCGCCGCCGGCAGGCGCAGATCCCTGGGGTCGAGCAGAGAGCGCGGCAGCCAAGCCGCCAGGGTGCCGGCGGCGGCCGCTGCCGTTGCCGTTGCGGAGAAGGCGCTCATCGGCTGGGGCTTTGGCTGCGGTGCACCAGGGCGAACTGCCCAGCTGCCGCCACGGTTACCGCCTCGTAGCGAGGCAGCTGCAGCTGGGGCAGCAAGCGCTGCCCGCCCAGGCCGGTGCGATAGATGCTGATCAGGCCGAGATTGAGGCGGCTGCTGTTCTGCAAGGCGATCTGCCCCAGCACCTGCCGCTGGGAGGCCACCAAGGCCGGGCAATCTTTGAGCGCAAATCGCAGCGTCAGCGGCAGGCTGTTCTCCGCGCAGATCTCCTCAACGATCAGCTCCACCAGCTGATCTCCGGCATAGCGAGCGAACTCCTCGGGCGGCGGATTGGTGATCGCCAGCCCAGCGGCGCCGACAGCCACCAGCAGCGCCGGCGGGATCCAGGAGGCTTTCATCGGTGAGGGCGGGGCCAGGGGAGCGTGATCAGTTGGTACATTGGTCGAGATCGCGGCGGGCGTCGCCAAGCGGTTAAGGCAGCGGCTTGTGGTGCCGCCATCCGGGGGTTCGAATCCCCTCGCTCGCCCTTAATTTTTTATTCATTTTTGTGCATTTAGTTGTGCGCTAAATGAATTTATTGGCTGCAGGCGAGCAATTTTTGCGGCCAGTGAATTTGGTGGCTGCAGGCCAGCAGGTCATCGCCCCATCAGGCCAGCAGGTGATTGGCGCATCACGTCAATAAGCCAGCAGGTCAATAGGCCATCAAGCCAGCAATTCCTCCAGCAGGGGGCCGGCGCCATAGCGCACCGGATCGGTGCAGGGCAGGCCGGTGAGCTCGCTCACCTCGGCGATGGCGTTTTGGGCCGCCGCTTCCTCCAGCAGGGCGGTGTTCAGCGCCACGGCCCGCACCCGCGGTGGCGGCTGAGCGGTGCTGGGGCGAGCCAGGGCGGCCAGGGCCTCCAGGGCCTGAATCAGCTGGGGCAGGGGCGGCAACAGCAATTCGGGCAAACCGCGGCTGTGCCGCTGACCAGCCCGATGCACCAGCAATAAGTCGGTGGGCTGGCTACCGCGCATCAGCGGCAGGGTGGCGGTGGAACCTGGATGGCACAGGGATCCTTGGCCCTCCACCAGCAGCCAGTCGTTCGCCGTGAGGCCCTCGCCGGCGGCCAGCACGGCTGCCTCCACCGCCCCGGCGGCGTAATCCACCCGCACGGCATCTAGGGCCACGCCAGCACCGCCGATTAACAGACCCGCCTGGCCGGTACCCACGAACCGGGCTTCAATGCCCCGCGCTCGCGCCGCGGCCAGCAGTTCCAGGCAGGCGCTCATCTTGCCCACCGCCATATCGCTGCCCACGGCCAGCAACCGCCGAGCTGGCAGCGCCGCCGCCCGGCCGGCGGCCACCTGCAACCCCGGGGGCTCCAGCCGCACATCCCAGATCCAGGCCTGCGGCCAGCGCAGGGCCGCCAGCTCGGGATCCTCCCCCAGGCGGCTGTGCAGCCCACTGGCCACCGATAAACCAGCCCGCAGGGCCGCCACCAGATCGGCTCTCACCTCGGGGGCCAAGCGCCCGCCGGAAGGGGCCAGCCCCACCACCGCCGCCCGGGGCCCCAGGGGCAGGGCCTCCCCCAGCGAGGCCAGCACCGGCACATCCCTGGCAATGCCGGTTACCTCCATCAGGCTGCGGCCCGCCTGGGCAGGATCCACCACGGCCACGATCGGGCCGCGGCGATAGCGCAGCATCGCCAGGCCGGTCTTGCCGCTGAGGTTGTCGAGCCCCCCGTGCAGCAAGAGCACGATGGGTAGATCGGCGCTGAGTGGACTGGTCATCGCGCTGCCGCCAACAAAGTTGGCGCCACCTGGATGCCCAGGCCCGGCTGGGGGGGCGGCAACAGCCGATCGACGACGATCTCCAAACCTGAGAACGGGTCGTCCACCAGGTTGAGATGGCTGTCCAGGTCGGGCCAGCGCACCAGGGGCAGCAGCTGGGCCGCGGCGCCATTGAGCAGCCCACCATCGCCGTAGCAGCCCAACATCACCGCCAACCCCAAGCGCTGGGCGGCCTGGGCCATCAGCAGCGCCTCGGCCAGGCCACCGCTCTTGAGCAGCTTGATATTGACGCCATCCACGTAGGGCGCCAGCCGCACCAGATCCTCCAGCCGCCAGCAGCTCTCGTCGGCCAGCAGCGGCATCGGGCAATCGAGCTCCAGGGCGGCAAAGCCAGCCGTATCGGCCTCCGGATCCAGCTGGGGCGGCAGCGGTTGCTCCAGCAACACCACCTGGGCCCGCTCCAGGTGGGCGGCCATCGCCCGGGTCGCCTCCAGGGTCCAGCCCCCGTTGGCGTCCACCTGCAGCTCACAGGCGGCGCCGGTGAGCTGCCGCCGCCGCTCGAGCGCCGTCGCCACCGCCGCCAACAGGGCGCGATCGTGATCCAGGCCCAGGGGGCTGCCCAGCTTGAGCTTGATGCGGCTGGCGGGCAATTGCTGCCACCAAAGCTCAAGCCGCGCCAACACCGCCGCCGGCTCCCCCAAGCCCAAGGTGACGCTGGTGGCGACGCCAACCCCCGGATCCAGGCCCCAGAGCCGGTGCAGCGGCAGACCCAGCCGCTTGCCCCACCAGTCGTGCAGGGCCAGATCCAGGCCGCAGCGGGCGGGCGGCGAAAGGGAAGCCAGCAGGGGCTCCAGGGCCTGGATGGGCTCGGGCTCCAGGGGCTCCAGCGGCCCCACCAGCTGCCTCAGCTCCGCCGCCACCGCCTCGGTGGTGTAGCGGCGGTGGCCGGTGTCGAAGCCGCCGGTTTCACCGATGCCGATCACACCGTCTTGCTCCACCACCACCAGCAGGTGGTCCGCGCCGCCGCTGCTGCCGCGGCTGATCGCCAGCGGCACGGCCTTGGTGAGGCGGAAGCTGTGCAACTGGAGGCGCATGGTGCCCGGTAACCCGCCTGCGGAGGGAGCTCAGATCATCCTGAAGCCCAGCCGCCGTTCCTTGAACCCCGCTGGCTCCAAATTGAATTTGAACTTGCCCGCCGCCCCCAGCCAGACCACCGATGGCCGAAAATGGCTTGATGAGCGCATACACCATCCCCAGCCCTGGGATTGCCCCCGCTGCCACTGCTGCCCCCGCTGCCATCGAGGTTCCCGCCGCATTTGCCGCCACCGGGGTGCAGGGGCGTGGCAGCTACTGGATCACCACCTTCGGCTGCCAGATGAACAAGGCGGATTCCGAGCGGATGGCCGGAATTCTGGAAGCGATGGGATATAGCGAAGCAGAGGGGGAACACAGCGCCGATCTGGTGCTTTACAACACCTGCACCATCCGCGACAACGCCGAGCAGAAGGTCTACAGCTACCTCGGTCGCCAGGCCCAGCGCAAGCGGGCCAATCCCCATCTCACCCTGGTGGTGGCCGGCTGTGTGGCCCAGCAGGAGGGCGAAGCCCTGCTGCGCCGGGTGCCCGAGCTGGATCTGGTGATGGGTCCCCAGCACGCCAATCGCCTGGAGCGGTTGCTCAGCCAGGTGGAGCAGGGCCAGCAGGTGGTGGCCACCGACGAGCACCACATCCTCGAGGACATCACCACCGCCCGCCGCGACAGCGGCGTCTGCGCCTGGGTGAATGTGATCTATGGCTGCAACGAGCGCTGCACCTACTGCGTGGTGCCCTCGGTGCGGGGCCAGGAGCAATCGCGCCTGCCCGGTGCCATCCGGCTGGAGATGGAGGGCCTGGCCGCCCGCGGATTCAAGGAGATCACCCTGCTGGGCCAGAACATCGATGCCTACGGCCGCGACCTGCCGGGCATCACCCCCGAGGGGCGGCGCCAGCACACCCTCACCGACCTGCTGCACAGAGTCCATGACATCGAGGGTGTGGAGCGGATTCGCTTCGCCACCAGCCACCCCCGCTACTTCACCCAGCGGTTGATCGACGCCTGCGCCCAGCTGCCCAAGGTGTGCGAGCACTTCCACATCCCCTTCCAGAGCGGCGACGACGCCGTGCTCAAGGCCATGGGCCGCGGCTACACGGTGGATCGCTACCGCCGCATCGTCGAGCGCATCCGCGACCGCATGCCCGATGCCTCGATCAGCGCCGACGCCATCGTGGCCTTCCCCGGCGAAACCGACGCCCAATACAGCCGCACCCTGGATCTGGTGGCCGAGATCGGCTTCGATCTGGTCAACACCGCCGCCTATTCCCCTCGCCCGAACACGCCGGCGGCCAACTGGCCAGACCAACTGCCCGAGGCGGTGAAGGTGGAGCGTTTGCGCCAGCTCAATGCCCTGGTGGAGAGCCAGGCCCGAGCCCGCAGCGCCCGCTACGCCGGCCGCAGCGTCGAGGTGCTGGTGGAAGGCCGCAACCCCAAGGATCCGGGCCAGGTGATGGGCCGCACCCGCACCAACAGGCTCACCTTCTTCCCTGGCCAGCGCGCCGATGGCTCGCCCATCCAACCCGGTGAATTGGTGCAGGTGCTTATCGACCAGGTGCGCCCCTTCTCGCTCAGCGGCCAACTGGCTGGCTGAAAGCTGACTGCCTGAAAACTGACTGCCTGAAAACTGACTGCCTGAAAACTGGCCAGCCAGCTAGCCAACTAGTCATGGCCTCGGCCCTGATCAGCAGAGCAGCAAACTAACCGCAGTTTTCGCCCTCTCGCTGGGCGACCAGTCCGTGATGAGCACTGCCCCCACCCGCGTTGGCCTGATCTTTGGGGGAGCTTCAGGCGAACACGCCGTGTCGGTGCGCTCCGCGGCCACCATCGCCGGCGCCCTGCGCGGAGGCGATAACGGCCAGCGCTACAGCCTGCACTGCTTTTACATCGACCGCCAAGGCCGCTGGCACGGCTCGGCCCTGGCGGAGGCGGTGCTGGCCCAGGGCCTGCCCGCCACTGATTTGCAACTGGCGGCAGCTGAGCAATTGGCAGCAGCCCAGGGCCGCCGGGGCTTCAGCGGCTTCCCCAGCGGTGCCCTCAATGTGGAGGTGTGGTTGCCGGTGCTGCATGGCCCCAACGGCGAGGACGGCACCATCCAGGGACTGTTCAGCTTGATGCAGGTGCCCTATGTGGGCTCAGGGGTGCTGGGGTCTGCTGTGGGCATGGACAAGCTGGCCATGAAGGCCGCCTTTGCCGCCGCCGGTCTGCCCCAGGTGCCCCACATGGCGGTGGCTGCCAGCGAGCTCAGTGGCGAGTCGGGCGCCACGCAGCAGCTGCTCAGCCGCATAGAGGATCAGCTGGGCTATCCCTGTTTTGTCAAACCCGCCAACCTCGGCTCTTCCGTTGGCATCAGCAAGGCCAGCAATCGGGCAGAACTGCTGCAGGGACTGACTGCCGCTGCCCTGCTGGATCCCCGCCTGGTGGTGGAGCGGGGCGTCACTGCCCGGGAGTTGGAATGCGCGGTGCGGGGCGGCGGCCACCAACCGCTGCTGGCCTCGGTGCTGGGGGAGATCCGCTTCGAGGCCGATTGGTACGACTACGACACCAAATACAGCGAAGGTAAAAGCAATGTGTTGATTCCCGCACCTGTAAGTGAGGCGGTCGCTGAGCGGGCCAGGGCCCTGGCCGTCCAGGCCTGTGGGGCCGTCGGGGCGATGGGCCTGGCCCGGGTCGACTTCTTCTACGCCGAGGCCACGGGCGATCTCTGGGTGAACGAGATCAACACCTTTCCTGGCTTCACCAGCCAGAGCATGTATCCAATGCTCTGGGCGGCCACAGGCCTGCCCCTCGCCGCCCTGGTGCAGGAACTGATCGAAGGCGCTAGACAATGGCACCACCAAATCCAGGGGGGAGGGACCACCAGATGATCCACGGGCTGCTTTGGCTTCCACTGCTACTGGTTTTCGTGCTGCTCACGGCCCTGGGTTGGCTGGAAAGGCGCCGTCAGCAGCTGTTTCGCGATTGGGCCGCCGGTGCCGAGCTGGCCAAGTTGGATGCCTGTGGCGCGGCCCGATTGATCGATGGAGTGCTCAGTTGGAGCAGCTTCGAGGCGGGCAAACTCCAGCCCCAGGGCGAATTCGTGATCAAGAATCTGGAGCTGGTGGAACTGCTGTCCCTCGGTTCCGGGGAGGCGCCACTCACCGATGAGTCCCAGGGCTCCTGCCGCCTGCGCTTGGTGGGCGGCGGTATACAGCGCGATCTGCCCTTTGCCGATGCGGAGCGGGCCCGTCGCTGGATTGAGGAACTGATGTCACGCTCTCGCTGCGAATTGTGACGAATTTGCCCCTGTGAGGCGCTCCAAATTGTGACCCGCCCGCCTGGACCTGAGCGGCGGCGTCAGTTGCAGCAACAACGACGCCAGCATCTACTGCGCAATATCTGGCGCCTGCTGGTGCTCACCGCCCTCAGCGCTGGCTTGGGCTATGCCCTGCTGCGCTGGGGTTGGCTGCTCAGCGGCCCCGAGCAGGTGGAGGTGCTGGGCAGTCGCCAGGTGAGCCGCGAGCAGGTGATCGCCGCGGCTGAGCTGAGCTTCCCCACCCCTCTGCTGGGGCTCCAGCCCAGGCGCATCGCCGCCGAGCTGGCCGCTGCCCTGCCCGTGGAGCAGGTGCAGGTGAGCCGGCTGATGGCTCCGCCGCGTCTGCGGGTGGCGCTGGTGGATCGAGAGCCGGTGGCCCGGGCCCAACGCGCCCAGGCCAGCGGCATTGAGGCCGGCTATGTGGATCGGCTCGGCAACTGGATGGGCAGTCAGCAAAACCCCCGCCCTGCCGTCAGCTCCGGGCCCCTGAGGCTGGAGGTGATCGGCTGGCAGCCCCGGCACCGAGCAGCCCTGGCCCTGATCCTTGAACAACGCTCCAGTTTGGGGGCCGATTTGAGCCTGATTCGCTTTGATCCAGATGGCAACCTGTCGCTGCTGAGTTCGCGGCTGGGCCTGGTGCGGCTGGGCTCCCCCGACAGCCGGCTGGCTCGTCAGCTGCAGGTGCTGCAACAGCTCAGCCGCGAACTGCCGGCCCGACTGGCCTATCAACCCTTGCAGTCGTTAGACCTCAGCGATCCGGAACAACCCGAATTGGGGCTGGTGGTGAGCCGCCGCGGCCGCGGCGCTCCAGAGGGTTCAACCGGGGGGGACAGAGCCCCTGGATCCCCCCCAGTGCCTCGGCCAACCGGCGCATCAACCCCGGGGCAAGCCCCGCCCAGAGTCGCTCCAGCGGCTGGTGACTCCCCTGATGCCACCAGAGCGGAGCCACCAGCTGGTCAGGCCGCTGGTCAGCCAAGTGGTCAGCAAGTTGCTCAGCCGCTTGGTCGGGACTGAACTGGGCCGCGCGCCCAGCCAACCAGGGCCAACTCGACTCTGTTCCTGGGAATATTGGCAGCGAAATGGCCGGGGCAAAATTGAAACATCCGCCTCCAGAAAAGTTCGGCAGAGCTGCCGAGAATGGCTGCAACTCGGCTCAAGTTTGATTGCATCCCATGGCAGCGGCAATCAATTCCACGCCGGCAGGGGCAGCCACCACCGATGACGGGGCGGTTTTCGCGGGCCAGCCGTAGGCTAAATTAATTAGATATGGTGAACTGATTGCTTTGCGCCAAAACGGGGCCTCAGCACCCCGTCCCAAAAAACTTCATTTCCGCCCAAAGCGACCCTGGACTGAGCCGGCCCTCAACCTGGATTGATCCAGCTGACATTTTGTTGGCTTAGGTTTGACCAACCAGGCGGTTGTCCAGATAATGACACCTCTGGTTGCCTAGGAAGAGTGAAGGTGCAATCATGGAGCATCGCTCCGATCTGTTAAGACCCGCGACGACATAATGCAGCCCACGCTCAACGGTCACGATGCCCCGATGGCGCAGCTAGCCGAATCAGCTTCCAGTAATGGCATCGTGCCCAGCCAGACGGCGCGCATCGAAGTTATCGGCGTTGGCGGCGGCGGTAGCAATGCGGTTAATCGCATGATCGCCTCCGACCTGCAGGGAGTCGGCTACCGGGTGCTGAACACCGATGCCCAGGCCCTGCTGCAGTCCTCGGCCCAGCTGCGCATCCAATTGGGCCAGAAACTCACCCGAGGTCTGGGCGCCGGCGGCAACCCTGTGATTGGCCAGAAGGCCGCTGAGGAATCCCGCAGCGAACTGCAAGAATCCCTGCAGGGTGCCGACCTGGTGTTCATCGCCGCCGGCATGGGGGGCGGCACAGGCACCGGAGCGGCACCGATCCTGGCCGAGGTGGCCAAGGAGGTGGGGGCCCTCACCGTGGGGATCGTCACCAAGCCCTTCGGCTTTGAAGGCCGCAAGCGCCAGCGCCAGGCGGAGGAGGGCATCGCCCGCCTGGCTGAACATGTGGATACCCTGATCGTGATCCCCAACGATCGGCTGCGGGAGTCCATTACTGGCGTGGCCTTGAACGATGCTTTCCGCGCCGCCGATGACGTGCTGCGCATGGGCGTTAAGGGCATCTCCGACATCATCACCAAGCCGGGCTTAGTTAATGTCGATTTTGCCGACGTACGCTCGGTGATGGCCCAGGCGGGCACCGCACTACTTGGCATTGGCGTGGGTTCCGGTCGCTCGCGGGCCAGCGAGGCCGCCCAGGCGGCGATGACCAGTCCGCTGCTGGAATCGGCCCGCATTGACGGGGCCAAGGGCTGTGTGATCAATATCAGCGGAGGTAAGGACATGACCCTGGAGGACATGACCACCGCCTCTGAGGTGATCTTCGATGTGGTGGATCCGGACGCCAACATCATCGTGGGTGCCGTTGTGGACGAGAGCCTGGAGGGCGAGATCCACGTCACTGTGATCGCCACGGGCTTCGACAGCGGCGCCACCTATCGCAGCCAGCGGCCTGCCAGCATCAGTACCAGCCCCTTCGCCCCCCGTGCCAACTTGGGCGATTCCGGCGAGGACAAGGGGGCGATGATCCCCCCATTCTTGCTCAATCGGCAAGGCAATCGACAGGAATAAACTCAGCTTGGACAGCTAGTAATTAGAACCGTTAAATTATTAATTTTTTATTCGTCTACTGGCCTTGTAGCCTGCTGTCCTTGTAGTCTGCAAGTCCTGTAACAGGCTGGCCCTGGAGCCTATTGGCCCAGCCGCCTACTGTTCTTACCGTCTGCCGGCCTTTCCGCCTACTAGCCCTGGTTCCTGCTAGTCTTGCCGCCTGCTGCCACTGCTTGCTGCCGCCCCTTGCTCCCCCGGCAGTAGCCAGGTAGGGCTAGGAAGCTGGTTTATGTGGAGATAATGGATCGCACCTCCCTTCCCGCGGGCATCCTTCATGGCATTGACGGCCTCAACAATGCTTGAACTGGGCACGAAAGCCCCGGATTTCCAGCTCAAAGAAGTGACCACCGGCGAACAGATATCACTACATAGTTTTTGCGATAAAAAGGCGTTGCTAGTGATGTTTTTATGTCAGCACTGTCCGTATGTGAAGCATATTCAAGACCACCTGTCGCTGCTGGGAAAAGATTATTTCGGTAGCGGCCTGGGCATTGTTGCCATTAGCTCTAATGACGCAGTCAAGTATCCAGATGATTCGCCGGAATCCCTGGGCTTAATGTCTAGGGAGCTTCAGTTCAAGTTTCCATTGCTTTATGACGAAAGCCAGCGGGTTGCCCAGGCGTTCACCGCTGCTTGTACGCCAGATTTTTTCCTGTTTGACAGTAATCGCCAGCTCGTATATCGTGGTCAGCTTGATGATAGTAGGCCCGGTAATAGTAGGCCCATCACCGGATCGGATTTGCGCAATGCCATTGATGCGATTCTGCTGGGCAAGCCGGTATCGGCGGATCAAAAACCCAGCATAGGCTGCAACATTAAATGGAAACCAGGCCAGGAGCCCAGCTATTCTTAGGTCGGGTTATTTTTAGGCTAGGCCATTCTTAAGGCGAGCTGCTTCTTGATTGGGCTGGAAGTGCTGCTGGAGATTTTGGTCAACTCCAGAGGCAAGGTGTAACCAGCCTTTGCACCGGCTTGCTGGACGTATGCGGCGGCTCAAAAAACCCGTATTTTACTGATCTCATGACGGAAAAAGTATGGCACTGTCTTGCTTCCCCTGGCTCGCAGGTGACTGGATGGACAATTTATCTGGCTGCCCTTATATGTTTCTACCGCTTGATTGTTTGGCCAAGGCCTATTGGATGCCTTTGTGGGATGCCCTGGTGGAATGGCTTGGATTTCTCCAGCGTTTAACGAGAGGAATGGGGGTGACCCGGAGTCCACGCCTGCGTCGAGCATCCCGTGTGGCTGCTGCCTTCCGGTCCTGACCAGGTTTGGGCGTCGGTGCCGCATGGGTCCGAGTCGCTTGGATGCTAGCAATACCCTTTGCGGTTGGCGGCCTGTGCCCCTGCGCCCTGCGGATCTGGCCAAGCGCAAGCAGGCGGGACTGCCGTTTGCCGTGCTCACCGCCTGGGACGCTCTCTCAGCGGCGGTGGTGGCCGAGGCGGGCGCTGAGGTGGTGCTGGTGGGCGACTCCCTGGCGATGGTGGTGCTCGGCCACGCCACCACCTTGCCGGTGACCCTGGACGAGATGCTCCACCACTGCCGGGCCGCGGGCAGGGGCCTGGCGGCCGTGGCCCCCCTGGAGCAGCAGCCGCTGCTGATCTGCGACCTGCCCTTCTTGAGCTACCAGTGCAGCGCCGATGACGCCGTGGCCGCCGCCGGGCGGGTGCTCAAGGAAACGCCAGCGGCGGCGGTGAAGCTGGAGGGGGCCGAGCCGGAAACCCTCGCCGTGATCGATCGACTGGTGCGCAGCGGCATTCCGGTGATGGGCCACATCGGCCTCACCCCCCAGTCGGTGCATCGCCTGGGTTATCGGCGCCAGGGCACCGACCCGGCCAGCCAGGAAAAGCTCTCGCGCCAGGCCCATGCCCTGCAGAGCGCCGGCTGTTTTGCCCTGGTGCTCGAACACCTGCCTGAGCAGCTGGCCGCTCGGCTGCAACGGCAGCTGCAGCTGCCGGTGATCGGCATCGGCGCCGGGCCCGATTGCGACGGCCAGGTGCGGGTAACGGCCGACCTGCTCGGCCTTACCCCCCGCCAACCGCCGTTTAGCCCTGCCCTGCTGCCGGGGAGGCAGCTGGGGGTGGAGACGCTGCGGCGCTGGATCGCTGAAGTATCTGATCCCACCAGGCCAGCAGCGGGCGCAGCACCGCATTGCTGAGGGCCAGGCCTTCGGGATCGCTGAGCCGCCAGCGGCTGCCTTCCACCAGCAGCAGCCTCTGAGCGGTGAACGGCTCCAGCAGTTGGGCCAGCTCCTCCAGCCGCGCCGGCTCCAGGCCCGCTTCCGCCAGCAGTCGCGGCAGCTGCACCCCCTCCCGCCGCCGCAGGCCCACCATCAACCGCTCATCGAAGGGCATCCCCTGTCCCCCGGGGAGGTGGCCGTGGGCATCGGGCCCCGGGGGCGGCTGGCCAGGGCGCGACCGCAGTTGAGCCGCCAACCACCGGCCATAGAGCTCTCGGGTGCGAGGTCGGGCCTGGCGCACCCCCCAGGGCGCCGCCGTGGCCCCCATGCCAAAACCCCACCAGCCGGCTCCACTCCAATAGACGCGGTTATGGCGGGAGGCGTGCCCCGGCAGGGCGTAGTTGGAGATTTCGTAGTGGCCGTAGCCAGCGCCACTCAACAGGGCCTGGGTGAGCTCCATCAGGTCGGCGGCCAGGTCGCCATCGGGCAGTTGCAGTTGACCGCGCTCCAGGCGGCGGGCGAACACGGTGCCCGGCTCAATCGTCAGGTCGTAGATGGAGAGATGGGGTGGCTGCAGGGCCGCCGCCTGCTGCAACTGGGAGCGCCAGTGCTCGAGCTGTTGGCCCGGCAGCGCCTGGATCAGGTCCAGGCTCCAGCTCCGCAGTTGCCCCCGGGCCTGGGCCTGGGCCAGCCAGCTGGCCGCATCGATCAGATCCTGGCGGCGATGTCGTCGCCCCAGGGAGGCCAGCACCTGATCATCGAAGTTCTGGCCCCCCAGGCTCACCCGATTCACCCCGGCCCGCAGATAGGCGGCCAGCCGTTGGCGGTCAAAACTGGCCGGATCCAGTTCCAGGGTGATTTCGGCGCCGGCGGCGATCCCGAAGCGACGCTCCAGGGCCTCGATCAGCGCCAACACCTGGGCGGGAGCGAGCAGCGAGGGGGTGCCGCCGCCGAAGTAGATGGTGGCCAGGGGTGGGCCGGCATCACTGGCGGCGATCTCCCGCTGGAGCAGGGCCAGATAGGCCTCGATCGAGGCGGCGCCAGGCTCACCGGCGGCGGACCCGGCCCGATCCCCCAGGGGCACCACTGGGAAATCGCAATAGAAGCAGCGCCGATGGCAGAAGGGGATGTGCAGATAGGCGCTGCGCGGCGGATAGGGGCCAAGCCCGCAAGCCTCTGGCTGTGCAGGGCTTGTGGATGCAGGGCTTGCTGGGGCAGTGCTTTCGGGGGCAGTGCTTTCGAGGGCAGTGCTTTCGAGGGCAGTGCTGGCGGCGGGGCTAGAAGAGAGCGACAAGGGCGGTAACCCCCAGCAGGCGAAGGGCGCTGAAATAGGGCATGCTGCCTGCCTGATTGGACGGCAGCTCGAACACAGCGGGAATGGCCGACTTTTTGATCCTGATCCTGTTTGTGATCTCCGGGGCGGCGGCTGGCTGGCTGGGGGTCGACCTACTGCCGGAACCGCTGCTGCTCCAGGTGGACAACCCGGCGGGGCTGCGCCTGGTGCTCGGCGGTTTTGGAGCATTTTTTGGGCTGATCGCCGCCATCTTTTTCCAGCAATTGCGGCGCCGGCTGATGCAGCAGGTGCGCACCATGCCCACCGAGCTACTGATCAGCCGCTCGGTGGGCTTGATCCTGGGTCTGCTGGTGGCCAATTTGCTGCTGGCGCCGATTTTGCTGCTGCCCCTGCCCTGGGAGGTGGTGTTCGTCAAGCCGGTGGCGGCGATCCTCAGCAACGTTTTCTTCGGGGTATCGGGCTACAACCTGGCCGAGGTGCATGGCCGCACCCTGCTGCGACTGTTCAACCCCAGCAACACCGAGGCGCTGCTGGTGGCCGATGGCGTGCTGCTGCCGGCCAGCGCCAAGATCCTCGACACCAGCGCGATCATCGACGGCCGCATCCGCGGGCTGCTCGATTCGGGCCTGCTGGAGGGCCAGGTGATCGTGGCCCAGTGCGTCATTGACGAATTGCAGGCCCTCGCCGACTCCGCCAACGCCGACAAGCGCGGTCGCGGTCGCCGCGGCCTCAAGCTGCTCAGTGAGCTGCGGGAGCAGTACGGCCGGCGGCTGGTGGTGAACAGCACCCGCTACGAGGGCCAGGGGGTGGACGAGAAGCTGCTCAAGCTCACCGCCGACACCGGCGGCAACCTGCTGACGGCCGACTACAACCTGGCCAAGGTGGCGGAGGTGCAGGAGCTGCGGGTGCTCAACCTCAGCGAGCTGGTGATCGCCCTGCGACCGGAGGTGCAGCCCGGCGATGAACTGCAGCTCAAAATTGCCCGCGAAGGCAAGGAGAACGACCAGGGGGTGGGCTACCTGGATGACGGCACCATGGTGGTGGTGGAGGGCGCCCGCCAGCGGATCGGTGAGCGGGTGCCGGTGATCGTCACCGGCGCCCTCCAAAACCCCACAGGCCGGATCGTCTTCGCCCGCTGTGAGGGGGAGCCCGCCAGCCAGGCAGCAGCCGCCAGCCCAGCCCCAGCGGCCCCGGCTTCCCCTCCTGGCGTCAAGCGGCGGCGCAACGGCAAGGCGGCGGGCGGCGGCGCCGCCGCTCCCGAGGCCCAGGGGGATCCGGACTCCTCCAGCCCCCGCTAGGCTCGCTTCCATTGCCTGAACAGCTGCGCATGTCGGTATCAGCCCCCTATTACGGCGATTCGGCTGTGATGCGCACCCCACCCCCCGATCTGCCCTCGCTGTTGCTCAAGGAGCGGATCGTCTATCTGGGCCTGCCCCTGTTCAGCGACGACGATGCCAAGCGCCAGATGGGCATCGATGTCACCGAATTGATCATCGCCCAGCTGCTCTACCTGGAGTTTGACAATCCAGAAAAGCCAATCTTCTTTTACATCAACTCCACCGGCACGAGCTGGTATTCAGGCGATGCGATTGGCTTTGAGACAGAGGCTTTCGCCATCTGCGACACCCTGCGTTACGTAAAGCCACCGGTGCACACCATCTGCATCGGCCAGGCCATGGGCACCGCAGCGATGATCCTCAGCGCCGGCACCAAGGGCCAGCGGGCGGCCCTGCCCCATGCCTCGATCGTGTTGCACCAGCCCCGCAGTGGCGCCCGCGGCCAAGCCAGCGACATTCAGATCCGGGCCAAGGAGGTGTTGCATAACAAGCACACCATGCTCGAAATGCTGTCGGCAAACACAGGCAAGAGCGTGGAGCAGCTGTCCAAAGACTCCGACCGCATGACCTACCTCACCGCCGAGGAGGCCAAGGAGTACGGCCTGATCGATCGGGTGCTCACCAGTCAGAAAGAGCTGCCCAATGCCGCTCTGGTCGATCCCGGGCGCAGCCCGAGCGGCATTGGCTGAGCGGCCCCCTGCTGCGTCTCGTTTATTGAACCCAGCAGCCCCTGATCTATTCGCTGATCCAGCTGCTGCCAGCGGCGGCAAATGATCCAACAGCCCAGCCTGTTTTCGATCACCCCTAATCAGCGGTCCCAGCGACCGACCCCCATCCGACCCCTTCCGAGAGCCCTTACGCCATGCCCATCGGCACCCCGAGTGTTCCCTACCGCCTGCCTGGCAGCCAGTACGAGCGCTGGGTAGACATCTACACGCGTCTGGGGGTGGAGCGAATCCTGTTCCTGGGCTCGGAGGTAACCGACGGTGTCGCCAATGCGCTGGTGGCCCAGATGCTCTATCTCGACTCGGAGGACAACTCCAAGCCGATCTATCTGTACATCAACTCCCCGGGGGGGTCGGTGACCGCCGGTTTGGCGATCTACGACACCATGCAGTATGTGAAGAGTGACGTGGTCACCATCTGCGTGGGCCTGGCCGCCTCCATGGGCGCCTTCCTGCTGTCGGCCGGCACCAAGGGCAAGCGCCTGGCACTGCCGCACAGCCGGATCATGATCCACCAACCCCTGGGCGGCACCAGCCAGCGCCAGGCCAGCGATATCGAAATCGAAGCGCGCGAGATCCTGCGCATCAAAGACATGCTCAACCAGAGCATGGCCGACATGACCGGCCAGCCCCTGGAAAAGATCGCCAAGGACACCGACCGCGACTACTTCCTCAGTGCTGCCGAAGCCAAGGAGTACGGCTTGATCGACCGGGTGATCGCCCATCCCAGTGAGGCCTGATCGGCGGGGTGGCGTAACAGCTGTGCAGCTCCGGCGGCGCCGGGCCCCAGGGCCGGCGCCGGCACAGCCCGCACGCAGCTCCTGGCAAGTAGGGCTGTTAACGAGCTAGTCAGGGGTGTGAACCAAGGCTGCCCGTCGGGCGCTTGCGTAAACTCGACCCTTGCTCAGCCCAGACCCGAAGCCTCGATGGCCAAGCTCTATTACGACACCGACGCCGACCTCAGCCTGCTGAACGGCAAGACGGTGGCCATCGTCGGCTATGGCTCCCAGGGCCACGCCCACGCCCTCAACCTCAAGGACAGCGGCGTGAACGTGGTGGTGGGCCTCTACGAGGGCAGCCGCTCGGCCGAGAAGGCCAGGGCCGATGGCCTGGAGGTGCTGAGTGTGGCCGCCGCCTGCGCCAAGGCCGACTGGATCATGGTGCTGCTGCCCGATGAGTTCCAGAAGGCGGTCTACGACGCCGAAATCGCGCCCCACCTCAGCGCTGGCAAGGTGCTGAGCTTCGCCCACGGCTTCAACATCCGCTTCGGCTTGATCCAGCCCCCCGCCGATGTGGACGTGGTGATGATCGCCCCCAAGGGCCCCGGCCACACCGTGCGCTGGGAATATCAAAACGGCATGGGCGTGCCCGCCCTGTTCGCCATCCACCAAGACGCCAGCGGCCAGGCCCGCGAGCTGGCCATGGCCTACGCCAAGGGCATCGGCGGCACCCGCGCCGGCATCCTCGAAACCAACTTCAAAGAGGAGACGGAAACCGACCTGTTTGGTGAGCAGGCCGTGCTCTGCGGCGGCCTGAGCGAGCTGGTGAAGGCGGGCTTTGAGACCCTGGTGGAAGCCGGTTATCAGCCCGAGCTGGCCTACTTCGAGTGCCTGCACGAAGTGAAGCTGATCGTGGATTTGATGGTGAAGGGCGGCCTCACCGCCATGCGCGATTCGATCTCCAATACGGCCGAATACGGCGATTACGTGAGCGGCCCGCGCCTGATCACAGCCGACACCAAGGCCGAGATGAAGCGCATCCTCACCGACATCCAGGACGGCACCTTCGCCCGCAACTTCGTGGCCGAATGCGATGCCGGCAAACCGGAGATGAACCGGATCCGGGAGCGGGATTCCCTGCACCCGATCGAACAGGTGGGCAAGGGCCTGCGCTCGATGTTCAGTTGGCTGAAGGCGGCCTAAGGCCGCCCTGCTGCTGTGCCACTGGCTGCTGCTGTGCCACTGGCTGCTGCGGTGTCGCTGGCTGCTGCTGTGCCGCTGGCCGCCCTGCAGTTGGCTGCCATGCCTGGCGGTGGCGGCATCCCCGGCCCGCTGCTGCCAGCCCTGCTGGTGATCGCCGCCTGTGGCCTCGATCAACTGCTGGGCGACCCCCGCTGGTGCCCGCACCCGGTGGTGGTGATGGGCTGGTGGATCCGTCAGCTGCGGCTGTTGGCTGAGCTCTGGGCGGCGGATAGCCCCTGGCGACTGCGGCTAGCCGGGGGGGTGATCACGGCAATCCTGGTGGGCGGCAGCGGGCTGGCGGGCTGGGCTCTGGAGCGCTGGGCCCTGGCGACCTGGGCTCTGCAGACCTGGGCCCAGGCCACCCCCGCCGGCTTCCGGCCAGGGGTTATGCAGCTGGTGGCGCTAGCTCTGTTGGTGATCGCCCTGGCCAGTGCCCTGGCGGGTCGCAGCCTGGAGCAGGCGGTGACGGCCGTGCTCCAGGCCCTCGCCGGCGATCGGGAGCAGGGGTTGGAGCGGGCGCGCCAGCGGTTGGCCTGGATCGTGGGTCGCGACACCAGCGACCTGGATGGCCAGGAGATCCTGCGGGCGGCGGCGGAAACCGCCAGTGAAAACGCTGTCGATGGCTTGTTCGCCCCCCTGTTCTGGATGCTGGTGGGGGCGGGGCTGTGGACCATTGGCCAGCAGTCGGTTGGCCAGCCGATAGGGGGGGCAACCGACTGCTGGCCGGGGCCCCTGGCCCTGGCCTGGGCCTTTAAGGCCGCCAGCACCCTCGATTCGATGCTGGGCTACCGGCACGGCAGGCTGCGCTGGCTGGGCACCGCCGGCGCCAAACTCGACGATCTGCTCACCTGGCTGCCCTGTCGTCTGGTGGCCCTGAGCCTGCCCCTGGCGGCCGTTAAACCTGGCCGCTGTCTCGGCCTGCTGCAACAGGCGCTCAAAGATGGCAAGCCGGATCCCTCCCCCAACGCCGGCGTCTCCCAGGCGGCCTATGCCCAGCTGCTGGGCATTCAATTGGGGGGCTGGAATCGCTACGGCGATCAGTTGCGGGCCAAGCCCCTGTTGGCCAGGGGATGCCCAGCGCCCACGGCTAGCAGCGTTGTGGCCATCCTGGAGCTCAGCCGCCGGCTAGAAGCCCTATGGCTGGCCCTGGCGGCTGCGGCAGCCATTTGTCTTTGGCTAGTATATTATTAATTAACTTACTAAATGAGCTCTATCAAAATCAAACTATTGCAGCCATAATGTTAAGCGGTTATGCTGCCAAGGTGTTGAGGTGGTAATTTCGCATGAATCGCGGCTTTTCGGTTTCTCCCCGGCGGAGCCCCGATGCGGCAATGGGCAGGGGCTTTATGAGTAGGGGCTGGATGGCCGGGGGGCTGGATGGGCTATTGGTGGAGCCCTCAGTAGGCGCCGCGGTCCTTGGGAACCAGGATAACGGCAATCGTGCGCAAAATAATTCGTATATCTAGCCAAAAATCACGGTAACGGGCGTAGCGCAGATCTAGTCTTACTCGGGTGGAGTAGGCGAGGTTGTTGCGGCCGGATACCTGCCAAAGTCCAGTGAGGCCAGGGCGGACTGCCAATACCTCCTCCATGCAGTCGCCATAGCGTTCCAGTTCGTCGCTCACGATCGGGCGGGGACCCACCACACTCATTTCGCCTTTGAGCACGTTCCAGAACTGGGGCAATTCATCGAGGCTGGAACGCCGTAAGAACTTGCCCAGGGGGGTTATGCGTGGATCGTTCTTGAGTTTGTAATCGTTGCGAAATTCCTCGGCCAGATCCGGCGACTGGGCCAGCAACAGCCCCAGGGCATGATCGGCATCGCGACGCATGCTGCGGAATTTGATGCAGCCAAAACTGCGGTAATCGCGCCCCACCCGCTGCTGCACATAGAACACCGGCCCCCGGGAGGTGAGCTTTACCATCAGCCCCAGCAGCAGGAACAGCGGCGCCCCCAATGAGAGCACCGCCAGGGAAAACACCAGGTCGCCACTGCGCTTCACCATTCTGGATCGCCGGGATTGCAGGCCGATCAACTGCTGGGCACTCAAGGTCTCTGCGCCCAGCTGGGGCAAGGATGTGGGCAGGGAAGCGAGGGCCAGGGTTCCGTTGGCGCTTTGACCAATACAGAGATTAAAAATCCAGCGGCTAGCCAACCAGCCCGAGCGGTCACTCAGGCCAGAGGCACAGGCCTACGGCCGGCGTCCAGGCGCCGCCGATGCAGCTCCCAGCGGCGCTCGAGCAGGGCCGCCAGCTTTAGCCGGAACCGCTCGGGGCCAAAGCTCTCCGCCCATTGGCGCAACCCCTCGGCCGAAAGTCGCCGCCACAGTTGGCCAGACTCGAAATACTCCAGGGCCTCCACTAGGCTGGCGGCGCTTTGGCGGGGGAACAGCAGCCCGGTGGGCAGGCACTGATCGGCCTGCAGGCAGCGCACGCTGTCCAGCAGGCCCCCGGCGCCGTAGGCGATCAGCGGCGCCCTGGCCGCCATCGCCTCCACCGGGGCGATGCCGAAATCCTCCAGGCCGGTATACACGTAGGCACGGCAGCGCTCTAGCCACTCGGCGCTCTCCCGGGAGTCGCAGCGGCCGAGGAAGCGCACATTCGGCCTGGCCATGGCCTCCAGCCTGGCCCGTTCTGGTCCATCGCCAATCACCACCAGCGGCAGGCCGGTGCGGTTGAACGCCTCCACCACCAGGTCCACCCGGGCACTGCTGAGCTGGTCCCAGAGCCGCAGTTGGTGCAGCTGCCAGCGCAGCAGAGCGGCCCCAGGGGGGAGCGGGCCAGGCTGGAGCGCGAAAGATAGGCATGCATCTGGTCCCAGGCGTAGCGCAAGGGGGTGTGCACGTAGCTGAGATGCAGCTGCTCAGGGGAGGTGAGCACCCCCTTGGCCACCAGGTGGTTGCTGCTGAGCACCAGCGGGTAGTCGGCCAGATCGAGCTGCTCGATCGCCAGCGGCAAC
>JBILLQ010000114.1:0-3936 GCA_044375975.1 Prochlorococcaceae cyanobacterium
AGCCATTGCACTCTTCCGCTGCCCGCAGGATCGACTGCTCCGTGCCAACACCATGGGAGAGCAGGAAGCGCTGCAGCTCGTCGAGATCGGCGGGGGTGAGGGGCTGGTTGCGGCGGAGGCGCTGCATAGTGAGCTGATCCTCGTGGGCTCGCAGGAAGTCGCGAGCGCGCAGGCGGAATTGCTGGAACTCGTCGCGGCTGAGCAGGGCTGCGGCATCGAGCTCGCGGAGCTCGCCGAGCTCGTCGGCGAAGTTGGTGTAAAGCGGTGAGCGGGCCGTGGTTTCGATCAAGCCAACCAAGGCACGCAGTCGCCGCCGCACCTCCTCAAGCATCGGCACGGTCACGTCTTGCCACCATTCATCGGCAAGTAGATCGCGGATCAGCTCCAGCTCGGCCGCCACCTGGGGGATGTTGGCGCGGGCCTCCAATTCGGCGGCCAATTCGCGCAGCTGCTGCTGCAGACGGGTGAAGCGCGGTTCGCGTCGCAACAGGGTGAGCTGCAGGGTGTACGGGAGCAGATCGAAGCGGCGGGCGTCCGCGTCGGTGTCGCCCTGCTGCTCGGCGTAGGCGGAGGGAAGTGGCGCCAGGGTGGCGGCGAGGGCCTGATGGTCGTCGAGGCTGAGGCGGCGCCAGGCCTCTTGGCGGCTGAAACGCTCCACCAGCTGCAGATGGGGGCGCACCAGGAAGTTGTCGACCGGGCAGGCGGCCACATGGCAGCGCAGCAACTCGGCAAGAGTGTGTCGGTGCAGCCCTAGAGCGGTCTCCAGATCGCCGCGGTGGCCTTCTGGAGTGGGAATGGCCATGCCGGTCCCCGACGGCGGCATGGTCTGATCGACCTTTTGAACAACCTGCTGATCAATGGCGTCGATCAACGCCAGGCGGCTGCGGAAGAGACGGGCGCTGAGGGTTTCGGGGGCGGCGCTGGAGTCGGCGCCGCCCTGGCCGAGGAAGAATTCGAGGTTCTGGCAAAGGTCGAAAATCCAGAAGCACTGCTTATCGCGGCCGGGTCCGAACAGGTCTTTGCAGGTGCGAGTGCCGCGCCCCACCATCTGCCAGAACTTGGTGCGGGAGCGAACTGGCTTGAAGAACACCAGATTGACAATCTCGGGGATGTCGATGCCGGTGTCGAGCATGTCGACGGAGATGGCGATGCGCAGATCGCTGTCTGGATCGGCAAACTCATCAATAAGTGACTGGGCATATTTCACCTTGTTGTGGATCACCCGGGCGGCCTTGCCGGCGAGGTGGGGGTAGTTGTAATCAAAACGCTCGCGGATGAACTCGGCGTGCTCTTGTTTGCGTGCGAAGATCACCGTCTTACCGAGCCGATCGCCACCGGCATCAAGGCAGCCCTTGGTGATCAGCACCTCCAGGCCCTTGTCGACGGTGTCGGTGTTGAACAGCCAGGCGTTGATCGCACCGGAGTCCACCCGGCCGGATCGGAGCACATCCTCCTCCCAGTCGAGCAGGTCCCACTGGGCTTTCTCGTCGTTACTGAGGGCGTCGTAGCTGATGCCATCTCGCGGGAAACGCAACGGCACGGAGATGGGCCGGAAGGGCACGAGAAAGCCATCATTAACGGCTTGATCGAGGCCGTATTCATCGGTGGGCAGACCGATCTCCCGATCGAATAGCTCGTAGGTGTTACGGTCTATCTCCTCGCACGGCGTGGCGGTGAGACCGGTAAGCAGCGAATCGAAGTATGCGAAGATCGCACCATATTTCTGATAAACACTGCGGTGCGCCTCGTCGATGATCACCAGATCGAAGTGCCCCACCCCGAAACGCTTCACACCGCGAGAATCCTCCGCATCGATGAGGTTCATCATCGTGGGGTAGGTGGAAAGAAATACCCGCCCCTCACCGCCCCGATTTGTTACCAGGTTCACGGGTGAGCAATCGGGCAAGAAGCGGCGAAAGGCGCGTTCGGCCTGCAGCACCAGGGAGGTGCGATCGGCGAGGAACAGCACCCGCTTCACCCAGTTGCAGCGGCTGAGCAGCTCGGTGAGGGAGATGGCGGTGCGGGTTTTACCGGTGCCGGTGGCCTGCACCAGCAACGCCTTCAGGCGACCATGTTCCAGCGATTCGCAGATCGCCCGGATCGCCCGCTGCTGGTAGTAGCGCCCGGCGATGGTATTCGAAAGGGTGGCCTTAGCTAGCGGCTGGCGGATCTCCCGGCGCCGGATCAGGGTTTCGAGCTCGTCCTTTTTGTAAAAGCCCTGTACATCCCGCGGCGGATAGCGCAGATCATCCCAGAGACGGTGGCGGTAGCCGTTGGAGAGAAAGATCAGCGGCCGCTGGCCGTAGCGCTGCTCCAGGCAGTTGGCATAGAGCTCGCCCTGGCGCTCTCCTTCCCTTGGATCGCGGCAGCTGCGCTTGGCCTCCACCAGGGCAAGAGGCTTGCCGTCATCCCCCCAAAGCACGTAGTCGACGTAGCCAGTGCCAGTGGGATTGGGCATGCCCTGAACCTCATGCTCATGGGTGCAGCTCCGGCCGTGATTCCAGCCGGCCTCTTCGAGGTAGTGATCGATGTAGCCGCGGCGGGTTTCGAACTCGCTGAGGTCGGCTTCGGGCTGGGCGGCGGCTTCATTGGCCTTACGCAGGGCGGTGATCTCCTGGCGCAGGCGATCCAGTTCCTCCCGGGAGGCAAGGGCGGCCAGGCGTTGATCGCGCAGCTGGCCGTCGCGCTCCGCCAGCTGCTCGGCCAGGGCCTCCAGCTGTTCGCGGCTCTGGGACTGCTGGACTGTGGCGGCATCACGGCTGGGCAGGAGATCAGCGTTGAAGCTGCAGCCCTTCACGCGTTGCGGATCGCTTCCATAGCTGAGGGCAAACCAGCGCAATACCTGAAACAGCTCGCGGGCGGCGGTCACCGCGTCTCCGACTCGAATCGGATCGGTGCGATGCACGGCCTTATTGCCGAGATCCTTGAGCAATCGGAAGCGGCGCATCTGCTCGCCGGCCAGGTCGCAGAAAACTCGGGCGTATATCAGCTCCGCCAGGGTCTGGGCGGCGACTGGCCTTTCCAGCTGGGAATCGTTGTCGTAGACCCACTCCACCAGCAGCTCGATCGTGCGGCGGGCGTAGAAGCAGGCGGTGCGGGGGTCGCTGAGGGCGAATTGCTCGACCTTGAGCGCCTCTTCATGCAGCTCCGGCCACTGACTAGCGATCAAGCTGTACTGGGAGCTCATGGAATGGGGGGCAGCAGCGCAGAAGCCAACGGAATGCAATCAAGATGCATCACGTTCAGGCTAGATGCTGCAACGCTCAATCAGGACGCTGCGGTGAGCCCACTCATCTGGCGCATCAATAGTGGTAGCGACCCTGCAGAAACTCGACGCGCTCAGCCTTCACGAGATACGCGCAACGGTGCTCCTGGGTGATTCGGCGCGACCAGACCCCTGAGCCGAGGAGTCAGACCGTGGGCCCGAGCCTCTCCCCCGACTCGATTGTCTCTTCCACAAAGGCGTAGAGCGCATGGAGCAGCGGCGGCCAGCTGCGGCGATCCGGCGTGTCGTCCAGAGGCAGGTCGTCGTAGCGGTACACGGTGCCGAATGGTGTGAGCGCCTGAACATCCTCAAAGCTCCCCGGCATGGAGATGCCATGGGTTTCCAGGAGATCCAGGAGCAGACCGATGTTGTGGCTGCGGGGATATTCGTGGCCGCCGTGCGCGAGCAGGGCCTTGATCAGTTTTTCGGCAGCCTGCTGCGCGTGGTAGCCGAGGGTTTCGTCGTCGATGGCGGCGTCATCGATCAGCTTGTCGAGTACAGCAAGATCCTGCGCGGCTTTGCGCAACAGCAGGCGGGGCTGCTCCGGTGCCTATCAGCGTTGTTGTCCGCTCGAGGTGCCTGGGTTGAGCACCTGAACGCAGTGTACTGCGCTCTATTGTTCATGGGCCACGAGTCAAGAAAAAGCGTTGCATTCCAGTACCCATTTGTTG
>JBILLQ010000029.1:0-36980 GCA_044375975.1 Prochlorococcaceae cyanobacterium
GTTCAGGGTATTGAGAATAGAGCTGCCAAGAATGGCTATTTTGCCCGGCCCCTATCAGTTTAACTAACTTTACAAACCGTAACCTAGGTCGTTTTATTTATGGCGACCTACTTATCAGCTGACTAGAGCGACAAAATGGCGGCATTTGAGAGCTTCCTAAAATCCAAATAATTAGAATTTCAAAAACAATAACTATAAATCCCAGCTCTCAATCGATACCAGCCCGCTGGCCCGAATGGCGCCGCGCAGGGGCACGCCCGGCCGCAGCTGCTCCAGCAGCGGCCGGTTGGCGGCCAGGGAACCCTCGGCCGGGCGGAAGGTCGCCTGAGGGTCGAACAGCAGCCAATGACGGCTGCCGGGCCGCAACAGCGGCGGCTCGATCGCCAGCAGCTCCGCCGGCCCCCAACAAAGCACCTGCCAGAGTTGAGCCGGGCTCCAGCCGCGCTCTGTCACCAATTCCCGCCAGAGCAGCGGCAGTACCAGGCCATGGCCGGCCACACCACTGCGACGCTGATCCAGGGGAAGCAGGTGCTCCTCCGCATCGAGAGCCTGATGGTTCACCGCCACAGCGCTGATCAATCCCTCCGCCAGGGCCCCGATCAGGGCCTCCCGGTCCCTGGGGGTACCCAGGGATGGCACCAACCGCCAACCCTCGGCCGTGGGATCGAGGCGGGCGGCATCGGCCAGCAGGTGCCACCAACACACGCTGGCCAGGGGCCGCCGCTGGCCGCGCCAGCCGCGCAGCAACTCCACCCCCGCAGCTGTTGAGATATTCATCAGCCTCAGGGCCGGCACCTGCAGCGCCTCAGCCAAACTGAGCAGCGTCTGCAGGGGCAGCTGTTCGCTGAGGCTGGGATCCATAGGCCAACCGGCCCGCAGCGCCTCCACTCCCTCCCGCACGAAGCCAGCACCGACCAGGCTGGCGTCGCGGGGGGCCAGCAACAGGGGCGCCTCGGCCTGTTCCGCCAGGCTTAGGCCCCGCTCCAACAGGGCCAGCGGCGGGCAGTTTTCACCGCCGGCCAAGCCGAGGGCCCCGGCGGCGAGTTGGTCGCCATGGGGGGCCAAGCGCTGGTCGGCGCCATCGACGCTGAAACTTCCCCAAAGCAACAGGCGCAGCGGATCGGGCCCCACCAACTGCAGCCGCTCGGGGCGGTCGCGCCAGCTGGCGGCCCAGGGCAGCAGGGCCAGGCTGCCGTAGCCGCCGGCCAGGGCAGCGGCCGCCAGCGAGGCCAGCGTCTCGGCCCGGCCGCCCCAGGGATCCTCCAGCACGCTGTGGGGATCCACGAGGGCCGGCCCCAGCCACCAGTTGGCGGCATCTACAGGCCGCAGGCCCAGCTCCCAGGCGGCGGCGGCCGCTGCCGCCCCGATGGCGAGCAACTCACCATCACCAGCTAAGAGGGCATCCCCGGCGGCCGTTTCGCCGTCGGGGCTGAGCAGCCCCACCCGCTGCAGCCAGATGGAAGCCATAGCCGGTTCAGAGGGCGCCAGCGGCCGTGCGATCGAGCACTCCACCCAGGTGGTTGGTGTGATTCAGGGCGGCCACCACCGGATTGCCCTGCCAGCCATTGGGGTAATCGATCACTGTTACCCCGCCATTGCCCTGTTTGATCGCCCAGATATCGGCTGGGGTGAGGCCCAGCAGGGCGCAGAGGATCGTCTTGTTCACCGCATCGTGGGCCACCACCAGGGCCGTCTCATCGTCCGCCAGGCCGCGAACGATTTTTTGCCAGCAGGCCAGGGAGCGCTCCCAAACGGCCGTAATCGTTTCGCCCTCGGGCATCTGCACGGTCTCCGGCTGGCTCTTCCAATCCGCTAGCAGCTGGGGCCAACCAGCGGCGATCTCGCTCTCCAGCTGACCCTCCCAGAGGCCATGGCCAATCTCCACCAAACCGCTGGTGCTGGTGAGGGGAACGCCGGGGTGGCTGGCCAGGATCGCCTCGGCGGTCTGGCGCGGGCGGGCCATCGAACTCGTATAGGCCCGTTGGAAGCAAACAGGAGCCAGGAAGCGGCCGGCCGCCTCGGCTTGAGCCCAGCCATTGGCATTGAGCGGAATATCGATCTGGCCCTGAAAGCGCCCCTGGCGGTTCCAATCGGTTTCACCATGGCGAACCAGCACCAGGCGCGGGCCGCGGCCGCGCGAGGGCAGCTCATCCGGCTGATGGGGCACCGCATTCAGGCATTCCACCTGCACGCCGAGGCTGCCGTCGGCGGCGCGGCTGAGGTTGAGCACCGACACCGCCGCGTTGTCCTTGCGCAGCCGCCGAAACCCCTGCACTGGAAGGTTCAGCAGGCAGAGCAGCAGACAGCGCAAAATGGCGTTGTGGGCCACCACCACGACGGTGCGATCGCCACTTGAGCTATCGCCAGTGAGCGCATCGGCATGGTTGGCCAGCAGGCGCTCCTGGAAGCGGGCCGCCTGGGTCATCAGCTCCACCAGGGGCACGTAGCTGCTGCCATCGGCACGCTGCAGGCTGAGGCTATGGGGGGCTTCCCGCCAACATTGTTCCTGCTCCGGAAAGCGCTGACGCAATTCCTCGCGCCGCAAACCACTCCAGGGCGCCAGATCGATTTCGAGCAGGTCGTCATCGAACTGGGCCGCCAAGCCCTGCCCTTGGGTCGCCAACAGATTGGCGGCGGTGTCCCTGGCGCGAGCCAAAGGCGAGCTGTACAAGCTGTGCAGGGTGAGCTCGGCCAGGGCCGCGCCAACACTGCGGGCCTGGTCCACGCCCTCGGGGGTGAGCGAGGAGAGATCATCCCGCCCCTGGATGCGGTGTTCCAGGTTGTAGCTACTCAATCCGTGGCGGACCAAGACAATCCGGAGGGTCACGGACCTGGCGCGTCTGGGCAGCAATCGTATGGGAGGGGAGAATCGGGCCCGATGCATGGCCGCGGAGGGCCGTCCCGTGAGCCCAACTAGTTCGGCAGCACCGCGCCGCTGGAAGGGCCTTTTGGCCCTGCTCAGCCTGGTGATCTGCGGCCTGCTCTGGTTCAGCGGCCTGCAGCAGAGCCTGCAGCGGCCATCGGTGAACGGCATCCTCAGCATCCGCCAGCTGGAACTGAGCGCCCAGGTGGCGCCCCTGCTGCCGGCCTACCTGCGCCAGGGCTTGGCGGAGGAGCAGCGGCCGCTTGAGGAGCTGCGCAAGAGTTTGAACGAGCGCATCGAGCAGCCCGGTGCGACGCCGCGGCCCGCAGAAAAACTGGAACTGGCCCTGCTGGATGCCCGTGCCGGCGATCGCCTCACCGCCAACCGCCGCCTGGCCGACCTGGAACAGCAGGTAACGCCAACCCAGCTCCCCCTGCTGACCTCCCTCGCCCGCGAGCAAGCCCCCGCCAGCGGCGAAGCCAGCCAGAGCGAGCAAGCGATTAAAGCCCTGCTGGAGCCCTGGTCGCTGCCGCCGCTAACGCATCAGCTGGCCTGTGAACAGCTGGGGGGCGACGCCTCCCTGTGTAAAAACCCGGCGGTCGAGCGCCTAGCCCTGCTGCGCTGGCTCACCGTGAGCGGCTTGCCGGTGCTGCTGCTGCTGGCCGGCCTGGGCCTGCTGGGACGCGAGGGCTGGCGGCTGTGGCGCCGCCGCGGCGGCCCGCTGGCGGCCCTGGTCGCTCCCGCCCTGGCCCTTGAAGATGTAACGCTGCTGATTGCCGGCGGCTTTGTGGTGCTGGGGGAACTGGTGGCGCCGCTGCTTTTGATGCCGATCGCGCAGGGGTTGCTGCAGCCCCTGGCCCAGCGCCCCGCCCTGCAACAGGGATTGCAGGTGCTGTTGCTTTACATGGGGGTGATGGTGGCTCCGCTGGCGATCCTGGCGCTGCAGCTCAGACCCCTGGTACCGGCACCCCAGGGGGGCTGGCTGCAGTGGCGCTGGCGACCCGGGGGCTCGGCCCTGGGCCTGGGCCTGGCCCACGTGCTGATGGTGCTGCCGCTGGTGGCCCTGGCGGGCTGGCTGATCGAGCGCCTGTGGAGTCAGCCCAGCGGCAGCAATCCGCTGTTGGAACTGGTGCTCACCACCGGCGATCCCCTGGCCCTGGCCTGCCTGGCGATCACCGCCGTGGTGGTGGCGCCCCTGTTTGAAGAAACCCTGTTTCGCGGCGTGCTTTTGCCGGTATTGACCCGCCACTGGGGGGCGGCGGCAGGGGTGGGCCTGAGCGCCCTGGTATTTGGCCTGGCCCACCTGAGCCTCGGGGAGCTCACCCCCTTAACCCTGCTTGGTTTGGCCCTGGGCTGGCTGCGACTGCGCCATGGCCGCCTGGGGCCCTGCGTGCTGATGCACGGCCTCTGGAATGGCCTCACCTTCTTAAATTTAATCCTGCTCACCTGAGCTGCCCGGGGGCGGCGGCTGGTGGAGGCCGCTCAGACGCTCCAGATATTGCGCTGCTGTAGATGTGCGCTCGAAAACATTCAGCCGGTGACCAGCGGTTGCTGCCTTGCTGAGCCGGGCATGTAGTGGTTCAATCGCCATGTATCTAGGACTCGGCCTTGGTTGCCTCCCCATCTCCACGGCCGTCTGCCCTAGAGCTCCAGCCGCGCCGCCAGGCCCGCCAAAGCAGCCGCCGAGCTGAGCGGGCCCAGCGCCAGTCCCTGGAGCTGCTGCAGGCCTCGCTATCGCCGCGTCGAATTGAACGCCAGGCCCCCTGGCTTGCAGGCCTCCACAGAGCCGCCGACGGCACACTTGCAGGCCTTGGTATCAGCATGCTGGCCCTGAGCACGCTCACCCTGTACTGGCAAAACCAATGGGGATATCGGTATCAACAGCTACAAAGCGCCGAGCTGCTGGGCCATCGGCTACAGGAATCAGGAGCACTTTTAGAGCGTCACCATCTCGCTGCCGCCGGCAAACCCGGCTGGCTTGTACCCACCAGCAGTGAAAAACTGATCTATCTCACCAAACCAGTGCAGCCCCAAAGCCAAGCTGGCCTACCTCGAATCTCGGCGCCGCAATTAGGCCAGATTCCCAACGGCTACTGATGGGCCAGGCCCACCAATTCGGAGCTCACCATTCCCGTTCAAGCTCCCGGGTTGTACCAATCCAACCGGTACCTACTCGCCGCCTGTTAGCGGTGTATATGCTGCTCTGCAGCGGCCTGATCGGCCTGGCAGGCCGACTCGCCTGGCTGCAGGTGGTGGATAGCAAGAATCTGCTCCAGCGAGCTCGGGCGATTCAGACCCATTCAGAGGCGCCGATTGGCAAGCGGCGCGCCATCGTCGATCGCAATGGCCAGCTGGTGGCCCTCGATGAGAAGCGGTTCAGGCTCTGGGCCCATCCACGCTTGTTCAACTTTCCCGGCGACGATCCCCAGGCCCTGCGCACCAGCGCGGAAGTGGCCACAAAACTGGCGCCAATCCTGGCCGAGCCCAGCCAGCAGCTGTTGACCCTGCTGGGCAATCGCCGCAGTGGCGTAAAGCTCGCAAACGAGCTCGATCCAGAGACCGCCAAGCGGGTTCGCGCCCTCGGCATCAGTGGTCTCGACCTGGAGGCCTATCCCCGCCGCCTCTATCCCCAGGGCAACCTTTTCGCAAACGTGGTGGGCTTCCTGAATCTGGAGAGAGTCCCCCAGGCCGGGCTGGAGCAGAGCCGCGATAGAGACTTAAAACGTCAAGAAACCACCGTGAGGATGCTGCGGGGAGCCGACGGCACGCCCCTGCCGGAGGGCCTCACCGCCGGGGCCCTCTATGGCGACGACCTGCGCCTGCAGCTCACCCTCGATGCCAGGTTGCAACAGGTGGCCCTCCAGGCCCTGGATCGCCAGGTGAAGCAATGGCGTGCCAAGCGGGGCGTCGCCCTGGTGATGGACGTGAACAATGGCGAAATGCTGGCGCTGGCCTCCACACCCACCTACGATCCCAACGCTTTTTGGAAGTTCAATCCAGGCCTATTTCGCGAATGGAGTGTGCAGGATCTCTATGAACCAGGTTCCACATTCAAGCCGATCAACCTGGCTATCGCCCTGCAGGAAAAAGCGATCGACCCCTATGGCAAGGTAAACGACAGCGGCCAACTAAACATTGGCGGCTGGCCAATTTTCAACCACGACCGCAGGGCGAACGGGGTAATTGACTTCCCCACCGTGTTGGAAGTTTCCAGCAACGTAGGCATGGTTCAAGCGATGACCCATGTGAAGCGAGAGCACTTCTGGCGCTGGCTCAAGGCCCTGGGCATCGATGCCCCCCCCGACACCGACCTGCCTGGGGCAGTGGCCGGGGAACTGAAAAACCGGGGCGACTTCGTGGGCCAACCAATCGAATCTGCGGTGGCCGCCTTTGGGCAGGGCTTTTCGCTCACCCCCTTGAAACTGCTGCAGCTGCACGCCATGCTCGCCAATGGCGGCCGCCTGGTGAGCCCCCACATCACCCGCGGCCTGCGCTCAGGTGAGGCCCTGGCCGGCGCCCCTGGCGGAGCTGGCCAACAACTGCTCGATCCAGCCGTTACCCAAACGGTGATGCGCTGGATGGAATCGGTGGTGGAGAAGGGCAGCGGCAAAGGCTGCCGCATCCCTGGCTACCGCATCGGCGGCAAGACCGGCACGGCCCAGAAGGCCGAGCGGGGTATCTACATCCCGGGTGCTCGGATCACCAGCTTCGTGGCCCATCTGCCGATCGAAGCGCCGCGCTACGTGGTGCTGGTGGTGGTGGATGAACCCCAGGGCGGCAACGCCTATGGATCCACCGTGGCCGTACCCGTGGCCAAGCAACTGATCGAAGCCCTGCTGGTGCTGGAGAAGATCCCCCCTTCCCGGCCGATCAGCAAGCCCACACCGGCCCAGGCCAGCTGAGGTGATATCAGCAAGCTAGCTTGATGTGAGCGATTTCACCGCCTAGCCCAGGGCCCGCCTTGGACTATCCGCCCTGAGTTTCCCGCTCCCTAGCTATCCGCCCTGAGCTTTCCGCCCTGATGGCCAACCTGCTCGACCAACTCGCCGCCATGACCGTGGTGGTGGCCGACACCGGAGATATCGACGCCATCCGGCAGTTCACCCCCCGCGATGCCACCACCAACCCATCGCTGATTCTGGCGGCAGCCCAGATTCCCACCTATCAAGAGCTGATCGACCGTTCCCTGAGGGAATCGCGTACCGCGACCGGGGCCGGCGCCGCTGCCGATGCCGTGGTCAGCGAAGCGCTCGATGAGATCTGCGTGATCTTCGGTAAAGAAATTCTCAAAATTGTGCCCGGCCGAGTATCCACCGAAGTGGATGCCCGCCTCAGCTTTGACACAGAAGCCACGATTGCCAAGGCGCGCAAACTAATTGGCCTCTATAACGAAGCTGGCATATCAAACGATCGCGTACTAATCAAGATTGCCTCCACGTGGGAGGGCATACAAGCCGCCGAAGTACTCGAAAAGGAAGGAATTCACTGTAATTTAACTCTGCTGTTCGGCTTTGCACAAGCGGTGGCAGCAGCCGAGGCCGGCGCCACCCTAATCTCGCCATTCGTGGGTCGCATTCTCGATTGGCACAAGAAAAATAGTGGCCGGGATAGCTATCCAGGTCCAGAGGATCCTGGTGTAATCTCGGTAACGAGCATTTTCAATTACTACAAAACCTACGGCTACAAAACCGAGGTCATGGGCGCCAGCTTCCGTAACATGGAAGAGATTGTTGAGCTGGCTGGCTGCGATCTACTCACCATCTCGCCGGGCCTGCTGGATCAACTGCGTAAAACTTCTGGAGTATTGGAGCGCCGCCTCAATTCCTTTGATCCCGGCCCCTGCATAGACCAGATCACTCTCGACGAACCCCGCTTCCGCGAACTACTGGCCTCCGATCCGATGGCCAGCGAAAAACTAGAAGAAGGTATCAGTGGCTTTATCAAGGCGATCGAAACCTTGGAAGCCCAGTTAGCCCATCGGCTGGCGGAATTGGAGGGGGGCGCCGCCTTCGGCCATGCCGTCCATGAGATCTTTCTACTGAACGACCTCGACGGCGATGGCTGCATTACCCGGGAGGAATGGCTGGGTAGCGACGCTGTCTTCGATGCCCTCGACACCGACAGCGATGGTCGCCTAGCGCCGGACGATGTGCGCAGCGGCTTGGGACCGCTGTTGATCAGAGCCTGAGCAATGGCCAGGGCCCTGGGTATTGACCAGAGCCCTGGGCAAGCCAGCCAAATCTCTAGCAAATCTCTATCGTCTCCCAGCTAATCTCCATGAATGCCCTTGATACAATGCGCGCCCTTGCCAACAAGGGCGAAGTGATTAGCGTGCCAGCAGGTGAACTCATCTTCCACTCCGGTGAAAATGGAGAATGCATGTATGGGTTGCTGGAGGGGATGGTACAACTAAGCTGGAACGGTGACCAAGCCCACGAACACATCGAGGCGGGCGATGTTTTTGGTGCCGGCGCCCTTGTAACCCCCGAACATCGCCGCTATGGCGACGCCAAAGCTTTAACAGACTGTCGGGTACTAGTAATGAACCGAGAAAAATTTCTTTTTGCCGTACAGGAAGCACCAATGTTCGCCCTAGAGCTACTTGCCTCGATCGACCAGCGCCTGCGTCAACTCAAAGACTGCACCAAAATCTGATCAAAGCTAGCCACTAAATAGAAATAACTTTCCAGGGCTTCTTTATTGCTTGCAAACCGATCTCGTTACAAGCGACGCATTGTAGCGACTTGCTTGCCTCTGACTCGCAAAAGCCTAATGGGATTTTTTCGAGATGCGCGTAAGCAGTAAATCTCGTATAAATAATTAATCTCGTATATACGGTTAATCCCGCTTAAACAACAAGCGCTTGATTACCCGCTGGGCAATATCGCCATAGCCCATCTCCCCTGAAAGAATCTGGGCGATTCGTTGCGGGGCGGTGGGCCGTTTCACCCCCAGTTGATAGCCCACCCGGGGCAGCCGATAGAACACCTGGGCCATGCGTTTGCCCCAGGCCATCGATTCACCCCATTCCGCCCGCATCTGGGCGCTGTAGCCCGCCAGGGCCCCGGTATCCCCGGCGAGCCAGCGATCGATCGCCGCCGCCGCCCGGCAGCCACTGAGCAGGGCCGGCCGCAGCCCTTCAGCCAGGAAGGGATCACAAAGAGAGGCCGCATCGCCCGCCACCAGCAGCCCCGCAGCGGCGCCACCGCCATGCAGAGGATGCTGGCCATCCCAGATGCGCAAGCGGCCCTGGCGCCGCTGGCCAGCCTCCGGGCTGATGCCCAAACTGGGCAGCAGTTGCCGCAGCACGGCATCGGCATCGGCTGGATCCCTGCCGATGAAGGTGCCTACGCCGATGCTGTAGCCCCCCTGGCGGGGGAAGGCCCAACAAAAGCCGTGCCGCACCAGGCCGAATTCAAAGTGGGCGGTGGAGGGCTGATCGGGCTCACAGTCCACCTCCACCGAAACGGTTTCAGCGAAGCGGGGTCTGGCGGGCCCCAGGCCATGGGCCGTGGCCAGGGTCGAGCCCGAGCCATCGGCGATCAGCACCGCTTGAGCGGTGGCGCTCCAGGGTTGACCTCCACAAGCACCCAGCAGCAGCCAACCACCGGCGCCATCGGGCTGCAGCCGCTCCACCCGCACCCCCTGTTCAAACCGGGCCCCGGCCGCCAGGGCCTGCTCGACCAGAAAGGCATCGAGGCGGGAGCGACGCACGATCCAGAAAGGGGCGTCGCCGGGCAATGGGGCAATCACCGGATCTTCCAGACACCAGCTGAAGCGCACCTGGTCAATCACCCGATCGACCGCCGGTCGCAAATCAAAGGGGAACAGCCGCTGCACCGATGCAGCCATGCCGCCCCCGCAGGGCTTACTGCGGGGGAACTGGGCCTGATCCACCAGCAGCACGCAGCGGCCAGCGGCGGCCAGATGAAAGGCGGCACTAGCGCCAGCGGCGCCGGCGCCCACCACCACCACCTCGCAATTAACGCTCACATCTAACGCTCACACCTTGAGAATATCGGCTTCCTTTTGAGCCAGGTGCTTCTCCAACTCAGCGATGTACTTATCGGTGAGTGTCTGCACCTTGGCTTGCTCATCGCGGCTCTGGTCTTCCGAGAGCTCGCCGTCTTTCTCCAGCTTCTTAACCCTGTCAATACCGTCTCGGCGAATATTGCGCAGGGCCACCTTGCCCTCTTCCGCGTACTGAGCGGCCAGTTTGCAAAATTCCTTGCGGCGCTCCTGGGTGAGCGGGGGGATGTTGATGCGGATCACCCTGCCATCGTTGTTGGGGGTGAGGCCCAGGTTACTCATCGAAATCGCCTTCTCAATCAGTGACATCGAGCCCCGATCGAAAGGCTGTATCTGAATCGTCTGGGAATCGGGCGCACTCAAAGTTGCCAGAGCCTTGATCGGCGTATCGGCGCCGTAGTATTCGACGCTAATTTTGTCCAGCAGGCTCGGATTTGCCCGGCCCGTGCGAATCGTGTTGAAGGTGCGCTGGGTGGACTCCACCGACTTGCGCATGCTGTCTTCCAGGTCCATAGCGATTGGGAAGGGAGCTGTGATTGAGGGAGCTGAGGGAGCTGTTGGCTGTTGGCTGGGGCTGTGGGCAGTGGCTGCGTAGCTGGGGCTGTGAGCTGTGACTGCTTATCTGGGGCTTTGCTGGGATTAACCGAACCGGGCTTGAGGGGGTTGGGCCGGGAGTTGAGCCGCTCAGGCTGGGTGAATGCGAGTACCGATCGGCTCACCCGCCACGGCCCGGGCGATGTTGCCAGGACCAAACAGATCAAACACCACGATGGGAATGGCATTGTCCTTGCAGAGGGCAATTGCGGCCCCGTCCATCACCTCCAGTTCGCCGCTGAGTACTTCCAGAAACGACAGGCTTTCGTAACGCTTGGCATCGGCGTGTTTGGCCGGGTCCTTGTCGTACACCCCATCCACCTTGGTGGCCTTGAACACCACATCGGCGTTGATCTCAGCGGCGCGCAGGGCCGCCGTGGTGTCGGTGGTGAAAAACGGATTGCCGGTGCCGGCGGCAAAGATCACCACCCGACCCTTCTGCATGTGGCGAATGGCCTTGCGGCGGATGTAGGGCTCCGCCACCTCCTGCATCGAAATGGCGCTCTGCACCCGGGTGGGCACCCCAGCCCGCTCCAGGCCATCTTGGAGCGTGATCGCGTTCATCACGGTGGCCAGCATGCCGACGTAGTCGGCCGTGGCCCGATCCATGCCGGCGGCACTGCCCTTGAGACCGCGAAAAATGTTGCCACCACCAACCACGATGGCCATTTCGGTGTTGCCCTGAACCACCTGGGCCACATCGGCGGCGATTGAGGTGACGATTTCCGGGTCGATGCCGTAGCCCTGCGCCCCCATCAGCGCTTCGCCGCTGAGTTTGAGCAGCACGCGCTGGTAAGCCATCAACCACCGTTATTTGCCGCACCGTAGCAACTGGGTTGCTCCGGTTCCAAAGGCCCCCTAACACTTGGCTCAGAACTCGATGCCCGCTTGGGCCTTGACCCCCTGTTCACGGAAGGGGTGGCGCAGCAACTTCATCTCGGTGACCAGATCAGCCCGCTGCACCAGGGCCTCGGGGGCGCCGCGGCCAGTGAGCGCTACGTGGGTGAGCGGGGGCCTCAGCTCCAGGCCCTCCAGCAGCTGCTCCAGCTCCAGGTAGCCCAGCTTCAGGGCCACATTCACCTCGTCGAGCACCACCAGCTTGCGCGTGGCATCGGCCAGGTAGCCGCAGGACTGCCGCCAGGCCTCCTGCACCAGCTCCCGATCGCGCTGGCGGTCCTGGGTTTGCCAGGTGAATCCCTCCCCGAGGGCATGCCAGTGCAGGGCATCACCAAACAGCTCCAGGGCCCGGGCCTCGCCGGGCTGCCAGCCCCCCTTGATGAACTGCACCACCGCCACCTGCTCGCCGTGGCCGAGGGTGCGCAGCACCAACCCCAGCGCCGCCGTGGTTTTGCCCTTGCCGTCACCGGTGAACACCAGCACCAGCCCCTTCTCCCGGTTGCGCTCGCCGACCCGCTGCTGCTGCACCTGTTGACGGCGGGCCATGCGACGTCGGTAACCCTCCTGGTCGGCCTCGGGGGCCAGGACACCCCCGGGCCCGAGCTCGGCGGCCAATTGGTCCAGCTCAGCGGCCCCTGGCGCAGCCGGCTGACCGCCAGGGGCCAGTTCGGCGGCGAGCGCCGCTGCCGGTAAATCGCCAGGGGACGAATTGGCCATGGGAACCTCACGATGGCTGCCAATCTGCCGGCCCGCCTCCAGCTGCCCGCTGGGCTGCGGAAAATTTGATCCGGCCAAAGGCTTAGCGAGGCGCGGCAGCTCGCCGCGCCAAGGCGGCATCCACCGCCTGCTGCTGGTCGCGGCGGGTGATCCAGTGGTGATAAGTGCGGGTGTGAATCGCCGCCGAGTGGCCCATCATCCGGGCGGCCACCGTATCGGCGAGGCCGATGTGAATGGTGCGCACCGCCCAGGCATGGCGCAGGTCGTAGGGGGCCAGGGGCAGCTCGTAACGGCGAAACTGTTCGGCCACCCGCCGCCCCACTTGCTGCAAGGTGGTGCGGCGCAGGTCTGTGCAAACCGGCGGCAACAGGCCCCGATCCAGCCCCAGCCGCTCCAGCTCAAACGAGTTCACCCAATCGGGCTGGAAGGGCCACACCTGATGCTCGCCGGTCTTGCTGGTGGGCAGCACCCGGATCACCCGATCGCCCCCGGGGGCCAGGGCCGACAGATCGCTGAAGAACAGCTCGTGATTGCGCAGGCCATAGGTAGCCATCAGCCCATAGGCCAACCGCCAGCCGGGGTTTGGGATGCGCTCCACCGCCGCCAAGATCTGGGCATCGCTGGGCAACTGGCGAAACTGGGCCCGATGCAGCCCATAACCACTGGCCCGCTCCCCCCAGTCGGCCGGCAAGCGCAACTGCAGATGCCGGGCCAGGGCGGCCAGGGCGGTACCGCACTGCTGACGACCACGGCTGGCCAGGGGATAGCTCTCCAGCACAAACTCCAGCAGGGGAATGGCCAAGGGGAGTGCCTGGGCCTCGGCGCTGCTGACCAGGCGGCGCAGGTAGGGGAGATAGGCCGCCGTCCAGGTGGTGCGGCTGCCGGCGGGATTGCGGCGGCGGCGGGGGTCGGCAAAAAACGCCCGCTCAAAGCCCTCCAGGGCCGTGGCGATGGCCGGCGCAGACTCCGCCCTGGAAATCGCCCTGGCGGAGGGGCTGGGGGCCAGCGACCAGCGCTCCCAGCTGAAGCTGCCCAGCAGCAGCTGCTGGAGCAGTTCCCGCAGCTGCTGCTGGGCCCGCTCCAGGCCCACGGCATTGGCCGGCAAACCAAGGGAAATGCGCTGCACAGGTCGCCGGCCGCTGCCCTGGCGGCAGGGCAGCGGCCCCCTCAGTCCCAGGCGCTCGCCACGGCGCTCAAGCCGCAATGCCACTCCACCTGCGGCCAAATTGGCATTGAGCAGCTGCAGCTGGCCATCCAGCCCCTCGCTGGAGCCCGCATCGCCACTGCCTGCAAAGCCACTGACTGCAAAGCCACTGACTGCAAAGCCACTGCTTGCGGGGAGGGTGGGGGCCGATGGTTCCAGGAGCAAGGCAGGCTTGGGCGGGCAGCCCTAGGGCGATGGAAAACCGCTGTCAGGGCAGTCGCGACCGACGGTATCGCCAAGGAACGGAATTGGCCATCAGTTCAGATTGGCCAGCTGATGGGGCAGCAGGGTTACGCTCTCAGTTCACGCGGCGGACGGAACGAGGGCATGGCCAAGGTGGGCGTGCTGCTGCTGAACCTCGGTGGTCCGGAGCGGATCCAGGACGTGGGTCCTTTTCTCTACAACCTGTTTTCGGATCCGGAGATCATTCGGCTGCCGAATCCAGCCCTGCAAAAGCCGCTCGCCTGGTTGATCAGCAGCCTGCGAGCGGGAAAATCACAACAGGCCTACCGCTCGATCGGCGGCGGTTCACCGCTGCGCCGGATTACCGAGCAGCAGGCGCGTGAACTGCAGAGCGAACTGCGCAGCCGGGGCATCGAGGCCACCAGCTACGTGGCGATGCGCTACTGGCACCCGTTCACCGAGTCGGCGGTGGCTGACATCAAGGCCGATGGCATCGACGAAGTGGTGGTGCTGCCCCTCTACCCCCACTTCTCGATCAGCACCAGTGGCTCCAGCTTCCGCGAGCTGAATCGGCTGAGGCAAGCGGATCCAAAATTCTGCAAACTGCCAATCCGCTGTATTCGCAGCTATTTCGACGACCCGGGATACCTCAAGGCGATGGCAGAACTGATTGCCAGAGACATAAACGCTTGTCCCGATCCGGCCACGGCCCACGTGTTCTTCAGTGCCCATGGGGTACCCAAGAGCTACGTGGAGGAAGCCGGCGATCCCTATCAGCGGGAAATCGAAACCTGCGCCGCTTTGATCATGGCCCAGTTGGCTGAGGACCTGGGCCATGGCAACCCCTACACGCTTGCTTACCAGAGCCGGGTGGGTCCGGTGGAATGGCTGAAGCCCTACACCGATGAGGCTTTGCATCAACTGGGGGAGCAGGGGATCAAGGATCTGGTGGTGGTGCCGATCAGCTTCGTGAGTGAGCACATCGAGACGCTCGAAGAAATCGATATCGAGTATCGGGAGATTGCCACCGAGGCCGGCATCACCAACTTCCGGCGGGTGCCGGCCCTGGACATCTCCCCCTCCTTCATCCGTGGCCTGGCCGATCTGGTACAGCGGGCCCTGGCCGGACCAGAGGTGAATCTGGACCAGGCGGCCGAGCTACCCCAAAAGGTGAAGCTCTATCCCCAGGACAAATGGGCCTGGGGATGGAACAACAGCTCAGAAGTGTGGAATGGTCGTCTGGCGATGGTGGGCTTTTCCGCCTTCCTGTTGGAGCTGATCAGCGGCCACGGACCGCTGCATGCGCTCGGCCTGCTCTGAACTAAAAAATTTGGCGATGAACAGCCTGGCAAGCACCATCCAGGCAGCGCAAAGCCCGGCACAGATCTGCTCAACCACCAGCATCCTGCCAAAGAGAAGCTTGCTTTTAATGCTGGGTCTACTGGGGGTACTGCAGCTGCCTGGTGGGGCCGCCCAGGCCAACGGCGCCTGGCATGCGGGGGTGTTTCCAGTAAGTGAATTCCTCAGCTACACGAGCCACTACGGCAGCCGGATTGGCCCCGGGGGCAGTGCCGAATGGCACCACGGCCTGGACATTGCCGCTCCCCTCGGCACATCGATCCGCAGCTGGTGGACAGGGGTGGTGCAAGACCTGATCGATGACGAGCGCTGCGGAATTGGCCTGGTGATTCGTTCTGGGGCCTACGAACACGTGTATTGCCACCTGGCCGGCAGGGTTGAGTCGGGCAGTTTGCGCAGCGGCCCCGTGACCCTGGTGCCTGGCCAGTGGCTGCGGGCGGGCCAACCAATCGGCCAGGTGGGCATGAGTGGCCGCACGACGGGCCCCCACCTGCATTGGGGTCTGCGGTACCGGGGCAGCTGGCTCGATCCAGCCCGGATCCTGCGGGCCATGGTTGAAAGCCGGCGAGCACTGGTTGAAAGCCGGCGAGCACTTGTTGAAAGCCAGAGGGCTTTAGCTGAAAGCCGGCGGGCATTGGCTCAAAACCAGCGCGAAATAGCTGAAAACCAACGGCGGCGGCGGGCGGTGGCACCAAAAGGCCCCTACGGCCCTAGTGTTGCCTCATTCCATTAGGTGGTCAGGTAAACCTGGCCCATCGCAGCCGTGACGCTCACGCCCCTCACTCCTGCGGTCAAGTCCGCCGCCGTTGTCAGCGCCGCAGCCAGCGCAGCGGCCAGTTCAGCCGCAGCGGCGATACCGGCCAGCGCCGCATCCCCTGCCAGTAATGGCCCGATCCGGGTCAGCGGTGCCTATGCCCTGATGGATGCCCTGCATCGCCACGGGGTGTCGCACATTTTTGGCTACCCCGGCGGGGCGATCCTGCCTATCTACGACGAATTGCATAAGGCAGAAGCCCGGGGCTGGCTGAAGCACATCCTGGTGCGCCACGAGCAGGGCGGCACCCATGCCGCCGATGCCTATGCCCGGGCCACCGGGCGGGTGGGCGTCTGCTTCGGCACCTCCGGCCCTGGCGCCACCAATCTGGTTACGGGCATCGCCACCGCCCAGATGGATTCGGTGCCGATGGTGGTGATTTCTGGTCAGGTGCCCCGGGCCTCGATTGGCACCGATGCCTTCCAGGAAACCGACATCTTCGGCATCACCCTGCCGATCGTCAAACATTCCTGGGTGGTGCGCGACCCCCGTGATATCGGCAGGATCGTGGCCGAAGCCTTCCTGATCGCCTCCACCGGTCGCCCTGGGCCCGTGCTGATCGACGTGCCAAAAGATGTGGGCACCGAGCAGTTCGACTACCTGCCGGTGGAACCCGGCAGCGCCATCCCAGCCGGTTTCCAGCTGCCCCCCAGCCCCAGCGCCGCCGCCATTGACGCCGCGGCCCAACTGCTGCGTCAGGCCCGCCGGCCGCTGCTCTACGTGGGTGGCGGTGCGATCAGCGGCGCTGCCCATCGGCCGCTGCTGGAGCTGGCGGAACGCTTCCGCCTGCCCGTAACCACCACCTTGATGGGCAAGGGAGCTTTTGATGAGCGCCACCCCCTGGCCGTGGGCATGCTCGGCATGCACGGCACCGCCTACGCCAACTTTGCCGTTACCGAATGCGATCTGCTGATCGCCGCCGGGGCCCGCTTTGACGATCGGGTAACCGGCCGTCTCGATGGCTTTGCTCCCAGGGCCCAGGTGATCCACATCGACATCGATGCGGCCGAAATGGGCAAAACCCGCCTGCCAGACGTGGCCGTGGTGGGCGATGTCAAGGCCGCCTTGGAGGCCCTGTTGGCTGTTACTAGCGGCGAGGATTCCCAGGGCCGCACCGAAGCCTGGCTGGAGCGAATCAATAGCTGGAAACAGCACTATCCGCTGGTGGTGCCACCGCCTGAAGGTGAGATTGCCCCTCAAGAAGTGGTGGTGGCCCTGAGGGAACTGGCTCCCGATGCCTTCTACACCACCGATGTGGGCCAGCATCAGATGTGGGCAGCCCAATTTCTACTCAATGGTCCGCGCCACTGGATCAGTTCGGCTGGCCTCGGCACCATGGGCTTTGGCATGCCCGCCGCCATGGGCGTGCAGGTGGCCTTCCCCGAGGAACAGGTGGTCTGCGTGGCCGGGGACGCCTCGATCCTGATGAATATTCAAGAGCTGGGCACCCTCAGTCAATACAAACTGCCGGTGAAGGTGGTGGTGCTCAACAACGGCTGGCAGGGCATGGTGCGCCAGTGGCAGGAGAGTTTTTACGAGGAACGTTACTCGGCCTCCGAGATGACCGGCGGCATGCCCAACTTTCAGGCCTTGGCCGAGGCCTTCGGGGTGCGTGGCGTCACCATCAGTGATCGGGCCAGCCTGCGCTCCCAACTGCAGGAGGCCCTGCTGCATCCTGGGCCCGCCTTTATCGACGTAAAGGTGCGCCGCAACGAAAACTGCTACCCGATGGTGCCCCCCGGAGCCAGCAATGCCCAGATGGTGGGCCTGCCCAGCCACCCGGAACTGGCGATAGACACAATCCGCACATGCGGCAGCTGCGGCAATCACACCGCCAGCGCCCATCTGTTCTGCCCCAGTTGCGGCGCCAAGCTCTGAACACCATGGCCCCCCCCATCCGCCTGGGTCCGCTGCTGGCGGGCCTGTTCGCCCTGTTTATTTTGCTAACCCCAGGGGCGGCATCGGCCGCTGAGGTGCTGGCGGTGCGCTCGGCCACCCTGCTGCAGGTGGGCGACAGCAACCGCACCTACACCGTGGAGTTGGCCTGCCTGGCCGTGGCCCCAGAACAGCAGCAGCAAGCCCTGGCCTGGATGCGCCGGGAGCTGCCACGGCGCAGCCGGGTAAACCTCAGGCCCCTGGGCAGCCACGACGGCATTTTGCTGGCCAGGGTGCAAAAACTCGGTTCCGCCAACGATTTGGCCAGCGGCCTGATCGCCGCCGGCCAGGCCAGCATTCAAACCGATGCCCCCGGCTGCGGTTCCCATCCAACTCCGAGCTAAACCTCCCCCTAGATGAGCCTCAACCGCACCGCCAAGGGCATCGTGCTAGTCCCCTGTCTGTTGTTGGGGAGTTGCTTCCTGGCCGCCGCCGCCTGGAGTGACGGGGCCGCCAGCGCCAACCGGCCCCTGGCCCTGGCCCTAGGTGCCGCCCTACTAGGTGCCGGCCTGCTTACCCAGGCGCTGCCGGAACAGGCCAGCGATGCCAATGCAGCTAAAGCTGCGGATCCCCAAATGGCTCAAGCTGCAAATTCCCAAACAGATTCCCAAACAGAATCCCAGGTGGATTACCAATCATAAATCTGACGATTCGATTATTGAGCCAGCAACAGGTACCGGGAAAGCAACTGCACCTGCTGAGTCGGCAACTGGTACTTGGAAATCCACTAGCCCTACTGGTTCACCACTGGCCCAGGTTGATGAGCCACTGGCCCAGATTGATCATCCACTGGCACTTGAGCCACTGGCCCTGTTTAACCAGCAGCTATTAAAGAGCCAGCGACTGCCCCCAGAAAAGCCAATAATTCAGGGCTCAGCACTGTCCATGGACCAGGGCATGGACCAGGGCCTGCCAAAACCCGCTTAGATCACTTTTTCTCGCCGGGGGACGGCGCTGAGGAGGCTTTCTGCAGCTGAGCAATCACCTTGTCAATCACTTCCTTATCGCTGGCAGACAGCTTGTCGTAGCAACCCTGCCGAACCCAGCGCACGATTTGGATATAGCTACCCTGCACTAATTGCTCATTGCCCAGCTTGCTGGAGCCAACGCCAGCGATCTCAGAGCCATGTCGATTGGCAATCACATAGGCCACCATTCTACTATTTGCCACCAAAGACTTGGTGACCGGCACCTGTTCACTTACCGCCAAATCGCAGACGGATACAGCGCCCATGGTGCTGTACAAGTTCACCTCCTCCTGGGATGCGGGCTTGGTGGCGGCTCCCTGGGCCAGCACTGGGGCGGCAGGCATGGTCACCAGTGCCATCGACGAGGCAGCCAGGGCGAGCAGGGTGGAGCGAAGCACAGTTGGGAGACTTGGAGCGAAGCAACCACTGTGGCATCGCTGACAGCCCCAAAGCAGTGCTCCGGATTGCAGGCTGGATGCGCCTGGTTCAGGGCGAGATCTCCCAGCGGCCGCTGCCAGCGCCGCGCCCTGGGCAGATTCCAGTCAGCAGTCAATCTCGCCATGGGCCTCCAGGACGCCAGCGGGCGCGAAGCACCGCCATTGCGATCACCGCTAAAAGCGCCAGCGCAGGCGCCCCTTGAAGCGCAACTACAGGCGCCGCCGCTGGTAGTGCCCCTGCAGGCGGTGGGTATCGAGGCGATCCCCCAGGTGGGCGGCAAGAACGCCTCCTTGGGGGAGATGATCCGGGAGCTAACGGCCGAGGGGGTGAGGGTTCCCGGTGGATTTGCCACCACCGCCTTCGCCTACCGCCGGTTCATCGCCAGCGCCCAACTGGGCGACCGCCTGCAGCAGCTCCTGGGCGGCCTGGACAGCACCAACCTGGAGGCGCTGCGGGTGGCGGGGGCAGCTGCCCGCTCGCTGCTGCTGGCCAGCCCCTTGCCGGCGGATCTGGAGGCGGCGATTTTGGCCGCTTACCACCAGCTGGGGGCCTCGGCCGGCCAGGCGGCCCCAGCGGTGGCCGTGCGCTCGAGCGCCACGGCGGAAGACCTGCCCGATGCCAGCTTCGCCGGCCAGCAGGAAACCTTTCTCAATGTGAGCGGTGAGGCCCAGTTGATCGCCGCCTGCCGACGCTGCTACAGCTCCCTGTTCACCGATCGGGCCATCTCCTATCGGCAGATCCATGGCTTCAATCACGCCGATGTGGCCCTCTCCATTGGCGTGCAGCGGATGGTGCGCTCCGACCTGGCCGCCTCGGGGGTGATGTTCACGATCGACACCGAGAGCGGCTTCCGCGATGCGGTGCTGCTCACCGCCGCCTACGGCCTGGGGGAAACGGTGGTGCAGGGGGCGGTGAACCCAGACGAATATCTAATTTTCAAGCCCACCTTGCACCAGGGCTATGCCCCGATCGTGGGCAAACGCCTGGGCAGCAAAGCCGTGCGGATGGTGCTGAGCGAGGCGGTGTTCAACGAGCCGGTGCTCAACGAGCCAGTGCTCAACGAAGCAGGGATCGGCAATGCGCCGCCCAGCGACACAGTTCCCAGCACAGTTACCAACAAGGAAATTCCCAGCGAAGCGATCTACGGCGAGGCGATTGTCAGCGAGGCTGTGCTCAGTGAGTTAGCTCAAGCCAGGGATAGCCGTATCACTACCCAAACATTGCCAGTGCCCGCCGCAGAGCAGGGGCGCTTTGCCATCAGCGATGCCGAAGTACTGCAACTGGCCCGCTGGGGCTGCGTCATTGAGCGCCACTACTCCAGACAGCGGGGCCGACCAACGCCCATGGATATCGAGTGGGCCAAGGACGGCATCAGCGGCCAGCTGTTCATCCTCCAGGCCCGGCCGGAAACGGTGGAATCGCGCCGCCACAGCAACCTGCTGCGCCGCTGGCATCTGGAACCTGGCGATGCCCTGGTGATCTGCCGGGGCAGGGCGGTGGGCTCGGCGGTCAGCAGCGGCAGGGCCAAAATCCTGGCCGATCCCTCCGAGATTGAACAATTCGGCGTCGGCGATCTACTGGTAACCGAGCGCACCGACCCAGACTGGGAACCGATTCTCAAGCGCGCCAGTGGCGTGATCACCAACCAGGGTGGCCGCACCTGCCATGCGGCGATCATCGCCCGCGAGATGGGAATCACCGCCATCGTCGGCACTGGCGATGCCACCAGCCGCATCGCCGATGGCGAAACAATCACCGCCAGCTGCGCCGAGGGCGATGAGGGTCGCGTCTATCGGGGGGCCCTGGCCTACAGGCTGGAAGAGCTGCCCATCGAAGCGCTGCCGGCCAGCCGCACAGCGATCATGCTCAACATCGGCAACCCGGCGGAGGCCTTCAAACTCGCCGCCCTGCCCTGCGATGGCGTGGGGCTGGCCCGGCTGGAATTCATCATCGCCAACCACATCCAGGTGCATCCGATGGCGCTGCTGCAACCCCAGCGGCTGAGAGATCCGGCCGTGCGCCAGGCCATCGCCGACCGCACGGCCGCTTACCGGCAGCCAGCAGATTTCTATTTAGATCGCCTGGCCCTGGGGATGGGCCGAATTGCCGCGGCTTTTTTCCCGAAGCCGGTGATTTTGCGGTTCTCCGATTTCAAGAGCAACGAATACGCCAAGTTGCTCGGTGGCGCCGATTTTGAACCCCAGGAGGAGAACCCCATGCTGGGCTGGAGGGGGGCCTGCCGCTACTACGCCCCGGAATTTCGCGAGGCATTTGGCCTGGAATGCAAGGCCCTGCGGCGGGTACGCGAACAGATGGGCCTTACCAATGGGATCCCGATGGTGCCCTTCTGCCGCACCCCCGCAGAGGGCGACAAAGTTTTGCAGGAGATGGCCCGCCACGGCCTGGTGCGGGGCCAAAACGGACTGGAGGTATATGTGATGGTGGAACTGCCTAGCAATGTGATCGAGGCGGAGGGCTTCGCGGAGCGCTTCGACGGCTTCTCGATTGGCTCCAACGATCTCACCCAATTAACGCTCGGATTGGATCGGGATTCAGCCCTGGTGGCGGATCTATTCGACGAACGTCAGGCCTCGGTGCAGGAGCTGATCCGCATGGCCATCCAGACGGCCAAGCGCTGTGGCCGCAAGATCGGTATCTGCGGCCAGGCCGCCAGCGATGACCCGATGATGGTGCGTTTTCTGGTGGAACAGGGCATCGACTCGATCAGCCTCAACCCCGATGCGCTAATAGACACCCGGCTGCTGGTGGCTGAACTGGAGCGGCGGTAGGCAGCCAGCAGCTCTTAGAACTGCGCCCCCAGGGGTAGCGATATGGGCACCCCAGGCTGCGGATCGATCAACTGGCAAGCCTCCAAACAAGCGGCGGCGAGCACCTGGGCCGCCTCGGCCACCGTGCCCCGCTGACGCAGCAGCGGACTAAGCAATCCCTTGAACTTCACCTCACCGCCAGCGGAACTGGCCAGCACCGTCCGGGGCTGAAAGCGTCGCAGCAGCTCTGGCAAAGCCTGGCGACCCTTCACCAGGGGGCCCCCCAGGGGCAGGCCCAGGTCGATCACGGGAGTGATCACCGCATCGAGCCGCCGCGGCGGCAGCTGGCTGACGGGGGGCAAAAAGCCGTGGGGCTCCAAGTAAATGGCAGCGAGAGGATGCTCCAGCAGATAGCCGTTCTGCAGCTGGGGCACCGGCGCCCCGGCCGTGGCCGTGATCGTCAAGGCAACGCTGAGTTGGCGCTGGCCCGGCCCCAGAGCGGTGACATTGGCGAAACCCAGATCGCGGCACAGCCGCGCCGCCGCCCTCGCCGCCACCACTGGCACCTGGCGAGGCAGTAAATCGAGGCTGGCGGGATGGGCGTGGTCTGGTAGGCCCTGGGTGAGCAACAGCAGATCGAGCCGCTCCGGCACGGGCTGATAGCTGGGCATCTCGCCCTGCAGCAGCCAGGGCCCCGGCGGGAAAACCAGCGGACCCACCAGCCAGGGGTCGAGCAGCACCCGCAGGGAGGAGGTGGCATCGGCAAACTCCAGCAGCCAGCCGTTGGCACCGAAGTAGGTGAGCTCTAGGCGGCCTGGCATGGTGATCGACTTCAGGCGCCGCGCAACACCAGGGGAGCGGCGGCTGGGTTATCTAACTCGGCTATGGGCCGCTGCAGCAACTGCCACACGATCACCGCATGGGCCATGAACCGCCAAGCGCTGAGCACCGCCAGGGCCATACACAGGGGGCAGTGGGTGATCGTCATTCGCGCTACTGCTGCTGGATCCACCCTGACAGGGGGAAGCGACGAATGGGGAAAGCTGGGAGCCTGCTGGAATAAGGCGAAGGGTTGGGGGCCATCGAGCCGATGCTGAGGCTGAGCCAACTGAAGCTGCCCCTGGACCACAGCCAGGCAGACCTGGAGGCCGCCGTGGTCAAACGTCTGCGGCTGCAGCCCGGTGAACTACTCGGCCTGCGGCTAGCCAAACGCAGCGTCGATGCCCGCCGCAAACCCTATGTGTATCTGGTTTACAGCCTGGATGTGGAACTGGCCCCGGCAGCGGAACAGGCCTTGCTGGCCAGGGCAAAAGCCGATCCCCAACTAACCGCCAGCCCGGATACCGCCTATCGCTTCCTGGTGGCACCTGTCGCGGTGGAGCGGCTGGGGTTGATCGCCAGCGGCTGCCGGCCAGTGGTGATTGGCGCCGGCCCCTGCGGTTATTTCGCGGCCCTGTTACTGGCCCAGATGGGACTGCGGCCGCTGCTATTGGAGAGGGGCCAAGCGGTGAAACAACGCAGCGCCGACACCTTCGGATTCTGGCGGGGCGAACAACCATTCAACCCCGAATCCAATGCCCAATTTGGCGAGGGTGGTGCCGGCACCTTTTCCGATGGCAAGCTCTATAGCCAGGTAAGTGAACCCCAGGCCTATTGCCGCAAGGTGCTGGAAGAGCTGGTGGCTGCCGGGGCCAATGCCGAAATCCTCACCCTGCACCGGCCCCACATCGGCACCTTCAAATTGGCGACGGTGGTGCGTGGCCTGAGGGCTCGGATCGAATCCCTCGGCGGTGAAGTGCGCTTTGGCTGCCGGGTGGATGCCCTGGATTTAGATCCGGTCAGCCGCCAACTGCGGGGGCTGGTCTTAGCCAATGGCGAGCGGCTGAGCGCTAGTCACGCGGTGATCGCCATGGGGCACAGTGCCCGCGACACCTTCGCCCAGTTACGAGCCCAGGGGGTGGCCATGCAGGCCAAACCCTTTGCGATCGGCGTGCGGATCGAGCACCCCCAGGGGCTAATTGATCGAGCCCGTTACGGCGAGGCCGCCGGCCACCCCCAGCTGGGGGCGGCAGATTACAAATTGGTGCACCATTGCACCGCTGCGGAGCTGTTGGGCCGCGACGTCTACAGCTTTTGCATGTGTCCCGGCGGCCTGGTGGTGGGCGCCACCTCCGAGCCGGGTCGGGTGGTGACCAATGGCATGAGCCAGCACAGCCGCAACGAGCGCAATGCCAACAGTGGGCTTGTGGTCAACGTCACCCTCGCGGACCTGGAGCCCTATGGCGATGGGCCCGGCGATCCCCTGGCGGGGGTGGCCTTTCAGCGCCATTGGGAGAGCCAAGCATTTATCGCTGGCGGTGGCGATTTTCAGGCACCAGCCCAGAGCGTGGCCGATTTCCTGGCCGGGGGCAGCTGCCAGGCAGAGGCCAAAGCAGCCCTGCAACCCTCCTACTTGCCCGGCGTGCGTTACACCAGCCTTGAGTGCTGTTTACCAAAGTTTGTGCTGGCGGCCCTGAGGGAGGCGCTGCCGGTGTTTGAGCGACGCATTCCTGGCTTTGCCGGCCAGGCGGCCCTGTTAACCGCCGTGGAAACGCGCACCTCATCGCCTGTACGCATTCCACGCCATGCAAAAACCCTGGAGTGCAGTAACACTCCAGGGCTGTATCCCGGCGGAGAAGGAGCCGGTTATGCGGGCGGCATCCTGTCGGCGGCGATCGATGGGATCAAACTGGCCGAACAGGTAGCCCTCAGCATTTGCGGTTAACAGGCTAGAAGGCTGAAAACAGGCGAGAAGGCTGGTAACAGGCCAGAAGCCTGGTAAAAGTCTAAACGCCTGGTCTCTTGGGAAAGAAGCCTGATAGGGGAGAAAGCTTGCTGGGGGCTGAACCTGCTGATCAGCTGATCAGCAGATCACTCCTCGTCTTCTTCAACACCTTCAGCACCGAGGGGCACCAGGCGGATTTGCTTGCGGCCGAGCTTGATTTCAAACTCGTCGCCGGGCTTGAGATCGAGCATGGCGGTGTAGGCCCTGCCCACCATCAGGTTGCCATTGAATTGCACCTTGGTGAAGAAGCTGAGTTTGCGGCCTCCCTTGCCAGTTTTGGGGCCGCCGCCAAAATCGACGCCCTTGGCATTGAGCAGGGCTTCGTAGAAGGCAGTGAAGTTCAGGCGCTCGGATCCGTCCTTCTTAATGGACAGGTAACCGCAGGAACGTACCAGCTCAGATTTGCTGACATCGCCAAGCTCTTTGACTTTGGCGAGCAGGTCGGGTCCCGTAAGCATTGAGTGGGTTATGCAACTTCTGCATTATGCATCCCCGCGGAACCTTTTGCAATATCGATGCAGGCCCCAGCCGCCTCCTAGGGACGCCAGCTGCAACGCCCAGCGGAACCTGGTGGGGGTTGACAATGATCAGCAGCCCCAGCAGCGGCTAGAGAGGATCGGGAATAGAGCTTCATCGCCATAGCAGGCCCCTGGGCGTACTAGCTCAGGACACCGCCAGCGGCGCAACAGATGAGGGCCTAGATGCGTTCAGGCCTGACTGACAATACCGCTCCATTGCACGGCCTTCACCTGATCACGCCGCCAGGAATGAAACAACAAGGGCTCCGCCAGCGTGCACAAGGGACACAGGGCAATCTGGCCGGCCGGTATGCCATACAATTTTAATTGTTGACGGGCGGCGGCGCGAATATCGAGGCGATCGTGACCGGGCTGGGGATCTTCCTGCAGCGCACCACAGCTCCTCAACTCCTCCAGGGCCCGCTCAGGACTAACTGCTCCTGGGTACTGCTGAGCCAGTCCAAGCCCCAGGGCCAGCTGGATACTCACCTGCCGCTGTACCTGATAATTGCTGCCGCTCACCGCCGGGCCCAGGGCTACCAGCAGATCGGAGCGGCGGCTGCCCATCGCTTCCAATTGTTCGATAGCCGCGATCAAGATTCGTCCAGCCACCCCACGCCAACCCGCATGACAAGCTGCCACGGCCCCGCGCCGGGGATCTGCCAACAGCACTGGGGTGCAGTCCGCTCCGCACACCCACAAACTCTGGCCACCAGCATCACTGAATAGGCCATCGGCTTGCGGCCAGGGCTCACCAGCGGCAGCGCTGGCGGGCAACACCAGGGCACTGTGAATTTGGCGGGGCTGGTGCACACTCACCCCGGCGCTGACATAGCCAGCCAATTGATCGGGCCCACGTCCATGCCACTGGCGCGTGAAAAAACCGTGCTCAAAGCCAGAGAGCAGATCTGCCTGGAGGTAATGGCCTCCATAACAACCGAGCCAAGTCCAGCCTGGTAAGCAATTGAAGCTGGCGTCAGGCCGATCAAAAGGAGGGTCGAGGGCCTCGGCCATCAGGCATCCGGCAAATCGCGCAGCATCCAAAAACCCTCGAACCGCTGATCCCGTTCGTCGGCCTGCACGGCAATGAACTGCAGCCCGCCGGCCCCTTGACGAGCCAGGGCAAAAGCTTCGCTAGCGGCAGCTGCCGCATCGGCCGCCAAGTTGGAGAGCAGCCAGCGATCTTCCAGGCCAGCCTCCAGCACCAGTTGCTGGCCATCCATCTCCAATCGCACCGGCTCTAGGCCCGCCAACCAGCCGGCGATCGCCAGGGCGCGACTGGCGCTGAACAGGCGAATACCCGGCACCGGAGCCTCGGGATCGAAATCATCTGGGAGGGGCACCAGGCCAGAGAAGCCCACCTCCCATTCCGCCGCCGCAGCCAGGGCGCCAGCGGGCAGGCTGGCCCAGGCCCAGCGATCGCCGCGAGCGGCCTCCGGCAGGGGAAGCGGCACCGGGCGAATCGGTGCGGCCGGGGGAGCCAAAGGACCGGCAAGATACCCCTCTTCTGCTGGATAAACCTGCTGCTGCCGCTGCTGGAGCCACTCCACCAGGGCGTAGCAGCGCCGGCTGGGCAACAGCTCCAGACCCAACCCCTCGGCGGCCCTTTGCACCATCGTGCGCATCGAAGCGCGCCAGCAGCGCAGTCGCCGCGGCGGCGCCAGGCCCAGCTGCTGGGCCTCGGCCATGGCCGTTTGCAGGGCCTGCCGCAGCCAGATCGAATTAACACTGGTGGACGGGCAGCTAACGGCCAGGCGAAAAGGCTCCAGCTCCTGCCCAGGGATGGGAGTGGAGCAGATCAGCAGTTCCCAGCGCTTCTTGCCGTCGGCGTCCAGGATTGGTCGAGAGTAGTAATCGAGCTCCCAGTCAGCGGTTTGCTGGCCTGCTGTCGGATTCGCCAAGGCCCTGGTCATCAGAGGGTTTGCTCCTGCTGACGCAGCACCGAGCGGGCGCGGTTGGCCCGATCGACGGCTTCTGCCATCACCTTCTCCTTATCGATCAACAACTCGCCCGGGGGGCCCTCCAGCAGTGCTGTGTTGAGGGCAATGCGACCGCGACCGGGATCCAATTCAGTAATCAGGGCCTTGAGGCGATCGCCCTGGTTGAACACCTCCCGCAGGTCTCGCAACTGGCCCGCGGTGATACTGCTCTGGTGCAACAGGCCACTGACACCGCCAAGATCCACAAAGAATCCATAGGGCTTCACCGACACCACAACCCCCTCCACCAGCTGGCCCACCTCCAAATTGGCGAACTTGGCGGCGGTGGAGGCTTTTTTCTCCGAGAGCACCAGCTTGCGGGTCTCTGAATTCACCTCCAAGAAGGTGACGCCGAGGGTCTTGCCCACCAGGGCCTCATGGTTTTCTCCATCGAGGAGTTGAGAGCGGGGGATGAAGCCGCGCAAACCCTCCAGATCACAGGTGATGCCGCCGCGATTGAAGCCGGTCACCTTCACCTGCACCACCTTGGCTTCTTTTTCCATCGCCTTCAGCTTCTCCCAGCTTTGGCGCAGGGCCAGGGCGCGAACGCTGATGGTCACCATGCCATCGGCGTTCTGCTCGCGGGTAACCAGCACCTCCAACTCAAGTCCCTTCGGGAAGCGCTCCTTGAGATTTGTGATCACCCCAAGCCCACATTCTTTCTTGGGCATGAAACCCGGCGCCTTGCCGCCGATATCCACGTAGACCCCGTCGCTCTCCATACCGATCACCACCCCCTTAACCACCTCGCCGGTGGTGCCAACACCATCGTTTTCATCGAGGGCGGCGAGGAAAGCCTCCTCGTCAAAGTCGAACTCATCGACGGTGCGCGGGGCGCTGCGGGCTGGGGCCGCCCCGGCTGGAGCAGCCTGGCCAGCGGCCGCGGGCCGGCGGCGGCTGGCATCGGGGCCGAGCAGGTCGGCCATGGTGATGCCATCCATGCTCTCCAACTCAAACAACTCGGCGTCATTGCGAGCCGGTGGGCGAACGGGGGCTGCCGTTTGCCGGACCACTGTTAGAGGAGCCGCCGCCGGCGCCACAGCTGAGCCGGCGGTGGCTGAGCTGGAGGGAGCTGAGCCGCCGGCGTCTGACTCATCCTTTTTGATCATCATTACCTGGGGCGGCTTGCGCAGGGGCGCAGCCGGTTTTGGTCGCGGCGCACCGGGGGACACCGGGCGAGCCGAAGAGGAGGGCTGGGAGTTGCCGGTGCCGGCCATCGAGCCTGGGGTGCTGTATGGGGTTTCACACTGTAAGGACGTGATCAGGCCGACATTGGCCCCGGGGCCATGCAAAGGCGATTAGAGCTGCTCCCGGCCCCAGCGGTGAGGGAGCTGGCCCAACGAGAAGGCAGCACCGTGATCTGGCCCTTCGGGGCGGTGGAGCAACACGGACCCCACCTACCCCTGGGCACCGATGGGCTGTTTGCCGAGCGGATATTGGATGGGGCCTTGGCCGGCCTGCCGGAGCAGCTGGCGGTGGCCAGATTGCCGCTCCAGCCGATTGGCTTCTCTCCGGAGCACAGCGGCTTTGCCGGCAGCCTCAGCCTGCCGGCCGACTTGATCATCCAGATGGTGGTAGCCGTGGGCGTGAATCTGGCCGCAGCCGGTTTCAAGCGGCTGGTGCTGTTCAACGGCCACGGCGGCCAGATTGGCCTGCTGCAGGTGGCCAGCCGCCAACTGCGCCTGGCCCGGCCGAGCTTGGCGGTGTTGCCCTGCTTTTTGTGGAGTGGTCCGGAGCAGGTCTGGGAGCTGATTCCCGAACCGGAACGCAGCCAAGGGCTCCATGCCGGCCAGGCGGAAACCAGCCTGATGCTGCACCTGGCACCCGAGCTGGTGGGGCCAGAGCGCCCTGCCGATGGCCTGGAAGGCCCGCCCATACCCGCCGGTTGGAGCCTGGAGGGCCAGGCCCCCTGTGCCTGGCTCACCGGCGATATCAGCCGCAGTGGCGTGATCGGTGATGCCGGCGCTGCCAGCGCCGCCCTGGGGGCTGAGCTGGAAAAACGCCTGGTGGCGGGCTGGCAGCGGCGCTTCTCGAGCCTGCTCAACTCCCGCTGGCCCGCCCCTGGAGCGGCGATCGGCTCTCAAACAGAAGGCGGTGGCTAGAGTTGAACGAATTCGAAGCACACTGCGGTAATCATGGCGACCCTTGCCTCCCCGGCTGAAACGAGCACCCAAGGTCAGGCCTGCGGGAGCCTGCCTGACTTCGCCTGCGAAATCTATAAAGACGCCTACAGCCGCATCAACGCCATCGTCATCGAAGGCGAGCAAGAGGCCCACGACAACTACATCTCCATTGGCAAGCTGATCCCAGACCAGGCCGAGGAGCTGAGCCGTCTGGCCAGGATGGAGCTCAAGCACATGAAGGGCTTCACCGCCTGCGCCAACAACCTGGGCGTGAGCGCTGACATGGACTTCGCCAAGCGCTTCTTTTCTCCCCTCCACGGCAACTTCCAGAAGGCCCTAGCCGAAGGCAAAGTGGTGACCTGCTTGCTGATCCAGGCGATCCTGATCGAGGCCTTCGCCATCTCCGCTTACCACATTTACATCCCAGTTGCCGATCCCTTCGCCCGCAAGATCACCGAGGGGGTGGTGAAAGATGAATATACCCATCTCAACTATGGCCAGGAATGGCTGAAGGCAAATCTAGGCACGATCCGCGAAGAGTTTGAACAGGCCAATCGCGAAAACCTGCCCCTGGTGCGCAGGATGCTGGATCAAGTGGCCGGCGACGCCGCCAAGCTGGCGATGGACAAGGAAGACCTGATGGCAGATTTCCTCAGCTCCTACCAGGAGTCGCTGATCGAAATCGGCTTCAGCTCTCGCGAAATCGCCCGCATGGCCGCCGCCGCCCTGGTGGGTTGATCGTCGGATGTAGCGTGCGCGACACCCGACCCCCAGCGCATGTTCGGCCTGATCGGTCATTCCACCAGCCTGGACCAGGCTCGCAGCAAGGCCCTGGCCCTGGGATTTCCGGAGTACGCCGAAGGAGATTTTGAGATGTGGTGCAGCGCTCCCCCCCAGCTGGTGGAGCGTATTCAGGTCACCAGTCTCACGGGCAAGCGCATCGAAGGGGCCTACATCGACTCAGTTTTTGTGCCTGAAATGCTGCGGCGTTTCAAGACCGCCAAGCGCAAAGTGCTGAGCGCCATGGAATTGGCCCAGAAGCAGGGCATCACGATCACCGCCCTGGGTGGCTTCACATCGATCATCTTCGAAGATTTCAAGCTGCTCAAGGAGCAACAGGTGCGAGCCACCACCCTCGACTGGCAGCGGTTCACCACCGGTAACACCCATACCGCCTGGGTGATCTGTCGCCAGGTGGAAGTCAATGCTCCCGCCCTTGGCATAGATCTGCGGCGGGCCAAGGTGGCTGTGGTGGGTGCCACGGGAGACATCGGCAGCGCCGTCTGTCGCTGGCTCAGTCAACGCACTGGAGTAGAGGAACTGCTGCTGGTGGCCCGTCAGCCCCAACCGCTGATCGATCTCCAGGCGGAACTGGGCACCGGACGCATCCTCTCCCTGGAAGAGGCTTTACCCGAGGCAAACGTGGTGGTGTGGGTAGCCAGCTTGCCGGAAACCCTGAGCATCGACACCAAAAACCTCCGCTCACCCTGCCTGATGATCGATGGCGGCTATCCAAAAAATCTTGATAGCAAGGCCTCGGGCGAAACAGTGCATGTATTGAAGGGCGGCATCGTGGAATTTCACCAAGATATCGGCTGGCAGATGATGGAGGTGGCCGAGATGGAAAAACCCCAACGCCAGATGTTCGCCTGCTTTGCCGAGGCAATGCTTCTAGACTTCGAAGAGATTCACACCAACTTCAGCTGGGGCCGCAACAATATAACCATAGAAAATATGGATTTAATTGGTGAGGCCTCACTTCGCCATGGCTTCCAGGCCCTTGGCTTGAAGGCCCTTGGCTCGCAGGCGGTTGGCTTGCAGGCCTCGCTTGCCGCCAGCCAGCCGGCCCTGCCAAGCTGAACGAAACGGCCAAGCCAAATAAAACGGCCCAGCTAAATGAAGCTGCCCAGATAAAAGAAACGATCCAGCTGAACCACCTGGATCGCCCCACCCGGCGCCCCGCTGCCCCTCTCCCTGCTGCCCCCTTCTCCCCATCCCCGTCATCATGGCCCGCCGCGCCCTACTGGACTTCGAGAAGCCCCTGGTGGAGCTGGAGGAACAGATTGAGCAAATCCGGCAATTGGCGCGAGATTCAGAAGTGGATGTCAGTCAGCAGTTGCTGCAGCTGGAAACTCTGGCCACCCGGCGCCGCCAGGAAATTTTCGATGCGCTGAGCCCAGCCCAGAAGATCCAGGTGGCCCGCCATCCCCAGCGCCCCAGCACCCTGGACTACATCCAAGTAATCACCGATGAATTCATCGAATTGCATGGTGATCGACGCGGCTCCGACGACCAGGCCCTGGTGGGCGGCATCGGCCGCATTGGCGAGCAGGGGGTGGTGCTGCTGGGCCACCAAAAGGGTCGCGATACCAGGGAAAACGTGGCTCGCAACTTCGGCATGGCCTCCCCTGGGGGCTACCGCAAGGCCCTGCGCCTGATGGAGCATGCCGACAAGTTTCGGCTGCCGATCCTCAGCTTCATCGACACCCCGGGGGCCTATGCCGGGGTACTGGCCGAGGAGCAGGGGCAGGGGGAAGCAATTGCCGTGAATTTGCGCGAGATGTTCAGGCTGCGGGTGCCAATCCTGGCCACGGTGATCGGTGAAGGCGGCTCTGGCGGCGCCCTGGGCATCGGCGTGGCCGACAGGCTCTTGATGTTTGAGCACAGCGTCTACACAGTCGCCAGCCCAGAGGCCTGCGCCTCGATCCTGTGGCGGGATGCCGCCAAGGCCCCCGTAGCCGCCGATGCGCTCAAAATCACCGGTGCCGACCTGCTCAAGCTGGGCATCGTGGACCGGGTGCTCGCCGAGCCCTCCGGCGGCAACCATGCCGCCCCCCTGCAGGCCGCCGAAACGCTCAAAGCGGCTCTGCTGGACGAGCTCACTGGGCTGCGGAGCCTCTCGGAAGACCAGCTGCTCGACCAGCGCTACGCTAAGTACCGTGCCATGGGCCGGTTTCTGGATTGCGTCTCGCCAGAGTCCACCCTTAGCTCTTAAGGTTTTGCTTGGGATCGCCCTGGGGCGAACCCATGCTGCCAACCGTCCCTCTCTCTCGATCCCTTGGCTGCGGTATTGATCACAGGTGCCTCCAGGGGCATCGGGGCTGCGACCGCCAGGGCCTTTGCCCGCGCTGGCTACGAGCTGCTGCTTGTGGCACGCAGTTCTGCAGATTTTCAGCGGCTGGTGGAGGAACTGGCGGCAACTGGTGCCACGGTGCATCACACCTGCTTGGACCTCAGCGATGCCGCGGCTGTCGGCCCGGCAATCCAGGAGCTGTGCCAGCGGGGTGGCAGTCCGGATGTGGTGATCAACAATGCCGGAGCCGCCTACACCGGCCCCCTGGCGGCAATGCCCCTAGAGAGCTGGCAATGGTTGATGCAGCTCAACCTCACCTCTGTTTTTCAGGTCTGCCAGGCGGTTTTGCCTATGCTGCGCGAACGTGGCCAGGGCTCGGTGATCAATGTCAGTAGCCATGCAGCCCGCAATGCCTTTCCAGATTGGGGCGCCTACTGCACCAGTAAAGCCGCCCTCAATGCCTTCAGCCGTTGCCTGGCCACCGAAGAGCGTAGCCATGGAATTCGTGTATCCACGATCACTTTGGGTGCGGTTAATACGCCATTATGGGACAGCGAAAGTGTTGACAGTTCCTTCGATCGCCATGCGATGCTAGATGCAAATCGAGCGGCCGAGGCTTTGCTCTATATCGCCCAACAACCTGCCACTCAAGTGGTAGAAGATCTCACCCTGATGCCGGCTGCCGGCGTGCTCTGAACCAAGGCCTTTCCCTGGCCCCACCGATGACCTCCACCCTCCCCTCAAACATAACCAACTTGACTACCACTGCACTGTCCGCTACAGAATTTGCCGCCAAACCACTGTCCCCAAATTCATTTTCTGCCAATTCTCAGACCCCAGACCTCAGCGTCCCTGAGTCTGCCGCAATAGCTTCAGCCGCAATAGATTCAACCGTCCCAATTTCTCCAGCTTCAAACTCATTGATATCAAGCTTAGATGCTCAAGTAACACCCGCCAGTCTGCGCATTCGCCAGAGGCTGGAAAAGGCGGGCGTGCCCTTTCTAGCCAACGATAATATTTCCGAGCATTTAGAGGAAGGCGATCTGAACCAACTCGAGGTCGAGGTTGCCGATAAGGTGCGCGATTTGCTGCGTAGCCTGGTGATTGACATTGACAATGATCACAACACTCAGGAAACAGCTGAGCGCGTTGCTCGCATGTACCTCCATGAGGTATTCAAAGGGCGCTATCACGTTCAGCCCAAGATAGCCAGCTTCCCTAATATCAAGAATCTGGATGAAGTTTATACAGTGGGTCCGATCTCAATCCGTTCCGCCTGCTCACATCATCTAGTGCCCATCCTCGGTAACTGCTGGATTGGCATTAAGCCCGGTGAACATGTAATTGGCCTATCCAAATTTGCGCGGGTGGCCGATTGGGTCTTCTCCCGCCCCCACATCCAAGAGGAAGCAGTAATCATCCTTGCCGACGAGATTGAACGTCTCTGCAAGCCAAAAGGCCTGGCAATTTTAGTGAAAGCCCAGCATTATTGCATGAAGTGGCGGGGAGTCAAGGAGCTTCAAACCAGCATGATTAATTCCGTGGTGCGTGGTGATTTCCGCAAAGACCCCAGCCTGAAAGCTGAATTCTTTGAATTGGTTAAGCAACAGCAAGATCTGCTGAGCACCTGATCCCCTCGCTGCCTAGCTGCTACCCAGCTAAACCAGGCAAAACCCTGCAGACCCAGCGGCTAGCCCAGGCCCCAGCTCGGCTAGCCCAGGCCCCCAGCTCAAGGTTGCGCCCTCACCCCCAGCACAGGGCCCAGCCTGGAGGAAACCTGGCGCTGGCTGCCGCTATTGGCTGAAGGAATAGCCACCACCAGCATCACCTGGGCGGCCACATCTGAGGGTTGCAACTGATAACTGGGGCCCTGGGCACCACTGATCAGCAGCCAGCGGCGCTCGCCGGGCATCAGGCGATACCAATGGAAGGCCGTGGCTGGCAAAGCCGCCAGCGCAGCTGCCGCCAGATTCGCCCTAATTAGCTGTCCCTGCCGGGCCTCTCCCGCCAGGGTCAATTGCTCCAATCCCTGGATCTGCTGCTGCACGGCCCCCTCCAACTGCAGATCGCTGGAGATCTGTTGGCGCATGGCATTGATTTGGCTCTGGGGATCAGCGCTCACCCCGGGCACGCACTGCAGCTGGCCAGCATCGGTTAACTGACAGCCGATCAAGTCTTGGGCAAGGCTGAAGGGCACCAGGCGCAAGGGGGTAAGCCAGGGGGCCAGGGAGCCGCCAAGGGCGGTCATAAACAGCAGCAGGGGGGTGCGGAAGCGGAATCCAGGCATTGATCGGGGCATTGATCTGCGGAGTGATCCGGGCATTGATCGGGGCATTGATCGGGGCAACGAATCAGATTCAGGGCCACATCATCGCCACCGAAGGGCCATCCTCAAGACTCTTACTCAGCCGCCAGAGGCTGGCCAAGCCTTTACAGCGCTGACCAGCTGGCGCACCCGGTTCAGATCCTTGTCGGCTGGCGAGCGCTCCACGCCACTGGAGGCATCCAGGCCAGTGGGGGCCAAGGCAGCGAGGACATCGCCCACCAGCTCAGCCCGAATGCCGCCGGCCAGCCACCAGGGCACTGGCGACTCAAATCCATGCAGCCATTGCAGCGGAATGCGCTGGCCGCTGCCCCCCAACTGGTCACTCACCCAGGCATCGAGCAGTAGTCCATCCACCACCGGCCCATAGGCCGCCACGGCCGCCAGGTCCTCCGGACGCCGAATACGCAGCGCCTTCCACACCTGCACAGCCAAATTTTTTCGCAGGGCAGCACAGCGCTCTGGGGTTTCAGAGCCGTGTAACTGCAGCACTTGGTGACCACAATCGGGGGAGAGCTGGGCCAGTTGAGCTTCGGTTGGGTCGGCCACCACCAGCACCCTCTGGCAGGCGGGCGCCGCCGCCGCCACCAGCTGCCAGAGGGCGGGGCGGGCGGCGGGCAACACATGGCGCGGTGAGGCCTCAACGCCGATCACGCCGATGGCATCCACCCCCAGGGCAGCCACGGCCTCAGCCTGGCCTGGATCTCGCAGACCACAGATCTTGAGCAGTGGAGCGGCCATCGGGGCGGCAAGCGGAGGAGGGGGCTGGATGCCGCCATGCAGACAACAGCTCCAAAAGCCTCTGGCCTGGAGCTGATCAGCTGGCAGATCCGGAGCTTGATCTGCTCGGCATTGCTAGCGCTCGCCAAGGCAAAGCGATCACAGCTTTCTAAGATTGTGTCTCACCCCGGTCAGCGCCGGGAATCAGGAAGATCGGAGCCCGTGGGCGAAGGCTGGCAACTGCTCAAAATTCGCGGCATCCCCCTGCGCATCCATCCGAGCTGGTTTTTGATCCTGCTGGTGGTGACCTTCGCCTTTCAAAAGCAGTACAGCCTGCAGCTGGGTGCTAATTCCCTCAACGCAAACCTCGGCGCTGGCGGCCTCTGGATCCTGGGGCTGGTCACGGCCCTTTTGCTGTTCACATCGGTGCTGCTCCACGAGCTGGGCCATTCGCTGGTGGCCCTTAGCCAGGGGGTGAAAGTGCGCAGCATCACCCTGTTCCTGCTGGGGGGTGTGGCCAGCGTGGAGAGGGAATGCGATACCGCCCTGGGGGCACTGCTGGTGGCGGCCGCCGGCCCGGCCGTGAGCCTGGCCTTGGGGGTGAGCCTGCTGTCCAGCACCCATCTGGCCGCCCACCTAGCCCCCTGGCTGGGGGCCTTGGTGCAGGAGCTGGGGCGCTTGAACCTGGTGCTGGCCCTGTTCAATCTGTTGCCAGGTTTGCCCCTCGATGGCGGCCTGATCCTCAAGGCCCTGGTGTGGCAGGTCACGGGCAGCCAGCGGCGGGGGGTGGAGGTGGCCAATGCCAGCGGCCGATTTATGGCCTATCTGGCCATCGGCCTGGGGGCGGTGCTGCTACTGCGGGGCGGCGGCATTGGCGGCGCCTGGTTGATGCTGCTGGGCTGGTTTGGCCTGGGAGCCGCCCGCAACCAGAGTCAGATGTTGGCGCTGCAGCAAAGCCTCAACGAACTGAAGGTGCGCGATGCCGCCGGCCGTCGCTATCGAGTGCTGGAAGCCAGCGACAAACTGCGGGAACTCAGCCGCCTGAGACTGGCCGAGCGCCCCAGCGAGGGCCAGGGCGATTGGCTGCTGGTGACGGACCGGGGCCGTTGGCGGGGGGTGATCGACGATCAGCCACTGCAGCAACTGCCGGTGCAGCGCTGGGACACCGATCGGATCGCCGATTACCTGCGGCCCCTCTCCAGCCTGCCCACCATTGGCGAGGCAGCTCCCCTGTGGCAAGCGGTGTTGCAGCTGGAGGATGCAGCCACCGACCGACTGCTGGTGCTCAGCCCCGCAGGATTACCCAGTGGCACGATCGAGAGGCCTGAACTGGGAGAAGCGGTACTGCGCAAACTTGGCCTGAGGCTGCCGGCGGCAATGCTCGATGTGGCCCGCCGCCAAAACACCTATCCGCTGGGGCTGGCCCTGGCTGCTGTGGTGCGCACCATGGTGGCTTCCGGGGAAGCCCGTACCCCTTGAACCGAATCCAGGGCAGCTGGACAAATTTCCGATTCAGCCATAGCCGCTCCTGATCAGCAACAAAACTCCGCAGACCGGAGCAGGCGCTCTGGCCGCGGTCTGCTGCCGATGCAGGCAATGAGCAGACGCTGCAGCAAACCCTTCAGATTAAAACGGCGATTGAAGCGATAAG
>JBILLQ010000088.1:0-11904 GCA_044375975.1 Prochlorococcaceae cyanobacterium
CATATCATGTGGTTCAGGGTATTGAGAATAGAGCTGCCAAGAATGGCTATTTTGCCCGGCCCCTATCAGTTTAACTAACTTTACAAACCGTAACCTAGGTCGTTTTATTTATGGCGACCTACTTACCGCAGACCGGAAACACCTTGCCGGTTTCAATCGCGTGGTGGCTGTCTAGATCAAAGCGATGCGGCTGCTGGGGGATGCTGCCCCTGTAGATCACCGCCTGGCCATGGTCTTCGCAGGCATCCTCCAGTTCGGCAATGGCGAACAGGCGATAGCTGGCGGAGAAGAAGCGGGCCTCGCCCACCAGGGCTGCCAGGGCTGGATCGCCAATGGCCAGGCTGCGATCGCTCACCAGCCGTGGATCGGCAAAACCGGCAGCGCGGGCCAATCGCAAAAAGTCGTTCCAGTAGAGGGCACCACCCAGACATTCGCCGTAGAGCACCGGATCGCGCCGCAGCTGCTCCGGTAGCCGCCGATCGGCATAGACATCGGAAAAGTAGAACTCACCGCCGGGCTTGAGCAGCCGTTGCACACCCCGCAACACCGCCGGCTTGTCCACGGAGAGGTTGAGCACGCAATTGCTCACCACCACATCGAAGCTGGCGGGCTCCAGCGGCAACTCCTCTAGCCGCTCGATCCTGCCCTCCAGGAAGCTCACATTGGCAAAGCCAAACAGCTCGGCGTGGAAGGACTGATGCTCCCGGGCCACCGCGAGTTGCTCGGCCGTCATGTCGACCCCCACCACCTCGCCAGCTGCCCCCACCAACTGGCTCAGCAGGTATGCGTCTCGTCCGGCACCGCTGCCCAGGTCAAGCACCCGGCAACCATCCAGCAGCGGCGGGCACACCAAACCGCAACCGTAGTAGCGGTTGCTCACCTCCGGATGCACCCGCGCCAACAGCGGCTTCAGCCAGGGGGGTACCGAATCGGCGTCGCAACAGGCGTTCGTTTTTAGATCAGCGCTGCTGGTGAGTTCCTGGCCGTAGTAATGCTGAACGAGTTCCTGGGTGGGCATGGCAGGGGCTGGGGGGCTGAGCTCGGATCTAGTGGCGATCATCGGGCGAGGCAACGCTTCCAAGGCACGGCCGCCCAACTGAGCAGACGATCAATCGGGCGGCCTCTCACGGCTGCGGGCCAGCGGAACGAATCAAGCGCGTGGCGGTGTAAGTGTCTTCATCGATCGCCGCTGTCGCATCCTGGATGGCTGCAGCCGCCTCCAGGATGTCATTCAGGTAGGCACTGGGATCACGCTGCATAGATCTCTTGCTTGCTCGCTTCGATCGACTGCTTAATGTAGGGGTTGCGCACAGCATCCGCCATCACCAGATCAACCCGGGAAGCTAGGCCCTGGCGCAATTCGTTCAACAAGGCGAAGTAGGTCTTATAGAGGTTGGAGGCATCCAACGGCTGGAATTCCACCAGTAGGTCTATGTCGCTCTCACCGGGCCGGTAATCGGGCCACAGCACTGAGCCGAAGGCATGCAGGCGCGCCACATGATGCCGACGACAGGCGGCGGCGATCGCATCGAGCTGGGGCTGGGCAAGGGCGATGCTCATGGCACCAGGGCGATCGGCAAGGCGGCGACGGTTATGGGGCCACTGATTGCGGTAGAGCTCACCATTCTGGCTTCAGCGGTAGTGGTAACGACAGGCCTGGATCACCAGCAGTGGGCCCTCCAGGCGATAGATCAGCAGGTTGATGCGCAGAAGCTGGTTGCGGTCCTGGCGCTGCCAAGAGAGGTAATCCTCCCAGGCTGTCGGCGTCCAGGCCAACGGCTCAGCTGCCGGCATCGGCACAATCCGCCTCGCTGCCGTCCTCCAGTCGCACGGGAATCGTCCGCATCGCTTTTCTCAGGCTGTTAGAGGGTTCCCAAGCCACCTGCTGTATTTGTTCTAACTCTCACCTAGGAATTGCTGTTTGGGACTATGTCCCCCAAAAATGAGCCAACTGGGGTTTTCAGCGGCGTTCCGCGGTCTCACTCCAGAGAGGAGCGGAGCCAGGTAAATCGCTCAAAACGCTTGCGAAACAGTTGGTCTGACAGTCGTCGCAAGCTGAGAATTGCAATGGGTCGCCTGAGATTCGAACTCAGGACCAATCGGTTAAAAGCCGAGTGCTCTACCGCTGAGCTAGCGACCCGCACCCATTGCCGGGCACCGAAGGACCGTATCACCCGAAGGGGTCCGGTTCCAAGTGCCCTGGGCGATTGGCCGCCGCTAGCGGGGCAGAAAGCTGTGATGGCGGGGCTTTTGGCCCTGCTGGCCCCTAGGCGTGGTGCAGGGGCCTATGGAGCAGTGCTCGGCGGCCCAGCCACCATTTGCGCAGGTCGTCGGCCAGCATGATCAGCAGCGGCGCCAGGGCCATCCAGGGCAGGTAGGCCAGGGGGAAGGGAGCCATGTTGAAGCTCCGCCCCAGGCCGGGCAGCAGCAGCAGCGCTGAGAGCAGGGTCAGTTCGCTGAGGATCCCGAGCCAGAGCAGCGGGTTGGGTTGGCCGATCATCCGCCACACGGAGCGGCGCTCGCTGCGGCAGGCCAGCAGCACCCCCACCTGGCAAAACACGATCGTGGCGAAGGCGGCGCTGGAGGCCTGCACCTGCAGGGCCTGGATGGCGGCTGGGGCGGTGTGGGCCATGATCTGGGGGGCCCACTGCTGCAGCTGCGCTAAATCCACCCCGGCATGGCGCCACACCAGCCCATAGGTGAGCATGGCCAGGGTAGCCTCAATCAGCCCGAGAAACAGATAGGAGCGGCGCATCACCGCCCGATCCATCAAGGGGGCCTGCCGGGGCCGCGGTGGCTGGGCCATCAGGCCCGCCTCTGGCAGTTCAGCCCCCAGGCCCAGGGCGGGCAACAGGTCGGTGCCCAGATCCACCGCCAAAATTTGCATTACGGTGAGGGCCGCCGGAATTCGCAGGGCCACCATGGCCAAAAAGGGTACGGCCTCCGCTAAGTTCGCCACCAGGATGTAGGTGATGAATTTGCGGATATTGCTCACCACACCCCGCCCATAACGCACGGCGGCCACGATAGTGGCGAAGTTGTCGTCAAGGAGCACTATATCAGCGGCTTCTCGGGCCACATCGGTGCCATTGCGCCCCATCGCAAAGCCCACATCGGCGGCTCTGAGGGCCGGGGCATCGTTGACGCCATCGCCGGTGACGGCCACCACTTCGCCCAGATCGCGATAGGCCTGCACCAGGCGTAACTTCTGCTCTGGGGTCATGCGGGCAAATACCAACCGGGTGCGGTATTTGATCAGGCGACGCAGGTGCACATCGCTGATCAAGCTGAGATCTGAACCCTCGATCACCCGCACCGGATCGGCCCCCGCACGGCTGTCCTGCTGCTCACCCGGAGCGCTTGCCTGGGGATCCAGCAACCCGATTTGACGGGCGATCGCCTCGGCGGTGAGGCCGTAATCGCCGGTGACCATCGTCACCTTGATGCCGGCTTGGCGGCAGAGCCTGATCGCCTCCGGCACCTCTGGTCGCGGCGGGTCGTATAGGGCCACCAGCCCAAGCAACACCAGCTCCGCCTCCAGAGCTTCTGCCTCAAGGTTGAGCAGAGTGGCGTCGCCAGAGCGCAGAGCCACCGCCAGCACGCGGAAACCGGCGGCGGCAAGGCAATCGTTGGCGGCCACCACCTGCAGCCGAGCCGCTGCGTCTAGGGGCATGGGCCCCGTGGCGGTTTGCCAGGCGGAGCAGAGCTCCAGCAGCTGCAGCGGCGCCCCCTTGGTGATCGCCAGGTGGCTGCCGGCAGCAGTTGCCAGGGGCTCCAAGGGCTTATCCAGTTGGAGCACCACGGTCATGCGCCGACGGATGGAGTCGAAGGGGAGCTCCCGGCAGCGGGGAAAGCAACGCTGTTCCTCGCCATGGATCAGGCCCTCGGCCGCTGCGGCCAGCAGCAGGGCGGTTTCGGTGGGATCGCCACTGGCCCGCCAGGGTTCCGGGCCGAGGCTGTCCTGCTCCAGCCGGGCATTGGAGCAGAGGCTTGCAGCCCGCAACACCAGGCGCCGCAAACTATCGCCCGGCTGAGGCAGCCAGATCTCTTCTACGGTCATGCGATTGCAGGTGATCGTGCCGGTCTTATCGGTGCAGATCACACTCACCGAACCGAGCGTTTCCACCGCCGATAGGCGGCGCACCAGGGCCTGGCGACGGGCCATACGTTGCACATTTAAAGCTAGAGTGAGAGAGATTTGAGGTAACAAACCTTCCGGCACAAAGCCCACGATGATGCCTACGGCATAAACCAAACATTCCTGGGGCGTCCGCTGCTCGATCAGCACGCCCATCACAAAAATTAGCAGACCAACGCTGAGGGCGATGATCGTAATCGTGTGCACAATGCGCTGAACCTGTACCTCTAAAGTGCTGGTGTTGCGGGCGGTATTTGTGGTTAGGTGGGCGATCTGGCCAAATTCAGTCTCGCTGCCAGTGGCATATACCAATCCCTCGCCACGGCCGGAGGCCACCGTGGAGCCGGCCAGCAGCAGATTGCCGCAATCTCGACAGGAAACAGCCTGGGAGGCCAGGGGCTCCGCATCCCTTAGCACCGGCAGGGATTCGCCTGTTAGCACTGAGATGTCCAGGTAAAGCTGGTGAGCTTCGATTACGCGGCAGTCGGCGGGCACCTGATCGCCCTCCTCCAGCACCACCCGATCGCCAGCCACCAGTTGATCGGCGGTGATCTCCTGCAGCCGACCATCGCGCCACACCCGGGCCTTGGGGGGCAGGTTGCCTGCCAGGGCCTGCAGCGTGCGCTCAGCCTTGTACTCCTGCCAAAAAGAAAACAGGGCATTGATCCAGATCACCGCCCAGATCGCCCAGCCCAACTGGGGGGCTCGGGCGATGAAAGCCAGGCCGCCGGCCACCCACAGCAACAGTGCCATGAAGTGAAATAGCTGGTCTGTGAAGCGCAGTACCAGCGGCCGCCGCCGCACCGGCGGCAACTTATTGGCCCCGTAACGCTGCAGCCGATCCAAGGCTTCCGCACTGCTAAGTCCTTTGTCATCGCTGCGCAGGGCCTTGAAGGCCTCAGCTATCGGCAGCGACCAAATTGGTTGAACAGCGGTGAGCAGCACCGGCAGCCTGGGGGATAGTGCTCCCATGCTGGGCAGATCTGAGCGGCTGTCCGGCCAGCCCCACTAGCATCGCAAAAGCGAGCTCATTCGGGGGGCTCAAGGTTCACAGGCTCTAGCTGTATGGTGCTGTGGGCGATGCCAATTTCAGCTAAACAAATTTTGGCTTGATGCAATAAATCCAAGTCATCAATTACCCCAATTCGACGCACCACGTGGGCAGTAAGCGCATTTTGCGATGTGCTTAGGGCCCATACATGCAAATGATGCACGTCGGCCACACCAGGAAGATTTAGCAATAGCCTTTCAACATCCGCCAGCTCAATACCCCTGGGTACAGCATCCAGGGCAATGCGCAGAGCGTCCCTAAGCAGTTTCAGGCCACTCCAGCCAACGGCAATGCCCACGCCTATCGCAGTGATCGCATCCAACTTATTCCAGCCTGTTGCCTGCACCAAAAAAGCGCTTACTAAGACGGCGGCCGATACGGCGGCATCAGTGAATAAGTGCAACGCCGCTGCCTGGCGGTTGAGGTCGTGGCTGTGGTCTGCGTCAAACAACTTAGCGGAAAATAAATTAACGGCGATACCGATGGCGGCAGCCCAGAGCACCGGGCCGGTAACCACTTCCACCGGTCGGTATAAGCGTTGGATCGACTCCACCACCACCACCGCCGCCGCCATCAGGATCAACATGCCATTGGCCAGGGAAGCCAGTTGGGTACTGCGCCCAAAGCCGTAGGTGAAGTGGGCGGAAGGGGGGCGGCTGCTCAGCCGTTCGGCTCCCCAGCCCAGCAGTAATCCCGCCACATCGCCAAGGTTGTGCACCGCATCGCCGATCAAGGCCAGCGAGCCAAAGGTGATGCCGATCACCAGCTGCAGCCCTGACAAGGCGCTGTTCAAGATCACGCTCCAACGGAAAGCGGCCGCGGAACCGCTGCGATGGCGGTGCTGCTCAGGATGGGGCTGACGCTGAATGGCTACGGCCGGATGCTCGTGCTGGTGGGGCATTGGGATCAGCTGACCAGGTGCGCGGCACTGCTTAGGACCCTAGACAGTGCCTGTGTAACCAGCAACCACCGACAACACAGCCAGGTAGTCGGTTATGGATAGCCAATCGGCACCAGCCAGCCAATCGGTTAAAGCCAGCCAATCGGTTAAAGCCAGCAGCCAGTGACCGGAAGGCCAGGAGCAAAAGGCGATCCACCAGCCAACTGCCAAGGGCCAAGTGCCATGGGCCAAAGACCAGCTCAGGCGCTCTGGCGAGCGCAACCGCTGGGGCAGGCCTCAAAATATGGCGGCAACCAAGGGGGGGGGCATGGCGATTGTTGGTGGTTCTGACGCCCTGCTGGTGGCCATTGGGGCGGTGCCTGGCGCTTGGCTGCGCTATTTAGCCGTGAATCACTGGGAGCCGGTGCTGCCGCGCAAGCACTGGGGCACCTTTGGGGTGAATTTGATTGCCTGCTTTGCCCTGGGGCTGATTGTGGCCCTGGAACAGGGCTGCGACGAGGCGGCCCGTAGGGCGTTGCTGTTGATTGGTACAGGATTTTTGGGTAGTTTCAGCACCTTTTCCAGCTTTATCGCCGAACTGAGAGCAGTGCTGGCTACCCGCCATTGGCGGGAGGCGGCCCTGCTGGTTACAGGTTCGCTGGCCGGCGGCCTGCTGGCCATGGCCGCCGGTATGGGGCTGGGGAGCAAATCGTGAATTCAAAGCTACGGCACGAACTGAAAAGCTTCGGCCTGGTGGCTGCTGGCGCCATTCCCGGGGCCTTGCTGCGCTGGCAATGCGAGCGCCTTGGCTATGCCGCCATCGGCGGCCTGCGGGGGCTGGTGGCAGCTGATTTTGTGGCAAATATGCTCGGTTGCCTAGTGATTGGCATAGTGGTGGCCCAACCACCAAGCCGCTTTAAGCTAACTTTATGGCTAGGAATCGGCTTCTGCGGCTCGCTCACCACCTTTTCCGCCTGGATTCTGCAATTGTATTTGGCAATTCATAGTGGCAGTATATTTAAAGCCATGGCGGTAATACTGGCCAGCATGGCGGGCGGGCTGGCGCTGGTTTGCTTGGGTTATGCCATGGGGCGCCTGTGGCAAGGCCGCAGGGTCTAATGAAGCCAACTCGGTAGGCATCGCTTCAACAGCAGCAGCAGCCGACCGCGTCGCCGCGACAGCCACAGACATCTTTCCAGCTGCTGCACCCGGATCAGCAGGCGGCGCTGGCGCTCCCGGCGCAAGATCAGACCAAACTCCAACAGGCGAAAAGTGGGGGGTCCTTGGGCTGTGGTTAACGACAACTGCAGCAGATCATCATCACTCAGTTGACGGAGCAGCTGGGCGAGATCGCGCGGCAGTATTTGGCTGAACGCCATCACAACCGAAGCGAGGGTCAAGTCCATACAATTGTGATGATGAAACAGCCAGCTAGACGCCAGGCCAGTGCTGCAGCTTGAACGCTGCATTGGCCCTCAGCAGCTAGCAAACCATCGGGCAACCCCAGACAGGGCAGGCCATCTAGGCCGCTAAACACGGCCGGCCGCCAACCTGGAAAAGCAACGCTATGCGGCGAGACTGCTGGATATACAGGCCAATTGTGTATCCCTTACTACTGTCCGCCCCAAGCGAGCGGCGTACCGTTGACCAGCGGAAATGAATCCTAGGGTTCCGATCTTTGGTGATCACAATCACCAAAGATGTCTGGTCCGAGAGGAAGCAGCCGGCTCTGCCGGTGACACGGAGGGATAAAAACCCGGGAGGCCGCTCCAAACAACCTCCCTCTCCGGCTATTTCCAATGACAGTTCCAGATGCCTTTGAGCGTCAGCATCCAAGCGAAGCGATGCGGGCCATGGAAAAGGAAAGCAGCCTGCCACTCACTGGCTGGCAGCAGGAGGTGGAACAGGGAATACGCAACGGACTGGAAGCAGCCGATAGCATAGTAGACCGGCGAATTTCCACATTCTCGCGCGGCGAACTACCCCACTATGCGGGAATAAATACATTTATGAAGGCTCCATACATAGAAGATGTTAATCGCGTGGGCGAATACGATGTTGCTATAATTGGAGTTCCCCACGACAGCGGCACCACCTACCGCCCCGGTACACGATTCGGACCGCAAGGCATCCGCCGAATCTCTGCTCTTTATACTCCATATAACTACGAAATGGGGGTTGACCTACGCGAACAAATCAAGCTTTGCGATGTAGGCGATATTTTCACCATCCCCGCAAATAACGAGAAAAGCTTCGATCAAATATCAAAAGGCATAGCGCATGTATTCAGTAGTGGCGCATTTCCGATTATTTTAGGCGGCGATCACTCGATTGGATTTCCAACCGTCCGAGGTATTTGTCGACACCTCGGAGACAAGAAAGTAGGCATTATCCACTTTGACCGCCATGTAGATACCCAAGAAATAGATCTGGATGAACGCATGCATACCTGTCCCTGGTTCCACGCCACAAATATGGCCAATGCCCCGGCAACCAATTTGGTGCAATTAGGGATTGGTGGCTGGCAAGTTCCGCGTGAAGGAGTGAAAGTATGTCGCGAGCGGGGCACCAATGTGCTGACGGTCACGGATATCTGCGAGATGGGTCTAGAAGCAGCCGCAAAATTTGCCATAGATCGAGCTACCGATGGCACGGATTGCGTTTACATATCCTTTGATATCGACTGTATTGATGCCGGATTTGTACCAGGAACAGGCTGGCCAGAGCCGGGCGGACTAATGCCCCGTGAAGCACTAAAACTATTAGAATTAATCATCCGCAATGTGCCAGTATGCGGACTCGAAATTGTCGAAGTGTCTCCCCCATATGATATCAGCGACATCACCTCACTAATGGCCACAAGGGTGATTTGTGACAGCATGGCCCACCTGGTATTGAGTGGTCAATTACCCCGCAAGTCTCCACCAGCATGGATCAATTCTGAATGCAATATGAACGTGGACAAAGCCTGGAGATAGACCATGCACGAAGTAGATATGACCAGGGCCCTTATTCTGTCAATGAACGATTGGAGGCGGCGCCATGAACCAGCGATTCCAGTTGTCAAATCTGTGCGACTACAAGTGGGAGACTTCACCTGCGTTGAGCCAGATCAGCTTATAACAACTTGGAAAGCAGCCGTAAAAGATAGCTGGATGCATGGGGCCAAGCTAGCAATCGAAACCATACCCCTAATTGGTCGCTGCTTGGTGTGCAATAACACCTACACCCCAAAAGAGCAGATGGCATATCGCTCTCCCTGCTGCAATCATCCGATGGAAGAAATTGTTACCGGTCGAGAGCTGAAGATATGCTCAGTAGATTATTTTATAAGTTCTGATGCACCCAGTCAGCCACATGTCTGCCACCTCTAGCCGAGGACACAATGCCAAGCCGCCATAGCCAAACACACATGCCCATCAACGGCTCTTTTACCATAGCTTTCCTGCTGCCACAGGCAAACTAATTGCCATTCCTTCTGCTTTCCCAACCACGCCCTAACTGCCATGCACATGCCACTGATTGACAACATCGGCATCAATTTACTTGCCGCTAACCAGCACCAAGCAACGCACAACAAGGAGCATTTTGACACCTGGAATTTGCTATGCATTAATGTGATGAGTAGTCCTGGCGCCGGCAAGACATCGCTCTTGGAGCGCACACTCACCGCCCTAGCCCCTGAGTTTGCTATGGCCGTTTTGGAGGGAGATATGACTACCCAACTAGATGCAGATCGGCTTGTTGCCCTGGGCGTGCCAGTGGTGCCGATCACCACCGGTCGATCTTGCCACCTCGATGCCGCCATGGTGGAAAGTGGCCTGAAGATGCTGCAGCAAAAACTCGATCCAGCACTACTGGATCTCTTGTGGGTGGAGAATGTTGGCAATTTGGTTTGTCCAGCCGAGTTTGAGGTAGGCGAGCATCTCAAGGTAGCCTTGTTGAGTGTCACCGAGGGCGATGACAAACCTCTGAAATATCCCGTGATGTTTCGCGAGGCGAATTGCGTACTAATCACAAAAACCGATTTATTGCCATATCTCCCAGTGGATATATGCCGGATTGAAGATCATATTTGCCAAGTGAATCCTCATTGTACGATAATTCGTATATCGGCCACAAGTGGCCAGGGTCTCGATGATTGGCATGCCTGGCTGAGGCAGCAGAAAGCGATCATCTTTGCCGGACAACAGTATAACCAGAGCCAACCAACTGCGCTAGCCCCTGCCAGTGATTCCGACCGCTTTAGCAATGCAGTACATCAACAGCATTAACAGGCTGTTTTAAAAAATCAATTCATCCGTTATCTTCCTGAAATCATTTCACAAGTTATCTTCATGAAATTCTCTCTTGGCACCCGTCTGGTTTCTTCGCTATTGATGCTTGGTTTGAGCCTCGGCGGCCTGGCTGGCTGCAGCCGTCCAAATTCCAACACCCCGGTACGGGTTGGCTATAGCGCCTGGCCAGGTTGGTTTCCCTGGAAGTTAAGCGAAGCCAAGGGATTATTCAACAGCAACGGTGTACCTGTAAGTTTGCAGTGGTTTGACGGCTACCTTGACTCGATCAATGCCCTAAATGCCGGTCAACTTGATTGCAATAGCCAAACTCTTGGCGACACAATCAGTTCCATGGCAAGTGGAGCCGACCTGCAGGTGGTTCTTACCAACGACTATTCCACTGGCAATGATCAGATCATCGCCGCCCCAGGCATTAGTTCAGTAGCGGATCTTAAAGGTAAGCGGGTAGCCGCAGAAGAGGGCACGGTGGATCACTATTTGCTGTTGCTGGGCCTTAAGCAGGCGGGGCTCAGTGGCCGTGACATCACCTTTGTGCCCCTGGAAACCGGTGCCGCTGCCGCCGCATTCATGGCCGGGAAGGTGGATGCAGTGGGAGTATTTGCCCCCTTCACCAGCCAGGCGCTCAAGCGGCCTGGCAGCAAAACCCTGTTCAGCTCCCGAGACTTCCCTGGCGCGATTAGCGATCACCTAGTGTGCCGCAGCCAGTTCGTAGCAAATAATCCACAGGCGGTACAAAAGCTGGTGCAGACCTGGTTTGACACCCTTAAACAGATGCGGAGAGAACCCCAGGCCTCCCTGGCCATCCTGGCCGAGCGTGCCGGAGTCAGCGAAGCTGAATATAAGAAATACGATGCCGGCACCACGATTTTAAACCTAGATCAGAACAAACAAATATTTAAACCGTCGGGGAACATGCAGTCATTGCCCTATGCTGCTAATCAGATAACCGCTTTCCTGCAGCAGCAGGGATTGACTAAGACTCCCCCCAAGCTCGACAGCCTACTACAGCCTCAGTTTGTGGATGGAGTGAAATGATCGATCGCTCCTGGCTAAGCCATCCCTGGCTACTCGGCTTAGCGGGCCTATTGCTGGTGTTGGCCAGCTGGAGTGGCCTAACCGCAATTGGTTGGGTGGACCCCCTATTTCTGCCTAGCCCGGCAGCCGTAGTTGCCGCCGGTCAGGCGCAAATTGAACAGGGACTTTTATGGCGCGATCTGGCCGCCAGTGGCGGGCGGGTGTTAGCTGGCTTCGGCCTTTCGGCGTTAGTTGCCCTGCCCTTGGGAATCGCCATGGGCAGCAACCAGGTGATCTGCCGGCTACTGGAGCCGTTAATCGGATTAATTCGCTACATGCCAGCTCCGGCATTCATACCGCTATTGATAATCTATTTTGGCCTCGGGGAACTACCCAAGATAAGTAGGTTGGCAAAAATTTTTCGAGGTTGGGCCGTCGACAATTTTGATGTATCATAGGATTTATTTCCGTATTGAGAGGTCCTTATGAGCGCGAGGCTTCGAGTTTTTCTGACTCCCGAGGA
>JBILLQ010000030.1:0-36825 GCA_044375975.1 Prochlorococcaceae cyanobacterium
TCTGGTTTTGTTAAGCATCCTTGGCCTTGCGCCCTGTCGCACGAGGTGATAGGCTACGCTTAATTCTTGAATCTGCCGCGTAGCGGCTTGGTCCAACAGGTTTTCGGCGGACCCGCATAATACCCCCCTTCTCCAGCGTTTTGGCCGTCTAAAAGCGGGAGGCAAGCGGAATGCACCGGTGAGATTGCTTGCGATGACAAGCGATTCACACAAGTCGGAATCATTCCGAGTTTGATGGGCGGATCCGCCTATAAGGGTTCGCCGTGTTACGAAAGGGCGGCAGTGCTGCGCACCCCAATCGAGCCTCGGTTGAGCACATGAGTGAAATAATGGTAGTTCTCACATCGCTATTGCCCAATAATTACTGAATCTTGTGGATGTACTCACCGCGATCTAACAGGTGGGCGGTAAGCGAATGAAAACGCAGAAACCACGACAACCATTGGCCTTAGGCATTCAGCCTGCACCGAACATAATGCTACACATGCAACTGCTGCAAGAAGCGCTGAATCATTCCGGCTGGATAAAACTGTCGGCCATAGAAAACTGGCACGCCTCAGTTAAAGGATTCCGCCACTGGCCTGGGTCCAAAGCACCCACCCGCCAGCTCACTCCAGCCAACTACCCGACCACCCCACCGGCTCACTCCACCGGTCCACCCTGCGGCCCTCGCCCCCACCCAGCCGCCATTCCAAACTGTCCCCCATCCCCGGCGTCGGGACGCCCTGATCCCCTCCCCCCTCACTACCAATTTCGCCGCCTGGCCGCCATTCGCCTCACCCCTCGCCTCACCCCTCGCCTCAACCCATGGCTTTAACCTTGATCCTGGGCGACCAACTGCACCGCGAATGGTTGGAAGCTTCGCCCCTGCAGCTGAGGGCCGGCCAGCCGGTGCTGATGATCGAAGACCTGGCGGTGGCCTCCGCCTACCGCTACCACCGGCTGCGGCTGCTGCACACCTTCGTGGCGATGCGCAGCTTCCGCGACGCCCTGCTGGAGCGGGGCATCGCGGTGCGCTATTTCGAGCTGCCGTACTCGCTGGAGGTGCCCTTCTGGCGGCGGCTGGCGGCGGCCGGCGGCGGAACTGGAGGCAGGGCACCCGGGCCAGGGCAGCGGGCTCCAGGTGGCGGAGATCGCCGACCGGGGGTTTGAGCAGCTGCTGCAGCACTGCTGCTGGGAGCAGGGCTGGTGTCGCCCCTGGGATTGGCCGCGGTCCAGGCGGCCGATGACAGGCTGCAGCAGTCGGAGCGGCAGTTGAGCCAGTTTCCTTTCCGCCCCAATTGCGCTGGCAATAACCAGGAGATCGTGGCCTGCCTGTGGCAACGGCGGAATCAGGCCGACCTCAAACTCAAGGCTCTGCTGCGCAGCCCGGCCCTGCTGGAGCAGTGGCGCTCAAGTCGCCGGCAGCTTTGTGCAAAGGCGGCGGCAAATGCCGAGGGCGGCTCCCTGTATCCGTTGGTGGCGCTTGGCTGTGAGAACAGTCTCAACAACACTTTAATTGAGCAGATCAGCCGGCCTCTGATGCGGCATTGATCAGCAGCGCTCCAGAAGCGCCCCAGAAGCGGAGTGGCAGCTATCTGGAGGGGTGCGAAGATGGCTTTACCACCATGGTAAAACCATTTGTGGTGGCTAGGCGGCCTCCGGAAAGTGGCCATTTTGCGAGCCTCTGCTCGGAGCACTCTTGGGAAGTTGAAAGCTTTGGATGCTTGGCCTGGGTTGCCGGGGTTTGCAAGGGTTTTGCCGTGGCTTGCAAAGTTGATTTAGGCCATCGCCATCCCCTGGCCGCTGAAGGGATCTGGGTCTTTTGCTTACCTAGCAAGCTCCACTGCAGTAAAATCAACGCCGAGAAGATTGGCAAGAACTGAGTCAAGCAGTCGCGGTATCCCCAGCCGCTCGGATGGAACACGGAGTGATCTGGGTAATGAAGTTAGGCCTTTGCTCAGTAATCGACGCCGCGCTTGAGGTCTACACCGCGCTCGGCGTAATGTTTGTGGCACACCATTTCCGAGTGCACGCTGGCCAGATCGAAGTAGGCGGGGCGGTTTTTGCAACGGCCGGTGAGGATCACCTCGGTTTCGGTGGGTTTGCGCAGCAGGGTTTGCACGATTGGTTCTACGGGAAGCAGCTCTAGATCCACCGTTGGATTGATCTCATCTAGGATCACCGTTTTGTAGAGGCCGCTGGAGATCGCGGCGCGGGCGATCTCCCAAGCCCGCTCCGCTTCCACATAGTCGATCGGTAACTGTTGGCCGCGCCAGACGATCGCATCGCGGCCGGAGCGCAGATGATCCACCAGGTGGGGATAGCTCTCGCGGAGGGCGGCGATGGCCGCATCTTCCGTGTAGCCGCTGCCCCCCTTTAGCCACTGCAGGATCAGTACTCGATGGCTCTTGTCTTGGCTGATGCCGCGACCGATCGCCTGTAGCCCCTTGCCCAAAGCGCTGGTGCTCTTGCCCTTGCCTTCGCCGGTGTAGATCTCGATGCCATCGAGACCCTGGGGCTGTTGATCCTCGCCAGCGGCGCTGCTCTGGCGGCGGTGGGCCCGCATTTCAGAGTGCAGATCGGCCAGTTGGATCAGGGGGCGTGGTGCACCGCGACCGGTGCAGATCACCTCCATGCCGGCGGGCTTGGCGGCCAGGGTGCGGGTCACCTCATCGATATCCAGCAGGCCCAGATCGAGCACCGGATTCAGTTCGTCGAGCACCACCACCGAATAGAGATCAGAGGCGATCGCCCCTTTGGCGATATCCCAGCCCCTTTGGGCTTCTTGGCGATCGAATTTGCTGGCCTGCTCGGCCGTGAAAAAATCGCCGCGGCCCGTGCGCACCTGGTCGATCAAGTGGGGGAAGCCCTGTTGCAGGGCCTCGATGGCGGCGTCTTCATCGTAGGCGCGGCCAGGCCCCTTGAGGAAGCGCAGCAACAGCACCCGCGTGCGCTTCTGCTCACAGATGCCCAACCCGATCGTGCGCAGCACCACCCCAAGGGCCGCCTGGCTCTTGCCCTTGCCATCGCCGTCATAGACGTGCAGTTGGCCGTAGGTGCGCTCCTCAGCCCCGGCGGCCGTGCGGATGCCGATGCCCCGGCCCGTGGTTCGCTGCGGCCTCTGGGTGCTGCTCATGGGCGGATGCTACCGGCGGCGGCAACCGGCGGCGCCCCTGTTGGGCTTGCCAGGATCAGCTAGTTGGCCAGCCGCTGGGCGAGCCAGCGCCCTGCCTATCGCCCGATCTCTGACGCTGCCGTGCCCTTCAGTTTGCTGGAAAGTGTCTCCCCGGAGCTGGAAGCAGCTCTGCAGCGGTTGCGCCATGCCATTGGCCAGGAGGCGGCGGTGGTGGTGGCCTATTCGGGCGGCGTGGACAGCGCTTTGGTGGCGGCGATCGCCGTGGAGCAGCTGGGGGAGGGGGCCCAGGCGATTACCGGCGTGTCGCCTGCCCTGGCCCCGCATCTGCGCCAGGAGGCGATCGACCAGGCCCGTTGGCTGGGCATCGGCCATCGGCTGATCCCCACGGCTGAATTGGCGGATCCGGCCTATTTCACCAATCCAGCAGAGCGTTGCTACGCCTGTAAGCGCGCCCTGCATGGCCTGTTGGCGCCGATTGCGGCGGCGGCTGGCGCTGCCAGGGTGCTCGATGGGGTCAACCGCGATGATCTGGCCGATCACCGCCCCGGCATCAGGGCCGCCCGCGAGCACCAGGTGCGCTCACCCCTGGCGGAGACGGGCATCGACAAGCAGGGGGTGCGGCAGCTGTCCAGGGCCCTGGGGCTGCCCTGGTGGGACAAGCCCGCCAACCCCTGTCTGGCCTCCCGTTTCCCCTACGGCGAGCCGATCACCGCCGAGCGGTTGCGGCGGGTCGCCGCGGCCGAGGACTGGTTGCGCAGCCAGGGTTTCCCCGAGCTGCGGGTGCGCAGCCAGGGCCAGACGGCCCGCATTGAATTGCCCCAGGCCCGGCTGGGGGAGGCCCTGCAGCGCTGGGCTGATCCCCACTTGCGCCAGCAGCTGGTGGAGGCGTTTCGCCAGCTCGGCTTCTCGGCCGTGGGGCTAGACCTCGAGGGCCTGGTGAGCGGCAAGCTCAATCGCGAGCTAGTGGGCAACGACTGACAGATTTCCTATTGGGAGTTACCAAATGCAGAGCCTCTCGTCCGAATCTGCCGCAAGAAAAATAGACGAAGCCCAGGTCTTTGCAATTTCTTTGGAAATCCCCTGGGTAATCCCCATGCTCTGGTCTCCCTGGTGATTGATGCGGCTGCTGAGGATCGACAATCTCGCAGGGGTCTGTGGGTTGAGAGTGAAGATACTCTAAAGCCGAGCATTTGAACTGTTATTCAAATGCTCGGTTATGTTGGCGTGGTTGTGAGGCCCACTTGTTTGTGTGCCCCACTTTGTATGTGTGGCCCAGATGTTCAGCTCGCTAGGGCTGGCATCAATTCAACCGAGTGGATTTCCACCGGCTGGCGTTCGGCGTTTGCTATGGCCGAAGGGGTTTCTCTGCGGAAGCTGGAGAGCTTGTGTTTACTGGCGTTGAGTTCCCGGCTCAGCACTTCACAGGCTCGCTCTGGCATCGTGTGGTCGCCGCAGGTAAACACATCCACTGCCGCATAGCCCGATTCAGGCCAGGTGTGGATTGAGATGTGGGATTCAGCCAGCAGGGCTAAACCGGTCACTCCCTGGGGCTCAAAGCGATGACTGATCAGGTTGAGCAGGGTGGCACCAGCCCGTTTCGCTGCGGCGGTGATGGTGTCCCTGAGGAAGGCCTCATCGTCGAGTTTGGCGCTGTCACAGCCATATAGCTCGAGGATGCAGTGTTTTCCCACCGTGTCGGAGACGGGATGGGAGCTGGATGCTTTGTGGCTGTCAGCTCCGGTCCATCCTGGGTTCGGGTGGAGGCAGGGCAGGCTCTGGATCATCAGATTTCAGCAAACAAGAAACCACCATAGGCGCTTTGTCCAGCCCCATACGAATTGGTTGTCCAACAGCAGTGATTGATCAGCCCCCCTCCCCAGATCAGCCCCCCTCCCCAGGTCAGGCCCCTAGATCAGGCCCCCAGATCATGCGGCTGTGATCAGGCCCCTGTGATCTGGCCCGTATCGATGCGAATCACCTGGCTGGCCGCCCGCCAGCCGGCGCTGAACAGGTCCACATGGGTGGCGCTCACCAGGCACTGGTGACCCTGGCCCACCGCTTCCAGCAGCCTTTGCTGTCGCTGGGGATCCAGTTCCGCCAGCACGTCGTCGAGCAGCAGCAGGGGGGGCTCCCCCAGCACTTGCCCCACCAGCTCCAGCTCCGCCAGCTTTAAGGCCACCACCAGCGTGCGCTGCTGGCCCGCCGAGGCGTAGCGCCGGGCCAGCTGGCCCGCCAGTATCAACTGCACGTCGTCGCGGTGGGGGCCCACCGTGCACTGCCCCAGCCGCATTTCCTGAGTGCGTTGGGCCAACAGCTGGTCGGCCAGGGCCCCCCGCCAGGTGGCCTCATCGGCATCGTCTGCAGCTGCATCGGCGCCAGCTGCAGCTGGGGCGGCGCCCAGGGGGGTGCCACTGCGGTAGCGGAGTTCCAGGGCTTCTTGGCCGCCCCCCAGTTGCCGCTGCCATTGTTGGGCCAGGGGTGCAAGTCTGCGCAGCGCCCGGGCCCGCCGCCGGTGTAGTCGGGTGCCAACTACAGCCATTTGTAGATCAAAGGCGTCGAGCAGACCGGTCAGCGCCGCTCCATTGGGGTTGCGACTGGAATCGCGACGCAGCAATTGGCTCCGCTGGCGCAGCAGGCGTCCATAGCGGCTGAGCAGTTCGCCGTAAAGGGGTTCGAGCTGCAACACCACCCGATCGAGCCAATGGCGCCGCAGGGCTGGTTCACCCCGCACCAGTTCCAAATCCAGGGCGCTGAAGCCGACGCAGCGCAGCGAAGCCAGCAGGTCTAGTTGGCGCTCCAGGGGCTTGCCATTGCGTTGGGCGCTGCGGCCACCGCTGCGGCGCAGCTCCAGTTGCAGCAGATCACCCGTGGCGGTGCGGGCCCGCAGCAGGCTGCTGGGTTGCCCGTGGCGGATCAGGTCGCGATCTGAACTGCAGCGGTGGGAGCGCAGGCTGCCCAGCAGTTCCACAGCTTCCAACAGATTCGACTTGCCCTCGCCATTGCTGCCCACCACCAGCAGTCGGGGCGCCTCCACCAGCAGCTCCAGCCGCGGGATGTTGCGGAATTGCTGCACCTCCAGGCGCTCCAGCCGGATCGGACAGCCGATGGGTTTGCGCGACGGCGAGCGGTTAAGCTAGGAGATGCGTGGCGATGCCAATTTCGGCAGGGCTGCGCCGACGGGTATTTCCCGCCGATGGGCATGTAGCTCAGTTGGATAGAGCGTCAGATTCCGGTTCTGAATGTCGGGGGTTCGAGTCCCTCCATGCTCGTATGGCCTCCAACCTCTGGTAAATCATCACCTTGGGAATTAATCCTGGGCAATCATTGCTTCGTTGGTTAATTTCTGGATTTGCGCCATAGGTTACATCGAGCACCCTAAATCCCCTGCCGGTTTTGTTAGCCGGCTTTTTTTTGGCAATTTCGTATGGGCAATTTTGTGCAGGCAATTTTGTACAGGCAGCCTGGCCCTGAGCTCCCATGGTCATGGGTTTCGCTTCGAAAAAAATCCCAGGTTCCATTGATGCCGTGCAGCGAGAAGCACTGTGGCAACTGGACTGCCCTCGCTCTGGTGAGCGAAATGGGCAATTTTCGAGGTGCCCTTAAAGCCAAAGCTAAGGAGACTCTGGAAAGCAGCCATTTCGGCGCTCCATCCGCCCGGGAACCTTTGTGGCGTCAGGGCTTAATTGGCCGTCGGTCGGGCTTTGCAGAGCTTTCTTAACACTAAGGCTGAAATTATAGCTTAGGTTAAGCTAAAGCGAAGGATAGGGCTAAAGTTAGGGCCGGGGATACAGCTAAAGTTAAGCCAGGTTAGAAAAAGCCTATATACTAAGTCAGGAAAAGCCTATATACTAAGTTAGAAAAAGCCTAAATGTTTAGGGCGGTCATGGCCGTTTCCAGGTCTTCCTGTAGCCAGCCCTCCAGTTGAGACTGCAACTGGTCCTTGTCGGCGCCAAGGCTTTGGGCATGCAGTAGCGCCATCGCAGCCTGTTGCTGGCGATCGCTCTCGGAGGCGGCATCGCCAGCGCCAGTCACCAAAGCCCGGGCATAGCGCAGCCAGTGCTCGGGATTTTCGCTAGCTGGATCGTGCATTTGCCATACCTGCTGCCAGTTTTCGCTCATGGCTTCCTGCCGCCTGAATGTTTCATCCAGCGTCCCATGCCATAGCCCACCAGCGCACCCACCACGCCACCTTGGAGCTGCCAAAGTTGTTTGCGATAGCGCCAGGGCACCCCACCCAGCTGCAAACCGACCAGCAGGGCCACCACCAGCAGCACTGTCAGCCCACCCCCTTCAATCCAGCCGAGCGGGCCGCCGGGGCTGTCTCCCTTGGCAGATATGGGGGCTGGCGACTGACGACTCATCGGCCGCTGCAGGTAGATGCTTCCATTTTGAGCTCTGGAGGGGATCAGGGCCACCCGGCCAGGCGCCGCAACATCCAGGCGCCGCTGGGATCGGAGCGCAGACGGCGATGACTGAGAAACCAGAGACGATTGAGGGAGAAGCTGCGGCGGTTGCAGGCCGCCAGCTGGGGGTCGCTGGAGATGGTGGCACTGCCCTCGGGATTACAGGCCGCCATGGCGGCGGCCAGGTCGTCATGGGCGGGGGTTTCCAGTTGGGGATAGCGGCGCATCCGCTCCCGGTATTCGGAGTCCTCCAGGTATGCGGGGTAGAAGGTCTCATCAAATAGACCCACCAGATTCCAGGCGAGGCTGGTAATAAAAAATGCGGAGAAGGCGGAGTCAAAGGGCAGTAGCGGCAACCACTGGGGCCGCTGACTATCAAGCCGAGCCAATGCCGCTGCCAAAACCCCAGGAGCAAAGCGGATGTCGTTGTTTACCACCAGGGCATGGGGCACCTCTGGAAAGGCCCGCAAGATGGCATTCCAACTGGCGGCCACGCCGAGATTGCGAAACGGCCGGCACACCCGCACCCGGGCGATCTTGGGATGACCAGTGGTTTCCAGTCGCTCCAACAGCGCCGCCACCGGCTTGGCGCCGCCACTGTTGTCCACCACCGCCAAGGTATCCACCTCACAATCGAGGCTGTCCAGTAGCCGCTCCAACAGGTCGGGTCGGTTGAGGATCGGCACCCCGAGCAGGGGCAGCCGCTGGGCGGGCCAGGGGCCGGGCCGCAGCCGCTCCAAGCCACGCCAGAGCAATTCCAGCAGCCACTGATCGCCGGTGCGCTCCACCACGTCGGCAACGAGCTTCCACAGGGCTGGGTCGTCCCATACCCCGCCGATTTCGGCCTGCTGCTGGGCCGGCAAGCTGGTCAGCTGCTGTAACCAGTCATGCAACACGCAGCGGGCGGCATGCAGCTCGCCCAGGGCAAGCAGCGAGTCGATCTCAGCCTGCCGCTGATCAGGCTGGGGCGGGGCCGTTTCCAGCACGATCCGCCCCAGCTCACCGCCCTGCTCGCGCCAGCGCTGGATTGCCATGGCCAGGGGACTGGTGGCTTGGGGAGCGGGGCTAGGGGTAGGGCCGGTCATGACCCACATTCTGCGCCAAGCTTCACGGGCCTTGGCGACCATGACGACCCTGGCGCCCCCGGGGGATGGGGCAGTGGCGCTAAGCCTGGCGGATGGGGCCACTTTGGTGACCCTGGCGAGCAAGCGCGATCCGCCAGCCGTGTGCGGGAAAACACGAGCGGCAAATAGCAATCACGCCTGCGGTTAGAATTATGAAATTGATGCAGAGAGCTTAGCCATGCGAATCATGGCCCCTATCTCGGCGGGGGAACTGGTGGACAAAATTACAATTTTAACCATCAAATCCCGGCGGCTGGTCGGCCAGGCTCAAGATAACGCCTGGCACGAGCTTGGCGAGCTGAAAGCCTTGGCGGCATCCCTCAATATCTCCCTGTCAGACAGTAGCTATCAACAGCTGCTGGCCGTAAATTCCATGCTATGGGAGATAGAAGACGAAATTAGAAGTCATGAAAGCCAGGGGTTGTTCGGCGAAAGTTTTGTCCAGCTTGCCCGATCTGTTTACACAAATAACGACAGGAGGGCCGCCATAAAGCGAACCATAAATCTTTCCTGTGGCTCGGAAATTATCGAAGAAAAGCTTTATACGTCTTACGGGATTGCCGCTGCTGGTCTTGATGCTGCCCAGGGATAATTCTGGGGCCCATCGGCTTGCCCCCCCCCCTCGTCACCCCTCCTGTAGCTGCTGCCGAGTCCCACCGTGCCTCCCTGAGCCTGGCTGGCGCCGAAAACCCTGGTGGTGCACTAGGAGTTAGCCGCCCCCTTGGCCGCTGCCGGCCGCTCCAGGCGCTGCAGCAATTGACCAATAAGCAGGGCGACGGCATCGCTGCCAATCGCGCCCTTGCCCGGATCGAGATCGCCCGGATCCACCGCCACCCAGCCAGCCGCTTCCGGCAGGCGCAGCTCAAAGTGCAGATGGGGGCCACTGCTCAGGCCCGTGCTGCCCACCCGGCCGATCACCTCCCCTTGGCGCACCTTTTGGCCGGCGGTTACATACAGCTCACTGAGGTGGCCATAGAGGCTGCGGCGCCGGGGTCGCTCGTGTTCAATCTCGATGGCCAGGCCATAGCCACCGGCCAGGCCGCTGCTCAACACCCTTCCCGCCAGGGCCGCCACCACCGGCGTGCCTTCTGGGGCGGCCAAGTCGCGACCGCTGTGCATCAACCAGTCGCCCAATAGGGGGTGTAGCCGATAGCCAAAGCCACTGCTAACTACCGCCTCGCCAATTAGAGGAAATAACAGGCTGCGGTTGCCATTGCCAACAATCGGTGCCGGTCGCGGCGTTACGGAAAAGACATCGGCAAGGCGAAAGCTGCCGCCAGCGCCGGCCAACAGGGCGCTCACCGGCACCGTTAGCGGCGGCAGGGGGCGGCCGTCGGCGCCGAGGCGCTCACCGCCGGCGATGTCGCCGTCAGCGCTGCCGTTGGCATTGACGCCGCCGCCACCCTTCCTGCCGTGCCAGCGCAGGATCAGGCCAGTGCGGCACTCCTGAGCCGATAGGGCCCCGCTCCGACAGGCCTGCTGTTGCTTCGAGATGTCTAGCGGCAGCGGCGCCGAGCCGTTGCGTAGTTGGGCCCGCTCCGCCGTACTGACGACGCCATCGCGCACCAGCGCATCGAGGGAAGCCTCAAAGCGCGCCGGTGGCTGGGGTTTCAGCGCCGCCGCGTCCGGCCGTTGGGGCTGGGGCGTGGCCCCGCCCCCCCCCAGCTCGACTGGCGGCACCAGGGGAGCCCGGATAGGGGGCAATTCAGCGGGAGTGGTCTGGGCGGCGGCAAGCCCCCAGGCCCATAGGGGGCCCAGGGCCAGTAACGCCCTGCTCAGGGCCCGAAACCGGCCCAATGGTGGCCTGCGGCGCCTAGCCGGGGAGACGGGGGGGGAAGCCATGGCTGGATCCTAGAAATCCCTTCGCAGCAGCACCTGCTCCCCCTGGCAGCGCAAGCGCAGGGCCCCATCGCGCTCCAAACCCAGTATTTGCCACTGGCGGCCGGCATGGAAGACGCCCGAAGGGGGGCGCCACAGCCGCTGTTCGGCCCTAACGCGCACCAGCTCTGCATCGCCGGCCATGCGGATCGCCCGTTCCAGGGCCCGCAAGGCGAGTTTCTCCAACCGCGCCGGGGTGGCCTGGGGATGGAAGCCGCGACCGGCCAGGGCCTCCGCCAGGGAGATCGCTCCCGGCGGCACCCGGTTGATGCCATTGATCCCCAGACCCAAACGGGCCCAGAGCAGCCGTGAGCCCCGCCAGCGCAGGCGAGGCAGCAGGCCGGCCAACTTGCGCTCCCGCACCAGCAGGTCGTTGGGCCATTTGATCGCCACCGGCACCCCCAGCTCGCCAATCTCCTCAGCCAGGGCCAGGGCCATGGTCAGCGGCAGGGCCGCGCCCTGCTCCAACCGCTGGGGCCAGGGAAACAGCGCACTCAGCCACAGGCCGCCTGGCGGGGAGATCCATGGCCTGCCCTGTTGGCCCCGGCCGTAGCGCTGGCGCCGGGCGATCACCAGCCGCCGCTGGTCGCTGGGCTGGGGAGGCGCAAGGGCTAACCAGCGGTCGAGCTCCCGCTCGGTGCTGGCACAGACCGGCAGCCGCCGTATCCGCCAACCACTGGGTCGCTCCGCCCTGGCTGGGGCGAGCATCAAAGGCTGGCCAGCCAGCGCCCGATCCGCTCCACCCCCGCCTCCAGCTGCTCGGTGGGATGCACCAGGGCCAGCCGCAGCCAGCCCTCACCGCCTGGGCCAAAGCCATTGCCGGGGGTTAGCGCCACCCCGGTGGCGGCCAACAGCTCGGCGCAGCAGGTTTCCGAATCCCAACCCCTGCGCCTTGCCGGCGGTGGCAGCTCGAGCCACAGATAAAGGGCCATCGAAGGTTGCTGAACCGGCCAGCCCACGGCCCGCAGGGCAGTCAGCATTCGGTCCCGCCGCTGGCGATACACATCCCTGAGCTGGGCTGGCCACTGGGGCGCCTGCTCCAGGGCGGCAATCGCCCCGGCTTGGAGTGCCAGGGACTGGTTGAAATCCACCACCGCCTTCAGCTGCTGCAAGCCCTTGATCAAATCCGCCGCACCGATGGCAAAGGCCAGCCGGTAGCCCCCCAGGCACCAACTCTTGGAAAAGGAAAAGAACTCGATGCCGCATTCACGCCAGGCGGGATTGCGCAGCAATGCCGGTGCCTCCCCCTCCAGGGCCAGATCCACGTAGGGGTTGTCGTGGGCGAGCACGATGTCGTGCCGCAGGGCCAGAGCAACTGCCTCGTCTAGCCAGGTCTGCTCGCCGGTGGTGGCGGTGGGGTTGTGGGGGAAGCCCAGCACCATCAGCTTGAGGCGATCCCAGGTGGCCCCATCGATGGCATCGAAATCAGGTCGCCAGCCGGACCCCGAATCGAGGGGCAACAACACCGGCTCGGCCGATGCCAATTTCAGTCCACCCAGGTGGGATGGGTAGTGGGGATCGAGCAGCAGGGCCGCATCACCGGGATCCAGCACGGCCAGGGGCAGATGGGCTGTGCCCTCCTGGCTGCCCACCAGCAACAGCACCTCCCGCTCGGGATCCACCTCAACGCCAAAGCGCCGCTGGGCCCAGGCGGCCACCGCTTGCCGGAAGGGGGCAGTGGCGGCATGCAGGCAGTAGGCGGCGCTCTCTGGCGCCGCTAATTGGCTCCGGATCGCCTCAATGGCCGCCGCTGGCGGCAGCAGATCGGTGGACCCCAAGGACAGATCGAGCAGCTGGGGCAGGCTGCTGCCGGCGGAGCTGGCCGCCAAGCTGTAGCTCTGCTTGCGTTGGTCGTTGCGGGCGAAGACGCCACTGCCCAGTTGGTTCACCCGCCGGGATAGCCGACTGAGCCGGCCAGGGAACTCAGAGGTGGGCATCCAGGAAAGCGACGAGCTGAGCTTTGGCCATGGCGCCCTCGTGGCGCACCAACTCCTGGCCGTCCTTGAACAGGATCAAGGTGGGCAGACCCTGAATGTTGAGCGCATCGCGGCTAACGGGATTGGCATCGGCCTCCAGCTTGCCCACCTTGAGTCGATCGGCATATTCAGTCTGGGCCCAGGTCATCAGGGGGGCCACCAGGCGACAGGGACCGCACCAGGGGGCCCAGACATCCACCAGCACCAACCCCGTTGCTGCTTGCACCTCTGCTGGGAAGTTGGCGTCAGTGAAGTCGGCTACGGCCACAGGGGCACCCTCGTAATGGCTGATTTTGGCAACGATCGTACGTAACTGATGCCTCTTGATTACCGCTGGTGCATTGCTGCTCTACAGCTAAACAGCCGCTGGCAAGCCGCTATCTCCCTGCCATTGCCATTTGGGCAACTGCCAGCTGAGCACCCATGCCTTGCCTGACCGCCATGGTACGCCCATGGCGGTCAGAGCTTGTCTATCGAGCGCTTGAGGGCTTCGAGCTCAGGGTCTACCTCCACCACCTTCACCGGCTCCAATTGACCGGCCCGCTTGGTATCGGCTGGCAGAGAGGCCGGCGCCGGGGCCCCGGAGATGCGGTGCTTGAGGGCGGCGAGCTCGTCGGCCACGTCGTTGCCCCCCTCCAGGGCCGCGAACTGGCTTTCCAGATCGGCGCCGGCAATCTCGGCCGCGGCCTGGCTGCGGGCCTCCAGGTTCTGCACCTTCTCCTCCATCCGCTCGAAGGCGGCCATCGAGGTGTTGGTGCCCAGGTTGCCCACGGCGCTCTGGAGCTGCACCTGGGCCTGGGCTGCCTGGGCCCGGGCCTTGAGCATGTCTTTTTTGGTTTTGGCCTCGGCGATCTTGGCCTCCAAACTCACCAGGCTCTTTTTGAGCATCTCCACCTGGCCCGCCTGGCTCTGCAGCTGGGTATTCAGGGCCGTGGCGGTTTCTTGATAGGTCTTGCGGCGGGAGAGGGCCTCGCGGGCCAGGTCTTCCTCCTGCTTGCGCATCGCCAGCTCGGCGCGCTCGTACCAGGTGGTCGCCTGGGCCTCGGCCTGTTCGGCCTGGTTCTGGATCCGCTTCTGGCTGGCGATCGCCGCGGCCACCGCCTGGCGCAGCTTCACCAGGTCGGCCTGCATGTCTTCCACCGACTGATCCAGGATCTTGGACGGATCCTCCATGCCACCAATCACCGCATTGGCGTTGGCGCGTACCAGGCGGCTGATGCGATCGAAGAAGCCCATGGATCCCTAATGGGGCGTGCCTAGAGGCTACTCAGAGACTTGCTTTAGCAGTGCCATTAACAGAAAGTGCCCCGCGCTGCCCTGGTGTAACCAGCAATCCCAGCGCTAGGGGCGCTGCCTCTGGAGCGGCTCTTGCGCCGATCTGTGCATAGGGTTCTAGGCATGGGCTCCTTACAAGCCGATTTCCCCCAGGATCAAAACCGCCGCCAGCGCGGATCGGCCGGCGGTCGCCAAAGCACCAGTCGGCGGCAGGGAAATGTGAATGTGCTGGTGCCGGCGCCGCCAGCACCGGCTCAACAATTGGCCAGCTGTCTGGAGCAACTCCAGCAGCGGTGGCAGCGCCACGGCCACCTGGCGGCCCTGTGGCGGGCCTGGCCGAGGCTTGCCGGCCCCCAGTTGGCCCCCCATTGCCAGCCGTTGCGGCTGCAGGCGGGCCGGCTCACGGTGGGGGCCCAGCCGGGGCCCTGGCTGCAGGCCCTGCAATACAACCGCCATCAACTGCTGGGGGCCCTGCGGGCCGCCGGTTTTGAGCTGCGCGAGATCCGGGTGGAGCAGCACCATCCCGGTGGCCAGCCTCGGGCGGGAAGCCTGGAGGAGGCGGAGGTGTGGCGCCGCCATCCCAGTCGGGTGGATGTGCATGGCATGGCCCCCTGTCCCCAGTGCGCTTGCCCGGCCCCCAGCGGCGAGGTGCAGCTCTGGGGTCATTGCGGCTTTTGCCGGCGCCGGGCCCTGGCTCAGCGGCTGCCAGAGGCTGAAGGGCAGCTGCCAGAAGCTGGCCAGTAAGAAGCTGGCCAGTAAGCAGAGGATCAGCTGGGGTTCAACAGCTGGGGCTCAGTAGCTGGGGCTCAGTAGCGCTCGGGCCGGGGATCGCGCCAGCTGATCCGCTCGCCGCTACGCAACAAATCGGCGGCGCGGCGCTCCAGGGCCTGGCGATCCACTCTCCACAGCCGATAGATGGAGCTGCGACCCAGCTCCTGGGGGGCCAGGCCAGCCCAGTAGGGCCGGGCAGCGGTCTCCTGATCGATCACCACCAGCACCGTGGGCTGAAGGGCGGCCGAGCTGGGCACTAGGCCCCGCCGCCGTTCATGGCTCAAGCGGTCGACCAGGTTGATGCTGCCGCCGGGGGTGGGGGCCTCGTAGATCACCACCCTGCGGCTGTAGTAGTGCAGAGAGGGCTTGAGAATGCCCACCATGGCCAGGGGTTCGCCGGGGCGGGCCTGCCGGTTCACCAGCGCCGCCATCTGCCGCACCGGCAGCCCCCGCAGCCGATCCCCCAAAGCCCAGCTCGGCAGCAGCACCAGCGGCACGAAGACCGCGATCGGCAGTTGCAGCGCCACCAGGCGGGCAGGGCCCTGGCCCCGAGATAGCAGCGCCGCCAGCAGCGCCAAACCGAACAGCGCCGCAGCCAGCAGCAGCTGGTGGCCGGCCTGCAATTCCGCCGCCAGCGTTGGCATCTCGGGATCGCGGATCAAAGGCAACCAGCGGGGGGAGGCCAGGAAACCCAGCGCCAGCACGGCGGTGAGCGACAGCGTCAGCCCCCAGGCCCAGCGACCGGCGCCGCTGGGGGGATCCTGGGCGGTGAGCGCCACCAGCAGGGCCGCGGCCGGAATCGCCGGCAGCCAGTAGCTGGGCAACTTGGTGGCCGCCACGGAGAAGAACAGCAGCACCGCCAGCAGCCAACAGGCCGCAAACCGCCGCAGGGACAGCGGCGCTGCCGCTGGTCGCCAGCTAAGGGCCCGGCTGAGGCCCAGCAGCAGCAGCGGCGAACTGGGCAAACTCGCCAGCACCAGCATCAGCAGGAAGAACCACCAGGGCTGCTGGTGATGGTTCACCACCGAGGTGAAGCGCTGCAGGTTGTGATAGCCAAAGAAACTGCGCCAGAACGGCTCCCCCTCCACCAGCAGTGCCGCCCCGTACCAGGGCAGGGCCACCAGGGAGGTGAGCGCCAGGCCCCTGAGGGGCTGGAGCCGCCGCCAGAGGCCGCCCAGATCCGCCTGGCTCCAGCCATAGAGCAACAGGGTGAGACCCAGCAAAACCACGGCTACCGGCCCCTTGGCCAACACCGCCAGCCCCAGCAGCAGCCAGATGGGCCACACCGCCAGGCTCGGTTCAGCGATGGCCCACCAGGCCGCCAGCAGGGTTAGCGCCACCAGGCCGGAAAAGAGCGCATCGCTCACGGCCACCCGGCTCCAGAGCAGCACCGGCGGCGAGAGGGCAAAGGCCAGGGCCGCCGCCAGGGCCGTGAGCGCTGGCCGCCGCTGGGCCTGGGGCCAGCGCAGCAGGGTGTGGGCCAGGGCCAGCATCACTCCGATCGAGGCCAGGGCCGAGGGCAGGGCCGAGGCCCAGCTGCCCAGGGGATTCCACTGCTGTTGGCCCGGCAGCAGATAGATCAGCCCCATCGCCCAATACACGAGGGGGGGCTTGTCGTAGCGGGGTAGGCCGTTCACCCGCGGGATCAGCCAATCGCCGGTGTCGGCCATGGCCCGGGCCGAGGCGGCGAACAGGGGCGGCGTTTCATCCACCAGGCCGGTGGCGCCCAGCCGCCAAACAAACAGCAGCAGCCCCAGGGCCAGGGTTAACAGCAGGATGCGCCGCCGCAGCGCCGGCGCCACAGATGGGAGGGCCAAAGGGGGGCGCTCCAGGTGGCTTGAACCCATGGGGCGGACCAGGGAAAGTTGTTGGCTCACGGCAGGCTCTCGGCGGTGTTGGCGGCCAGCCCCTGCAATGGCGCCCAAAGTTGGTTGCGGCGGTTGATCAGCACCACGGAGACCAGGGCCACTGCCGCCCCAAACCACTGCAGGGGCCGCAGCTGCTCAGACAACAGCAGCACGCCACAGAGCAGGGCGAACACCGGGGTGAGAAAGGTGAGGGCGGTGAAGCCGGTGAGATCGCCACTGCTGGCAAACCAAAAAAACAAGCCGTAGGCCAGGGCACTGCCAAACAGGGCCGCGTAGGCCGCCAAGCCCCACTGCCAGTCAGCCCAGAGCGGCCATAGGGGCGGGCCGCCGGGCCCACTGCTCTGCCAAATACAGCCAAGCAGCAGGGGGGCGGCCCCCAGCAGCATGTGCCAGCCGGTCACCGCCAACGGATCGCTGTGGCGGCTGGCATAGCGGCAGAGCACGGTGCCGACGGCCATGGCGGCGGCGGCCCCCAGCATCCACAGTTCGCCGTGGCTCCAGGCCCTTTCGCTGAAACCGGCCGGACCCTCCAGCCACCAATGGCGCAGCAGGGCCGCCGGCAGCCCCAGGCAGGCGATCGCCAGCAGACCGAGCATCAGCCCCAACCAGCCCACCGGATTGATCGCCTCGCCAAACAGGGAGCGGGCCAGCAGGGCCACCAGCAGGGGTTGGGAATCGATCAACACCGATCCCAGGCCGGCCCCGGTCTGCCCGAGGCCCTGGGCCAACAGCCCTTGAAACAAGCTGCCGTCCACCAGCGCGAAGGCGATCAACCAGGGCCAATCAGCCCGGTCCACCCGCCAGGAGCGCCCCAGCAGCAGGGCCGCCAGCAGCAGCACCAGCCCCGCCGGCAGCAGCCGCCAGCAGGCCAGCTGCAGGGGCGTGCCCCCCACCAGCAGCGGCTTCATCGCCGCCATCGCCGTGCCCCAGAGGGCAAAGGGCAGCAGCATCAGCAGGCTGCGCAAAACCTGGGGCATGGGGGAGGGGAGCGCCGGTAGGGGGGCCACGGCATTCTTTTTAAGATCCAGTTTCTTCTCTCCGACCTGATGGTCTGGCCCTGGCGCCGCAAGTCCCGACGCACCCTGGCACGCATCGCCATCGAGGGGGCGATCAACGGCGCCACCCGCCAGCGGGTGGTCAAGGCCCTGCAGCAGGTGGAACAGCGCGAATGTCCGGCGCTGCTGCTGCGGATCGATAGCCCCGGCGGCACGGTGGGCGACAGCCAGGAGATCCACGCCGCGATCCTGCGGTTGCGCCAGCAGGGCTGCCGGGTGGTGGCCAGCTTCGGCAACATCTCGGCCTCCGGTGGCGTTTATGTGGGGGTGGCCGCCGAGAAGATCGTCGCCAATCCGGGCACGATCACCGGTTCGATCGGCGTGATTTTGCGGGGCAACAACATCTCGCGGCTGCTGGAGCGGATCGGCATCCAGTTCGAAACCGTCAAGAGCGGCGTCTACAAGGACATCCTCTCGCCAGATCGCGCCTTGAGCGAGGCGGAGCGGCAGCTGCTGCAGGGTTTGATCGATAGCAGTTATGGCCAATTCGTGGCCGCCGTGGCCGAGGGTCGCGGCCTTGAGCAGGAGGCGGTGCGGCTGTTTGCCGACGGCCGGGTGTTCACCGGTGCCCAGGCGCTGGAGCTGGGGCTGGTGGATGGGCTGGGGGACGAACACCAGGCCCGCCTGCTGGCGGCCGAGTTGGCGGGCCTTGATCCCAAGCGCAGCAAACCGGTCGATTTCGGTGCGCCAGCCAAGCGCTTCGCCGGCCTGATCCCGGGCCGCAGCATGCTGCGCCAGCTGCTGGATCTGCTGAGTGTGGAAATGGCCTGGAGCGGCCAGCCCCTGTGGCTCTATCGGCCATGACCACCGGGCTCACCCTGCGCGCCCTGCGGGGCGCCACCACGGCCGCGGCCAACACGGTGGAGGCGATCGGCGAGGCGGTAAGCGAACTGGTGGACGCCCTGACCGAGCGCAATCAGCTGGCCGGCGAACAGCTGCTGTCGGTGACCTTCTCGGTGACGGCGGATTTGGATGCCTGTTTCCCGGCGGCGATTGCCCGGCGCCGGCCTGGCTGGCAGCAGGTGGCCCTGCTCGATTGTCAACAGATGGCGGTGGCCGGCGATCTGCCCCGCTGCATCCGCCTGTTGGCCCACGTGTGGCTGGAGCCCCAACAGCTGCCGGTGCACCCCTACCTGCGGGAGGCGGCCCGGCTCAGGCCCGACCGGGCCGGCTGACCCCCGCCCGCTTTCCCCACCTGCCAGCCGCCCACCAGCCAGCCGGCCCACCAGCTGGGCCCACCAGCCGCCCCGCCGGTAAGCGAATGCCCCTGATGTGCCAACCACCTGCCCGGCCGACCCCCCGCCGCTCGGGAGTCGCTGGGGCCCAAGAGAATGGGAGGCTCAACCTCGACAGGGCCGATGGGCTCCCCCCAGCTTCCTGGCTTCTGCCGCCGGCTGTGCGCCGGCACGTTCAAGCGCCACCTGCCCCTGGTCGCCGCTGGCCTCACCGCCACCGCCATGGCCACCTTGAGCTTGGCGCCCCTGGCCACGCCTGGGCCGGTGCGGGCCCAGGGCACCTCCGGCCTGATGGAGTTCCGCTGGGATAACACCAAGGACTACCGCCGCCTCTATTACTTCATCACCGATACCCATCGCCTGAAGCGCTCGGAGTATTACTTGATCCTGCGGCCCAAGGATCGCAAGACGGCGATCATGAAGCTGTCGATCACGATCCCGGCCCACTTCGACGTCAAGATCGATCCAACTCAGGTGAAGCTCTGCAAGATGCAGGAGGGCGGCATGCTTTCGCGCACCAGGTGCCTAGAGAAGATTCCGGCCACGATTGAGGTGGCGGCCAACGGCAAGGCGATCGACATCTTCCCCGATATCCCCGTACCGGATCAGGGCACGATCGGGGTGTACATCAATCTGTTCAACCCATTCAATATTGGGATGTACCAGTTCAACGCCCTGGCCCAGGCCCCCGGCGACGTGCCGATGGCGGGCTACCTGGGCAGCTGGCTGATCGACATCGATCCCGACTGAGCCGATTGAGCCGACTGAACTGAGCCGATTCACCCGGCTGGCTGCCTGGCCAGGGCCGCCAGCCGCTTCCCCTTGGGGGCCGCCTGATAGGTTTGCCCTTCGACCTAATTCCCGACGAGCCGCGAGGAGCTGAGACGAAGCCATGACTAAGCGCACCCTGGAAGGTACGAGCCGCAAGCGCAAGCGGGTATCCGGCTTCCGTGTCCGCATGCGCACCCACACCGGCCAGCGCGTGATTCGCTCCCGCCGCCGTCGCGGTCGGGCTCGCCTGGCTGTTTGAGCCCCCCATGGCTCTGCCCCAGCGGCATCGGCTGAAGGGGAAAAGGGTTTTTGATCGCCTCTATCAAAAGGGCCGCCGCCACCATGGCCAGTCGCTGTTGCTGCGCTGCCTGGAGGCCTCGGCCCAGCTGTTGCCACCCGAGCAGCAGGCCTACCCCCTCACCAATTGGCGCTGCGGCGTCGTGGTGAGCGGCAAGGTGCATAAGCGGGCGGTGCGGCGCAATCGGTTGCGGCGTCTGCTCCAGAACCATCTGCTGCGGGTGCTGCCGGCCGGCGCCGCAGCGGGCCAGTGGCTGCTGATCAGCCTCAAACCCGGCAGCGCCGACTGTTCCCCAGAAGCCCTGCTGGGAGAATGCGACCAACTCCTCCACCAGGCAGGTCTCACGCCATGAGCGCCGCGAGCAACGCCCCCACCGGCAAGTCCCCTGGTGGCAACCAGTCCTCTGGTGGCAATCAGCCCACCGGTGGCGACAAGACCACAGGCAGCGACCAGCCCACAGGCAGCGAAAAGACCACCGCTGCAAAACCAGCCCCCGGCAGCGGCAAGGCCCCTGGCCCCATCCCCATCCAGGAGACGGTTTTCTACGAGGGGGGCCCCGCCAAGGGCGATCTGATCGTCAATTTGGTATTCGGACTCACCCTGATCGGTCTGCCCTTTCTGGTGGGCGCCCTGGTGCGGGCCCTGTGGCTGCGCTTCCGGATCACCAGTCGGCGCATTGAGGTGAACGGCGGCTGGCTGGGCCGGGACCGCACCCAGGTGGTCTACAGCCAGATTCGCGAGGTGCGCAGCGTGCCCCGCGGCTTCGGGGCCTGGGGCGACATGGTGCTGGTGCTCGCCGACGGCTCCCGGCTGGAAATGCGCTCCGTGCCCCGCTTCCGCGAGCTGGAGACCTACATCGAGGAGCGCCGCAGCGCCCGCAAAGTCAGCCCCGCCAGGGGCATCGCCGCCTAACCGCGCCAGTTCATCTCCCCTGTCGGGCACACTGGTGCGTTGGCGGGGTCACGCTCCGCTTGTCCATTTCGGATCTCCCACTGCCGTGATCGGCTACATCTCCGACAACCTGCTGCTCCCGATCCTCGATTTCTTCTACGGATTGGTGCCGAGCTACGGGTTGGCGATCATTTCCCTGACGGTGGTGATCCGTCTGGCGCTGTTTCCGCTCAGCGCCGGCTCCATCCGCAGCGCCCGCCGCATGCGCATCGCCCAGCCGGTGATGCAGAAGCGCCAGGCTGAAATCAAAGCCCGCTATGCCAACAACCCCCAGCAACAACAGCAGGAGCTGGGCAAGTTGATGAAGGAGTTCGGCAGTCCCCTGGCCGGCTGTCTGCCGCTGCTGGTGCAGATGCCGATCCTGTTCGCCCTGTTCGCCACCCTGCGGGGTTCACCCTTCGCTGATGTGCCTTACACCTTGAACCTCAAGGTGCTGCCGAGCGATCAGATCGCCGCCGTTGAACCAAAGCCGTTCAACAGCCCCAGCCACTCGATCTTCGTAACCGAGACCCAGCACGTGCCGGTGATCGCCAGCCTGGAGCAGGGAAACAAGTTGGGGGTGGGCGATCGGGCCCAGGTGAACCTGCACACCAAAACCGGCGACAGCTTCGCCTCGGTGATCGCCGGCGTGCAGAACGGCCAGGCCTACAAACCCAGCTGGAGTGTCACCAAGGGCAGTGAGGTGGTGAGCGTGGCCGAGGACGGCACGATCACGGCCCTGGCCGCCGGTGATGCCGTGGTGGAGGCCAAGATCCCCGGCCTGGCCGCCCGCAGCGGCTTCCTGTTCATCAAAGCCCTCGGTCAGGTGGGCTTCATGACCGAGGGGGCTGTGAACTGGGATATCGCCATTTTGGTGGGGGCCTTCGGGGCCAGCCTGTTCATCTCCCAGATCCTCTCTGGCATGGGCATGCCGCCCAACCCGCAGCAGTCCACGGCCAACAAGATCACGCCGGTGATGATCACCGGCATGTTCCTGTTCTTCCCGCTGCCGGCGGGGGTGCTGCTCTACATGGTGGTGGCCAACGTCTTCCAGGCCGCCCAGACCTTCCTGCTCAGCCGGGAATCGCTGCCGGACAACCTGCAGCAAATTCTCGATCAGCAGATTGCCCAGCAGACCGTCACCGCCACCGCCTCCGGCCCGACGGCGCGGCTGCCCTTCGAGCCCAAGGGCAAGAAGTAGGCCCCCGGCGAGCTCGACTGAGCTCGAACTGGCCAGCAGCCGACGCCCCACCTCCTGCGCCCCCGATCTACCCATGGCTGACGACCTGCGGCCGGTGCCGATCCAAGAGCTGAAGGGCCTGGCGGAGGGGCGCCGCTGGCGGCTGGATCAGCACCTAGATGAGCTGGCCAGCCTCACCCCCGTGCGGGGTGAGGTGCAGGTGCAGCATCTGGGCAATGCCTTGGCGGTGGAGGGTCATGGGGCCACGATCGTTACCCTCCGCTGCGACCGCTGCCTGCAGCAGTTCAACCATCCGCTCAATTTTCGTAGTCAGGAGTTGCTCTGGCTGGGGGAGGCGGCCCGCCAGGAGGGCATGCAGGAGCGAATTGTGCTGGAGGATGCCAGCGAGGTGCTGGACCTAGACCCCGACGCCCTCAGCGAGAGCCTCGATCCCAACGGCTGCTTTGATCCAGCCCACTGGACCTACGAGCTGCTCAGCCTGCAACTGCCGACGGTGAACCGCTGCGGCTCCGACTGCCCGGGGCCGGCCACCTGGAGCAGCGATGACCAGGGGGGCGATCCCCGCTGGGCAAAGCTGAATCAGCTGCGCTGATGTCTAGCGCCTGGTTGGAGCAGCTGGATCTGCTGATCCGCTCCCGCACCCCGATCATCTGGATCCGCAGCCTGGAGGAGGAGCGGGTGGAGGGGTTGCTGGCCCAGGCCTGCCAGCGCCTGGGGGGCAGGTTGCTGCTGCGCTGGGATTTCATCGATGGGCTGAGCGGCAGCCCCAACCGCACAGGCGAGGCGGCCCGCAATCCGATGCTCGCCCTCAGCTGCCTGGAGGCGGTGGGGCCGGAGCAGGGGGCGATCCTGCTGTTGCGCGATTTTCACCGCTATGGCGAGGACGCCGGCATCTGCCGCCGCCTGCGCAATTTGGCCCAAAGCCTGCGCCGCTGCCCCCACACCCTGGTGATCACGGCCCCCGACTGGTCGCTGCCGGCCGAGCTGGAGGACAGCATCAGCCTGCTGGAGCTGCCCCTGCCCGCCGCCGATGAGATCGGCCAACTGCTGGGCTCGATTGCCACCGCCGCCGGCCAGCCGCTGGAGGCGGCGGTGCTCGCCCAGCTCACCAGCGCCTGCCATGGCCTCAGTGAGCAGCGGGTGCGGGCGATCGCGGCGAGGGCCCTGGCCCGCCGCGGCCAGCTGGGCGCCACCGATCTGGCTGAAGTGCTGGAGGAGAAACGGGCGGCGATCGCCCGCAGCGAACTGTTGGAGTACTGCCCCAGCGAGGCCAGTCCGGCCGACATCGGCGGCCTCGATGCCCTCAAGCAGTGGCTGGAGGGGCGCCGCATGGCCTTTGGCGAGGAGGCCCAGCGCTACGGCCTGCCGCTGCCTCGGGGGGTATTGCTGGTGGGTCCGCAGGGCACGGGCAAGTCGCTCACCGCCAAGGCGATCGCCCACAGCTGGAGCATGCCGCTGTTGCGGCTGGATGTGGGTCGCCTGTTCGCCGGCCTGGTGGGCGCCAGCGAGGCGCGCACCAGGGAGATGATCCAGCGGGCGGAGGCGATGGCCCCCTGCGTGCTCTGGATCGACGAAATCGACAAGGGCTTTGGCGGGGACAGCCGCAGTGATGGCGGCACCAGCGGCCGGGTGCTGGCCAGCGTGCTCACCTGGATGGCGGAGAAGACCAGCTCCGTGTTCGTGGTGGCCACCGCCAACGGCGTCGAGCGGTTGCCGGCTGAACTGCTGCGCAAGGGTCGCTTCGATGAGATTTTTCTGTTGGAGCTGCCCTGCGAGGAGGAGCGGCACGCCATCCTCGATCTGCAACTGCGCCGCCGCAGGCCCCAGCACCGCATCCCTCTGGAGGTGCTGGTGGATCGCACCGCCGGCTTCTCGGGCGCCGAACTGGAGCAGACGGTGATCGAGGCGATGCACCTGGCCTTTGCCGAGCGGCGGGAGTTCACAGAAGCCGACCTGATCGGCGCCGCCAGCCAGCTGGTGCCCCTGTCGCGCACGGCCCGCGAACAGCTGGAGCAACTGCGCCAGTGGGCTAGCGGCGGCCGGGCCAGGCCCGCCGGCAGATTGCGGCAAGTAACGAACTCCGACACCAGGTAACAAGGCGGGATTTCCAGCCGGGGCGGCCGTTTTTAGCCCTTACCGTCAAGCCAATTGTTAGTGCCGCGGTGACCCCAAGCCCCAGCCCCAACCCCCGCAGTGAACTGTTCAGCCAACTGGCCGTCGCCTGCATCGGCGCCGGCGTGGTCACCAGCGTGGCCGTCGCCCAGGGTCAAAACCCACTCACCGCTCTCGGAATCACCCTGTTTTCGGCCGTGGCGGCGGTGATGGTGGGTCAAATCCTCTGAATTGGCCTAGTGGGCCGTTGAGGCGAGCGAGCTCAGTCGGGCGATGGCTAAAGCTGATTAGCAGTCGCAGCAGAGACATTGCCCCAGCCGATCTCCTTTCGCGGCCAGCTGCCCGCCCTGGCTAACAAGACCTACTTCAACTACGGCGGCCAGGGGCCCCTGCCGGAGGCCTCCCTGGAGGCGATTGTGGCCGCCTGGCGTCAAATTCAGCAGCTGGGCCCGTTCACCGGCGATGTGTGGCCCTATCTGGAGCGTATTAGCGCCGAGTTGCGTCAGCGGCTAGGCCGCTGGTGTGGCGTGGCCCCCCAGCGGCTGGCCTTCACTGAGAACGTCACCAGCGGCTGCGTGCTGCCCCTCTGGGGTCTGCCCTGGCGGGCGGGCGATCAACTGCTGATCGGCGACTGCGAACATCCGGGCGTGGTGGCCGCCTGCCGGGAGCTGGCCCGCCGCGAGGGGCTGGAGCTGAGGGAGCTGGCGGTGGGGGATCTGCGCGGCTGCGAAAGCACCGCCGCCACGGCCGTGCTGGAGCGGCTGGAGGCGGCGTTGACGCCCCGCACAAAACTTGTGGTGCTCTCCCACCTGCTCTGGAACACGGGCCAGGTGATGCCGATCGCGGCGGTGGCCGAAGTGCTGCGACAGCACTGCAGCCAGGCCTGGCTGCTGGTGGATGGGGCCCAGAGCCTGGGCAGCCTGCCCCTTGCGGAAGCGGGCGACGCCAATGCCGCCGCCGCCGCCGACATCTACGCCTGCACGGGCCACAAGTGGTGCTGCGGCCCGGAGGGGTTGGGGGTGGTGGTGGTGTCGGAGCGGCTGCTGGCAGAAGCCCAACCCACCTTGATTGGCTGGCGCAGCCTCAGCCAGGAGAGCAGCGGCAATAGCGGCTTCCACGGCGATGCGCGCCGTTTTGAGGTGGCCACCTCCTGCCTGCCCCTGGCAGCCGGCTTGAACCGCTCGCTGCAACTACTGGAGGCGGAGGGTGCGGCCCAGGCGCGGCTGGAGCGGATCCGCCAGCTCAGTGGCCAGCTATGGCAGGGGTTGCAACTAATTCCCGGCGCCCAGACGCTGCTGGAGGTGAGGCCACCGGCGGGGCTGGTGAGCTTCACCCTGGAGGCCCCCCAGCAACGGCGGAGAAGCAATTCCGATCCAGCGGGCCAGGGGGCTGAGGCGTTGCTGGAGCCAGAGGCGGTGACGACGCCCGAAGGGCTGCTGGGGCCTGAGGCGATCGTGACGGCCTTGGGCCGCCAGGGGATTTGGCTGCGCAGCCTGGCGGATCCCCATTGCCTGCGGGCCTGCACCCACATCTGCACCGAGGAAGTGGAAATCGAGCAGTTGCTGGAAGCCCTGGCCCAGATCGGCTGAAGAAGTGGCTGCCGCCCGCCACGCCGGCCTGCCCATCCGGCCACTTCTCCCGCTTGCTGGTGGGTAGGGCCTGCAACTGCTCGGCGACCACCACCAGGCCCAAGGGCTGCACCAGTCCCAAGGGCTAAACCAGGCTGCCCACCCACTCCTGGCTTCTCATGCAACCAGAATGGATCCACACTGGTTGCATGACCGCTGGGTCATTGATCACTGGCTGCCATCCATGGCCAAAACACTCACCCTCAAAAACTTGCCGGACGCGCTCCATGCCCGGCTGGCCGCAGCGGCCAAGCGCCACAGGCGCAGCCTCAACAACGAGGCCATCGTCTGTCTGGAGGCCGGTCTCGGTGCTGCTTCGCCGTCTGTTGAGCAGCAGCTGGCGGAGATCAGGGCCCTGCGCGAGAGCCTCGGCCCCCACAGCTTTGACCCCGCCGAGATCGACGCCGCCAAGCGTGAGGGTCGGCCTTGATCGTCGTTGACACAAACGTGCTGGCCTATCTGCTGCTCCCAGGACCCAAGACTTCGCTGGCCGAGGCTCTGTTGCTCGATCACCCCCAGTGGGCGGCCCCGCCGCTCTGGCGCAGCGAGTGGCGCAACGTGCTCGCCACCTACCTCCGCCGGGATCTGCTGAATCTCCCTGCTGCGCTCGCATTGATGGAGAAAGCCGAGGCAATCCTCTCGGCCCATGAGCAACCCGTGTCGTCGGAGCAGGTGCTGGCACTGGCCAGCAGCAGCCGCTGCAGCGTCTACGACTGTGAGTTCGTGGCCGCTGCGCAGCAGTTGGGTGTTCCCCTGGTCACAGAAGATCGGATGATCCTTTCGGCCTTTCCGGTTGAGGCGCGGCCCCTGCATCAACCCACCTCTTAAGGCTCTGCCCCTTGGCGCCCAAGGCGCTGTTGGGAGCCAGAGGCGTTGCTGCTGGCGCCCGAGGCGCTCCTGGAGGCCCTGGCCCAGATCGGCTGAAACGGCTAAAGGGGAGCCCACCCATCTGGGCAGGCTCCCCCTGGAGCTGGCCGCTGCTGAGCCAGGGCTTAGGCGCTCAGTCGGCTGCCTGTCAATTGGTTGCCTGTCAGTCGGCGGCCTGTTCCCAGACGTTGCGGTATACCCAGCCGGCCAGCAGGGCGCCGGCGATCGGGGCGAGCCAGAACAGCCACAGCTGACCGACGGCCTCGCCACCCGCCCAGAGGGCTACGCCGGTGCTGCGGGCGGGGTTCACCGACGTGTTGGTGACCGGGATGCTGATCATGTGGATCAGGGTGAGGGTGAGACCGATGGCCAGGCCGGCGAAACCGGCGGAGGCCAACTTATCGGTGGCGCCAATGATCACCAGCAGGAAGAAGAAGGTGAGCACAAATTCCACGATCAGGGCCGCCCAGAAGCCGTAGCCACCGGGGGAATGGGCGCCAAAACCATTGGTGGCCAGCGGATTGCTGCCGCCCATCACCAGGCTCAGGGCGGGGCCACCGGCCAGCACCAGCTTGATGAAACCACCGGCGAGCACGGCGCCGATCACCTGGGCGGAGATGTAGGGGAGCAGTTCAGAGCCCTTGAAGCGGCCACTGGCCCAGAGACCAAAGCTCACTGCTGGGTTGAGATGGCAGCCGGAGATGTGACCAATGGCATAGGCCATGGTGACCACGGTGAGGCCAAAGGCGAAGGAAACGCCGAGGAAACCCAAGCCAAAGGGGTTGCCAGGGGCGGCGTCAGCACCTAGGGCATAGGGGAAATTGGCGGCGATGGCGGCGCTACCGCAACCGCCAAGCACTAGCCAGAAGGTGCCAAAAAGTTCGGCCAAGAACTTTTTGGAGATTGGAACAGCCTGGGCCATCGGTAAGAAAAAACTAGCAATAGTGGGCGGCTGCAGAGTATCGAAAAACCCTGGCCGCGCCAGCTGATCTTCACGAACTGCCAAGTTTGGCCCGCAGGGCCGTTTCGGCATGCACACGATCATCGAAATGAATTTTTGTTGTGCCCAATATTTGATAATCTTCATGGCCCTTTCCGGCGATGATCACCAGATCGTTAGCCGCCGCGCCGGCGATGGCCGCGGCAATGGCTATGGCTCGATCGCTCTCCACCTGCAATGGACTGCCGGCGTGGATGCCGGCCACCACGTCTTGGAGGATTTGGGCGGGGTCTTCTGTGCGGGGGTTATCGGAGGTGACCCACACCTGATCGGCCAGCCGGGCGGCGATCTCGCCCATCAGGGGTCGCTTGCCGCGGTCGCGGTCGCCGCCGCAGCCAAACACGCAGATCAACCGACCATCACAAAAGGGCCTGGCGGCCCCCAGGGCGTTTTCCAGGCCATCGGGGGTGTGGGCGTAGTCGACGATCACGCCGGGTAACTGGGCGGCGGCGGCGGCATCCAGCCCGGCGATGGCCACCCGCTGCATGCGGCCCGGCACCCCCTGGAAACTGGCCAGCCCCTGGAGCAATAGGGGCAGTGGCAGCTCCAGCAGCGCCAGCACCCCCACTGCCTGCAGCAGGTTCATCGCATTGAAACGACCCACCAGCGGGGAGCGGAAGGCACCGCTGCCGGCGGGGGTGATCAGGGTGCCGTCGATGCCGCTGGGCCCAAAGCGCAGATCGGTGAGCCGCAGTTCGGCCGGGCCTTTGTTGAGGGAAGAGCGCCAGAGGCGGCAGCTGGGGCTCTGGCGCTCCAGCCGCTGGGCCAGCTGGGCTCCCCAGGGATCATCGATGTTGACCACGGCGCCCCCCAGGGCTTGATCGGGGGCAAACAGCAGGGCCTTGGCTTCGAAATAGGCCTCCATGGAGGCGTGGTAGTCGAGGTGATCCTGGCTGAGGTTTGTGAATACCGCCGCCGCAAAGCTGCAGCCGGCCACCCGCTGTTGATCGAGGGCATGGGAGCTCACCTCCATGGCGGCCACCTGGGTGCCGGCGGCCAGGGCCGCCGCCAACTGGGCCTGCAGCTGATCGGCAAATGCAGTTGTGTGTTCGGCGGTGTGGCTATGGCCGGGCCAGCGATTCACCAGGGTGCCGAAGAGGGCCGCCGGCCGGCCGGCCGCGGCGGCCAGGTGTTCGACCAAGCTGGTGGTGGTGGTTTTGCCGTTGGTGCCGGTAACGCCGATCAAGCGCATCGCCTGGCTGGGTTGCCGCCAGAAGGCCGCCGCCAGGCGCCCGGCCCATGCGGCCAGCGGATCGGCCACCACCAGCACCGGATCTTCTGCGGCGGGGGGCCGCTGGGCGGCGGCGGCGGCGCCGATCACCGCCGCCACCGCCCCGGCGGCCAGGGCCTCTGGCCAGAGGCAGCCACCATCCACCCGGCTGCCGGGCAAACCAATGAACAGGCTGCCGGCCTGCACAAGGCGCGAATCACAGCAAACCTGCGAAACCGGCTGGTTTTGAAGGTGCCCAGGGGGCTCCAGTCCCCCATGGCGCAGGAGGGCATGGAGCTGCTGGGTCATGGGCCCACCACCGGGAATTGGGGCCTTTCTAAGCGGCTCGATCGCCGCCGGGGGAAATCAGCCCCGCCAGCCCTGTCTTTGCAACCAGAGCCGCAGGCCCTCCCCCGCCAACCGGGGCGGCAGGCGCGGTAGCTCGCGCCAGCCCCCTCCTGGCTGCTGGATGGCCAACACGGGCACCTCCAGGTTGTAGCGGGCCAGCAGGGCTGGGTCTGCATCCACGTTGTGCACCAACAGCTGGGGGGGCGGCAGCAGGGCGCGCAGTTTTTCTTCCAGCCCCTGGCAGAGACAGCAGCCCTGGCGGCTGAACAGCAGCAATTGCATGCCCTGCTGCTCCATCAGCTCCTGAGCGATGTGATCCGGCGCTGGGGAGTTGTTCATCAATCGGGCACCGGATCGCAGCCGCAGGGGGTGAAGGGATGGCAGCGCAGCAGCCGCCGCAGGGTGAGCCAACCGCCGCGCCACACCCCATGGCGTTCGATCGCCTCCAGGCCATAGGCGCTGCAGCTGGGGATGAAGCGGCAGCGGGGCCCCAGCAGGGGGGAGATCCACTGGCGATAGAAGCCGATCAGGGCCAGCAGCAGCAGGGCCAGGGGCCCGGGGGAGGCCAAATGGGGAGTGGCGGCCAGCGGGCCAAGAGGGGTCCGGGGGCCAACCGATAAGATCGATCGTTGGCGCGGCAAGGCGCGAGGCAAGCGGGTCTACCCAGCATGCTCGACGCCCGATCGCCAGCGGGCCGTCAGGTTCGTTTGTTCAACGGCCCCCGGGCCCCCTATCCCCACGATTTGGTTCTATGTCTCGCTACCGCGGCCCTCGACTGAGGATTACGCGGCGCTTGGGAGACCTTCCCGGTCTCACCCGTAAGTCCGCCAAGCGGTCTTATCCACCCGGTCAGCACGGCCAAGCCCGTCGCAAGCGCTCCGAATACGCAATCCGCCTGGAAGAGAAGCAAAAGCTTCGCTTCAACTACGGCATTTCTGAACGTCAGCTGGTGCGCTACGTGAAGAAAGCCCGCGCCCAGGAGGGTTCCACCGGAACCAACCTGCTCAAGCTTTTGGAAAACAGGCTCGACAACGTGTGCTTCCGTTTGGGCTTTGGCCCCACGGTGCCCGGTGCGCGCCAATTCGTGAACCACGGTCACATCACCGTGAATGGTCGCGTGGTAGACATCCCCAGCTACCAATGCAGGGCCGGCGATGTAATCGCAGTGCGCGAACGCAAGGCCAGCAGACTGCTGGCGGAAGCCAACCTGGCCTTCCCGGGCCTCTCCAACATCCCCCCCCACCTGGAACTCGACAAGCCAAAGTTCACCGCCAAGGTGATCAGCAAGTGCGAGCGGGAATGGGTGGCCCTGGAGATCAACGAACTGCTGGTGGTGGAATTCTACAGCCGCAAAGTTTGAGGTTTTAGGTTTACGCATATATCTGGATTGCGGCTGGTTTGGCTGGCTTTTCTGGATTTGGCAACCCCGCTACGGCGGGGTTTTTTGTGTTTTGCATTTATGGTGGTGATTTATTGTTTGAATAGGGGTTAGTGGGGGCAGCTGCCGCATCGATCATGCCAGACTTGGCTCAGCAGCCTATCCCGTCTGCTTAACATCACCAAGTTTTTGACATTGTTTCCTGGCGAGAGCTTTGTCTATGGATAGCGCCCGAGATCAGTGGTAGACAAGGAGCATAAAGAGGCCGCGGCAGAGTCTTAGTGACGGCCTATCCACCTGAGTGGACATGCTAGGCACGCAGTATTATTATTATTATTATTATTAATAGATTTATTTTCGGAGCTGCTTCTTAATGTCAGCGGCAGGCTTGCTGTCTCTTATCTCAAGATTAAACAATCTCCCAGCTTCGACAAAGACATCTTTGGGGCCTAATCTTATCAGAGCAGAAAGCAGTATAATAAGTCCAATGGATAAAGTGAACAACCAAGAGGACACTAATCCCTGAAATGCACTTGGCCAGAATTTTTGGAGCTGACGCAAGTCAGCCCCAATCTGAGTTGATTCACAGTCAGCAAGAAGTTTTTACTCAATTTCGCCAACCTTTTCCTCTAGGGATATCTCTAGAAATTCTCTAACAATTTCTTTTGCCTGAACCCCATAACCATTTAACCTAGACTCAGTATTGGTAGAAACATGGAATGACTGAAGATCTAAATCCTCGGGATCTTTGCCATAGCGTTGCTTGAAATTTTTAATATATTCTACCTTCTCTTTCTTGTAGAGAGAATAGGCAATCATGCCAACAACGTCAGTAGGCGTCGAGACTAATTTTTCATATATAAAGTTATAGGGATAATCTTCGCCAGGGGGCCTGTTGCTATCTGCTTTCATGCGTCAAGTTGGCGAATGCCCTCTGAAGATCTGTCTGTATTTCAAGGTCGCTTTTATTGATAATCATCAGCGATTGAATGGCAGCCGAACGATTTTGGGCCCGGCGAAGGGAGCGGCGCCTTTGCGAAAGGTCTCTATTGATATTCTCGACAAAGCTCAGAGTAAAAGTTCGTTGGCTTTTGTCCGGAGCAGGCATGATCTCTCCTCTTTTATTCACTTTAACACATGAGTGCCTCGACGGGGCAAGGCGCGCTGCGTTCATGAAGAATGTATCAGAGCACTTGGCGGGGTCAAGTGTGCCGTCAAAAGGGAGGTGGCAGGCTTCGATATTAAGCTGACCGTGATGCTGATTCCGGTACATTTGTGGCTATCAGCAGTAGCAGCAGTCAAAAACTGCCAGAATCTCGGCCAGTTTACCAGCTCTGAGCAGCTGAAACCAGCTGCAGCGCAATGGATTTGGCTTTTTTCAGGAAGCCCAAACTAGAGAAAGGATCAATGCTTGACGTTAAGCAGTAAGTAGACTAGGCTAAAAGAACCTCGAATTTGCTGGGCGTGACTGCATTACTACAGAGAAGACAGGCTTCCTTGAGGAAAGAAGCATTCCTGGCCAATGGAGTTGCATTAATGCTGGCTACACTAGCGATTATTGATAATATTTTCACACAAAGGTTGTTTGCATCTGATCAATTTTACTATAATATTAGCTGCGTCTCGGAAATAGCACTTGAGGAGGCTTGCAATGTTTCCTTTATGAATAAATCTATGTCGGTGAGATTTACTTCTGGGATGAGTACAAAAATAAAGTATGATGAGATTACTTTTTGGAACTACACTGACTCAAGCAAGCTAAAAATTGATTTAGAGCTGGCTGCTAGGATTGGAATTATAGGTTTATTATTTAAAAAAGCCGTTCATAGACATGTCTTTAGCATTAGCTATAGAGATGGATTTGGGGACAAAAAATCTCTAATACTTAATTTCAGTGATTCGCAATACGTATTGCCCGTGAAGTCGGCGTTAAGTGATTACGCAGGGAACAAGGAAGTTAACTAATCTTTTAGTTGACTTTTGAGGCGATAAAATCTACAGTTTTATCAATTGCATCATACATAGCTGCTTTTGCATCTCCATTCATTCCGCCACCCGAGTAACCAGAGGTATCAAAGCTATAGCCACCAAACGGAGAAGACTCTTTCTTTTCTCTTACGGCTCCTTCAAATCTTGCGGTCCCTATTATATCATCTGCAGCAACACTAATGATATCAACTTTCATGGTAACCGTTGCGCTCTTTTGATTCGTTGTTTTAGTAGCACTTGCAAACATTCCAATAAAGGGGATGAAAGCAGCGGGATTAACAGAGGTCTCAGTGCTTGATTGTGTATTAATATTTAATATGGCTGGGCGAACAATGTACTTGACTCCCATTGATTTTGCGATACCAACCAGATCAGGAATAAACATATCGTTGGTTAGGTCAGCTCGGTTTATGCCATTTTGACCAAACTTTTTATTCATAGCTGCGTTTACTTTGAACCATGAAATTGTTGTTGCTCCTGACTGCCGAAGGGCATCATTTAGCACCTCAGTTGCAAATTCATTTGTTGTGCTCACAGATCCACCAGCTGAGCCATATTGCGTCGATGTACCTGTTTTGTCAAATACAGGCATTAATATAAATTTGGACTTTGTTGAGAAACGGATATTTTGAAGCGAGTCTGTTGTTTTGGCGGAAGTTGGTTCTTTGCTATTTACATTTTGCGCAATAGCCAAAGGAGCCATGAGTGAGAGACTCAGGGGAGCTGCGAGTAAAAAGGGCAGTTGGCGACGCACGAGTCTGTCCTAGTAGTGGCGTTTGCACGGACTATAGTATAGAGTTGCGGTCTTCGTCAACCCGTGCTGCCTTGGAGATGTCAACTCCCGCTGGCCTTCTGGGACAAGTATTTCTGTTGTGCTGCTTTGTGGAATCTTTCGTTGGAGGAGCTACTGCGCTTGCTTTCGAAAAATCAGAAAACTTAGGGTTTGTCACTGCACCCCCTAAAATCTCATATCCATTTAGAATAGAAGCGCTTTGCAGTTTGTATTCAAAATATGAAGTTTGTCACCCTGTACTAACTGAAAGCTCTTTTTCTGCCAATTTTCCAACTGAATTCCTAAGGCTCACCGCAAAAGATATAACGTCTATAACCATTTACGATTCACGCCGCAGAGAGATTAACTATCTCGTGGGAGCTACGTCGACAGTTCTTTTGGGTCCATATGGGCTTATAGGTTTTTTAGCCACAAGAAATGTTGGCGATATTGACTTTGGGTTTACGTATTTTGATAATGGGCGAAAAAGAACTGCATATGTTAGATTTAAAAATAATAACTCGACTACGGCTTTTGGGGAAGCCCTGCAGCCTCTTATGAAATCACTTGAGGGCGCCTCGAAAAATAACTAATTCTCGGAAACTCTGCGGACATTAAAAGCAGCCAAAGAAGCGGCGGGACGGAATTAACTATTGGGCACCTCAAAAATTGCCCATTCCGCTCGCCAGAGCAAGGGGAAATGAAAGTTGCCGCAGCACTTCTCGCGGCACGGCATCGATGGGCTTTGTTTTTTGAGATGCCCTTAATCAACTGTTTTTTGTTATTTGGAGGTGCCCATATGACATCTGAGTTGAATGACACAAGAAATCCGACCCTAAACAGAGATTTATGGCCTGAATATCCCGTTCACGGTGGTACTAATCCAAGATGCTTGCAGATTTTTCGTGCAAGTAATTCCTTAATCTCTGAATGACGTGGGATCGAGCTGCGGCGATTCTGTGGCTGATTCCACCACCATGAATGATTCTCGCATTCTCTCAGCAGCTCGCAATCGTGATTGCTGAGTTACCGAAGCAGATCCTTGCACTTCACAGGCTTAGCGCAAGCTCTTCAGAGCCTGGTCCAGCAGCCTCCAATGCATCTAGCCGATTGAATTCCAGGGCTTTACGGAGAACTTGCCTCAGAGATTCCAGAAGTTCTTCCCGGCTGTGCTCTTGAGCGTTTACGCCAGCAACCTCTTCAATCCAGCCGATCCACCATGGACCATCTTGGCGGATCACCGCTGTGAAAGTGGAAGCCATCGCGTTTCATGCCCCATGTCGTGATTCTGCCAGTATAGGAGCGATGTCCAATTGCGTGACAAACTCGAAAAAGCAATGAAAGTGTTCAATATTGCATTTCAGCAATGCTATTTGGCTTGATATCCAATATTTATCAATTTCGTTTCGGCAGATGTGCTGTACTGATGGCTTCTCCAGATCCTTCGAGCACTCCAGATCGGCGGCGGGTGGGAATCTCAGCAAAACCCGACTCCTCCACTCCAGCCTTCTGCATCTTGGCGTTGGAAATGTCTTCAGAATAGCTCAATTTTTAGAGTCTTGCCCACTGCTGATGCTGCGCGCCCAAGAGTTGAGAGCGTTATTGAACGATTAGAAGGATCCAGCAGGCGAACTACAACGGGCCTACTCGTTTTCATGCGTTGTGCGAGCTATGTTTTTGTGATATGTAATCTCTTCATTTCCTCGGCTATTTGAAAAGCAATCACTCGCGTAGAAGCTGATCACCACGCATGAGTACTCGCGATCGCCCCGCGCGACCCTTGAGGTTGTCAAGCCAGGATCTGTACACATCTATCTTGAAGACCCGCATACCGCCACTGGAGCTCTTGGGCTAGGCAGTGGTAAGCGGGGCCGCCCCTAGGATGGCGTAGCAAAGAGCTGGTGGTGACCCGTCTACTCGAGAGGCTTGTTAGCCGATACCTATGCGATGACACTTTTTTCCAGCGCCTCCTGAGCAAGTGAATTGAGACTTATACCTTGATCCTGAGCCGCCATCGCGAGCTTTTCGTGGAGACCAGGGGGAATCCGAAGATTAAACTTGCCGGAGTACTGTTTTCTTGGATCTATTCCTTGCTCTCTGCAGACCTCCAAGAATACATCAAGCGACTTCTTGAACTCTAGCCTCAGCTCATCAGGATTTGCACCATAAAAATCAGCCCCACCACTTAGACCGAGAATCTCCCCCCGAAACAGATCAGTTTCAGGGTCATATTCGATTCGAGCACTGTAGCCATCAACTGTCATCAAATTCATGGAGTGACTCCGTGTTCCTCAAACCATTTGCGGATTGAAGCAACAGCACCCTTATCAGTGTCTGGGGAAGGATGGGGTCGGTGAAAGGCCCTGACTTCGCCGAAGAGCACAACGGCAACACGACTGGCCGCCCTCTCGCTGATCTCTGCCCAAAGCTCTGAGAACAGAGCTTCGATGTCCCGCCATGGCAAGCTGCCACTAACGAGGCGAGCAAAGATTAGCCCAAGGGTGCGCTGGTGCTTGCGCTTCATGAGCATCATAGTACTACGGCTCGGTACCGCCATGCGTCGCTGCTTTGGTCTTCAGCGAATTCGGCTAACGCTCCAGATCAGAAGCGGGGAAGACGCGTCAGGCTTAGATGCAACCTACGCTCCCGTCTTCTGTATCTGGATGTTATGCATGCAATTGGCTTTCAGACCATGATCCATAGTGATCTTCGCGAAGTCTCTTCAGGTGCGAGGAAAGACCATCAAGACCTGGAAACATTGACGAATCATTGATGCCGTAGCCATTAAGAATGCTTCGAAAGCCAACCCTCTTATCATATGGAATGATATACTTTGTTAGGCGGCTTCCATATGACCAAGGCAGATTTTCATCGTGCTGTACTGTCAAGACCCCTGACTGAGCCTTGATTCGAGGAGTGTAATGAGGGGGCCAAAACAAGGCATGCCCACTGCCGTTGTTTTCTTTCTCCAGTTGTTGAACATAGTCAATAGGGCAAGCGATCCCCCCAATGTCAACCGGAGGAGTTTTGTAAATCATGAAATAGATTGCACTATCTCCGGAATCACGATTATCTTCGAAATTGATAAATAGATTATCTCGAACCGCGAAATAGAGAGCAACAAGGGGGTTGGTTGTCCAGTCTAGTAGTCGCGTTGGCAATCCATGATGTTGGGCCATCGCCATGAGTTCCCACCTATTTGAGGGCATCTTGTCGACATATGCAAGCGCCTGATTCTTGAACTCATTAAGCAGCCGAATCTCGTCATAGTAGCTTGTCTTATCACGGCTTCTTCCAAGTGAGGGCACAAGCTCGTAATGGGCTTTAGATACACCTCTGAAGAAATATCTAGTCTGAGACGGCCACCCCGAAAATGTGCTATGGAACTTCTCGAATGAATCAATTATGTTATCCATGATTTTTTCTCATGACCATTCTTGGTATAGACCCACATTAGCAAATTTTCCAAGACGTTTGGTCCGTAGGCCTGTCAGCATAACGGCTTGGATAGATCGTGCGAAGCCACGATCTATCCTGTGTTGGACAAGCCCCCACCACCGGGGCTTGTCACTACTGAAGAAAGATATGGCCATTTTTCAGGTTTGCTTCATAATCTAT
>JBILLQ010000005.1:0-80359 GCA_044375975.1 Prochlorococcaceae cyanobacterium
TCGCGGCGTGCAGCGACGGCAGAAACAACCCTGGTTCACGCGGATTGAGCTACCGCCACGGCCACGCCAGCCCCAACTGCTGGCTGTCGCATGACAGTCTCTGAGTGAGATGTGTCGGGCAGCCAGGCTGCCTGCGCAGAGCAGCCGCGATCCGCTCTTCCAGCAGGGCTCGGCCCATGGGCTGCTGGCGATGATCACCACAGCCCGGCCGCGGCGGCGTGCAGGTGAATCTGTGCCAGCTAATCCCACGCCAGGGGAGCGAATCATCAGCTTTCCCCGTTACCCGGCCTACCAACCCAGCGGCCTGGCCTGGCCTGGCTGGGGGATCTGTTCTACTGAGCGCAACCATCCGGAATTTCCGGATGGTTCGCCAAGCAGCTGGAGGATGCCGCAGCTGAGCTCCAGCTGCGATTCCCTTGGTTCGCACCCATCACTCCCTACCCGCTGCATAGAGGGTCTTGCTCGATGCGGGGGTGTGGCCTAGATAGCGAATCGATCGAGAGTTCGAGGTCTCCGATGTACTTGGCATTCGGGCTGGCAAGCCCTCTGGCCAGCGGCGGGTATAAAAGTCATATACGGAGCCAATGCTCCGTAATGTTGCACAAGTGGAACAATGGTTTGGCGTTGCATGCTTGTCCGCCCGTGGATAGATCGAGGCCGCTCGCGATCTATCCACGGGCGGACAATGAGTGTGCAATTCTTGATGCATGCAAGCAATGTGCTGCTGTATTATTCTGGCCAAGCGGCTACGGTTTACGAATAGAAGAAGCCTGCCGGGCGCAGTGATTCGCGCCCGGCTATGAAGGTCTTGATGTTCCGAAGTATCGAGCAAGGGTTCAAGTGAGCAGCAATGGCCTTGCGGCAACGCTGAGCCGAGCGAATGCGCGACATGTTACAAGATATTTCGATGGCTAAGTGCTAAAGGTGCAGTTCGTGGAGGCCTGATAGCAATGGTAGCGGTTCCCTTGAGGTACTTGATTAATGTCTGATCTTAAGCGAGTTACTCAGTCAGGCTGGAAAACTTTTCTCGATTTCCTCTGGGACGGTGGTTTTAGATCCACAATTGTGTTTTCCGTCACCTTAGGGGCCATTGTTATCACAGTTGGTAGTGACAAGTTCTGCCGAGCAGTGCCTCGTGAGGTGCCTATACCTGTTGAGTCTATGACCTCAGCCAACCCTACACCTGCCGATCAACGGCCGGTTGCTGCGCCTAGAAAAACGGACGCGCCGATTCAAGCGGCCACCCAGCAAATTATCATGGTGTCTGCGCAGCCAAATCCCATCTGCGCTAAGTACTTTGAACTGGCCTTCATGGTAGTGGGCGGCTACCTTGGGCTTTCTACGCCTAAAAGTGTTCGAACAGGAAGCCAAGGCAGTAATTCCTCGGATTCTGAAGATAGGCTAAATGAAGCTGATGTCAACAAAAAACAACCAGAAAATCCTGTAATCCAACCCACTGAGCAACCATAATCAAGCCCTCTGGCGACTGAGGCTTTGCGATCAGGGCAATCTCCTGTGGTACCTCAGAGTGGGGTTGGCGATGCTTGAATTCCATCCGGTGACACGGATCAGCAACAACCTGGACCCCAGCAAGGCAGCCAACCCCCATCCGGAATTTCACACTGTGGCGGTGTTGCTTAGCTACAAGTAAAGCGCGTTTGGATTGCTCTTACGCAAGCGAGCCGTGGAAAGATATTCCTAATTATTTTGCAATAATATTTCTTTGTTAATGAATTGATGGGACGCCTAATGTCCATGGCGTCGCCGGCCAGCGTATCGTTTGTGGTGGTAACGCAGGCGTCAGTCGCCCAGGTCTAACAGTGCCGGCGGATAGCTTACTGCTCGGTTTTAGTGGCTGTATAGGCGGCAGAGGCGACCGTAAGAAAGTGGTGGCCTTGATCGGATTGCCGACTTCAAGTTATTCATACCCTTGGCTACGTTGCTAGGCTGACCCGAATCCCCGATCCTGATGGGGACATTTCGGACTGGGAACGATTCGCCCACAGCATCAACGGCTACGAGGTTGCAGGATCGTTCGAAGCCTGTGCCGATCTTGCAAACAACGGCACAGCAAAAACGCTCACCGAGCTTCGCTGCGCCCTCTTCTTCGAGGCGAGGAGAATGCGACACTCCGGCGGCTTCGGGTCCGCAGAAGAGGTAATCAGGCAGCTGCTGCGCCGCATCCGGGAGAGGGTTCAGGCCGGCGAGGTCGATTGAGTTTCAGCAGGGATTGGCTTGGTTCGTTCCCATGAAGCCCCGCCTTGGTGAATAGGAGGGCTTGCTTGATGTGTGGGGGTGTGGGTGCGGGTGAATGATCTGGATTTCGAGCGGCGGGAGCTCACGGTGCGCGACGGCAAGGGCGGTAGGGACCGGCTGACGCTGCTGCCGCAAAGCCTGGTGGCTGGGTTGCACCCCCTCGGGGTACGCAGTCCAGCGGACATTGTGTAGCGCGTTGAACATGTGGTTATCGGACCCGTGAACCACGCTTATCTTGAGCAGACCTGTCGCGAGACCGTATGCGGGATCAGGGCTATCAAAGACCTGCCGAGGCCAGTTCGCCGTGGTTCACGGAAAGGAGGGGCTCACATGCCCTGGTTCACGGAACCACCTAAGAAAGCGTTAGAATGAACTGAGGAGATTCACTATGAACCAGTGATCCGGCATTCATGGCTATGCTCTGTGGATTCATTGAGCTCATTTAAGTTAAATAGAAATGACAGGTAAGAGATAAGGCAGTGGCAGAGGCTTCAAGCCGTCCGGACAGGGTAAGGGCGCAAAGCCTGATGGGAGCACAAATGCAGATCAAATTTTGCGTGCTTTAACCTTGGTGCCAGAAATAGACAGGAGGAGATATCTCCGAAGCCAGAGGTTGCCTCTTGCACTTTATAAATTTAAAAGTGTTAATACGGAGAAGCCGCATATTCTTGAAGACATCATAGTAAACTCTAGGTTATACCTAAGCAGCCCTCAGTCGTTTAACGATCTTTTTGACATGAAACCCCACGCGACGGTTGAAGGTGATCTGTCAACTCTACTGGCAAAGATAGACTCACTGCCTGCACCGTCTCAAATGGCCAAACAAGATGCGATTAATAGAGCACAAGCAGTCTGGCGAGAGCATGGCGCAGATGGCATTGCAAAGGAATACAGAGTAAAAGAGAATATTGAGAGTTTGTTCGCGAACACAGGTATTTTTTGTTTTAGTTCAGTCTCTTCTGAGGCATCAAGGGTCACTGGGCCTCGAAATAATCTTATGTGGAGTCACTATGGCGATAGCCACAGAGGGGTATGCTTGCAGTTCCAAGTTAGCAAAGATCCCCAAATACTCCAGCGTTTGGTAAGAGTTCAATATTCGGACGAGTATCCAACAATTAACTGGCTTTCCCCGAGAGCCGAAGATGAATTCGGGTTTGCCGCCACGAACAAGCAGGCTTCCTGGTCATATGAGCATGAATGGAGACATGTTCAGTTGAATTCTGCCAGAACATATCTGCGCTTTAATCCATGCCTCCTAACGGGAATCATACTTGGCGCTAAAATAACAGAGGAGTCAATCGAAGAGATTAACAGAATAATGAGAATGCGTGCTGAGTCGGGCTCGCCGCCGCTAAGAGTTTACTGTGCTCAGACCGATCAAGCTTCATACAAAATTAGAGTTCTCCGAAGGTCTTCTTAGCGTTGTCATTCTAACATCAAGATACAGAAGACGGGAGCTGAAGATATCTTCTCTTTCAGGGCCACTGCCCTCTTCTGATCTTGAGCGTTAGATGGACAAAACAGCCAAATTAATCGAATGCATTTCTGAAATGTCAGCCAACCGTATTCCTGCTCCCATGCTTCTTGTCGCGAAGTCGCTGGTGGGGCTATGATGTCGTTAAGTGGTGGCAGAACTCGCATGGACTCAATTGCAGCCGACGTGCTTGAGCGATTAACGGATGCTTCAGGCTTGGGCCCAGATGTACAGGAAATTCGAGCAGATATTCAAGCCAACGAAGAAGGCAGTGAGTCTGTTATGGTATCAGTCGGCCTGGTGTCTTCGTTTGACATTGACAAGCCAAGTGCAGATGTTGGCCGAAAACTTAATTCTATTGCCTCGGCTATCCGAGCAAGAAGTGAAGATCTTCGGGTCTCGGCTGTAATCTCCTTCTATAAGCAGGAGCAAGCTTGACCCTCGCCGCTGATCTGCTCAAGCAGGCCGAGCGCCTTGCCAAGCTTGAGCGGAAACGACCCAAGCAAGCCTCGCTACGTAGATCTGTTTCCTCAGCTTACTACTCTCTTTTTCATCTACTTATCGAAGAGGGTGCCAGAATTATAACAACTGACATTCCACTGTGCCCATACATCGCACGCGTGTATCAGCATGGAGACATTAAAAAGATTTGCGAGGTAGTATCCAGGCCGCTTACGCATAATAGCCACTGGCTTGGTAAATTTTTTGAGTTTCCAATTGATCCAGATTTGATTTCAGTTTGCCAAGCCTTCATGGATCTTCAAGAGCTTAGGCATAGTGCCGACTATGACTTGTCTCGAATATTTAAGAAGTCAGAGGCAATTGGTGTGGTCAGTCGCGCACTTGCGGCCCATGAAGACTGGAAGAAAGTGCGAAATGCTAAGAATGCAAAATTGCTATTACTTGCTTCCGCTAAGATACTTGTAAATCGATGATCTGAGACTCGGTGCGTGCGCCAATGATGCCGTTTGGGAAGCCATTCATGTGGGCAGGCCGCCACGATCTCTCTGCTTCGCCACCCCAGGCTCCCTACCTGCCACTCATGGCAAGCATTATCTCAAATGCCCACTAGCCATGCCCCACGCTCCCCAGCGCCCCCTCCTCACCCAGCAAACCACCGCGCCAGCGCCGACACATCCTCCTCCCCATGACCCGCCGCCATCAGCGCCTCTTCGATTGCGGCCACTTTTTCGCTTATCGGCAGTTGTAGTCCGGTTTCGGCGGCGGCGGCTAGGGCGATGGCCAGGTCTTTGCGGTGCAGTGCCAGCTTGAAGCCCAGCGGATAATTATTGGAGAGCATGTTGGCGGCGCGGTGCTTCAGGGCCCAGGAGCCGGCTGCGCCATCGCCTAGGGCTGCGCACACCTGCTGCATCGGTAGTCCTAGCCGTTGGCCCAGGGCCATGGCTTCCGCCACCGCTGCGTAGCTGCCTGCCACCAGCACCTGATTCACTGCCTTCACCCGCTGGCCCGCACCCACCGCTCCGAAGCGGCTGATGCGGCTGCCCACTGCGGCCAGCAGCGGCCGGGCCCGCTCCAGATCCTCGGCGGCGCCGCCCACCAGCACTGAGAGGGTGCCGGCTTTGGCCCCCTCGGTGCCGCCGGTTACCGGGGCATCGAGATAGGCCACGCCCCGCTGCGCCAGCTCACTGGCTAGGGCTTCACTGGTGGCGGGGGCGATGGTGGAAAAGTCGATCACCAGGCTGCCGGCGGCCAGGCCGTGGATGGCGGCAGCTGGACCCTCGATCAACACCTTGCGTACGGCGTTGTCGTCGCTGAGGCAGAGGCAGAGCAGGGGGGCGGCGGCGGCTGCTGCTGCCGGGGTGGTCGCCCGCTGGGCCCCCTGCTGGGCCAGGGGGGCTTCCCGCTGGCGATTGCGGTTGTGCACTGTTAGGGCAAAGCCCGCCTGCAGCAGGTTGCTGGCCATCGGCGCACCGAGGGCGCCAAGGCCAATGAAGCCAACTTGTTGCTGATGTTTGGGTTGCTGCTGATCAGGCTGTTGCTGATCAGGTTGTTGCTGTTCAGGCCCGCTCAAAAGCAATCAAGCGAGAGAAATAAAATGGTGCCTGGTTGAGGCTGCGGCGCACGGGACGGAAGCCGGCGGCCTCGGCGGCGGCCACTATGCCCGCCTCCCTCAGGGTGTAGGCCCGGGTGGTTTTGCTGGGGCCGGGGAATAGTTGGCCGATGCCCTTGAGCAGGGCCAGCAGCGGCGTGTAGGGGGCAAAGCTCACAATCAAATGCTTTTCGGCCATCGAGGCCAGGTGATTCACCATCCCTTCCGCCAGTTGTTGGGGGTAGTGAATAAATACATCCAGGCAGATCACCGTTTCATAGCTACCGCTGAGGCTCTCCAGATCGGAGCTGGTGAATTCCAGTTGGTCGCTGCTGATCGATGCTTCGGTGGCGCGGCGGCTGGCCTCGGCCACCATCGCCGCCGACAGGTCGCTGGCGGCGATGCGGCCGGCGCCGAGTTGGGCCAGGGGGATGCTCAAGCTGCCCACGCCACAGCCGGCATCGCAGAAGCTGCGACCGGCCAGGTTGCCCTGCTCCCCCAGCCAGGTCAATACATTATCTACGGTTTTTTGATGGCCAATACGGATATTGCGCTGAACCTTGTTTACATCCTCGCTATCGCTATAGATGCGGTTCCAGCGCTCGAAGCCAGTGGTTTCGAAATAGCCTTTTACCTCGGCTTTCTCCGCATCCGCCTGCCCGCTGCCGGAGTTCGCGGTGGCCTGGCTCGTGGGGCTGGGATCAACCAGTGGATCCAGCTGGGGTTCAGGGGCCATCGGCGGTGGGGAATTGCGCCGGATCCTAGGCAGTGTGCAGGGGGCAAGCCAGCTCTCGCCAGCTCAGGCAGTTCAGCCAGGGTGGCCAGCTCAGCCAGGGTTGCCAGGGCTGCCAAGGCTGTCGCTGGGTCGGCGCCAGCTCAGTGCCTCGCCCCTGCCGCTCCAGCGCAGGCACTCCACCAGGGGCCGCCCCAGCAGTTGTTGCTGCAGGGGGCGACTTTCGCCCAGCACCCGGCGGGGATGCAGGGTCGCCGCCGCAATCGCCTGCTCCGGCGGCGCCCCCCAGCTGGCCAGCCGCCGCACCCCCTCCAGCAGCGGCAGGGTCACCCCCGCCAACGTGCCGTCCTCCAGGCGACAGCTGCCGTCGGCCACGATCAGCAGCCGCTCGTCCCAGCGGTGCCGCCCCTCCCCCAGGCCATAGGGCGCCAGGGCATCGCTCACCAGCACCAGCTGCTCCGGCGCCAGCCTCATCAGCAGCAACGCCATCGAGGGGGCCACATGCACCCCATCGGCGATCAGCCCCAGGGCCACCTGGCCTCGCAGCAGGGCGGCTGCGATCGGTCCGGGGGCCCGGTGACCCAGGCCCCCCATCGCATTGAAGCTGTGGGTGAGCATGGTCACCCCCGCCGCAAAGGCCGCCTGGGCCTGGGCCTCGTCGGCGTCGCTGTGGCCCAGGCTCACCGCTATGGCGTGCCGCTTCAATGCGGCGATGAGCTCGGCGGCCCCCTCCAGCTCCGGCGCCAGGGTCACCAGGGCGATGTCGGCCGTGGGCCCGCCGCGGAAGCCCTCGATGCGCTCGACCAGGGCCGCCAGGCTGGGCGCACATATGTGGGCCAGGGGGTGGGCTCCGCGCCGCGCCGGCGCCAGGAAGGGACCCTCCAGGTGGGCCCCCAGCAGCTGGCAATGGCCGGCTCGCCGCCGCTGCCGCGCCGTGGCCAGCACCTGCAGCGATTGCCTCAGGGCCCCTACGCCGCAGGTCACCAGGGTGGGGCAGATCGCCTCAACCCCATCGCGCCAGAGCAGCTCCCGCAACCCCTCCAGCTGGGGCAACTGGGCCTCGCCCAGCTCCGGGAAGGCCAGCCCCAGCCCGCCATTGATTTGCAGGTCCACCCCCGCCAAACTCAGCCAATCCCCATGCCAGTCCTCGCCGGCGGCGGCTGTGCCCGCCGCGATCGGTTGCAGCTGGCTGATCCTCTGGTCGTCGTCGATGGCCAGCCGCCAGCACGGCCCCTCCCCATCGCCCCCCTTGGGGGGGCCGGCCAGGCGAACGTTGCTGATCCAGCGCATCCCGGGCCCAGGGGGAGAATGGCTCCATCCTGAGTGCCCCGCCGCCCTTGAGCGCCTCTCCCGCCTCCGCTGGCGCCGCCAGTGCCCCGGCCCCCCAGCCCGTAAAGGTGGCGGTGGTGATGGGCAGCGACTCCGATCTGGCCACCATGCAACCGGCGGTGGCGATGCTCGATCGCTTCGGCCTGGCCAGCGAAGTGCGGGTGTTATCAGCCCATCGCACGCCCCTGGAGATGCTGCAATTTGCCCAGCAGGCCGCCTCCCGGGGCCTGCAGGTGCTGATCGCTGGCGCCGGTGGCGCAGCCCATCTGCCCGGCATGTTGGCCTCGCTCACCCCCCTGCCGGTGATCGGCGTGCCGGTGCAGAGCAAGGCGCTTTCGGGGGTGGATTCCCTGCATTCGATCGTGCAGATGCCCGCTGGCATTCCCGTGGCCACGGTGGCGATCGGCAATGGCGCCAATGCCGGCCTGCTGGCGGTGCAGATCCTGGCGTTGGCCGATACCCAGCTGGCCGCGGCGCTGCTGGCCTACCGGGCCGAGCTGCACGGCCAGGTGCGGGCCAAGGATGAGCGGCTGCAGCAGTTGGGCAGCGCCGCCTACCTGGCCCAGATGGCCTGAGGGATTACACCATGCTCGAACGATTGGTGTTGCCCCCCTGGTTGCGGTTCGGCCTGGCCCTGCCGCTGCTGGTGCTCAATCTCTGGGTGTTGCGCCAGTTGCTGCTGCCGCTGGCGCCCTTTCCAGCCCTGTTTCTGGCCGCCGCCCTGCTTGCCTTCCTGCTGGATCTGCCCAGCCGCTGGCTGGTGGACCAGGGCCTGCCCCGAGCCCTGGCAAATCTGTTGGTGCTGGGTGTGGCCTTCGGGGGCGTGGTGCTGGCGGTGCTCTGGCTGCTGCCGCGGCTGATCACCCAGCTCGATGAGCTGATCACCACCCTGCCCGGCTGGCTGTCCCAGGGCGAAAGCCTGCTCAGCCAGCTGCAGCAGTGGGCGGTGGCCAAGGGTCTGCCCACCGATTTTGGCGACCTCAGCAGCGATCTGATCAGCCGCACCAGCAAATTGGCCAGCCAACTCAGCCAGCAGGTGCTCAGTTTGCTCGGGGCCACGCTGGGCCTCACCGTGAACACTGTAATAGTGCTGGTGCTCACCGTGTTCCTGCTGCTGGGGGGCGAGCGGATCGCCGCCGGCCTGGCCAAATGGCTGCCGCCGGGGGTGCGGGGCCTGATCACCGGCACCCTCTATCGCACCTTTCGCGGTTACTTCGCCGGCCAGGTGGTGCTGGCCTTGATCCTCAGCGGTCTGCAGATAATTGTCTTCACCCTGGTGGGCATTCCCTACGGCGTGTTGTTTGCCGTGGCGATCGGTTTCACCACCTTGATTCCCTATGCCAGCGCCGTTACGATTGTGCTGGTGAGCCTGCTGCTGGCCCTGCAAAATCCCCGCCAGGGCCTGGAGGTGCTGGTGGCGGCTATCTCTGTGGGCCAGGTGGTGGACCAGGTGATCCAACCCCGCCTGATGGGCAGCATCGTGGGCCTGCAGCCCGCCTGGTTGTTGATCAGCCTGCCGATCGGGGCCAGGCTCGGCAGCCTGCTGGGGTTGGGCGAATTGCTCGGCCTGCTGTTGGCGGTGCCGCTAGCTAGCTGCACCAAGACCTACCTCGATGCCTGGGGGGGCCAGTTGCGCCGCTATGAGAGTGAGGATCAAGCTGAGTTCTCCAGTTCCCCACTCCCTGAGCTCCCTGGTGCGCCAATCAGTGCACCCACCGCTCCGCCTATTGATTTGGCTGGATAATCCTGGTTTGACCGGATAATGCTAATCAGGCTGGCGAATGTCCCTATTCTGGCTGGGGAATGATGCCCTGACTCTCCAGGTAGGTGAGCACCTGGATCACCGATTCCTCCAGGTTTTTGCTGCCGGTTTCCACCATTAGTTCTGGATTTTCCGGGGCCTCGTAGGGGCTGGAGATGCCGGTGAACTCGCGGATCTGGCCGGCTCTGGCCTTGGCGTAGAGGCCCTTGGTGTCCCGCTTCTCGCACACGGCCAGATCGGCGGCGCAGTGGATCTCGATGAAGTCGCCCTCGCTCACCAGCTGGCGGGCCCGATCGCGATCGGCCTTGAACGGAGAAACGAAGGCGGTGAGCACCACCACCCCGGCATCGACAAACAGCTTTGCCACCTCGCCAATACGGCGGATATTTTCCACTCTATCGGCGTCGGAAAAGCCCAGGTCTTGGCATAGCCCGTGGCGCACGTTGTCGCCATCGAGTACATAGCAAGACAGCCCCTGTTCAAACAGGGCCGAGTTCACCGCATTGGCCAGGGTGCTCTTGCCGGAGCCACTCAGACCAGTGAACCAGAGGATGGCGCTGCGGTGCCCCCGCTGGTGTTGGCGGGCGGCCCGGTTCACGGTGGAGTGATGCCAGGCGATGTTGGTGGCTGCACCGCGACTGGTGAGCTCGCCATAGGCGGGGTTGGGGGCGGGGCTGGAGGTCATCGTCTGCGGCGCAGGGGCGAGCCAGAGGTTCGCTGAGCGGAGCCATTATCCCTGAAGGTGATTCGTGTGCCTTCAGCGCGGCTCTCGCCGCCGACGATTTCCCTAAACGGCTGCCTGCGATAAAGGCAATTCGCCATGGCCAATTCCGCCTTGAGGACGGCTCAATAATATTGAATTACGCTGGTTTCAGGTCGCGTCCCGCTTGTATTGAGCCACGATAAGCGTGGCGATGCCTGGCATATCCCTGGCCTGCGGAGGCGGAATGGGTGATTATTGCTGGTGCCACCACATGCCTTTGCTCCGCCTAGTTGTGGCCCGTCTCCAGGTGCTGGCCCCGCATCAGCCGCCGGCCTGCTTGGGTCGGAAGCCAGCCCGCTCCAGGGCCGCCAGGGCTGTGCTCACCTGGTCGCCCTGCAGTTCGATCACGCCCTCCTTCACGGTGCCGCCGGTGCCGGACTCGGCCTTCAGCTGTTTGAGCAGGGCCTTGAGCTCGGCTTCCGGGATGGCCAGGCCGGTGATGGCTGTAACCAACTTGCCGCCCTTGCCCGCTTTGGTGCGCTGCACCCGCACCCGTTGCTGGGCCTTTGGCGTGGCGCTGGCGCTGGCCTGCGGCCGGGCCAGGCTCTCGGCGCTACTGAATTCCTGCCAGCCGCCCTTGGCCATGGGCCGATCGCTCCCCTGGAACCTTCGCTTGGAACCATGGTGGCAGGCCAGTTATCAGGGCAGGCCAGCTATCGGGCGGCGCGCTGCGGGTAGGCGGCCTTGTCTGCCTACGCTGGCAATTAACGATGTAGCCGCCGGTGACCCTTCTCCATCCACCGCAGCAGGGTGACCTGACGGCCCTGCAACCAGCCGTGCGGCCCGATGCCAGCGGTCGCTTTGGCCCCTTTGGCGGCCAGTACGTGCCGGAAACCCTGATGCCGGCCCTGGCCGAGCTGGAGCGGGCCGCCGCCGAGGCCTGGGCCGATCCGGCCTTCACCACCCGGCTGAACCAACTTCTAAAAACCTATGTGGGCCGCGCCACTCCCCTCTACGAAGCGGAGCGGTTGACCGCCCACTACGCCAGGCCAGAGGGCGGGCCTCGCATTTGGCTGAAGCGGGAAGACCTCAACCACACCGGCGCCCACAAGATCAATAACGCCCTCGGCCAGGCGCTGCTGGCCCTGCGCATGGGCAAGCGGCGGATCATCGCCGAGACCGGTGCCGGTCAGCACGGCGTGGCCACGGCCACGGTCTGTGCCCGTTTCGGGCTGGATTGCGTCATCTACATGGGCGTAGAGGACATGCGCCGCCAGGCCCTGAATGTGTTCCGCATGCGCCTGCTCGGGGCCAGGGTGGAGCCGGTGACGGCCGGCAGCGCCACCCTCAAGGACGCCACCAGCGAAGCCATCCGCGACTGGGTCACCAATGTGGAGTCCACCCACTACATCCTCGGTTCGGTGGCCGGCCCCCATCCCTATCCGATGCTGGTGCGCGACTTCCACGCCGTGATCGGCCAGGAGGCCAAGGCCCAGTGCGCCGAGGCCTTCGGGGGGCTGCCCGATGTGCTGATCGCCTGCGTTGGCGGCGGCTCCAATGCCATGGGGCTATTCCATGCCTTCGTGCCCGATACCAGCGTGCGGCTGATTGGCGTCGAGGCGGCCGGCGAGGGGGTGGCCAGCGGTCGCCATGCCGCCACGATCACCGAGGGCCGGGTGGGCGTTTTGCATGGCGCCATGAGTTTGCTGCTCCAAGACGCCGAGGGTCAGGTGCAGGAGGCCCACTCGATCAGTGCCGGCCTGGATTATCCGGGCGTGGGGCCCGAACACAGCTATCTGCGCCAGATTGGCCGGGCCGAATACGCTGCTGTCACCGACGACCAGGCCCTGGACGCCCTGCGGCGGGTGAGTGAGCTGGAGGGGATCATCCCGGCGCTGGAAACCGCCCATGCCTTCGCGGCCCTGGAATGGCTATGTCCAGAGTTGGCCCCCGGCACCGAGGTGGTGCTCAACCTCTCCGGTCGCGGCGACAAGGACGTAAACACCGTGGCCGAGCGGCTGGGCGGTCGGCTGGCCTAAAGGCTGGGCGGGCTCGGGGGTTAGGTCAACAGGCGCTCCAGCACCCGGGCGATCGAGCGCACCGCCGCCCGGGCTGTGGCGTAGGCCATGCGCATCGGGCCCACCAGGGCCACCGAGCCCTGGCCGCCATCGGCACTGCGGTAATTGGCCTGCACCACGGCGCAGTCCGCCAGGGCTCGCTGCGGATGTTCGCTGCCGATCCAGATCGCCTCCCCGGGCCCCAACAGTTGCTGGGGGTTTGCCTCCATCAGCTGCACCAGGGGCAGCAGCGATTGGCCGTCGCTGAAATCCGGCTGGCCCAGCAGGCCCCCCAGCCCCGCCGCCCAGGTGTCGCTACCGCTCTGCGGTTGCAGTTGCGAGTGGCTGTCCAGGGCCTGGTGCAGCAGCCCGCCGCTGAGGCGCAGTTCCGCTGGCAATTGGCTCCAGGGCAATTGGCCAGCGCTGGTTTCCAGCCGCTGGTTGGCCCAGCGCTCCAAGGCCGGCAACTGGGCGGCGGCCAGGCCCGGTAGTCGCAGGTTGAGACTGCTGGTGGTCACGGCCCCCTGCACCAAAAACACCAGCAACCGCTCCCCGCTCGGCACCAGGCGCAGGGCTCTCAGCTGCGCCAGCGGCGGCCGCGGCCGGGTGATCAGGCTGAGCAGGCCGGTGAGCTCGGCGAGGCGTCGGCTCAGGTGCAGCAGCAGGTCGTCGAGCGCCGCCCACTGCAGGCTCAAGCCGGCCAGCTCCCGCTCCAGCTGCAGGGCCACGGCACCGGGGGCCGGCAGCAACTGATTTACGTAAAGCCGGTAGCCCTGTTGGCTGGGGATGCGACCGGCGGAGGTGTGGGGTTGGGTGAGCAGACCCCGCTGGGAGAGCACCCCCATCGCCGACCTCACGGTGGCGGGGCTATCCGGCAGGCCGAAACGCAGCACCAGCGTCCTGCTGCCCACCGGTTCCATCGTGTCCACGTAATGGCGCACGGCCAGTCGCAGCACCTCCCGCTGGCGGTTGGACAGGCCTGCCTCAGCGCTGCGGTCGCGGTTGGTGGGGGCTGGGCGGGCGGAGGACAAGGTGGCGGAAGGAAACGGATCGCGGATGGGGGAGCTGACCTAAGGCTGCGAGCGGAGCGAGGGGAGACTGCAGCAATATTGCTAGTTAATTTCAGCTTGGCGGCAACTGCGGCTGGAGATGACTGCCTGGATCCAGTTTTCTGGCTCAGCTTGACTGCCCCGGGCTGGACCAATTGCCCCTCGCTGGGCGGGTTTTGTCTGGCTCGTCCCGGTTTTCTGGGGAACTAGTAACGAGGAACTAATAGCGAGGGACTAATAGCGAGGGACTAATAGCGAGGGACAGTGGCGTCCAGCTCCACGCTCCAGGCGTCGATGCCGCCTTGAATGTTCCACACCTGGCCATAGCCCCGCTGTTCGATCAGCCAGCAGCCGAAGTGCCAGCTGCGCATCCCCGCATGGCACAGCACCGCCACGGGGCGGTCGGGGTCCAGCAGTTCGTTCAGCTGCTCCAGCCAGTCGGCCGAGCGGCTTAGCGGCAGGTGCAGCACCGGGTGGGGTAGCCGGGCGATGGCCAGTTCCGCTTCTTCTCGCACATCCACCAGTTGGATGGCCTCTCCCGCCACCAGGCGGGCCTGCAGGTCGCCGACGCCGATGGCGATCGGCGTGGCTGGGGGGTTGGTCATGGGGCGGCTGAGCCGGGGTAGCGGGCAGGATGGGGCCATCCTGCTTGGGGCGCATGAAGGCCCGTCCGTTCCTGGCGGTTTTACTGTCGCTGGCCCTGGGGCTGTTGGGCCTCGGTGGCGGCGCCTGGTGGCTGGTGCTCAACCGCTCGCCATTGCAATTGCAACACCGCCCCCTGGCGGTGCCGCTGGCCGCCCGCTTCGTGCCGCGCCAGGCGCCTTTGAGTTTGTTTCTGCTCACCGATGGCGAGGAGCCCCTGGGCTATGCCCGGGCCGTGGTGGCCCCCCGCCAGCGCCGGGCCGCCGCCGAGGCCGTGGCCCAGCTCAGGGATGGCGGCTTCGCGGCCGCCGGCCTCGATTACCCCAGCGAGCTGGCCAGCTGGCTCGGTCCTGAGATCGGCTTCGCCCTGATCGGCTCGAATCAGGGCGAAGCCGATGCCGCTGGCTGGCTGTTGAGCCTGCGCAGTCGCGATGGCGAGGGCGCCCGCAGATTCCTGCAGCGCTTCTGGCAGAGCCGCAGCCTGGCCGGCACCGACCTGCAGATCAGCCGCTACCGCGGCATGGGCTTGATCAGCGGTCGCGGTGCCCTGGTGGGAGCCAAAACCACACCTATCGCCACCGCCTTGATCGACGACGACCTGGTGCTGATCGCCTCCGGCCGGGGGGTGCTGGAGCAGGCCCTGGATGTGTCCCAGATCGATGCCCTGAACCTGGCCTCCAGCGATGCCTTCCGCCGCGGCGTGGCCGATCTGGGCAGGGGCATGGCCCTTTTGGTGGCCCGCCCGCCGGCCCTGGCCCCCTGGCTCGGTATTCCCAAGGATTTGGGCAGCGAGGCGGGCATCACCGGCCTGATCGCCTCCCTGCGCCCCGATGGGGCCAGCCTGGCGGTGGAGCTGGCCGTCGCCAGGGCCGCCGCCACTCCAGCCCCCCTGGCCGGGTCCGATCTCGCTGGCGATCAGCCTGGGGATCTCCCTGGCGAGCCCAGTAAAGAGGGTGCAAGTGATCCCGCTGGAGATGGCGCCAGTGATCCCGGGGCGGAGCTGGCCGCTGATATCGCCGCCGAAATTGATGCTGATAACGGTGTTGATATCGCCGCTGATACGGGTGTTGATCTCGGGGGCGCGGCCCCCCTCTCTGCCCCCCCAGCCTTGAACCAGGAGGTGGGGGCGGAGCTGCTGGCCCATCTGCGCGGCGAGGCTTCCAGCCTGGCTTTACTGAACGATCCCCGCCAGTTGCTGGGCCTGCTCGAGCCCCTCTGGGCCCGCAGCCTCGGTGCGGCCAGCGGCCCCCTGCCCGGCCTGGTGATGGCCGCCGATTCCGGACCGCTGCTCTGGGCGGAAGGCAGAGATGGCTGGCTGTTGGGCACTGCAGCCGGGCAGCCGGCCCCCGGCGATCTGGAGCCGGCCCTGGCGGCCCAGGGGCTGATCGCCGCGCCCTTGACCCTGGCCGATGGCCGCCCCTCGACGGTGTGGACCCATCTGGCCGCCCCCGCCCCCGGGCGCAGGGGCAGGGGTGATGCTCGCCAGCTGCAGGCCGAACTGGTGGGAGTGCGCGCCGTGGATGCGGATCTGGCCTGGTGGGCCCATGGCCTGGATCGGCTGCAGCAACAGGCCGAATCGCGGCGGCAGCCCCGCGCTCGCCTCAAGCAATTGCAGGCCATCGATCGGCCTGCCGCCGCCCGCCTGGCCGTCGATGGCCCCCAGGCGAGGCGGATGTTGCAACAGTGGAGTGGTTGGCGGCTGCTGTCTGGCCTGGCCGGTGCGCCGCTTGGCGATGCCGTGCAGGGGCTCAGCCTGGCCTTGGCCCCCGAGGCCGATGGCCTGCGGTTGATGGCCCGCCTGGATTTGGGTTGAGCCATGGGCAGCATTGACGCACCGGCCAGCGACTCATCTGCCAGCGAGAGCCCCGGAGAGCGCCCAAGGGAACTGCTGCTGTTTCGGCATGGCATCGCCGCGGAAAGGGCCAAGCCCAGTGACGATGCCAGTGCCGATGCCAGTGCTGATCTCAAGGCCGATGGCGAGCGGCCGCTCACGGCGGCGGGGCTCAGCCGCAGCCGCGCCGTGGCCGACCAGCTGCTGCGGCTGGGGCTGGGGGCGGACCGACTGCTCAGCAGTCCCCTGGTCCGCGCCCGCCAGACGGCCGAGATCGCCGTGGCTGCGGGCTTGGCGTCCCGGCTGGAGCTGGATGGGGCCCTGGCCCCCGGCGGCGATCCCCTGCCCCTGGTGTTGGCATCCCGCTGCCCGCGGCTGATGTTGGTGGGCCATGAGCCCGACCTGGGCCAATTGGCCTGCCGACTGTTGGGGGCCCCCGCCGGTGCGATCCAGCTGAAGAAGGCTGGCTTGGCTTTGATCGTGCTCACGCCAATGCCCAGCCTGCGGCTGCTGCTCACCCCGCGGCTGCTGCTCAAATTGACCCCTGGCCCCTAGCTGCGCACCACCCCCAGCTGCGGGACCCAGCCAGGGGGCCTTTGCGGGATCGATGGATGGGCCTAGGTTTGCGATTAAGACATAAGCGGCATTTTTAGTTATGGCGGCGACCCCGACAGCCCCCCAAAGCGCGGGGGAGCTCTCGTTTAGGCCCGGCCTGGAGGGGGTCCCGGCTACCCATTCGGCCATCTGCGACATCGATGGTCAACAGGGTTTACTCACCTATCGCGGCTACAGCGTCGAAGACCTGGCCAACCACAGCACATTCCTGGAGACGGTTTATCTGCTGATTTGGGGAGAGCTGCCGGATGCGGATCAGCTGGCGGAATTCGAGCATGAGGTGCAGATGCATCGCCGGGTGAGCTTCCGGATCCGGGACATGATGAAGTGCTTCCCCGCCTCGGGACATCCGATGGATGCGCTGCAGAGCAGTGCGGCATCCCTGGGGCTGTTTTATTCCCGTCGCGCCCTTGATGACCCTCAATATATATATCAAGCCGTGGTGAGGCTGATTGCCAAAATTCCCACGATGGTGGCGGCATTTCAGTTAATTCGCAAGGGTCAAGATCCGATCCAGCCCCGCGACGATCTGCCCTTTTCTTCCAACTTTCTCTACATGCTCACCGAGCGGGCGCCGGATCCACTGGCGGCGCAAATTTTCGATGCCTGCTTGATTCTGCATGCCGAGCACAGTCTCAATGCCAGCACCTTTAGCGCCCGGGTAACCGCCAGCACCCTCACCGATCCCTATGCCGTCGTGGCCTCGGCCGTGGGCACCTTGGCGGGGCCGCTGCACGGTGGTGCCAACGAGTATGTGCTGGCGATGTTGGAGGAGATTGGCAGCGAAGATCAGGTGGAGCCTTGGCTGGATCGGGCCATCGCCGCCAAGCAGAAGATCATGGGTTTTGGCCACCGGGAATACAAGGTGAAGGATCCCCGCGCCGTGATTCTGCAGCAGCTGGCCAAGCAGCTGTTCGATACCTTCGGGGATGATCCCCTCTACGACTTGGCTCGCAAGCTGGAGGCGGCGGCAGCCGAGCGACTTGGCCCCAAGGGCATCTACCCCAACGTCGATTTCTATTCGGGATTGGTGTATCGCAAGCTCGGTATTGCCGAGGATCTGTTTACGCCGATCTTCGCGATCGCCCGCACCGCTGGCTGGCTGGCCCACTGGAAGGAACAGCTGGGAGCCAACCGCATCTACCGCCCCAGCCAGATCTACACGGGCTCCACCGGCCGGGCTTGGCTGCCGGTGCAGTCACGTTGAGGCTCTGGCGCCCTAAGTTGCCCCCACTGTCCCCACCGGCATGGTGATCACCACCGACTGCCTCCTGGCCGCCCCCATAGTCACCACCTTGGCCGCAGTGCCGCCCGGCCTCGACCTGGAGGCCAGCTTTGAGGCCGCATTCCAGGGTTTCGGTCTCAGTCCAGGGGCGGCCCATCTGCTCTGGTTGCCGCTGCCAATGCTGCTGGTGCTCGTGGCCGCAGTGGTTGGCGTGCTGGTGAATGTCTGGCTGGAGCGCAAGATTTCCGCAGCGGTTCAGCAACGCATCGGCCCTGAGTACGCCGGCGCCCTGGGGGTGCTGCAGCCGATCGCCGACGGCCTCAAGCTGCTGTTCAAGGAAGACGTGATCCCGGCTCGGGCCGATGGCTTGCTGTTCACCCTGGGCCCGGTGCTGGTGCTGATCCCGGTGATCCTCAGCTGGCTGGTGGTGCCCTTTGGTCAGCACCTGCTGATCAGCAACGTGGGCATCGGCATCTTTCTGTGGATTTCGCTCAGCAGCATCCAGCCGATTGGTCTGCTGATGAGCGGCTATGCCTCCAACAACAAATACTCCCTGCTGGGGGGCCTAAGGGCTGCGGCCCAATCGATCTCCTATGAGATTCCCCTGGCCCTGGCCGTTTTGGCGGTGGTGATGATGAGCAATTCGCTCAGCACCGTAGACATAGTTAATCAACAGAGCGGTGCGGGCATCCTCAGCTGGAATATTTGGCGCCAGCCGGTGGGCTTCGTGATCTTCTGGATCTGTGCCCTGGCCGAGTGCGAGCGCTTGCCCTTTGACCTGCCTGAGGCGGAGGAGGAGCTGGTGGCCGGTTACCAGACCGAGTACTCCGGCATGAAGTTCGCCCTCTTCTACCTGGGCAGCTACATCAACCTTGTGCTCTCGGCCCTGCTGGTGTCGGTGCTCTACCTCGGTGGCTGGGGCTTCCCGCTGCCGGTGGAGTGGTTGGCGGGATGGCTGCACCAGCCGATCGACGCGCCCCTGGTGCAGCTGATCACCGCCTCGGTGGGCATCGTGATGACCGTGCTCAAGGCATACCTGCTGGTGTTCCTGGCGATCCTGTTGCGCTGGACCACCCCCCGGGTGCGCATCGACCAGCTGCTCGATCTGGGCTGGAAGTTCCTGTTGCCGATCGCCCTGGTGAATTTGTTGGTCACCGCCGCCTTGAAATTGGCCTTCCCCGCTGTGTTTGGGGGCTGACCCCGACAGCTTGGTTCAAATTCGAGCCATCATGGTGATCACGATCACCATTACCCGCCAGTTCGCCACTCACAGCACATGTTTGGGTTTCTCAAAAAAGTTGCCGACTACACCCGCGACGCGGTGGGTGCGTCCCAGTACCTGGCCCAGGGGTTGGCGGTCACCTTCGACCACCTGCGCCGACGCCCGGTCACGGTGCAGTACCCCTACGAGAAGCTGATCCCTTCCGAGCGCTACCGGGGACGCATCCACTACGAGTTTGATAAATGCATTGCCTGTGAGGTGTGCGTGCGGGTCTGCCCGATCAATCTGCCCGTGGTGGATTGGGTGATGAACAAGGCCACCAAGAAGAAAGAACTGCGCAACTACTCCATCGATTTCGGAGTGTGTATTTTTTGCGGCAATTGCGTTGAGTACTGCCCAACCAATTGCCTGTCTATGACTGAGGAGTATGAGCTGGCCGCATTTGATCGCCATAGCCTCAATTACGACAACATTGCCCTGGGGCGCCTGCCCACCAGTGTTACCAGTGATCCTGCGGTGATTGCCCTGCGAGAGTTGGTCTATCTGCCCAAGGGGGAAATGGATCCCCATGGCGTGCCAGATACCTCCCCCCGGGCCGGTCAGCTGCCCCAGGCGCTGCTGGACAGCTGGGCCAAGAGCGAGGCTGCCGCTCCCGCGTCGACCACCACCGCTGCCCCCCAGGAGCAAGGCTGATGACCATCGCCTCTTTCACCCAGCTGATTTGCTTTGCCATTCTCTCGATTACCCTGGTGCTAGGGGCATTAGGGGTGGTATTGCTGCCCAATATCGTCTATTCCGCCTTCCTGCTGGGTGGGGTATTCCTGTCTGTGGCCGGTTTGTACCTGCTGCTCAATGCCAGCTTCGTGGCTGCAGCTCAGGTGCTGGTTTACGTGGGTGCTGTGAATGTATTGATCTTGTTTGCGATCATGCTCGTGAACAAGAAAGAGAACCTGGCGGCTGTGCCGGGGCTGCCCTTGAGGCGTGTGCTTTCTGGACTGGTCTGCGGTGGTCTGTTGGCCCTGTTGATCCGCGTCGCCTTCACCACCCCCTGGGCCCTGCCTGGCCCATCGCCTGTGGGAGAGGAAGCCACAATTCGGATTGGCGAGCACCTGTTCAGCGATTATCTGCTGCCTTTTGAACTGGCTTCTGTGCTGCTGCTGATGGCGATGATCGGTGCCATAGTCTTGGCTCGCCGTGATGTATTCAGCAGTGACATCGTCACTGGAGCACCAGTAGATCAAGGCTTGATTGAAAAGGCTCGCACCCCTCTGCTGGTCCAAAACCCTGTTCAGGAACCTGTTCGATGACTATTAATCTGCCCACTTCCATTCCCCTCCAGGCCTATCTGGTGCTTGCTGCTTTGCTGTTTTGCATCGGCGTCTGGGGTTTGATCAATAGTCGCAATGCCGTGCGGGTGCTGATGAGCATTGAATTGATGCTCAACGGAGTAAACATCAATCTGATGGCTTTTTCTGACTACCTAGACGGTCAGCTCATTCGTGGCCAGGTATTTACCATCTTCGTGATTACCGTCGCCGCGGCGGAAGCTGCCGTCGGTCTGGCAATTCTCCTCTCCCTATATCGCAACCGAGAGACGGTGGACATGGAGCGATTCAATCTGCTTCGCTGGTAGCCTCCCATTTTTTTCGCCGGTATCCTCCCATTTGTTTGGATAGGGCTTTGATTTTAAGCGGCTATTGTTTGCAATTCGACTTAACTCAGTACCCGATCGGCGATAAGTCTCCGAATTCCTCCCGCTTTTCGTTTGGTTATAAGTATGGGATTGGCGAGCAATTCCCCACTTACCCCCCTGTTTTTTGATTTCTGCCCGATGATCTCCCCTGAACGCCGCTAGAGAGCATGCTCCTAGATAGGGTATGGCTGATCATCCGCAGTGGCAGCCAGGTCGCCGAGCGCCAGGCCCGCCTCTGTGCGGATCAACTGCGCGCCGATGGCTGTCGGGTTGTTATCGCCCCCAGTGGCTTAAACCTCAACCCCTTCCCGGGGCTGCTGGCCAGCGAGCCCGAGCTGCCCGATCTGGCCCTGGTGTTGGGAGGCGATGGCACCGTGCTGGCTGCCGCGCGACATCTGGCCGCTCACGGCGTGCCGATTCTTAGCTTCAACGTAGGTGGCCATCTGGGCTTCCTTACCCATGAACACCGACAACTCAAGCTGGGCGATCAGCCAGACAATCTTTGGTGGCGTCTGCGCCATGACGCCTATGCCCTGGAGCGGCGGATGATGTTGGATGCCAATGTGCACCGCCGTGAGGGAAGTGTTCTGTCTCCGCCCCTGGATGAGGCGCACTGTGCCCTAAATGACATTTATTTAAAGCCTTGTTTCGAAGAGGCTGCTCCCATCTGTGAGTTGGAGCTAGAGATTGATGGCGAAGTGGTGGATCAGTACCGAGGCGATGGCCTGATCTTGGCCACCCCCACTGGCTCCACCGGCTATGGGATGGCAGCCGGCGGCCCGATCCTCCACCCTGGCTTGGAGGCGATAGTGGTCACGCCGATCTGCCCGATCAGCCTGTCCAGCCGCACGGTGGTGGTGCCGCCTCGCTCCAGGCTCTCGGTGGCCCCCCTCGGGGAAACCAGTGGCAGCGTGAAACTGTGGAAAGATGGCACCGATGCAACTACCTTGCGACTAGGTGATCGGGTGGTGGTGCAGCGCAGCGCCAATATGGCCTTGATGGTGGTATTGGAACATAGCCCTTCCTACTTCCGCACCCTCAGTCACAAATTGCACTGGGCGGGTAGCCTCTCCCCCGCTGAGCCAGCGTCAAATTAGCTATTTACCTGCCATGGCCCTTGAGATTGAACGCCGTTTTCTGGTCACCAGCGAAGCCTGGCGGAGTCAGGTGGCCTGGCAGGCGCAGCTGCGCCAGGGCTACCTAACGGCAGGGCCGGATGGTTTTACGGTGCGGGTGCGCCTGGGGGATGGGCGGGCTTGGCTCACCCTCAAGGCCAACGCCTCCGCCGATGGTTTGGTGCGTCACGAGTTTGAGTATCCAATTCCCCCGGACGATGCCGAGAGTCTGTTGGCTCTGGCGCCCCGCCAGCTGAGCAAGTGCCGTTACGGGCTGACCCTGCCCGGTGGCGACTGGGTGCTGGATGTGTTCGAGGCGGACAATGCGCCGCTGGTGGTCGCCGAAGTGGAACTGCAGGACGCCGCCCCTGATCAGGGCAAGTTGCTGGTGCCCCCCTGGTGCGGGCTGGAGATCACAGGCAGACCTGAATTGAGCAACGCAGCCCTGGCCTGCCAGCCCCTGGCCACTTGGCCAGATTCGCGGCGCCAGCAGTTGTTGGCTTGGCTGGGATCGCCCCCAGACCCCGCCTGAGCCAGCCTGGGGGAGCCGTCTGGCGGCTGCTCCTGGCCCTTGATGCCGAAAGTGAGCGCGATCTCGTCCTGATCAGTCCCGGCCCTCCAGGGAGCAGCAATTGAAGCCATCGCGGCAGATCTTGCCATGGTCAAGGGCCCAATTCAGCAGCGCCACCCGATTCTTGGCGCCGGTCTTGGTGAAGATATTGCTGACGTGGTTGTCCACCGTGCGCTTGCTGATCGTGAGCGAGTGGGCAATCTCCTGGTTGGTCAGTCCCTGGGCCACCAGTTCGACAATTTCGATCTCCCGCTCTGAAAGCTCGTTCACTGGCAGGGATGGAGCGGTGGATTCAGTTTAGGGAGTGCGGTGTCGGATGATGCCCCCATCTGTGGGGGGAGTGTGGGGCTACAACAGGCTATCGACCAGGGCCGCTTCGCGATCACGGCAGAGGTGATGCCTCCCCGCGGCGGCGACCCTGCCCGCACCTTGGAGGCAGCCCGGGCGCTCTCTGGCTGGGTGGACGCGGTGAATGTCACCGATGGCAGCCGGGCGGTAATGCGCATGTCCAGCCTGGCCATGTGCCGCCTGCTGTTGGATGAAGGGATTGAACCTGTACTCCAGCTGGCTTGCCGCGACCGTAATCGCATCGCGTTGCAGGCCGATCTGCTGGGGGCCCATGCCCTGGGGCTGCGCAATCTGCTCTGTCTCACTGGCGATCCGGTGCGGGCAGGCGATCAGCCCAAGGCCAGAGCGGTGAACGAGCTGGAGGCGGTGCGGCTGCTGCAGTTGGTGGCCCAGTTCAATGCGGGAGTGGATCCGGTGCTCGGCCCCTTGCCCGACGGCCCCACGGCCCTGTTTGCCGGGGCTGCGGCCGATCCCCAATCGCCCAGTTGGAGCGGGCTACGGCGGCGGGTGGAGCGCAAAAAAGCCGCTGGCGCCCGCTTCATTCAGACCCAGATGGTCACCGACGCCGCTGCGCTGCGGCGTTTCGTCGAGGAGATCGCCGCGCCGTTGCAGTTGCCGGTGCTGGCCGGGGTGTTCCTGCTCAAGTCGGCCAAGAATGCAGCGTTTATTAACCGGGTGGTGCCCGGTGTCCATATCCCCCAGGCGGTGATCGATCGGCTGGCCTCAGCGGCCGATCCCGCAGCCGAGGGTATCGCCATAGCCGCTGAGCAGGTGGAGACCTACAGGAATCTGGCCCAGGGGGTGCATTTGATGGCGATTAAGGCAGAAGAGAGGATTCCAGCCATCCTTAAACTGGCTGGATTTAGCGCCAAATAGGTAGATTCTGGAAAGCAACGATTCCTGATGCCAGCCTGGCCCACAACACCCTGGGCAGCTTCAGGGCGCTAATTGGGGCCATGGGTTGGTTTTCCAGAATCTCATTAGTTGTTATTGGTCACTGGTCACTGGTTATTGGTTATTGGTTATTGGCTGTTGGTTGCTGGGTATTGGCTATTAGGCACCTCGAAAAATTCAAAATTCACTGCTCTTGCGAACTGAGAAGCATTGCGGCGACTGGCTGGACATCGTTCGCAGGAGCAAAGCGAGCAATTGTGAAGTTCTCTATTGGTTGTCAGCCGTAAGTTATCGGTTATCGATCGCAAGCGGTTACCGGTTGTAGTTGGTAGATGCCTGGGCGGCTAGAGGGCTAGGCGGCTTGGCTGATGGTTAGGTCGGTTCCCAGCAGGTCTGCCATCGCTTTTTGTTGCGGAGAGGGCGCCACATGATCCTGGCGTCGGGCGTCGGTGATCAACCAATCAAGCGCCGCTTCTTGGAGATCAAAGTGATCTCCGTTGCGATCCACGCAGTAGCGGCCAAACACAAGCTTCTCAAAAAGTCTTACCCCGGGGCCAATGCGGGAGTAGTCAAAAATGATTGAATTATCAATGGTTGCACCCTCGCAGACCTGACAGCTGGGGCCAATCATTGCCGGTCCAATTATCGTGGCTCCGTTTTCGATGCGGGTCATGCCGCCCACATAGACAGGGCCTTGGATCTTGATTTTGTCCCAGTCGGCAGCTACGTTGAGTCCGGCAAAAACTCCGGGGCGCACCTCCTTGCCAGGGATCTGTACTTGGCGCACTTCCCCCTGAAGTACGCTTCGTATTGCCTGCCAATAATCTGGAACTTTGCCGATATCAACCCACTCAAACTCCATCGGCAGGGCGTAGAAGGATGCTCCGGCACTCACAAGCCTGGGAAACAGGTCTGAGCCGATGTCAAAGGGCTGACCGCTTGGGATGTAATCGAAAATTTGTGGTTCAAAAATATAGATGCCAGTATTGATCATGTCGCTGGCTGCTTCTTCTACTGAGGGTTTCTCCTGGAAGGAGAGCACTCTGCCCTGGTCATCCGTGACCACCACACCGTAGCTACTCACCTGATCCCGAGGCACTCGCTTGGTAACCAGGCTTGCCAGGGCTCCCTTCTCCCGATGACGCTTAACTGCTTCGGTGAGGTTGAGATCAACTAGGGCATCTCCGCAGAGCACCACAAAGGTGTCGTCAAAGAAGGGCTGGAAGTTCTGGATTTTCTTGAGGCCACCGGCTGAGCCCAAGGCTTGGCCGATTAATTCGCCGTCTTCGATGCGCCCTTCGAAGCTGTAGGCGATCTGCACTCCGAATCGCTGGCCATCGCGAAAATAATTTTCTATCTCCTCGGCCAGGTGGGAGACATTTACCATTATTTCATTGAAGCCGTGCTCCCGCAGCAGCTCCAACAGAAATTCCATCACCGGCTTTTGCAGGATGGGGATCATCGGCTTGGGGATCACGTGGGTGATCGGTTGCACCCTGGTTCCCTTGCCGGCGGCCAAGATCATCGCCTTCATTGGCGCTTGCTCATTTCCGACAGTGCTTACATCCTAGGCAACCCTCTCAGGCCGCTAGCCGATCCAGAGCCGGCGGCGGAGCTGACCCTAGATCCGTTGCGGCGCAGCGCTTTATGCTGAGTGGGCCAAACAGGCCGCCCCGCTGCTCCAGTTCCACGCTGCCCTGGTGGCAGAGGAACAGCAGGGCCCAGAACACCCCCACCCGGTCGCTGTCGAGGTCTTGGGCCACCTCACCGCTGGTCACGGCGTTTGCCCAGCTGCTTACCAGTTGCTCGAAGTTGGTCCAGTCGAGCGCCGGTTCCCATTGCTGCAGGAACTTGCAGAGGGCGGCAGTGGTCTCTGGCAGCTTCTCGCGGTGGGCCAGGGCAGCCACCTGGTCGATGGCCTCTCTGTCGCTGTAGCGCTTGGGGCGGTGTCGCTGCTTTGGCCGGCCCTGGTCCTGGTCCAGCTGGGCGGCAATCTCCTCCAGTTGACGAATCAGTTCCCCCAGGGTCACCGGCCGCTGCAGGGGAGGGGGCGCTACGGGGCGGCGCCACAGGTGCCGCTCAGGCCTGCGGGGCAGATCCAACCCTGGCTGATCTAGCCAGGGTTGCTCAGCCGCTTCCATTTCCGCGTCGCAGCAGTCCTCTATCAGAGAGTTGGCCACCACTGTGCTGGCTTCTAATAGCTCGGCCTTGAGGCTCACCAGCACAGAGGCGGCCAAAAAGGCTTCGCTGGTGTCGGCCAGATCCTGCTCGAAACTGCCGCCTTGGGCCGCGATTCTGGGCAGGGCGATCCGCTGGTGCAGCTGGTCGAGGAAACCGTCGATCACGGCGATCACATCGACATCCCAAGGATCAATTTCGCCGCGTTCGGCGGCATCCTGCAACAGGCGGATGGCCAGCCTGGCCCCCCTTTCAGCCAACCGAGTGCTCCACCGTAACTTCGTTTACCAGGGCCAACTTATCGGTGGTGTGGAATTGTCGCTAGCCCTGCTGGTGGGCCCCAGCCCAGCCCACCAGCCCAAGGCAAGTGCCTCGGCTTGGCCAGCTGCTGGCACCCCCCCCCAGGCTGGCTATCGATCCCAGGGGCGAAAGCCGACAAATTATCGACAATCCATAGACTGCCAAGATGTGGAGGCGCTGGTTCTTCATCGCCTTCGGGTTGGTTTTCTATTGCAATTGGGCGTTTGTTTTCCCTTACCTTCGGGGGCTGGATTGCCTTCGGGCGCTGGTTTGGCTTCGAGTGCTGGATTGCCATTGCCTGTAGCTGCTGGTTGCGGCTATGGCGTCTAACTGGCGCCGTTTCAATCTTCTTTAGCGGCAGGTAGGAGTGCCAGCTGGGCATCGACCGTGGCGCGGTAGCGCTCTAGATCTGTTTCTAATTCGCGGATTCGCACTTCTTGAGCTTCCAGTTCGCCTTGGCTCTGCAGCTCCTCCACCTTGCGCACCACGCCGCTCCACACAGCAAATACCCAGGCGGCCGTGGCCCCCAGGCCTCCCACCAACAGCAGCATCGCCGCCAGGGGCAGGGTGAAGGAAACCCCTGGCAGGAATTGAACGGTGGTGGCTGCCGTGTTCTCCAGGGTGAACATCACCATGGCAAGGCCAAAGCTGAAGATCAGCAGGAAGTTCAGCTGTTTCATGCCTGAACGGGGGAGGCGAGAGCTAAGCCTAGGCTAATTCAGGCGGGCAACAAGGGGGCCTTGAGGAGCTGCTGACGGATCAGTTCCCCGCCTGCCGGCGGTAGCGAAAGTTCCTTGAGCGCCAGGCTTTCCCGCACTACCAAAGCCTCGATTGAAGCGCGGTAGGTATCGGTCACTAGACGAGGGTAGAGGCCGATGCCGATGATTGGCACCAGAAGGCAGCTGATTACGTAGATCTCTCGCGGCTCGGCGTCCACCAGATGGGTGTGGGAGGTGAGTTCGGTGTTCTCGCGACCGTAGAAGATCTCCCGCAGCATGGATAGCAGGTATACAGGGGTGAGAATCACCCCGATTGCCGCCAGTACCGCCATTACTATGCGGAAGCTGAGTGTGTAAGCTTCGCTGGTGGAGAAGCCGACAAAAATCATCAGCTCAGAGACAAAGCCACTCATGCCAGGTAGGGCTAAGGAGGCTAGGGAGCAAATGGTCCAGAGCGCAAACATTTTGCGCATTTTCTGGCCTATGCCACCCATCTCGTCGAGCTGAAGTGTATGGGTGCGGTCGTAGGTGGCCCCCACCAAAAAGAACAGGCTGGCCCCGATTAGGCCATGGCTGATCATTTGTAGCATCGCTCCGCTAGTGCCTAGGGCGCTGAAGCTGCCGATGCCGATTAACACAAAACCCATGTGGCTAATCGAGCTATAGGCGATCTTGCGTTTAAGGTTTCGCTGGGCAAAGGAAGTGAGTGCTGCGTAAATTATATTCACAACGCCAAGCACCACCAGCAAAGGTGCGAACTGGGCGTGGGCAGCCGGCAGTAGCTGCACGTTGAAACGCAGTAAGGCGTAGCCGCCCATCTTCAGCAAGATGCCGGCCAGCAGCATGTGCACCGGGGCTGTGGCCTCTCCGTGGGCATCGGGCAGCCAGGTGTGCAGAGGCACAATCGGCAGCTTGACCCCGAAAGCTATCAGTAGGCCCGCATAGCAGAGCAGCTGGAACTTGGTGCCAAACTCCTTGGCCATCAGCACCGAGTACTCAAAGCTGGTGTTGCCCCCGTAGAAGGCCATGGCCAGGCCCACGATCAAGATGAACAGCGAGCTGCCCGCCGTATAGATGATGAACTTGGTGGCGGCGTATTGGCGTTTTTTGCCCCCCCAGATCGCCAGCAGCAGGTAAACGGGCAGCAGTTCCAGCTCCCAGGCCAAGAAGAACAGCAGCATGTCCTGCACGGCGAAGACGGCGATCTGGCCGCCATCCATCGCCAACAGCAGGAAATAGAAAAGTTTTGGCTTGAAGCTCACCGGCCAGGCCGCCAGGCAGGCCAGGGAGGTGATGAAGCTGGTGAGCAGGATCAGCGGCATTGACAGCCCATCAGCCCCCACCGACCAGGCCAGCCCCAATTCGGGCAGCCACTGCACCCGTTCCACCAGCTGCAGCCCCTCTTTGGCTGGGTCGTAGCCGTTGAGGTAGCCACCCACGGTGATCAGGAAGGTGATCAGCGCCACCCCCAAGGCGAACCAGCGCACCTGCTTGCCGTCACCCTTGTCGGGCACGAAGGGAATCAGCAGGGCAGAACCGATCGGGAACAGAATCGCGGCACTTAGCCAGGGAAAGGCCACGGACAAGGATCACCTTTTAAGGAGTGTAGAAATACCACCCAGCTCAGACCAGCGCCCGTGGGGGTTGGCACACAGAGCGGAGTCAGTTGCTTTGGCCAGCTCAGCTGAGCGCCCTTGAGCTGGCCCAAGGCGAGCTGGCCCAAGCAGAGCTGGCCCAAGCAGGGCTGGCCCAAGGCAGAGTGGCGAGCTGCTTTGCTGGCTATCGCAGTGGCTGCCGCTCAGCCCAGGGAGCCGAACAGCACCACCAGGGCGATCACGCCACCAAAGACGATCAGGGCATAGAACTGGGCCCGGCCGGTTTCGAAATACTTAAGCCCTTCGCCGCTGCCCAGGGTGAGCAGGCCCGTGAGGTTCACCACTCCGTCCACCACCTTGGAATCCACATCCAGCACCGATTTGGCCAGCTTGCGGCTGCCCTGAACGAACAGCTTGTCGTTGATTGCATCCAGATACCACTTATTGGCCAAGAAGGCATTGATGCGCGGGAATCGAGCGGCCACCGCCTGGGCCAGATCCAGCTTGTGCAGCAGGTAGGCGAAAGCCGCCAGGCTGATGCCGGCCACCGAGATCGCCACCGAAGCCCCAGCCAGGGGCAGAAACTCAGCCCAGCTGAAAGCTTTGGCCATGTGGACGTACTCGTGGGGATCCACCAGGGCGACGAAGCGGCTGTTCCAAGGGGTGCCCAGCAGGCCGATCAGCACCGAGGGCACCGCTAATACGGCCAGGGGCATGGCCATTTGCCAGCCGGATTCATGGGGGAGGTTGTCTTTGTGGTGGTCGCTGTGATCGGCATCTGGGCCCACTGGCTTACCGGCTGCGGCTAGTAGCTGGGCTTGAAGTGCTGTGTCGCCGCCACGGAAGTTGCCCTCAAAGGTGAGGAAGTAGAGCCTGAACATGTAAAAGGCGGTCATGCCTGCGGTGATAAAGCCCACCGCCCAGAGCACTGGAAAGCTGCCGAAGGCTTGGCCCAGGATTTCGTCCTTGCTCCAGAAGCCCGCCAGGGGCGGTATGCCACTGATCGCTACGCAGCCGATCAAGAAGGTGGTGCTGGTGATTGGCATGCTGCGGCGCAATCCGCCCATCAGGCGCATGTCCTGGGCCAACACCGGTTCATGGCCCACCACCTCTTCCATGGCATGGATCACCGAACCGGAGCCCAGGAACAGCATCGCCTTGAAGAAGGCGTGGGTTACCAGGTGGAACATGCCCGCCACGGGAGCGCCACAGCCCATGGCCAGCATCATGTAGCCCAGCTGCGAGACGGTGCTGTAGGCCAGACCCTTCTTGAGGTCCATCTGGGTGAGGGCAATCGAGGCCCCCAGAAACAGGGTGATCGTGCCGACTGCGGCGATCACCAGATTCACCGCCGGGAAGGCCTCGTAGAGGGGCTGGAGCCGGGCGACCAGAAACACGCCAGCGGCCACCATGGTGGCCGCGTGGATCAGGGCGGAAATCGGGGTGGGGCCCTCCATGGCATCGGGCAGCCACACGTGCAGGGGGAACTGGGCCGACTTGGCCATCGGCCCCATGAACACCAGCAGGCAGAGCAAAATTGCCACGCCATTGCTGACGCTGCCATCGGCTACGGCTTGCTGCAATCCGCTGCCGATTTGCTCAAATCCGAAGCTGCCAGTGGCCCAGAACAAGCCAAGGATTCCCAGCAGCAGGCCGAAGTCGCCAACGCGGTTGACCACGAAGGCTTTCTGGGCGGCATTGGCGGCGCCATCGCGGTCATACCAGAAGCCCACCAGCAGATAGGAGCACATGCCCACCAGCTCCCAGAAGACATAAATCTCCAGCAGGTTTGGACTGATCACCAGGCCGAGCATCGAGCTGCTGAACAGGGCCAGGTAGGTAAAGAAACGCACATAGCCCTTGTCGTGGGCCATGTAGCCATCGGAGTACACCATCACCAGCAGGGCAACGGTGGTAACCAGGCAGAGCATCACCGCCCCCAGGGCATCCACCCGGAAGCCCATCTGCAGGTTGAAGCTGCCGGCGCTGGCCCAGTTGAACAGCACCTCAACGGGAGCTGCCCCGCCAAGCTGCTCTGCCAACACTGCAAAACTGAGTACTGCCGCTGCGCCCACGCTGCTTATCAGCAGCAATGCCACCGGTTTGCGCAGCCGATTGACCGTGCGGTTAAAGCTGATCAACCCCAGACCACTTAGGCAAGCCCCCAGCAGGGGCAAAACCGGGATCAACCAGGCGAGTTCTGCGGCTGAGGGCATCCGGCTGGAGATGGTTGGGTTTGAGTGTAGGCAGCCGTTACCACCCCACGATGGGCTGTGGAGGATTGCGGTTCAACCCAGCCAGTGGCTCAGGGCGCTGCGGGCGAAGGCGGTGGCGCCCAGGCCGATCCAACGATGGGACCACCAGATCAAGCCGATGGCGATGGCGATGCCCAGCTGCGAGGGGCGCAGGAACTCCGCCAGCACCAGCTGCTGCCTGCCCTCCAGCAGGGCTTTGAACGGCAGTACCGAGGTGTTGGCCTTTAGCTCCTCGAAGGCGGCGCCGAAGCGGTTGGCCAGCCGGCGATCGCCATTCCAAACCGCAAAAAGATGGTGGGCGATCAGACCGGCACTGGTGGCCAGCATGAAACTGCTGCCGATCCAGAGCAGGTGGGTGGCGCACCAGAGGATTTGGCCCACGGCTTGGGGGTGCCGCGTCACCCGGATGATCCCTGTGGCATAGAGCCTCACCTGGGGCTTTTGCAGCGCCGGGATCTCCAGCAGGTTGTAGGTGGCTGGGTAGAGGAAGAAAAAACTCACCGCCGTGCCGGCCCAGACCACTGGCACGATCCAGGGCTGGTCCTGCAGGTTCCAGAGGCGGACGCCGTCGTAGCGGTGCTGCAGGAAATAGCCGATCAGCAGACTTGCCGCCGGGATGCTGATGGCGGCAAACAGCAGCCGCCAGGCTCGCTCGCCAATGCGGGCGCTACCCCAGTAGCGCAGCGAGGCGCCGCCGCTATGGATCAGGGCAAAGCCCAGCAGCAGGGCTAACACCACGCCGCTGCTGTGGTGCAGTCCCTGCGGCTGGCTCAGGGGGCTGGCCATCGGGCCCTAGAGGCAGTGGAGGCTGCTGATTCTGGCCATCCGAAGCCCCACTTAGAGTTTTGGCCTGCACCCAGGCCATGGCCGATCTGCCCTTCACTCTCGATCAGCTGCGCATCCTGCGGGCGATTGCCTCCGAGGGCAGCTTCAAGAAGGCTGCCGACAGCCTCTATGTCACCCAGCCGGCGGTGAGTCTGCAGATTCAAAACCTGGAAAAGCAGCTCAGTGTTTCCCTGTTCGATCGCGGCGGCCGCAAGGCCCAGCTCACCGAAGCCGGTCACCTGTTGCTCAGCTACTGCGACCGAATTCTCAGCCAGTGTCAAGAGGCCTGCCGCGCCCTGGAGGATCTGCAAAACCTCAAGGGCGGCTCCCTGGTGGTGGGAGCCAGCCAGACCACGGGCACCTACCTGATGCCCCGCATGATCGGCCTGTTTCGCCAGAAGTATCCCGAGGTGGCGGTGCAGCTCCAGGTGCACAGCACCCGCCGCACCGGCTGGAGCGTCGCTAACGGCCAGATCGATCTGGCGATTATCGGTGGCGAATTACCCGCCGACCTCAACGAGCTGTTGCAGGTGGTGCCCTATGCCAGCGATGAGCTGGCCCTGGTATTGCCGGTTAAACATCCCCTGGCGCGGCTGCCCGAGCTCACCAAGGACGATCTCTACCGACTGGGGTTCGTTTGCCTCGATGCCCAGTCCACCACCCGCAAAATGGTGGATCAACTGCTGACCAGATCTGGCCTGGATCTGGGCCGGATCAAGATTGAGATGGAGCTCAACTCCTTCGAAGCGATTAAAAATGCCGTCCAATCAGGGCTGGGGGCAGCCTTCCTGCCGGTGGTCTCGATTGAGCGGGAGCTCTCCGCCGGCAGCCTGCATCGGCCCCAGGTGGCCGATTTGCTGGTGCGCCGCCAGCTGAAGCTGATCACCCACCCCGCCCGGTACTGCTCGCGGGCAGCCGATGCCTTTCGCAAGGAGGTGCTGCCCGTGTTCGCCAGCCCCGATAGCCCCCTGCGGCGGCCATTGATCCAGGCCCAAGCCCAGGTGGAAGCCAGCGGCGAATTGACGTCCGTCGCAGCCTCCACCTGAGGGGCCCTGCTCTGGGGGCCAGCTAGAAGGGCCTGCTATGGGGCCCTTCTAGGTCAGCTAGATCAGGCGCTGGTTCCCCTTCCAGCCAGAGTGGCCTAGATAGCCGCCGGGTCAGGGGGCTTAGAACTGATCTGCTTCAGGGGTCACGCCGGCCGCGTCATCGGCAATGCCCTTGGTGACGAATTTGTTTTCGCTGATATCGGTCTGGTAGACGCAGCGCACGATCGGCTTGTCCTTCACCGAGCCGATATAGGCAAAGGTATTCATCCGCTGTTTGCACTGGCGCATCTGTTGCGGTGTGATCGCCCCTTCCTTTTCCAGCACGCTCCAGTTTTCTCGGCGGATCACACAGCCGGGCTTGAGCGTGGGCTGGGTAACGAAGCTGGAGCTGGGGTTCATCGTCGTGTACACCTCCACGTCCATCACAAAGGCGCTGGCACCCCACTGGCGGCAGAACTCTGGATCGGGAACCGCCATGTCCAGTTGTTGGGAGCTGGCGATGTTGCCCTGGTTGCCCTGGGTGGTGCTGGACAGGCCGGTGCCGATGCCGATGCCCACCACCAACACGCCGGCCAACACGGCAATCGTGCCGATGTTGAAGGGAATGGGCGCATTGCCGCCAGGACCATTCTGCTTGGCCCCTTGGCCCCCGGGACCGCGCCCCCCAGTACCTGCCCCCCCGGGACCGCGCCCGCCAGTACCTGCCCCCCCGGGACCGCGCCCGCCAGTACCTCGCCGTCCAGTACCAAGGCCACCGCCACCACCGCTGCCACCGCCATCACCGTCACCGCCAATCCCAGCGCCTCCCCTGCCCATCCAGGGGCGACTGTCGGGCTCGGCGTCGGGGCGCTCCCGGCGCCGCTGGTAGGCGGGCTCGTCGCCCCGCTCGTCGCCCCGCTCGTAGCCGTATTGGCGGCGAGCCTCGTAGCCGTATTGATAGCGGCCATCAGAGGGGCTTGCAGGGCGGCTTTCTGGTCGGCTATCAGGCCGGCTTTCGGGGCGCCCCCCAGGCCGTGCTGCCGGCCGGCTTTCATAGCGGCCGTCGTCGCGGGATTCGTAGCGACGGCGGCCGCTGCCGGCCCAGGGGCTGGATTGGTCGTCGTCGCTGCGGGAGCGGTTCACAGGCTTTCAGGAGTGCGCGGCAGGCCCATCGAGTAGTTGAGTACGCGGCAGTTGGGGTTGTAGCGGAGTTTGCCCGCCTGGAGCAGTTGGCGGATCGTGCCCTCCAGTTCAGAGCCGATGCGGCGCAGGTTGTAGTCGTTCAGGTCTGCCCCCGCTTGGCCGTCCACCAACTGCTGGAACCTCTGGCGCAGGGTTGCCAGCTCCGCCGGCTCCCAGATGAACTCGTTGTCGGAATCCACGTCCAGGGTTAGCTGGCTGGGGTCGGCCACCAGATTGCCCTCCTCCACCCGGGCCGTGAACAGGCGGATGTGACGGGTGGTCGCTTTCAGCAGGGTGTCGGCCATGGGCTGCGGCAGGTCATGGGCTTGGGGATCGCGCGCCCCAGATCTCCAGACTCTAGGAAGCCCAATGCTGGTTTCCGCTGCCAGCCAGCCTGCGGCGACCGATTTTGGTGGCCGCTGGCTTTCTTTTTGGGGCTCCCTTTAAGGTTGCGGCTGGTTGTTGGGTCTGTCATGCGGGTCGCCATTGCCGGGGCCGGTCTTGCCGGGCTGTCCTGTGCCAAGTACCTGGTGGATGCCGGCCACACCCCGATCGTGGTGGAGGCCCGGGACGTGCTCGGCGGCAAGGTGGCGGCCTGGCAGGACGAGGATGGGGACTGGTACGAGACTGGCTTACATATTTTCTTTGGCGCCTATCGCAACATGCGCCAACTAATCCAGGAGCTGGACATCGAAGATCGGCTGCAGTGGAAGTCGCATTCGATGATTTTTAATCAACGGCAGAAGCCGGGTACCTACAGTCGGTTTGATTTTCCAGATATACCTGCGCCATTCAATGGCCTTGCGGCCATCCTCGGTAACAATGACCTGCTCACTTGGCCGGAGAAGATTTCCTTTGGCTTGGGGCTGGTGCCGGCCATGCTGCGGGGGCAGGGTTATGTGGAGGATTGTGATAAATATTCCTGGACAGAATGGCTGAAGCTTCACAATATCCCGGAACGGGTGAATGATGAAGTGTTTATCGCCATGGCTAAGGCGCTGAACTTTATTGATCCCGATGAGATATCCAGCACGGTTGTGCTAACAGCGCTCAACCGCTTTCTGCAGGAGCAAGATGGCTCTCAGATGGCTTTCCTTGATGGAAACCCGCCCCAGCGCCTCTGTCAGCCGATTGTCGATTACGTTGTCGCCCGCGGCGGTGAGGTGCATCTGGACTCGCCGATGCGCCAGATTGAGTTGGCTCCAGACGCCAGTGTCAGTGGCTTTCGGATCGGCGGCATAAAAGGAAAGCAAGGTTATTTGCTGCAGGCGGATGCCTACGTGAGTGCCCTGCCTGTGGATCCTTTCAAGCTGCTCTTGCCAGAAGCCTGGTCAAGCATGCCCTACTTCCAGAAGCTGGCGGGCCTAAACGGGGTGCCAGTGATAAATATCCATTTATGGTTCGATCGCAAGCTCACCGATATTGATCATCTGCTGTTCAGTCGCAGTCCGCTTTTGAGCGTTTATGCCGACATGAGTAACACATGTAAGGAGTATGCAGATCCCGATCGTTCGATGCTTGAATTGGTGTTCGCTCCGGCCAAGGATTGGATCCATCGTTCCGATGAGGACATCGTGGCGGCGACCTTGGCGGAGCTTGAGAAGTTGTTCCCCCAGCACTTTGGCGGTGGCAACCAGGCCAAGCTGCGCAAGTTTAAGGTGGTGAAGACGCCGCTTTCTGTTTATAAGACTGTGCCTGGCTGTCAGCAACTGCGCCCGGACCAGACTTCCCCAATCGCCAATTTCTTCCTGGCCGGTGATTACACGATGCAGCGCTACCTGGCCTCGATGGAAGGCGCCGTGCTCAGCGGCAAACTCTGCGCCGAGGCGGTGGCCGCCTCCCCCATAGCCGCCCGGCAGTCGGCCCAGATCAAGCCGGTGGCGGTCTGACCATGGTGGTCGCCAGCCCACAGCCTGGGGCTCAGCGGCTGGGCGCCATCCCCAGCCTGGAGGAGGCCTATGAGGCCTGCCGGCGGGAAACCGAGGCCTGGGCCAAGACCTTCTATCTCGGCACCCTGCTGATGCCGCCGGCCAAGCGCAGGGCGATCTGGGCCATCTATGTCTGGTGTCGTCGCACCGATGAATTGATGGACAGTCCGGAGGCCCTGGCCAGGCCGGTGGCAGAGTTGGCCCTAGGGCTGGATGGCTGGGAGCAACGCACCCGCGAGTTGTTTCAAGGCAAGGTGAGCGACGGGCTGGATCGGGTGATGGTGGACACGATTGAGCGCTATCCCCAGCCGCTGCAGGCCTATCTCGACATGATCGAGGGAATGCGGATGGATCTAGCCAAGACTCGCTATGCCAACTTCGAGGAGCTAAAGCTATATTGCTATCGCGTGGCTGGCACCGTGGGCCTGATGACCCAGGAGGTGATGGGAGTTGATGCCGCCTACACCTCGGCACCCTGGAGTGAGCGGCCGAATACCTCAGAAGCGGCGGTGGCCTTGGGTATTGCCAATCAGCTCACCAATATTCTGCGCGATGTGGGCGAGGATCGCCAGCGCGGGCGCATCTATTTGCCGCTCGATGAGCTTGAGCGTTTCGGCTATTCGGAGGCGGAGCTGCTCTCTAGCAGCCTCAATGACAACTGGCGCGCCCTGATGCGCTTTCAGCTGCAGCGGGCGCGCCAATGGTTTGCCCGTTCCGAGGCTGGGGTGCGTTGGCTGGCCCCCGATGCCCGCTGGCCGGTCTGGGCCTCCCTGCGCCTTTATCGAGGCATACTCGATGTGATTGAAAAGCACGACTACGACGTATTTAACAAGCGGGCTTATGTGCCCAAAGCGGGTAAGTTGCTGGACCTGCCGTTCAGCTACTTGATTGCCCAGGCCCGCTGAGCGGTGGCAATTATTGTTTGAGTCGTGGATAAACTTTGGTTATGGATAAACTTTGGTTGTGGGTAAGCTTGAGCCATGGGTAAACTGGTTGAGCTATAAGCAAGATCGATGCAAGAACTGCCCACCGCCCTGTTGCGGCATGCCTATGGGCAGGAGGTGTTCGCCAAGCTGCTGAAACGCTGGATGTCCCGCTCGGGCTGGAGTTATGCGGCAATGGCCGACCTGGCGGAAGCGGCGGTGATTGCACTGGAAGCGCCGACCATCCCCGAGATGGAAGTTGGCAGCCGTTACCGAGCTGGCCAGTTGCTATTGGCCAATGGCCATGTGTGGAGGGCCCGCCATTCCGTATTGGTGGCGGAACTCCCCAAGCTCCGGGAGAAGGAGCCCAATGCCGACTGGGAACATGTGGCCGCCGTGCGCCGGATATTTGCCAGCCAACTGAACAACTTGCAGCGGCAACAGTTGAAGTTGGCCACCGTCACAGTGTTTGACACCTTGAGCCGCCTGAACGAATACCTGGCGTTAATCAAGGCAGGCACCATGGAGCCCCCCACCGATGAGCGGTTGCGGCGCAATGCCCTGGAGGGCATCGTGATTGCCGATGCCGAGGGGGAGCCCTATGGAGCCGAGAAATTTTTGAGCGTGTTCCTGGGGTTGTTGGTGCCCCCCATCGTCAAGCAGGTCATGGACGATAGCGCTGCGGCGCATCTTAGTGACCAGGTAGCCAGCGACATTCGCCGCGGGCTAATGAAAGCGGAGCTCGATCTGATAGACGACTACGACTGGAAACAGTTCCTCAGCTGCCACCCCAGCAGCGATCCAGATCGGCTGGTAAAACTCCGTGATGTCACGTTTCGCAAAAGCACCTGGTCGGTGGAATCGGTGGAGGATGAGGCTGCGGCCGTGAAAATCGCCCTGGCCAGGCTGGCGGAACGCCATAGCCATAGCCCACTAAATCTGGAAAATTTGCCCTTGTCCAATTAGAATTTCTAGTAAAAAATACCAGGTGACAGCATCAGTGCTCGTGGCAAATTTGAATTTCCAGCTGTATTCCTGGACATCGCCACCTCAGCAGCAGGCGGATCAGAGCAACAGCCAGCGGTGCCCGGCGCCGTCAGCTCAAGGCTGAGTCTGGTGATTGGGGCCTGGGGCGGGGCTTGGGACTGGGGCGGGGGTCAGCCACCGCAGCAGAATCGGATTCACCTGATCCGGCGCCTCGTCCTGGGGGCAGTGGCCCAGGCCGGGCAGCACCACCAATTCGCGAATACAGGGGTACAGGCTTGCCCAGCGCCTGGCTTCCGCCACGGGTTCCCAGGGATCCGCCTCTCCCCAGAGCATGCGCACCGGCAGATCCAGCTCGGCCAGCAAATCCGGCGCCAGGCGGTCGTTGAACAGATTCACAAAACCCCGAAAGCTCTCCTGGGCTCCGGGATCCCGGCTTGGCTCCAGCAGTAGATCCAGCAGCTCCTGGTCCACATTGTTGCCGCTCGGGTAGGCCTGGGCCAGCACCTGCCGCACCACCGGGGGCCTGGCCAGCAACATAAACAGACCGCCGATCAGCCAGCGCTGGCGCACCGTGGCCATCAGCAGCGGACGGCTCCAGCGCTGCAGGGCAGGCAGTTCGCCCAGTCGCTTGCTGTCTAGAGCCCGCTGGGCGCAATCGATCAGCACCACTTGCAGGGGCGGGCGACCCTGGTTTTGCAGCAGCCTTGCGGCGTTGAGGGCCACTACCCCGCCAATCGAGTTGCCCACCAGCTGCAGCGGGCCCGGACCGATCACGGCGTCGCTGAAATCAACCACCTGCTCGGCCCAGAGGTCGAAGCCGTAGCTAACCGAGCCGCTGCTGGCTGGCTCTCCAGGCAGCTGGGAGCGGGGCTTGGCGCTGCCGCCGAATCCAAGTAAATCCATGGCATAGACGCGGAGGCCTGCGGCGCTCAGGGCGGCGATGCTGTGGCGCCAGTGGCGCCAGGAGGCGCCGAAGCCATGCAACAAAAGAACGGCCCCCTGGTCTGGGCGGCCGTTCTGGGGGGGACTGGTAACGGCGCTGACGCTCTGGCCGCGCCAAACCCATGGCAGCTGTTTCAGTCCCTGGCTCACCGGAGTTCAGACGCCCACTGTTTGGTTGGCCAGCAGGTTTTTGAGCTTGGCCAGTTCGCCAGCCCAGCGGGGATCTGGAGCTTCGCTATCCACAGAGTCGGCGTGAACCACCTTGTTCACCGACTTGCGATTGGCAGCAGCTGGAGCAGCACCGCCGCGGCGCTCGGCGGGAGCGGCACCGGCACCGGGGCGGCTGTCGCGGCGCTCCGAAATCTCGATCCGCAGGGGGTTGCCGCCGAAATCACGGCCATTGAGCTGCTCGATCACCGCATCGGCGAGCTTGGCATCGTCCACGTTGGCGAAGCCAAAACCGCGGCAGACACCGGTTTCGCGATCGTTCACAACCTTGAAGCGCACCCCTGCCCCCACACTCTCGAACAGGGCATCGAGTTCCTTGGCATCAAAATTTTGCGGCAGGTTGCCGACGTAAAGGCGAATGCTCATGACGGGGGGGCTGGGAGAGAAAAGAGAAGACTTCGGCTCGCGAAGAATCACGCCGATGCATCACGCAGTTAACCATGGCGAGGAACTGCTTCCTCGGCCAGCCAGTGGCGGGCCGCGATCAGGGTCGCGGCCTCGTTCTCGCCCGGCTCGGCCGGCAGCCGGCCAAAGGCCCTTTCCCTGGTGAGGTGTTCCAGCAGCTGCCCCAGTCGGGGGCCGGCCTTTAGAGCCAGTCGTGCCTGCAGGCTGGCCCCATCCAGCGGTGCTTTGGGGTGGAACAGCGGGTCGGCTGGATCCCGCCACCTGGCCAGGGCGATGGGGGCCCATGCCGCTTCCAGCAGCAGCGCCAGGGCCGGCAGCTCCCCTTCCAGCTGGCGTTGCAGGCTGAGCCTCTCGTCTTCTGGCAGGGCATCGGGGTCGCCACCTATGGCCCCTAGTCGCTGCCACCAGTGGCGCAGGCGTTGGCAGTTCAGTTGCAGACGACGGCTCGACTTCAGGCGGGCCAGGCTCTGGCCATCGAGCAGGCAGGCCAGCCTTGCCAAAGGCAGGGCCCAGGCCGTTTCGGCCTCGCTCAGCCCCCGCTCCGCAGCGGTCTCCAGGCGCAGCTTGGTTAAATGGTGATGCAGAACTGCTGGCTCTCCGCTTCGGGCTGGTGCTTCTTGCCTGGCTGCTGCCCCCTGCTTGGCCGGCTTTTCGCAGCTGGCTGGCGCCGCCTTTGGGGAGAGCTCGTCACACCAACTGGCCAGCAGCCCGGTGTCCACCAGCTGGGCCAGGCCGAGGCCTCCCCGGGGGGCCACCGCCAGCCGTTCCAGTTCCGCCAATACCCGCTCGCCCGCCACCTGCCCCAGCCGGGCCCTGTGTTGGCAGATCCAGCCCAGGCTGGTGGGTTCGAGGTGGAAGCCGAGCTCCCAGGCCAGCCGCACCCCCCGCAGCAGCCGCAGCGGATCGTCCAGCAGGTTGGCTTCGCTGATCGCCCGCAAGCGGCCCGCCGCCAGATCCTCCAGACCCCCACTGGGGTCCATCAGGCCACCACTGGAATCCATCAAGCCACCACTGGAGTCCAGCAGGGCGGCATCCAGATGCTCCGGGCCGTCTCCAGTCGCCGTGAGCTGTAGAGCTATGGCATTGGCTGTGTAGTCACGGCGCAGCAGATCCTGCTGCAGGTTTGCTCCCATGCGGCGGGCCAGGTCGATCGTCCAGCCCTGCAGCACCAGCCGGGCGATCGACCGCTCCGCATCCAGCACCACCACCGCTCCTCCCAGCCGCCGGGCCAGTTCCCGAGCCAGCGCCACGGCGTCGCCCGGCACCACCAGATCCAGGTCGGGTCGCAGGGCCAGCCTGCCGAGCAGGGCGTCCCGTACGGCGCCCCCCACCAGCACGCTGCCGGCGGGCAGGGCCGCCAGGGGCAGGGGCCAGCCTTCCGGGGCCAAGCGCAAGCGCAGGGCCCTCGCCAGCTGGTCAACGGGGAGGCCAGCCGCCAGAATGGGACGCTGGCGTGGCTGCTGCAGCATGTGCATCTGCGTCGATTGCCACTGGGTGGACCGTTGCCAGGCCTACCACGCGGTGGAGCGCCAACACGGCGTGCCCCATCTCAGCGCCGCGCCCGATTTCCAACCCCAGCAGCCGCGTATCCACGTGCAGGTGGTGGAGTTGCCCCACGATCAGGTGGGCGTTGAGTGGGATGTGCGGGCATGTCAGAGCTTTCAGGCCCAGCCGGGCAAATGGCAACGGCTGCGGCCCCACCAGGCGCTGCCCCGATGAGTTGGCTGTTGGCCCTGCATAGCTCCAGCGAGGTGCTGGGGGTGGCCGTGCAGCCCCTGGGCGATGGCGGGGGTGCGGAGGAGCGGCGCACGGCTGGTTTTCCGCTGGGGCGATCCCTCTCCAACCAGTTGCTGGATTGTGTGGAACAGCTGCTGCCCGCCTCTCAGTGGCCCCGGCTGGGGCGCCTGGTGGTGGCCACCGGACCGGGCGGGTTCACGGGCACCCGATTGACGGTGGTGCTGGCCCGCACCCTGGCCCAGCAGCTGGCCATTCCCCTGCATGGGGTGAGCAGCTTTGAGTTGGTCGCCGCCCGCCATGGGATCATCACGCCCACTTGGATCGTGCAGGAGTTGCCGCGGCGGGGCCTGGTGGCGGGGCTCTACGGACCCGACCAGGGCGGTTTGAGCGGGCTGGTGGAACTGCGCTCGCCGCGGCTGTTCGCCTCTGGGGTGGCCTTGCCCGACGGGCCCCAGCTGCCGGCGGCGGTGCGGTTTCCAGAGGATCTACACACCCTGCTGGCCATTGGCGCCAGGGCCGCCGAGCGGCGGTTGCCTGCAGCTTGGCCAGAGGTGCTGCCCCTCTATCCCACCTCGCCGGTGCAGGGGATTTGAGGGCAGCGCCCCCCAGGACGCCCCGGCGGCGGCGCCCCCCTGCCGGTGATGCCAGCGCCAGGGCACAGAAACCCCCTGGCTCCAGCTGGCGGCTCCCCGGGGGGCGGCCCGGGCTGCTGCTGCTGTTGGCCGCCGCCGGGCTGCTGTGGCTGTCGCGGGGCTGGTGGTGGCCCGCGCCGCCGCCGCCGCAATTGATTTTGGTGCTTGGTGGCGATGTGGCCCGCGAGCGTCGAGCCGCCGAATTGGCCCAGACCCTTGCTCTGCCGGTGATCGTGAGCGGCGGCAGCAATCCCGAATATGCCCACTGGCTGTTTGCCCAAAAGGGCCTGGCCAGGGGGCGGGTGCAGCTCGACTACCGCGCCCACGACACGCTCAGTAATTTCACCTCGGTGGTGGCGGACCTGCGCCGGGCGCGGGTGCGCCACCTGCTGCTGGTCACCAGCAGCGATCACATGCCCAGAGCTCTGGTGGTGGGCAGGATTGTCGCCGGCAGCCGCGGCATTGAGCTCACGCCCGTGGCGGTGCCCTGCGGTCAGCGCTGCCTGCCGGAATCGCGGCGCAAGGTTTGGGGGGACGGGCTGCGGGCGCTGCTCTGGGTGCTTACCGGTCGGGATTTGAAGGATTGGGCGGCAGAGCGCCTGCCCCCTTTGCTGGGGCCAGGTGCGACTCGCGGATCAGGCCCTGATCCAGCAACGCATTGATCTGTTCCTGGCAGGCGCGGGTGGCCAGCTCCAGGTCGGCCCGCTTACGGGAGGCAGGCGCTGGAATCGGGGTGCCGATGCGGATGTGGATCGGCAGCAACCTTGCCCGCCGGCTGCCGCTGCCCAGCACCCGATAGCTGTTGATGATCGCCACCGGCAGCAGCGGCGCTCCCGAGCGGGCCGCCAGGAGCGCCGCGCCGGGTTGGGGGTTGTTCACCCGGCCATCCACCTGGCGGGTGCCGTCGATGAACACGCCGGTGGCCCAGCCCTCCGCCAGGCGATCGGTGGCGGTGCGGATCGCCTCGCGATCGCTGGCGCCGCGGGCCACCGGGTAGGCGCCACAGGCGCGAATAATGCGGCCCAGCAGCGGCACTCGGAACAGTTCGGCCTTGGCCATGAAGGCCACCGGACGACCCAGGGCATGGCCCAGCAGCGGTGGATCCAGATGGGAGCCATGGTTTGCCACCACCACCAGGGCTCCCCCCATCGGCACATTGGCGTTGCCGGCGGTGTTGCCCCTGAGCAACAGTCGATAGATGGGTAATACCAGCAGGTTGCTGATAATCCAGTAGGTGAGGCTGGGCCTGGGGGTGCGCAGTAGGGCCGGCGGCTCGGCCGGGCGGCAGATCGCTCGATTCACAGGCCCAGATCCGCGCTGGTGGAGATCTGGGCGGTGCCCACGCCCTGGCAGCTGCGCTTGATCAGGCCGCTGAGCACGCTGCCCGGACCGATTTCCACGGCTGTGTCGATGGCGGCTTGCGTCAGCTGATCCATGGTTTCGCGCCAGCGCACGCCGCTGGTCATCTGCCGGCACAGTCGCTGCTTAAGGGTTTCTCCCTTGGTTTCGGGGCTCGGATCGCTGTTGCTGAGCAAGGGAATCGCCGCATCGGCAAAGGACACCGCTGCCAACTCGGCGGCGAAGGCCGCGGCGGCCTCGGCCATGAAGGGGGAGTGGAAGGCACCACTGACCGCCAGCGGGAGGGCGCGCTTGCAGCGCAGGGCGCCGCTCACTGCGGCCAAGGCTGCCGGGCTGCCGGAGAGCACCACCTGGCCGCTGCTGTTGTCGTTAGCGATCACCACCTCGTCGTTGGCGGCCACCAGGGCCTCGAGTTCGCCCCGGTCGAAACCGATCACGGCGGTCATGGCACCGCCGCCAGCACTAGCCATCAAGCTGCTGCGGCTATGGATCAGCCGCAGGCCGGTGGTGGCGTCGAAGACGCCGGCGGCATAGAGAGCCACCAACTCGCCGAGACTGTGGCCCGCCACCAGTTGGGCCTGGCGCCCCTGGGCCCGGAGCGCATCGACCAGCAGGGTCTCGATCACGAACAGGGCCGGCTGGGTGTTGCGGGTGTCGTTGAGATCCACCAGCTCCCCCTGGGCTTCGCCGTTGCAGATCGCCAACAGGTCTCTGCCCAGCAGCTCGGAGGCCGCCGCGAAGCGCTCCTTGGCGCCCGGCAGCTCCATCACCCCCTTGGCCATGCCCAAGCTCTGGGAGCCCTGGCCAGGAAAGACCCAGGCGATGCCCATGCAGCCACCATCGATACCAATGGCCAGGAGGTTAGGGCTCAGGGCCGTTGAGAATTGCCCAGGCCAGTTGAGCCCAGGCAGCTCAGACCTGGGGGCCAGTCCAGCGCAGCAGGGCACCGCCCCAGCTCAGGCCCGCCCCGAAACCGCTGCTGGCCAGCAGATGGCCCGACTGCACCCGGCCGTCCTTGACGGCTTCGTCGAGCATCAGGGGGATCGTGGCCGCCGAGGTGTTGCCGTAGTGGGCCAGGTTGCTGAGCACCCGTTCGTGGGGCACCGCGAAGCGATCGGCCACGGCGTCGAGGATGCGCTGGTTGGCCTGATGCAGCAGCAGCCAGTCGAGCTGAGCGGCGTCGGTGGCGGTGGCCTCCAGCAGCTCGGCCAGGATGGCCGGCACCTCGCGCACAGCGAACTTGTACACCTCTTGACCGTTCATCTGGATTGGCGAAAAGCCGCCCCTTTGGGTAGTCAACCCCTCCAACAGCGGTTCGTGCTGGTTGAGTTGAGCCAGGGTGAGGCAGCTGTTGCGGCTGCCATCGGAGCGCATCTTGAAACCGAGCAGTCCATTGGCCTCCCCAGGGCAGGCCTCCACGGCCACGGCGCCAGAGCCGTCGCCAAACAGCACGCAGGTGCTGCGATCGTCCCAGTCCACCCAGCGACTGAGCTGATCGGCTCCGATCACCAGGGCCCGGCGCATCGAGCCACTGGCCAGGTATTGGGAGGCGGTGATCAGGGCGAACAGGAAGCCGCTGCAGGCGGCGGTGAGATCGAAGGCCACGGCGCGGCTGGCGCCAATGGCCGCCTGCACCCGCGGGGCGGAGCCGAACAGGTCGTCGGGGCTGGAGGTGGCCAGCAGGATCAGATCCACATCCTCGGGCTGCCAGCCAGCGTGGGCCAGGGCGGCCGCGGCCGCCCTGGAGGCCAACACGGTGAGCGATTCCTGGGGACTGGCCACCCGCCGGGCTGTGATGCCGGTACGGCTACGAATCCAGGCATCGGTGGTCTCCACCCGGCCGCTCAACTGTTCATTGCTGACGCTGGCGGCGGGAAGGGCGCTGCCACAGCCCACCAGGGCCATGCCCAGCCGCTCCATGCCGGCGGCATTTGGGGCGTGGGTTCCGAGCGACACAGAGGTTGGGCCCGTAGTGGGCTCAGTCAACCACAGATGGCTGGTGTGCCAGTGGCTTTGGGGACGCCCTCCAGGCTGAGGGCGTGCAGGTTTTCCATGACGCCATGGCTGGCGGCGGAGTGGGCCAGCCGCAGGGCGCTAAGCACCGAGAGGGCTTTGCTGCTGCCGTGGCCAATCACGCACACCCCGTCCACCCCCAGCAGCAGGGCGCCGCCGTGCTCGGCGTGATCCAGGCGCTTCTTGATTCGGCGCAGGTTGCCAATCAAAAAAGCCGATCCCACCTTGCCGCGGCGCCCCCGGGGCAGTTCCTCCTTGATCACGTCCAGCAGCACGCTGCCGACGCTTTCGAGGAACTTGAGCAGCACGTTGCCGGTGAAGCCGTCACAGACCACCACGTCGAAGTTGCTCGACAGGATGTCGCGGCCCTCGCAGTTGCCGGCGAAGTGGAAGCGCTGCTCGGCCGCCAGCAGCTGGTAGCTGCGCAGGCAGAGGTCGTTGCCCTTGCACTCCTCCTCGCCGATATTCACCAGGCCCAGGCGCGGCTTGGCCACCTGGAGCACATCCCGGCAGTAGATGTTGCCCAGCAGGGCGAACTGGAGCAGCCACTCGGGTTTGCAGTCCATGTTGGCGCCCACGTCCAGCACCAGCACCTGCTTGGTTTGATCCTTGGTGGGGAACAGGGCGCCGATGGCGGGGCGGTCGATGCCCGGCAGCCGACCGAGGCGAAAGATTGCCGAGGCCATCACGGCTCCGGAGTTGCCGGCCGAGTAGACGGCGGTGGCCTCGCCGCGCTTCACCAGGTCCATGGCCAGGTTGATGCTGGCGTCCCGCTTGCGCCGCACCACGGTGGCCTCCTCGTCCATGCCTACGGAGGGGCCACTGGGCACCAGCTCCAGCCTGCCCTTGGCGATCGCCGCGTCCAGTTGCTCTTGCAGTCCCATCTGGGCCACGGCCCGGGCCAGCGGCTCGGGTTCGGCCACGAAGCGCACCTTCAAGGGCAGCAGCTCCACGGCGTCCAGGCAGCCCTCCAGGATCGGCCCGGGGGCGTGGTCGCCACCCATGCCGTCCACCGCCAGCCAAAGCCTCTGGCTGTCCTGGATGGCCGGGACCTCGCCGCCATGGCCGGCCTGCAGGCGCCGCAGCGGATCGAGCACCAGGGGTTGCAGTACGGATCCGGCAACGCTGGTGGCCGCGCCAGCGACGCTGCCGGCGCCGGAGACGGCAGCGCCAGCCATGGAGCCGGCGCTGGACACAGCCGAGGTGGCGGTGCCCACCAGGGAGGTGACCGCGGCGTTGCGGCGATACCAGATCACCAGCCGTCTGATGGAACGGCCGGGCTTGGCGCGGCGCGGAGAGCGGCCGCTGGCTTCAGGCTCCTTCGGGGGCAACGGTGTCGACGATGCGTTGGAACAGATACCCCGTGCCGCGAGCCGTGAGGATCAGCTCGGGACTGGCGGGATCATCTTCCAGTTTGGAGCGCAGCCGGGAAATATGCACATCCACCACCCGGGTATCCACGTGGCGCTCTGGTGTATAGCCCCAAACCTCCTTGAGGATTTCGCCGCGGCTGAAGGGCTCGCCGCTGCGGCTGACCAGCAGTTCCAGCAGGCTGAATTCCATGCCGGTGAGCCTGATGCGCTCATCCCCCCGGTACACCTGGCGCTTGTTGGTGTCGATGCGCAGGTCGCTCACGGCGATCAAGCCGGAATTGGCGCTGCCGGCCACCTGCTCCTTCTCCACCCGTCTGAGCACGCAGCGGATGCGGGCTTCGAGCTCCTTGGGGCTGAAGGGTTTAACGACGTAGTCGTCCGCCCCCAGCTCCAGGCCGGTGATGCGGTCGGCCACATCTCCCAGGGCCGTGAGCATCACGATCGGCACGTCCGATTCCTTGCGCAGCTCCTGGCAGACGCCGTAGCCATCGAGCTTGGGCATCATCACGTCGAGCACCACCAGGTCGGGACGGATGTTGTGGAACACCTCCAGGGCTTCGTCGCCATCGCAGGCGGTAACCACCTGATAGCCGATCATCGTCAGCCTGGTCTCCAGGATGCGACGAATACTTGCCTCATCGTCGACCACGAGGATCGTTTCTTTCGCGGGAACGGAAGCCGTCATCGCCGCAGCGTTGCTGCTACTTCAGATTCGCTCTACTGAAAAGGCCTGAGGGGGCTTTTGTTAACGGAACGCCATCATTCTTCATAAATGCGGCCTGGGGCAATCCTGGCGATCCGGCCGCGAACCCGCTGCCCGCTTCATTATTCGCTCCTCTGTTCACCAGCTCGGTTCAGCACGCCTGTCCAGCCCCTCTTTCCACCAGCTCGCCGGTTCGCCTCTTGGCCAAGTCCGCCACCGCCTACGTCTGCAGCAATTGCGCAGCCCAGACCCGCCAGTTTTTTGGTCGCTGCGCCAGCTGCGGTAGCTGGAACACGCTGGTGGAGCAGCTGATCGCCCCCCCGGCCGACAGGCGCCGCCGGCCCCAGGCCGAGATCGGCGCCGCCAGGCCAGAGCCCCAGGCGCGGCGCTCCACCCCCATCGGCGCCGTGGCGGAGCGGCCTCTGCAGCGCCTGGGCAGTGGCTATGGCGAACTGGATCGGGTGCTGGGGGGTGGCCTGGTGCCGGGTTCCCTGGTGTTGCTCGGCGGCGATCCTGGCATCGGCAAATCCACCCTGCTGCTGCAGAGCGCAAGGGCGATGGCGGCGCGGGCGTCAGTGCTCTACGTGAGCGCCGAGGAGTCGGCCCAGCAGGTCACCCTGCGCTGGCGGCGGCTGGCCGACGAGCCAGGGGCCGCCGCTGGCGACTGCCAGCTGTTGGCGGAAACCGATCTGGAGCTGGTGCTGCAGGAGTTGGAGAGCCTGCGGCCGGCCGTGGCGATCATCGACAGCATTCAGGCCCTGCACGACGGGGCCCTGGCCAGCGCCCCTGGCTCGGTGGCCCAGGTGCGCGATTGCGCCGCCGCCCTGGCCCGCGTCGCCAAGCGCCAGCACACGGCCCTGCTGCTGGTGGGCCATGTCACCAAGGAGGGGGTGCTGGCTGGCCCCAAGGTGCTGGAGCACCTGGTGGATGCGGTGCTCACCTTCGAGGGGGATCGCTTCGCCAGCCATCGCCTGCTGCGGGCGGTTAAGAACCGCTTTGGCGCCACCCATGAGTTGGGGGTGTTTGAAATGCGCGATCGGGGGCTGGTGGAGGTAACCAACCCCAGTGAATTGTTTCTTGGTGGCGACGAGCCCTGCAGTGGCACCGCCACGATCGTGGCCTGTGAGGGCACCAGGCCCCTGGTGGTGGAGTTGCAGGCCCTGGTGAGTACCACCAGCTACGCCAGCCCGCGGCGCACGGCCACCGGCATCGCCGTAAACCGGTTGCATCAGATCCTGGCCGTGCTGGAGAAGCACCTAGGACTGCCCCTCTCCCGTTTTGATTGCTATCTGGCGGTGGCCGGTGGCTTGGAGGTGGAGGAGCCGGCCGCGGATCTGGGGGTGGCGGCGGCCGTGGTGGCCAGCTTCCGCGATCTGATCCTGCCGGCCGGCACTGTGCTGATCGGTGAATTGGGCCTGGGGGGCCAACTGAGGGCCGTGGGCCAGCTGGAGCTGCGCCTCGCCGAAGCGGCTCGCTTGGGCTTCACCCGGGCGGTGGTGCCCCGGGGCAGTGGTCTCGGCACAGCGGGGCTGGGCCTGCAGCTGCTGGAGGCGGCCACGGTGGCCGAAGCCCTGGTGGCGGCTCTAGGGGTTAATCCAACCCAGTCGGGCGCAAAAGAGTAGATATCTTAAAATTAGCAACTGGTCACCTCGAAAAATTGCCCATTTCGCTCGCCAGAGTGAGGCGCATGCCAGTCGCCGCAACGCTTATTGCGGTACGGAGCCAACGAACTTAAGTATTTTTAGCTACCCAACAGAAACCTGGAATTGGCAATATAAGTCTAAAATTATAATTATGTTTCGGAAAATAAAAAATAGAGATCTGAAATTAGAAGTAGACATCGACGCTGCCCCTGCCACTGGTTTTCAGCCAGTTCTGGGCTTCGATGTAATTGTTGGGGGCCAGACGGATCGCTTTGCTCCAGTATTCGGCCGCAAGATCGAAGCAGTGATCGGCCTTGTCGGCTTCGCCACGCTCTTCGGCCAGGGAGCCCAGATGATGGTGGATTACGGCGATGTTATTGAGAACCTGGGGCATTTTACTGTTCAGCTCCAGGGCTTGGCCGTAGAAGTCGAGGGCCTTGCTGTGTTCGCCATTGCTGGCAAATACCAGGGCCATGTTGTAAAGAATAAAGGCCCTGTCGTTGGGATCGTCCTCCAGCTTTAGCGCTTCCTCGTAGTTTTCCAGCGCCTCGGCATATTCGCCATCGGCCTGGGCGCTCATGCCATCTCGGTAATAGGCAAATGCTTCTTTGGCGCGTCGATTGGTGGGCAGCACCTTGAGGATCAGGTCTGCCATCACCGTGAAGCTCTTGTCGATGAAGTTGTCGTTGCGCTGGGAGCGGGGCACGCTAGGGGGGCACTGGTGGCGACCATCCTGGCCGATCTGCCTAACCTTGACGCCCTTGGGCTGGGCAAAGCCTTGACGGTTGTGGCCGATTCAGCCCCGCCAGCGGTGCTGTTGCTGGATATAGAGGGGATGAAGTGCGGCGGCTGCCTCAGGGCTGTCGAGCAGAAGCTGTTGGCCCAGCCGGGCGTCCGCCAGGCGAGCGTCAACCTGCTCAGCCGCACCGCCTGGGTGGAGCTCGATGCCGCCCCCACCGACCCCGGCGGTCAATCCTTGGCGGAGGCCCTGGCGGAGGCCTTGGCCGGGCTGGGTTTTGCTGCCCGAGTTCGCGATGCCGAAGAGGCGCCGGCCTCCCGCCGGGAGCGGCTGCGGCAACGCCACTGGTGGCAGCAATGGCGCCAACTGCTGGTGGCCCTGGCCCTGCTGCTGGTGTCGGGTTTGGGCCATCTGGCCATGGGGGGGCAGCTGCCCCCGGCCGCCCTTACCAGCTTGCTGTCGCATCAGGCCTTCCACGCCCTGGTGGCCAGCGTCGCCCTGGCCCTGCCGGGCCGTCAGATCCTCTGGCGCGGCGCCATCGGGGCGCTCAGGGGGGTGCCCAGCATGGACACCCTGGTGGGCCTGGGGGTGACCAGTGCCTATCTGGCCAGCTGGTTGGGGTTGCTCTGGCCGGCGGCGGGCTGGCCCTGCTTCTTCAACGAGCCGGTGATGTTGCTGGGCTTTGTCTTGCTGGGTCGTTTCTTGGAGGAGCGGGCCCGCTACCGCAGCGGCCGCGCCATTGAGCAACTGGCTCGGTTACAGCCCGATACGGCCCTGCTGCTGCTGGGTGACGAGCCGCCGCGGCCGGTGCGGGTGGGGGGGCTGAGGCCGGGGGATCGGCTGCGGCTGCTGCCCGGCGATCGGGTGCCGGTGGACGCCCTGGTCTGCGAGGGCAGCTCGGCGCTGGACATCTCGGCCCTCACCGGTGAGCCCTTGCCCCTGGAGGCAAAGCCGGGCACGGAACTGGCTGCCGGCAGCCTCAACCTGGAGGCCCCCCTGGTTTTGGAGGTGCGCCGCAGCGGTCGCGACAGTGCCGTGGCCCGCATCATCCAGCTGGTGGAGAGGGCCCAGAGTCGCAAGGCCCCGATCCAGGGCCTTGCCGATCGCCTGGCCGGGGGCTTCACCCTGGTGGTGTTGGCCCTGGCCTTGGTTACTTTTTTGTTTTGGTGGTTGTGGGGCGCTCGCCAATGGCCCGCCCTGTTGGTGGCGGCTGGGCACCAACAGGGCCACCTGGGTTCTATTCATGGCGCCATTCATGGGGCCATTTCCCAGGGCGCTGTGGTTCAGGGCGCGATTGGACCAGAGGCGCTCGGGGCGGCGGCCTCGCCGATGGCCCTGGCCCTGCAGCTGGCCATCTCCGTGCTGGTGGTGGCTTGCCCCTGTGCCCTGGGCTTGGCCACCCCCACGGCCATTGCGGTGGGCATCGGCCAGGCGGCCCGGGCGGGGTTGCTGTTTCGCGGCGGCGACGCCATCGAGATGGCTGCCGGCCTGCGCAAGCTGCTGTTCGACAAGACCGGCACCCTCACCCTCGGTCGCCCGGTGCTGAGCGCCATTCGGCCCAGCGCCGGCGTGACGGCTGAGCGGCTGCTGCAGGTGGCCGCAAGCCTGGAGGCCGGCAGCCGCCATCCGCTGGCCTTTGCGGTGCTGCAGGAGGCCGAGCGCCAGGGGCTGGCCCCCTTGCCGGTCAGCGATGGTCGCAGTGTTGCCGGCGCCGGCCTGGAGGGCTGGTTGCAGGGTCAGTTCACCCGGGTCGGTAGACCCGATTGGGTGGATCTCGCTGGCCAGCCGGGGCCACCGGCCGACGACGGCGCCACCTGGCTGGCGGTGCGCCAGGGGCCAGAGTTGTTGGGGCTGTTGGCCGCTGCCGATGCGCTGCGGCCAGATGCCGCCGCCACTTTGGCCGCTCTGCGGGCTGAGGGTATGAGCCTGGGGCTGCTCAGCGGCGATCGAGAAGCGGCGGTGCGGCGCCTCGGCGCCGAGGTGGGGCTGGAGGCCAAGGAGCTGGCCTGGTCGCTAACGCCGGAGCAGAAGCTGGAGCGCCTGGGCCAAGACCGCCAGCACCGCCCCCTGGCGATGGTGGGCGACGGAATTAATGATGCCCCGGCCCTGGCCGCCGCCGACCTGGGGGTAGCCGTGGGCACCGGTACCCAAATCGCCCAGGAGACAGCTGATCTGGTGGTGTTGGGCGAGCGCCTCGATGGGCTGCTGCGGGCCCTGGTGATCGCGCGCCGCACCATGGCCAAGGTGCGCCAGAACCTGTTCTGGGCCTTTGGTTACAACCTGGTGGTGCTGCCGATCGCCGCCGGGGTGTTGCTGCCTGGCTATGGGTTGTTGCTCACCCCTCCCCTGGCGGCGCTGCTGATGGCGATCAGTTCGATCACCGTGGTGGTCAATGCCCTGTTGCTCCAAAATGAGTAGCCAAGCGCCTGAGCCCCAGCGGCAGCTCCCCTCCAGGGGACGCTTTCTGGTGCTGGAGGGCATCGATGGCTGTGGCAAGACCACCCAGCTGCGGGCCCTGGCCGCCTGGCTGCCCAGCAGTGGCCTGCTGCCGCCTGGCGCCGAGCTGATAATCACCCGCGAACCGGGCGGTACGGCCCTGGGCTTGGCCCTGCGCCAGTTGTTGCTCGAGCCTCCGGCCGCCGCGGCGCCGAGCCCCACCGCCGAGCTGCTGCTCTATGCCGCCGATCGCGCCCAGCACGTGGAGCGGCGCATCGGCCCGGCCCTGGCGGCGGGCCACTGGGTGCTGAGCGATCGCTACACCGGTTCGACGGCCGCCTATCAGGGCTATGGCCGCGGCCTCGATCTCGGATTGATCGCCCAGTTGGAACAGCTGGCCACCTCTGGGCTGGAGCCCGATCTCACCCTCTGGTTAGACCTGCCCCTGGCCGATTCGCTGCGGCGCCGGGGGCATCGACCCGCCGACCGCATCGAGGCGGCCGGCGAGGCCTTCCTGGCTCGGGTGGCGGCCGGTTTTGCGGCCCTGGCCGAGCAGCGCCGCTGGTCGCGCATCGATGCCACGGCACCAGCGGCGGCCGTCACCAGGGCCTGCCAGCAGGTTCTGGCGCAGTTAGGGGCAGTGCCTGGCTTGCCCGCTGGGCAGCCGCCTGGGATTGTGCTGCTCAGGGGACAGGCATCTGAGCTTGAGCTGCCTGGGGGGTTGCTGGGCGATGGCTGAGCTGTTCGCCGATCTGCTGGGCCAGGAGCGGGCGGTGGCCCTGCTGCAGGCGGCGATCGTGCAGCGACGCTTGGCGCCCGCCTATCTGCTGGCCGGTCCCGAGGGGGTGGGGCGCAGCTTGGCGGCCCTGAGGTTTTTAGAGGGCGTACTGGCTGGGCCCGGTGGCAGTGCCCATGAACGCCGGCGCCTGGCGGAGGGCAACCATCCCGATCTGCTCTGGATGGAGCCCACCTACAGCGATAAGGGGGAGCTGATCCCCGCCTCCAAGGCGGAGGCACTGGGCGTCAATCGCCGCACGCTGCCCCAGATGCGCCTGGAGCAAATTCGGGAGGTTTCGCGCTTCCTGGCCCGGCGGCCGGTGGAGGCGCCGGGCTGTCTGGTGGTGTTGGAGGGGGTGGAGGCGATGGCCGAGGGCGCCGCCAATGCCCTGCTCAAAACCCTGGAAGAGCCTGGTGCTGGCTTGATGCTGTTGATCACTGCCGCGCCGGAGCAGCTGTTGGGCACGATTCGCTCCCGTTGTCAGCAGATTCCCTTCATGCGCCTGGCCCCTGGGCCGCTGCAGGCGGTGCTGCAACGCTGCGGCGCAGATCGGCCGCCCCTCTCAGACCCCCTCTCAGGCCCCCAGTCCGATTCTGCGCAAGCCGATCCCCCGGAGCTGTTGGAGTTGGCGGCCGGTTCGCCAGGGGCCCTGTTGCGCCATCGCCGCCAGTGGCGGGCCCTGCCCTTGGGCCTGGGAGAGCGGCTGATGGGCCTGGCGCCGGAGCCCCTGGCGGCCCTGGAGCTGGCTCGGGAGCTCAGCGAGGGGCTCGATGGCGAGCAGCAGCTGTGGTTGATCGATTGGTGGCAGCTCGCCCTCTGGCGCCGCTCGGCGGATCCCCTGCCCTTGCGGCGGCTGGAGCGGCTGCGCCAGCAGTTGCGGGCCTACGTGCAGCCCAGGCTGGCCTGGGAGGTGGCGCTGCTGGATCTAGCTCAGCTGGCCTCGGGGCGGGCCTGACGCACCAGCGGAATCAGCTGGGCGAGCTGCTCGTCGCTGGGCAGTTCCAGGCAGTAGCCGGCGCCGTAGACGGTCTTGATGAAACGTGGTTTGCGCGGATCTGGTTCCAGCTTGGTGCGCAGGTGGCGCACATGCACCCGGATGGTCTCGATGTCGTCGTCGGGTTCATAGCCCCACACCTCCTTGAGGATCAGCGGTGGGGAAACCGTTTGGCCATGGCGCTGCAGCAGGCAGTGCAGCAATTCAAATTCCAGGTGGGTGAGCCGCACCGGCTGGTCGAACCAGATGGCCTCGAAGCGCTCGGGCACCAGGGTGAGGCAGCCGTAACTGAGGATTTCTTGCTGGCTGTTGACCAGGGGGGGGCGATCACAGCGCCTTAGCAGCGCCTTGACTCGGGCCATCAGCTCTTCGAGATCGAAGGGCTTGGCCAGGTAGTCGTCGGCGCCGGAGTTGAAGCCGCTCACCTTGTCCTTGATATCCCCCAGGGCGGTGAGCATCAGCACTGGAATGCGGGCGGTGCGCTCGTCGCGGCGCAACCGCTGGCAGATGGTGAGGCCATCCACCTTGGGCAGCATCAGATCGAGCAGGATCACGTCCGGCAGCAGCTGCATGGCCAGGGCCTGGCCCTTGATGCCGTCTTCGGCCCAATGCACGTCAAGGCCCCCATGCTCCAGGTGGCGGGCCACCAGCTGGCGCATGTCGCCATCGTCTTCGATCAGCAGAACACAGGGTTTCATGGATGCGGGTGATGGATCCACCAGGACCACTGGCGATGCATGCTCTGGGCATTGTTACGCCTCGGCAGGGCCCCGGTCACCCGCTGCGATCGGGGCCAGCCCATCCGTGATCCCGGCTGCCTGGAAATGGGGGAACCTGCAGCCCTATAGGGGGCCCAGCTGGCAGTCGCTGGAAGCAATTCGCCGCAGGTGTGCAGCGTCATCGCTGAGATTAACTACAGGGCCTGGACGGCTGTTTGAATTTTTTCAGTTAATTTTTTTGTTGTGATCCCCGGGCGCTCCCCCGTCCCATCTGTGGGCTGTTGACGCCGAGGCTGTCTAGCTGCTTAGTCAGCTAACTAACTAGCTAGCTAGCTGGCTGGCTGCTTGGCCGGTTACTGCAAGCAGCTGGACTTTGCAGGTGGCAAAAACGCAATTCTGCAGATTTATGCAAAAAACTCCTGGCCAGGCTGGTTCAAAAGCAGCGCCGCTTCAAGCCAGCTGAGTCGCTTCAAGCAGCTGATTCAAAAAGCTGTCTCAGCCAAAGCCGCCTCACACAAAGCTGGCTCACCCAAAGATGCCTCAAAAAAGCCGCATAAAAAAAGCAGGCTAAAAAAAAGCAGCCCATTGGGCTGCTCTAAAAAATTGAAAGACTCCCCGGGCGGGATTCGAACCTGCGACCAATCGGTTAACAGCCGATCGCTCTACCGCTGAGCTACCGAGGAATGCGGTGACTAGAGGTTACCTGTTGGCCCCGCCGACCTGCAAGGGGTTCAGCCGCTGAGCCAGGGCGGACCCCGGTTGCCAGTCACCCACCTGGCCCCGCTCCATCAGCGCCGCACCGTCGCAGCGCTGCAGTTCCTCGAGGCGGTGGGTGATCCAGAGGGCGCAGAGCGGTCGCTCCCTGGCGTGGCTGAGCCGGTGGATCAGTTCCAGCACCTCCCTCTGGCTGTCGGGATCGAGCAGGGCGGTGGGTTCATCGAGCAGCAGCAGCTCGCTGCCCCTGGCCAGGGCGCCGGCAATCGCCAACCGCTGCTTTTGGCCGCCGCTGAGGGTGTGGATGGGCCTGGATTCCAGGCCAGCCAGGCCCACCTGGTCCAGCAGCTCGCTCACCCGCGCCGCCGCCGCCGTCGGCCTCAGCTCTTCGGGCAGGCCCAGTCTCAGGTCGCTGCCGCAGCTGGGCAGCAGCAGCTGGTGATCTGGGTTTTGGAACACCAGGGCGGGCCGGCCGGCGATTTGGATGCTGCCGGCGCTGGGTTGCAGCAGGCCGGCAATTAAACGCAGCAGGGTGCTTTTGCCACTGCCATTGCGGCCCAGCAGCATCCACAGGCCGGGGCCCGGGATTTGCAGGCTGCAGCTCTCCAGGGCCCTGCAGCCATTGGGCCAGCTGAACGCCAGTCGCTCAACGCGGAGAGGGGAAGCGGCGGCCAAGCCAGCCAACTCAGCTCTCGAGGCTGAAGCCAGGACGCTTGCCACCGCCGCCAGCGGCAGATTTCTCGTAAACCTGCACCCCTACCAATTCACTGGTGAGCAGGCTGATGCGCTTGTGCTCTTCCTTCTCGCAATGGAGGTCCAGCACCCTGGGGCTGCCGGTTTCAAGCACCTGCTTCAGCTCGGCATAGAGGGCTTCGGCATCGCCCAGTTCCTTGCGCTGCACGGCAACGGGCATCGGGCTGAGTCGGATCGAGAGCTCGACTACGTACATGGAGGCTCGCTGAAACAAGTCCACTCTGGCGTTTCGGGCCCCAAGTCAGGGCTTCCTGTAGGCATTTCTGCTCAATCCATCCGCTTGGGGTTGCCCCGTCAGCGCTGCCACCGCCTACGATCGCAACGTAACGCTTCATTAAGCTCGCTCTCATGACGATCGCTTTAGGGCGCGCGCCTCAGCGGGGATGGTTCGACGTCCTCGATGACTGGCTCAAGCGCGACCGCTTTGTATTTGTGGGCTGGTCCGGGTTGCTGCTGTTCCCCACCGCCTATCTGGCGCTGGGCGGCTGGCTAACCGGCACCACCTTCGCCACCTCCTGGTACACCCACGGCATCGCCAGTTCCTACCTGGAGGGCTGCAACTTCCTCACCGCCGCCGTCAGCACCCCCGCTGACGCCATGGGCCACAGCCTGCTGCTGCTCTGGGGCCCCGAGGCCCAAGGCGACTTCGTGCGCTGGGTTCAGCTGGGCGGCCTCTGGCCCTTCGTGGCCCTGCACGGCGCCTTCTCACTGATCGGCTTCATGCTGCGCCAGTTTGAGATCGCCCGTTTGGTGGGAATCCGCCCCTACAACGCCATCGCCTTTTCCGGCCCGATCGCGGTGTTTGTGAGCGTATTCCTGATGTATCCGCTGGGCCAGAGCAGCTGGTTCTTTGCTCCCTCCTTCGGGGTGGCGGCGATTTTCCGCTTCCTGCTGTTCCTGCAGGGTTTCCACAACTGGACGCTCAACCCCTTCCACATGATGGGAGTGGCGGGCATTCTCGGCGGTGCTCTGCTCTGCGCCATCCACGGCGCCACAGTGGAGAACACCCTGTTCGAAGACTCCAAGCAGGCCAACACCTTCAAGGCGTTTGAGCCCACCCAGGAGGAGGAGACCTATTCGATGGTGACCGCCAACCGTTTTTGGAGCCAGATCTTCGGGATCGCCTTCTCCAACAAGCGCTGGCTGCATTTCTTCATGCTGTTCGTGCCCGTGATGGGTCTGTGGACCAGCAGCATCGGCATCATCGGCTTGGCCTTGAACCTGCGGGCCTACGACTTCGTATCCCAGGAGATTCGCGCCGCTGAGGATCCTGAGTTCGAGACTTTCTACACCAAAAACATTCTTCTGAATGAAGGTCTGCGTGCCTGGATGGCACCTGCAGACCAGCCTCACGAAAACTTTGTCTTCCCTGAAGAAGTGCTGCCCCGCGGCAATGCTCTCTGATCTCAATCTTGGCTTTCCAGCCAGGTAGCCTGGGTTGATCTATTTGAATTTGTTTTGCCCCCTTGCTTTACGGCTGGGGGCTTTTTGCTTTTTGCCCCAGGCGCCTGATCGCTTGCGGCAGAAAAGTTGGCTACACTGATCGGGTCCTGTCAGCAGTGACGTGGCACCTGGGCTTCGGTTCGGCTGCCGCAAGCGTCGCCGGCTGGCGTTATCCCCCCAGGAGGAGGTGCCCGTGAGTTCCAGTTGTTTCAGCAAGGGTCTGCTGATCGTGGAGAACGCCGGCTGATTCGGCGCCTGATTCCTGATCATTCGGTTCCGCGCTAAAAGCGGACCCGGCGAGAGCCCCCGTAAATCCAGATAACGCGTCAAGCGATTTCTGGATTTACGGGGGCATCGTTTTTGAATTATTGGTGCACTTTGGATAGCTGGTGCCCTTTGGATTATCGGTGCACTTTGGATAGCCAGTGCACTTTTGGATTGCCGCTGCCCCTGGAATTACCTGTGCACTTTGGATAGCTGGTGCCCTTTGGATTGCCGGTGGCTTTTTGTATTCGCTGGGCCCTTTATCGGCGGTGCCCTTTATTCGCTTCGCTTTGGCGATGATGATCTGCTCAGATCGGGCTGCATTAGCAGTGCCCAGGTGCCCAGGGCGCAGGGGATTGCCAGGGTGGCTATGCGCAGGATCAAGGTGGCGGCCAGGGCCTGGGAGCGCTGGGCGCCGTAGGCCATGGCCAGGCCGATGGCGGTTGCTTCACTGGTCCCAAGGCCGGCGGGCAGCAGCGACAGCACGCCGCCCAGGCCCGTGGCAGTGCGCACCACGGCGGTTTGCTCCAGGGCCAGCGGTGAGCCCAGGGCGCCATAGAGCCCCATCAACAGGGTCGCTTCCCCCAGCCAGGCCCCAGCCGCCAGCAGGGTGCCCACCAGCAGGGGCCAGGGTCTCATCAGTTGGCGCATCCGCCCCATCGACAGCAGCCCCTCCCGCAGCAAGCGGATCAGCCCATGCCAGCGCCGCTGTAGGGGCAGCCGCTCCAGGCGGCGCTCCAGCTTGGCGAGTAGCAGTGGATGGGTGAGCAGCCAGCCGCCGACTCCCAGCACCGTCAGGCCCGCCAGCACCACCACCCCTACCTTCTGGCCCAGGCCCCAGCTCAGCACCAGCAGGGCGCTGGCCAAGTCGGTGAGTCGCTCGGCCAGGGTGATGCCAACTCCCACCTGCAGGGCAAAGCCGTGGCGGCGCTGCAGCCATAGGCCCCGCAGGGCTTCCCCGCTGCGGCCGGGGGCGGCGATCAGGGCCAGGCCGGCCCCATAGATGCGGGCACTGGCCGGCCAGGGCAGACCACAGCCCAGTTGCCGCAGGTAGAACTGCCAGCGCTGAAACAGCAGCAGGTGGCTACTCAGGGCCACGGTCACCGCCAACAGCCACCACCAGGCGGGCAGGCGGCTGAGGCTGGTGCTGAGATCCTGGATGCCAAAGGCCAACCCGAGGCCCAGGTAGATGGCCAGGGCGGCCACCAGGGCCAGCAGCCACTTGCTCATGCTCTAGCCCTCATGGAATGAACCGCAGCTTGCGGGCGGCGTAGAGGCACATCTGGGCCAGAATCAGGCCTTCCTTCACATGGGCGATATTGGAATTGCCATAGCTGCGTTCCTGATAGCGCACCGGTACTTCCACGATCTTGAGATTCAGTTTGCTGGCGCCAAACAGCAGATCAAAATCGCCAAAGGGATCGAAATCGCCGAAGTAGCGGCGCCCTGCCTTTAGCTGCTCGTAGTCGGCTTTCCAGATCACCTTGGTGCCGCAGAGGGTGTCCTTGAGCCGCTGGCGCAGCAGCCAGGAAAACGCCGCCGCAAAAAAGCGGTTGGCGGCCGTGTTCAGCGGCGGCATGGCGGCATGGCTGCGGGGATAAACCAGTCGGCAGCCATTGACGAATTCGCCGCGCCCCTCCGCCATCGCCTGCACGAAGCGGGGCAGATCCTCCGGTCGCACAGTTAGATCGGCGTCGAGGATGATCAGGATCTCGCCGCTGGCCTGCTCGAAGCCCAGCCACACCGCATCGGCCTTGCCCTTGCCGCTCTGGCGCAACCGCTTCAGCTGCAACGGCCCTGAGTAGTTGGCGCAAACCTGTTCAATTCGGGCCCAGGTGTGATCGCTGGAATGGCCCTCCACGAAGATCACCTCGGTGCTGCGGCCCAGGGGCGGCAGTCGCTCGATCGCCGCGGCGATGTTGCCGGCTTCGTTGCGGGCCGGGATCACCACGCTGACGCTGGGCTGGCGCTGCCGCTGCTGCGCCGGCCGGGCCACCAGCCAGTGGGTGAGCCCCAACTGTTCGAGTCCCGGCAATTGGCTGAGCCAGCGGTTGGCCAGGGGGGTGAGCAGGGGAATCGAGCGCGGCAGCAGGCAGCGGTGGCCGCCCTTGAGCACTTCCCAGCCGGCCAGATCCAGCAGGTTGGTTACGTCCCGGGGGGTGAGCCAGCTCTCCGGTGGCTGGGGCTGGCGCTGGCCGATACCCTCGGCGGCCTTGAGCAGCGGTTGCCACAACCAGTTGTGAAAACTGATCACAAGCCGCGTGCGCGGATGACAAAAAGCCTCCAGCCGCTCCAGCACCCCCTGCACGTCCTGAAGGGTGTTGAGGGTGTTGGTGAGCAGGATTACATCGAAGGGCTCGCTCTCCTCGATTGAGGCGGGGCTGATCGTTTCGGCGTCGGCGCAGACGATGCGCAGCTGCGGATGGCGCTGGCGGGCGGCTTCTGCCACCTGTGGATCCAGCTCCACCCCCACCCCATGGCCGGGATGCACGCTGGCCAGCAGATCCCCGAGGCCACAGCCGATCTCCAGCACCCGTAGCCCCTCGGCCACCAGCAACCGGTGCAAGCGCATCAGGTCGTCGTAGTACACCCGGTTGCGCTGGCGGAAGCGCTCGATGCAGGTGGTAGTCAAGCCAGGTGGCTTCAAGTTCACGATTGCTTTGGCTTGCAAGGTTACACGCAGGCATTTATTGTCCACCTCGCCGGATATTGGTTTCCCCGACTGCTGTCAAGGCTTTTCGCCAATACAGAAAACTTTAGCCCCCTGTTGCCTTTTGGTTGATCTGATGGCGCATTTTTTTACTGCTTTTGGGGAATCTTGGAGGAGTCGACGCATGGGGATTGGCTATCAACTGTTGTTGTGGCTGGTTTGCCTCTTGCCATTGCTTTTTGCCGTCCTGGATTCATGGGAATTTCCATGGTACGGGAATCCGGATCAAGATCTTGTTTTTCTTCGAGACGGGTTGCGGCTTTGGAAAGGTATTTATCCCGGCTATGGAGATCATCCAGGGCTTGTTCAAATGATGGTTGTGCGCTGGTCTATAGATATCTTGTCCCCCTGGCTATTTCTTGATCATTCCCGCACTGTCGTCGAGGGGGCAGCCTTTGTTGATCGCCATTGGCAGCTGGTGTTTGTGGTAGCCAAGCTGCTCAATGTTTTCTTGATGTCTTTTTTATTGCTTGCATGCTCTCTATTGTGGGTTCGCTGGCTGGGTAGTGGTGGCGCGATCACCTGGGCTTTGTTGTGCGCGCTGTCGCTGGCCGCCATGGTTGAGGTATACCAGCTTAGGAATGAGTTTTATTCTTCGTTTTTTGCTTTGGTTGCGATGCTGTTGGCCGTAGGGGTATTGGCGCATTCGCTGGAGGAGGTAAAGGTCTCAGGGCGATTATCGGTAATTAGGCTTTTGCCCTGGGTGTTTTACTCCTGGCTATGTTTCGGATTTGTTTTGCTATCGATGTTGGCTAAGGTGCAGGTATTGCCGGCTTTGCTGGCGTTTCTACTAGCGTTTCCCCTGGTGGGGGTTGGTAGGATTAGTATTGGTTGGTTTAAGCGTTTTTATTGCTTGCTACTGCTGTTGGAATTATGTTTACTCACCCTGCTAATGGGTTACGGCTCTGATTTGCAGGTGAACTGGCTGCAGGCGGCGATGGTTTTGCTGGCCATGCTTTCTCCGGCTGCTGTAGTGATGACCTGCATTGTCACTAGGCGCGGCCTCGTCTTTGCTCAGAAGCTGTTTTTATTGCTGCTTTCAGCGGCTGGCGTGGTTTGTTTGGCTGACTATGGATTTGGTTACGCGGCCAAGGTGGGCTGGATCCAGTTGGTGCTCAATCCTCTCAGTGCCCGCTCCTATGCCGTCGCCAGCTCGGATTGCCAAGCTGGCACTGTCACTTGCGTCCTTAGGGCGGGGTTTAAGGGAATTATTTATCTTTTTGAGCGCTCAATTGATGGCATGGTATTGGCAGGAATTTTGTTGGTCGCTGTTTTGGTAGTTTTGTTGCTAATGGCTGTAGTTGAAATTTATCGCCTCTATCGCCTCGAGGGTAATGGAGCGGATGCGGATGCTCGCTCCTTGGTTGTATCGGTGGCCTGTGTGCTTATCTTGCTTGCCTTTGGCATGGCATTTATGGCGGGACAGCGGTGGGCCGTTGACCACTATCTTCCTTATCAGCAGCCTTTTTTGTTTGCCGGATTGTTGCTGTTGGCCCAGCCTGCTGTCTGGGGCAGGGGCTTTTGGATCGCCTGTATTCTGGTGATTGCCATATCTGTACTGTTGATGTATTTGCGTTACCCCGGGGCGTCGCGACTCACATATGTCAAGCATTCGTTGCCTTTTCAATCGACCGGCGTGAAGGATGGATCTCTCTGCGCGGCCCAGCATGCCGGGCCTGAGTGGCGCAACTCTTCGCTCTGGGGAGTTTGCAATGGCTTCGCAATTGATTGATTAATTGATTAATTGGAGGAGCGGTTGGGCCCCGGGCTGGGGTGGTTAATTAATTAGCTCCTGCAAGTTGCCGGTCATGGCGGCCTGGACTTTTTTGAGTGTCTTTGCGGGGCCGTTGCTTGGCGAGAGTCTTGAGGCTGTGGCGATGGGTTCTGCGGCCGCCCAGGGCTTGAATCGGTAGAGCTGCACGAAGCCCAGGCCCAGCTGGGCGTTGGCATTGGCGGGATCGAGTTGGACGATGCGGCTGAGGCTCAAGGCGGCGGCATCGGCCTGGCGCTGCAGGGCCTGGGCTAGCGCCAGGGGGTAGAGCAGATCGAGGTTGGTGGGATCCCGCCGTAGCCGGGCCTGCAAAATCGCCTCGCCATCTACCAGATACACCTGCTCGGGGTCCTGTTGGTTGATGCGGCCCACCCGGGCGAATAGCTTATCCAGCTGGCCCTGCTTAAGTAACTGGCCCAGCTCCAGCAGTTGATCGATGCGGTTGGGCATCGCCGGCCCCTCAACAGGGTTTGGGGCTGCCGGTGTAGTGGCTCCTGGGTTTGGCCCCTTAGCTGTGGCTTGCCTGGTGGCGGGTGTGAATTTGATCAGCCGGGATTGGAGCGGAATCCGCTGGCCACTGGCCAGCAGCAGGCTGGCCTGGAATTGGGCTGGCAGGGGCTGCTTGCTGGCCAGCCGTTCGCTGATCGCCAGGCAGCCGCTGGGCTGGTCGGGGCGCAGCAGGCCCTGGCCGACGCCCCGGTCGTGGCCGTCGAGCAGCAACCTCGATCCCCGCAGCAGCCGAGCCGGCGCCACCAGCCGGGTCACAAGCACCCCATCGCCGCCAGCGCCGCCCCCCTGGTCGAGCAGCTCCAGCAGCGGCTGCCCTTCGGCGGCACAGGGGGCCGGTGCCACCGCCAGGCTCAATTGGCGCCGCCGGTACAGCTCGGCGCCGCTGCCATCGGGCAGGGCCCAGCGGCCGGCGGCGATGAATGCGGGCGAGCGCCTCACCAGTTGGCTGAGCTTGGCCTGGCGCTCGTCGCTCATCACCCCCTGGTCGCCGCCCTTGAGCAGAAACCATTCGAAGCCGGCCAGGTCTTCTTCCAGATGCTCCAGCGGCGCCAGCGTCTGGCGGGCGGCCACCCGGAACTGCTGGCGGCGGCCTTCCGCCTCCAGGTTGAAGGCGTTGAGAAATTCGCTGTCTGGCAGCACCGCCAGGGTGGAGAGCTGTTGGGGGCTCTGGCGGCGGATCGTGGCCACGATCTCCTCCAGCGGCCACGGCTGTTTCCCCTGGGGGGACGGCTGTTTCCCTTGGGGAGATGGCTGTTGCCCCTGGGGGGCATGGCTGGGGAAGGCGGTGAGGTTGGCGCCGATGCCGAACTGACAGGCCAACAGGCCGCTGATGCCCACCAGCACGATCGCCCCCCGCCAATAGCGCCGCCAGGGGCCCGAACCTCTCTTGGCACCGCTGTTGGCACCGCTGCTGGCTCCAACGGCGCTCACCAGCCAGGCCAGCAGCAGCAGCAGCTGGGGCAGCAGCGGCAGCACGAAGCGGAAGTCTTTGGTGCTCATCAGGCTGGCCAGCAGCAGGCCCCCCAGGGGGAAGCTCAGCCACCAGGCCAGGCGCCAGCGCGCCTCAGCGCTGGCCGGCGGCCGGGTCCCCTGGCGCCTTAGCCAGCTGTTTCGCGGTAAACCGCCCTGCAGCCTGCCGCCCTGCAGCCAGCCAGCCAGCAGCCAGCCGGCCAGCACCAGCCCCACCAGGCTGGCGCCGGCCATGGCGGGCAGCAGCTTGGGGTAGTAGAGCCAGCCGGCCAGGCTGGTGGGCTCCAGCCCCTCCTGGTAGAGCACCCCCCAGCGGCGGGCATTGTTCACCGTGCTCACAATTGTGAGCCAGTTCTGGCCGATCCAGCCGCCGGCCACCAGCCAGGCCAGCCAGGCGGCCAGCAGCCCCTGGGCGGCCAGCCACCAGCGGCCCCGCAGCAGCTGCTGGGCCGCCCGTAGAGCCAGTGCCGCCAGGGGCAGCCAGAGCAGCAGCAGGCCGGTGGGACGGGTGAGCAGCAGCGCCCCCAGGGCCAGGCCGCAGCAGCCGCTGGCCAGCCAGGCTCGCCGCCAGCTGCGGCCCGGTGTGGGGCCCGTTGCACCTACACCCAGGTGCCGCCAGCTGAGCAGGGTCCAGCAGGCCGCCAGCACGGCGGTGAGGCTGAAATCAATTAGATAGTCGCTGCGCTGGTTGAGCAGAGCCGGCGCCACGGCGCAGAACCAGGCGGCCCACAGGCCGGCCTGCCGGCTGCCCAACAGCCGGCCCTGGCCGTAAACGCTCACCAGCAGCAGGCCGTTGAACAGACTGTTGCTGAGGATGGCGCTGGCGTAGCTGGGCCCCAGCAGGCTGAACAGCGGCGCCGTCACCAGGTAGGTGAGCGGGCCGCGGTAGCTGGGGGCCTGGGCCCAGAGCTGATGCCACCAGTCGCCAGCTAGCGGCTGGGGTTGGCGCAGCACCTGCCAGATGTTCAGGGCGCGACTGAGGTGGTCCCCCTGGTCCCAGGCGGGGGGCAGTTGGTGGCCCTGCAGCCAGATCAGATCCAGCACCAGGCTGCCGAGCCAGATGCCGGCCAGCAGCCAGCCATCGCGGTGGCGGGGCCGGCTGGATGTGGGGTGCTCCGAGGGGGCCATCTAAGTGGTCGTGGGGCCGCTCATGGGCTGGAGTTTGACGGGCTGGAGCTTGATGGGCTGGAGTTTGATCGCCGCTCTCCCCGCTCTCCCCCTTCTGCCCGTTCTGCTGGTTCTGCCGGTTCTGTCCGCTCAGCCCGTTCGGCCAGCACCCAGCCCCGCAGCGCCGGCGCCTCCAGCAACACCCGCCAATCCTTACCAGCAGGCAGCTCGGAGCGGCGCAGCCAAATTCTTTGGCCCGGTGCCACGGCCGCCGCAGACAGCAGCTGATTTGGGGTGGTGGGAGTGGCCAGGGCCAGCAGGATCAGCTGGGCGTGGTCATCGCCACTGAGGGGGGACGCCGCCGCCGCCTGGATCGGCCGCTCGGCCAGCAGGTTTTGCACAGCTGGCGGGGCCAGGGCCCGGCGCAGGGCTGGGCTGCGGTCGCTGAACAGACCGGCCTGGGTGAGTAGCGCCAGGGCCAGCCAGGGCCCGGCCAGCAGGGCCCAGAGCCGCCGCCGGGGCTTTTGCATCAGGCAGCTGGCCAGCCAACAGGCCCCCAGGCCAGCGGCCGCCAGGGCCAACAGGGCTGGGGCCGGCAGCCCGCCAGCGGCGGCCAGCTGCTTTTGCAACGGCGCAGCCGGCCAGATCAGGGCCGCCAGTAGCAGGGTGGCCGCCAGCAACAGGGTGGCGGCCAGGGCGCCAAGGGCCAGCTGGAGCGGCCGCCGCCAAGGTCGATCTAGCTGGCAGCAGCGCTGCAAACCGAGGCTGGCGGCCATGGCGATCCAGGGGGTGAGCTGCAGGCCGTAATAGGGGGTTTTGGTGCGAAACAGGCTGAGCAGCAGCAGCAGCAGCAGCGGGTAGAGCAGCAGCAGCAGCCGTTGGCCCCGCTCCAGGGGCAGCCGCCAGGCGATCGGCCAGCCCAGCAGCGCCGCCAGGATCCAGGGGGCGGTATTGGCTGGAATGTTCCACAAGTAATACAAGGGCCCGGCGGCGTAGACGTCAGCGTTCGACAAAAACAGCAATTTCTGCCAGAGGCCGCCCACCAGCTCCAGGCCATAGCTCTGCAGGCTCAGGGCCAGCCACAGGGCCACCGGCAGCCAGCCCAGGGCCAGCCCCAGCCAGAAGCCGCCGCGGCGCAGCAGCTGCCGCCGCTCCAGCAGCAGATAGGGCGCGATGGCCAGCATTGGCAGGGCCACCATGAAGCCCTTGATCAAAAAGGCCAGCCCCGGCGCCAGCCCCACCAGCAGCGGCATGACTGGCGACGAAGCGGCTGACCCCCGCTCAGGGCCGCCCCCCTCGGGACCGCAGTTCACCAGGGCGGCGATGCCGGCCAGCTCCACCGCCAGCAGGGGCATGTCCTGGGTGGGCAGGTGGGCGTAGTTCAGCCACAGGGGCGTCAGCGCCAGCACTGCCATGGTGAGCGGGCCAGCCGCCGGCAGCTGGGGCAGCAGCCGCCTGGCCAGCCAGCCGCTGAGCAGCAGCGAGACCACGGCCGCCAACAGCGCCGGCAGCGCCTCGGCCCAGGGCCAAAGAAATATTTTCAGGCTCAGGGCCATCAGCCACTGGACGCCGATGCTGCGGTCGTAGACCGGCTCGCCAAACCACAGCGGCGCCAGCCACTGGCCGCTCCGCAGGATCCAGCGGGCCTGCAGGCCGTAGTAGCCGGCGTCGTGGGCAAGAGGGCTGCGGGGGGCCGCTGTGAGCAGCAGCGGTGCCAGCAACAGGGGGCCCGCCAGGCGCGAGAGGGGCCCCGCCAGGCGCGAGAAGGGGCTGCCGAACGGGGCCACACGAGTCATGGCTGGCACTTTGCCAGCTTGTCCAGGTGGCTGGTAATGGCGAATGGGCCCTCGCCAGCCCAGGTCGATCCGGGCGGTAGGGGGGGGGCTGGGTGAGGGGGGCCGGTGTGATCTCTGACACATCAACCCTGGCCGCTGGCCTGCTTTGGGCCCAAAATCTCGATTGGCGCATCGCGCCTACCAAGTGTGAGGATTTCATGAAACTCTTCCAGCAACTGCTGCTGGCTCCAGCCGCCCTGGGCCTGTTGGCCCCGATGGCCGCCGGCGCCGCTGAGCTGAACATCGCTGGCGTGAGCCAGTACACCAGCCAGGAGCAGGTCACCAGCATTTCTCAGTTCTCTGATGTAAAGCCCACCGATTGGGCTTATCAGGCACTGAGCAACCTGATCGAGCGCTACGGCTGCGTGGCCGGTTATCCCAATGGCACCTTCAAGGGTGGCCAGGCGATGACCCGCTTTGAGGCCGCCGCTCTGCTCAACGCCTGTCTCGACCGAGTCACTGAAGTGACCGACGAGCTGAAGCGCCTGATGAAGGAATTCCAGAAGGAACTCGCCATCCTCAAGGGCCGCGTCGATGGCCTCGAGGCCCGCGTGGGTGAACTGGAAGCCAATCAGTTCTCCACCACCACCAAACTGAAGGGCTATGCGGCCTTCGTTCTGGGCGGCAACTCCTACGGCGGCAACGGCAAGGTTGTGGCTGCCGATAACCCCGTCTTCCGTGGGCAAAACACCCCCGCAGGCACCAACGTTGGACCTAGCAGCCTTAAGAATTACGCCAAGGCTACTCAAGGCGGCACCTCCTTCAACTACGACGTTCGCCTCGACCTAGACACCAGTTTCACCGGCAAGGACCTGCTGCGCACCCGCCTGCGCGCCGGCAACTTTGGTGCTTCCGCTTACAACGGCGATAGTAATACGAATATTTCCCGTCTCACCGGGATGGAAACCGCGTTTGAGAGCACTGCTGCCAACGTGGTTGAAATCAATCGCCTGTTCTACAAGTTCCCCGTGGGCGATGGCTTCAATGTCATCGTTGGTCCCCGGGTTCGTCAGGACGACATGCTGGCCATGTGGCCCAGCGCCTACCCCGCTGACACTGTCCTCGACGTCTTCACCTATGCCGGTGCTCCCGGTGCCTACAGCCTCAACCTGGGCGGTGGTGCCGGTGTTACCTACGCCAAGAACGGCTTAAACGCCAGCCTCAACTACGTTTCCAAAAACGCCAATAGCGGCAATCCTTCTCAAGGTGGCATCGGTACCAATGGTGCTGCTTCAACCTTCACCGCCCAGTTGGGCTACGCCGGCACCAACTACGGCCTGGCTTTTGCCTACACCTACGGCCAAAATGGCGTCGGCCCTTACGGCGGTAACGCCACTGCCCTGGCTCTTGTTCCCCTTACCGGCAGCAACAGCAACTATGGCTTGAGCGCATACTGGTCGCCCAAGGAGACCGGCTTCATCCCCTCCATCAGCACTGGCTGGGGCTACAGCACCCTGGCTGCCGATAAAGGCAGCACCGGCTTTGGCAGTGACGTCACCGCCTCCCAGAACTGGTACGTGGGCCTGCAGTGGGCTGATGCCTTCCTCAAAGGCAACACCCTGGGCATGGCTTTTGGTCAGCCCACCTTCGCCACCAGCCAATTCAAAGGCAAGCCCAACGACGGCAACTACGCCTGGGAGTGGTGGTACAAGTTCCAAGTTACCGACAACATCAGCGTTACCCCCGCCATCTACTACCTCAGCGCCCCCACCGGTGCATTTGGTCGTGAAGCTGCCGGTAGCAATGCCCTCACCAACTTCGGTGGCCTGGTTAAGACCACCTTCAAGTTCTGATCTTCCGATCTGAGCTAACCAAGCTAATTTTTTAGTCTAGTTAGCTCGATAATCCTGGGGCTCTTGCTGTATTAGCAAGAGCCCTTTTTTATTGATTCAGCTTTTGTTGACTCAGCCTGTTGGCGAATCGATATTGTCCGCTGATTTGCCCAGTTCCGCTAATGTTGCCGTGTAATTTTCATGCTGTAATTGTAGGCTTGCTGTTGCCAGGCCAATCTGCGGGTCTGTGATTGCAGGATTGGCTTGGCATGCGCTTGCCCGGAGGCACTGCCCGCCGGTTTTGCCTTGGCATGCCGCCGCCGGCTTTGCCTGCCGCCGAAGATGGGGGGATAGTTGTTAGGGCAGCTCGGTTGACCCCCTTCTCGCTGGCTCAGGATCCCTACGCCGTGCTCGGCGTCTCGCGCCAGGCCAGCGCCGCCGAAATCAAGAGCGCCTACCGGGCTCTGGTGAAGCGGCACCATCCCGATGCCGGCGGCGATGCGCTCACGATCGTGGCCCTCAATGCCGCCTGGGAGGTGCTGGGCGATGGCGAGCGCCGTCGGGCCCTGGATCGGCGGCTGGAGGATGGGGGGGCGAGCCAGGTGGACGCCGCCGCCGCCGCCCGCAGGGCCAGCCGCCGTGGCGCCGAGCTGGAGGAGCGGCTGGCGGCGTGGCTGCAGGGGGTGTATAGCCCGATCGATCGGCTGCTGGCCCAGGTGATCAATCCCTTCCCCGCCCAGCTGCGGGCCCTGGCGGCCGATCCCTACGACGATGAGCTGATGGCTGTTTTCTGTGCCTATTTGGAGCAAAGCCGGCTCAAGCTCGACAAGGTGGACAAGCTCTATCGCTCCCAGGCAGCCCCAGCTGCGGCCAGGGATTTGGCCATTGGTTTATACCACTGCCTCAGCCAGGTGCAGGACGCCCTGGCCGACCTGGAGCGCTACACCATGGGCTACGTGGATTCCTACCTGCGCGATGGCCGCGAGTTATTGCGGCAAGCCAAGCGGCAGCGCAGCCAGCTGCAGGAGCAGCGCCGCTGCCTGGACATCTAAATCAAATCCTTAGCCCACCAAATTCAGGCCCCAAATTCAGGCCCCAAACGCCTCCAGCTGGTCGAGCCGCAGCCACACGTCGGGTACGGGCAGACGCCAGCGCAGCTGGGCGTAGTCGCCCTTGAGGGCCACGATCTCCCCGGGCCCCTCCAGGATGTAGTCGGGCGGCAGGGGATCGCTGGCCTGGGCCTCCAGGCTGCCGCCATAGGCCAGGCGATTCACCCGCACCAGGCTGCCCTTCTTCAAGGGCTGCACCTTGGCGGCGGGGCCAGCGGCGGTTGGGGTTGGAGATTCGGTCATCGGGGGGCTTTCTGGCGGCGATCGGCTCAGCCAGCTGTGGGCGGCGATCACCGCTTGGCGATCGCCGTTCAGCAAAGGCTGCTGGGGCAATACTGCCCGGTTTGGCCCGCAGTTTGGCTAGGGCGCCTCTGAAAAAGCGCTATTTCCTTGGCCCCGCCAGCTCAGGGCCAGGCCAGCTGGCCGGCTGAGATTGGCCTGCCACGCTGAGACCACCGTCTCGGTGGCCGCCCTTGACCTCCCACCTCGCCCTTTACTTGATGGTGTTCGGGGCCCTGCTGCTGCTGGTGGCGGTGCTGCTCGATGACATCGCCGCCAGGATCCGCCTGCCCGGCATCCTGCTGGTGTTGCTGTTGGGGCTGCTGATCGACAACAACCTGGAGGCGATTCCAGGCCAGCCACCACCGCTGCTAAGCCTCGACCAAGCCGATCAAATCGCCCAGGTGGCCCTGGTGCTGGTGTTGTTCTTTGGCGGGCTCACCACCAACTGGGCTGCCCTGCGCAGCGTGCTGCGCCCCGCCGCCCGGCTGGCCACCCTGGGGGCCGGCCTCACCGCAATACTGCTGATGGGCGGAGTGCTGGGCCTGGAGCGGCTCGCCGGCGCCAATTGGGCCGCCAGTTTGCCGATGGCCCTGTTTGTTGGGGCGATGGTTTGCAGTACCGACGCCTCGGCGGTGCTGGCCCTGTTGCGGCCCCTGGCCGGCCAGCTGCCCCAGCGGCTGCTCGACCTGCTGGAGTGCGAATCGGCCTTCAACGATCCGGTGGCGGTGGTGTTGGCGGGCTTGGCCCTGGCCCTGGCCTCCGGTGATGGCGATACCAGCGCTTCCTATCTGGTGATCGAGGTGTTGCGCCAGTTTCTGCTCGGTGCCCTGCTCGGCTTCCTCGGCGGCAGTCTCGCCAGCCAGCTGCTCTCGGCCAAGTTGTGCGGCGGCCTGCCTTCGCTGCTGGCGGTGTCCAGTTTGGCGGTGTTGTTCCTGCTGGTGGGTGCCACCCAGTTGCTGGGGGGCAGCGGCCTGTTGGCGGCCTACATCGCCGGCCTGGTGCTGGGCAATAGCTCCGATTGCGACCGCGACGCCCTGGAGCAGGCCCATGCCGGCTTCGCCAAGTTGGCTGAACTGCTGCTGTTTTTATGCATGGGCCTGGTGGTGCAGCCCGATCAGGTGGTGGATTCGGCCGGCCGGGCGCTGCTGCTGGTGCTGGCCCTGCTTTTGGTGCGCTGGCCGCTGGTGGAAATGTTGCTGTTCCGCGTTGGTTTTAGTGGGCCTGAGCGGTTGATGATCTCCTGCGCCGGCCTGCGGGGGGCGGTGCCGATCGCCCTGGCCATCCAGGCCGCCGCCAGCTCCGTGGCCTGGGGGCGCCAGATGCCGGCCCAGGCCCTGGGGGTGGTGCTGATCGGGCTGGTGGGGCAAGCCGCAGCTCTGGTGCCCCTGGCCAGGCGGCTGGGCCTAGCCTCCAGGGGCGAGTAGGGGGCTAATCGGTGCGACTGCTGCTGCTGGGCTGTTCGGGCTTTGTCGGTCGCGAGCTGGTGCCGCACCTGCTGCAACTCGGCCATCAACTCACCCTGGTGAGCCGCCAGGCCAATCCCTTCCCTGCCCTGGTGGGGGAGCGGCTGGAGCTGTTGCGGCTCGATCCGGCCTTAGCGGCCAGCTGGCAGGACGATCGCCTGCTGGCGGCCCTGGCCGCGGCCGAAGGGGTGGTGAATCTGGTGGGCGAGCCGATCGCCGAGCGGCGCTGGACCCCCGCCCACCGTCAGCTGCTGCTCGACAGCCGGGTGAACAGCACCGAGCTGCTGGTGCGGGCGATGGGCGCCCAGGCGAGGCCGCCGGCGGTGTTGGTGAATGGCTCGGCCGTGGGTTACTACGGCAGCAGCGTTGCGGCCCGCTTCGATGAAGACAGCGCCAGCGGTGGCGATTTCCTGGCCGAGATCTGCCTTCAGTGGGAGGCGGCAGCCGATCGGGTCCCGAGCGGTTGCCGGCTGGTGAAGCTGCGCCTGGGCATCGTGCTCGGCCCCGACGGCGGCGCCCTGGGCAAGATGTTGCCGGTGTTTCGGGCTGGCTTTGGCGGGCCCGTTGGTTCCGGCCGCCAGTGGATGAGCTGGATCCATCGCCAGGATCTCTGCCGCCTGATCGCCACCGCCCTGGCGGATCCCGCCTACAGCGGTGTTTACAACGCCGTGGCTCCCGAACCCACCACCATGGCCCAGTTCGCCGCTGGGCTGGGCCGGGTGCTGGGGCGGCCCAGCCTGTTGCCCGTGCCCGGGGCGATTTTGCAGCTGCTGCTCGGCGATGGGGCCCAGGTGGTGCTGGAGGGGCAGCGGGTGCTGCCGCAGCGGCTGCAACAGCAGGGGTTTAGCTGGCAGTGGCCCGAGCTCAGCGCCGCACTTGCTTCTGCCACCAAGCCATCGCCCCGCTGAGCAGGGCTGAGCCCATCAGCAGGCCGATCGCCGGGGTGAACAGGGGCTCCCAGAGGGCTTGAAACAGCTTCAGCGGCGCCTCCAGGTGCTGGCTGTTCATGCCCACCGCCACGGCGAACCAGCAGGCGCCGGCGATCACCACGAATACGTCGATCACAAGGAGGGTGTCGATCGCCCCCTTGAGCCGCTGCAGGGGACTGGCAGGTTCAGCCATGGGGGCAGGTTTCGAGCAGCTCCATGATCGCCTTTGCCATGCGTTCGCTGCCCCCGGGATTGCCGATGCGTTCGCTGGCCAGGCGCTCCAGGCTGCGCTGCAGGGCGGCCGCCTGGGCTGGATCGGCCAGCTGCTTGAGCAGGGCAGCCGCCAGGGTTGCCGTGGCGCTCAAGGCGGCCTGGCTGCCAGCCGCCCCGTCGGCGCAATGCACGCCGCTGCCCAGCAGGCGCCGCTGGGCTTCCGCAAAGCTCTCCGTGAACTGGGGACCCCGCCCCGCCAGTTGCAGCACCGGCTTGGCCAGGCCCACCGCCTGCTCGCTGGCCGTGCCCGCCATCGAGATCACCAGATCCGCGGCCGCCAGGATCCCACTGAAACGACCCCAGCCCAGTAGCAGCCGCAGGCCATGGCCCGCCAGCAGCGGCCCTCTGGCGCTTGCCCCAGGCGCAGGCTCCAGTTGCCAGCCGTGGGGGCGGGCCATGCTGGCGATCGCCTCCAGCTCCAGCTCCGCCACCAGGGCCAGCTCCACCACCAGGCCCCCTGGCCGGCGCAGCTCCACTGGCAGCAGGGCCAGCATTTGCAACATCAACTCCAGGTTGTGCAGAGCTTCCGGCAGGCGGCTGCCGGGTAACAGGGCCAGCCGCCGGGCCGGGGGCGTCGATGGAGGAGGCGCTGGTGCAGCTTGGTTGGGGCTGACCATCTGGCTGGCCGCACCAGCAACAGCGGCAGCTTGATCATTGGCACCAGCCTGATCGGGGGCCACCGGGTCGAGGAAGGGGTTGCCCAGGAAGCTCACGGGGCGGCCCAGCTGGGCCTGGAGATCGCTGGCGGTGAGGGCATCGCGGCTCCATACCGCCAGTACTCGGGCTTGGCGCAGCAGCCAGCCGCAGGGCCAAGGCAGCCGCAGCCGACCCTCGTAGTGGCTCGAATAGGCAACCAAATACATCGCCGTGGGCCGTCCACTCAGCCAGGCCCCCAGCAGCGGCACGATGTCGCCCACCGCTACCACCAGCGCATAGCGGCGGCGGTGGCGGCGCAGCAGCGCATAGCGGCCCAGCAGGTAGAGCACCTGGCCCTGGATCAGTTCCGTGAGCTGGCCGACCAGGCTGGTGTAGCCCAAGCCGCCGGTGCTGTAACTGCGGGTATGGCCCAGCACGGCGATGCCCTGGCGGCGGTAGGGATCGCCGTGGCCCACCAGGGGCAAGGCCTCCACCGCTACGCCCAGTCGCTGCAGGGCCGCGGCCAGCAGGGCACCGCTGAGGTCTTCCCCGTGGCCGTTGCTCAGCAGTAAGACGGGCTTCAACGACTCAAAAACTGAACGACTCGACCAATTCAAGCCAGCCGCAGCCTCAGGCTCAGCGCGGCCGCAGCCGCAGGTTCAGCTCAGCCCCAGCCCCGGCTTCATTTTCAGCTGCGGCTGCAGGGCCAGTCCCAGCTCAGTTTTCCTGGAGCCAAGCCTGCACCTTGAGCATGGCCTGCCAGTTGGGTTTGCGGGCCAGTCCATCGGCGATTGAATCCTGCAGTTCAGTGGCCAATTCGGGCGCCAACGCCAGCACCTTTCGGGCCAGGTCGATATGTTCACGCACTCCCTTGGTGCCGGTCTCGAGCATCGCCAGGCTGAGGTTGATGCGGCTCTGGGGATCCTGGGGGTTCAGTCGAACCGCCACCTTGGCGGATTTCATCGCCGCCAGCGGTTGGCCGGCCAGCAGCTGCAACCAGGCCAGGCAGGTCCAGCCCGCTGAATGGCGCGGTGCCTGCTCGGTAATGGCGCTGAAGTCTGCGATCAAGCTATCGATCGGCGCACCGGCGCTATAGCGGCCGATGGCCTGCTCGAACAGCGACTCGCCGTTCGAGGTTGTCTGGTCTTCTGGGCTGGAGGCCGTCTCGGGGCTGGAGGCCGTCATGGCAGCGGCGGATCAATCGGCTATGGAGTCAGATTCCCATGCCGCTGGTGAGCCCCCCCAAGCCAAAGCGGCTAGCCAGCCGGCCAGCTCAGACGTTGAAGGAGCTGCCGCAGCCGCAGGTCTGGGTGGCGTTGGGGTTGGTGAAGTTGAAACCGCCGCCGATCAGGGAGGTGGAGAAATCCAGCTGCATCCCGTAGATGTACAGCAGGCTCTTGGGATCGCAGACCACCCGAAACGGCGCCACCCCCTCGGGTTCGTAGGCATAGCTGGCGTCGTCGGGGCGGATCGCTTCCGCCTCGATGAAATCCATCGTGTAACTCATGCCGCTGCAACCGCCGGAGCGCACGCCCACCCGCAACACCTTGTTGTCGCCCTGCTGGCCGATCAGCTGCCCCAGCTGCTTCACCGCCGTCTCGGTGATCAGAATTCCCTTGCCATCGCGATCGGTGACGGTGGCCACTGGGCTGGCTGGCCCTGGGGCTGTTGGGGCAGTGGCTGTTTGGGCGATGGCTGTTTGGATGATTACCGTCTCGGCGGTCATGGCGGTGGGGAGCGGTGGGCTCTGGGATCCGGCAACAGAACTCTAGGCAGGCCGGCCAGCTGGGGGGTAGGGGGCGCAGTTAAGTCGAACTGAGGGCCCGCTCCATAGAGTTAAGAAAAATTTTGAGGTAACGGGGTGCGGGTCGCCATCGTTGGTGCGGGTTTGGCCGGCTTGGCGGCGGCGGTGGATCTGGTGGATGCCGGCCACCAGGTGGACCTCTACGAGGCAAGGCCGTTCCTGGGCGGCAAGGTGGGCAGCTGGGAGGATGCCGATGGCAACCACATCGAGATGGGGTTGCACGTATTTTTCTACAATTATGCCAACCTATTCGCCCTGATGCGCAAGGTGGGGGCGATCGATAACCTGCTGCCCAAGGAGCACCACCATTTGTTTGTTAATCGCGGTGGGGATCTGCGCAGTCTCGATTTTCGCTTTGCCCTGGGTGCGCCCTTCAATGGCCTGAAGGCTTTCTTTACCACCTCCCAGCTCGATTGGCTCGATAAGTTGCGCAATGCCCTTGCCCTGGGCACCAGCCCGATAGTGCGTGGCCTGGTGGACTACGAGGGTGCGATGACTGTGATCCGCGACCTGGATCGGATCAGCTTCCAGCAGTGGTTCGTCGGCCACGGCGGCAGTGAACAGAGCATCCGCCGCCTCTGGAATCCAATCGCCTATGCCCTCGGTTTTATTGACTGTGAGGCGATTTCAGCGCGCTGCATGCTCACCATCTTTATGATGTTTGCGGCAAAAACAGAGGCGTCAAAGCTGAATTTATTGAAGGGTTCGCCCCATCGTTGGCTCACGGGCCCGATCCTGGATTACATCCAGGCCCGCGGTGGCAGGCTGCACCTGCGCCACCGCGTCAGCCAGATTCACTTTGATATGTCTGCCCAGCTAAATCAGGCTGGCCTTGCCTCTGGGTTGGCCGCAGCTGGCGCTAGCCGCGTTACCGGGCTCACACTGGGCACCCCGGATGGTCAGATTCAGGTGCAGGCCGATGCCTACCTGGCGGCCTGCGATGTGCCGGGAATTCAGCGCATCATTCCGGAGGCCTGGCGCCGTTATCCCCAGTTCGACAACATTTACAAACTTGATGCAGTGCCGGTGGCCACGGTGCAGTTGCGCTACGACGGCTGGGTTACCGAGCTGGGCGAGGGCCCCGAGGCCAGCCGCGCCCGCCGCGACCTGGATCGACCCGCAGGCCTCGATAATTTGCTCTACACAGCCGACGCGGATTTCAGCTGTTTTGCCGATCTAGCCCTGGCCAGTCCCGCCGATTACCGCAAGCCAGGTGTGGGTTCGCTGTTGCAATGTGTGCTCACCCCTGGCGATCCCTGGATCGCCAAGAGCAGCGAGGCGATCGTTGCCCACACCGATGCCCAGGTGCGGGAGCTGTTCCCCTCGGCTCGCCCGCTCAAGCTGGTTTGGAGCAATGTGGTCAAGCTGGCCCAGTCGCTCTATCGAGAAGCCCCCGGCATGGAGCCCTATCGCCCCGAGCAGAGCACGCCGGTGGCCAATTTTTTCCTGGCCGGCAGCTACACCCGCCAGGATTACATCGATTCGATGGAAGGCGCCACGATGAGCGGCAAGTTGGCTGCAGCTGCCATCCTGGGTAAGGGGGCCAACCTGGTCGCCAACGCCGCCACCGCTTCCCCGGTTCAGCCCCTGGCGGCCTGAATCCCAGCTCCTTGCCCCCTCGCATAAATCCCATGGGCCGTTGGCTCGAGCACAGCGTCACCACGGAGATCAAGGCTCCGGTGGAGCGGGTGTGGCAGGTGTGGAGTGATCTGGAGGCGATGCCCCAGTGGATGCGTTGGATCGAGTCGGTGGTTACGGTGCCCCACGATCCAGATCTCACCGACTGGACCCTGGTGGCCCAGGGGTTTCGCTTTCACTGGCAGGCCCGCATCGCCAGCCGGGTTGAGGCCCAGCAATTGCATTGGGAATCGGTGGGAGGCCTGCCCACCCGCGGGGCCGTGCGTTTTTATCCCCAGGCCCCCAACCTCACCGCCGTGAAGTTGACGGTGAGCTACGAGTTGCCTGGAGTCTTGGCGCCATTGATGGAACCCACCATCCTGGGGGGGATCGTCACGAAGGAGCTGCAGGCAAACCTTGACCGCTTTCGAGACCTGGTGGAGCGTGACGGCTGAGCTCCGCCGCAGGTTTGCCCATCTGCTGCCGACCAGCCCCATGGCCGCCTTTTTGGCCTTGGGGCCCCTCGCCCTGGTGACGGCCTGCTCGGGCCTGCCATCCCAAGACCAGTTCCAAAACAGTGGCCAATCTTCTCAACAAAAGATTGAGCTGCTGCCTGCGCCGCAGACTGGCTTGCGGCCGCTGACCAGCTTTAAGGCTCCGGTACCTACCCCCCAGCAGCCCGCCGCCCCTGATTTACCAGCCATCGCCGGGCTGACGCCCCTGCCCAGCCCCGAACGGGTGGTTTCAGCAATGGGATCCGGTCGGGTGGATCCATTCAGCCCGCCGCCTGGGGAGGCCGCGGCCTCTACCGCCGTGCCCTTGGCCCCGCCGGCCAACTTTCGCCTCACTGGCCTGGTGCTAAGCGGCTCCCAAGCCGAAGCCCTGGTGCAGTTTGGCGACCTGAGTGGCAGTTTGAGGCAGGGGGATCGGGGTGGCCGCAGCACCGATTTGTTGCCGACCGGCTGGGCTGTGGCCAGCGTTGATCTGCGCAGCGGAGTGCTCACCTTGAGCCAGGGCCGTCGGTTGCTGCCGCTGCAGCTCTAGGGCTGCCGCCTAGGAGGCCAGCGCTTGCTTAGGGGGTCGCTGGGCTAGGGCAATACTGCAGGCGTCCACCAGGCCCTGCAGGTCGTGGGGGTCGGCTTCCGCATCGAGGCGGCCCAGCAGTTCGCGGCAGCGCTGGCTGGTCTGCGGACCGATCGATACCAAGGCGATATCGGCCAGGCATTGCTGCCAATTCTCCCCGTAGGCCTGGGCCAGCAGCTGGCAGGTGTGGCTAACGGTTTTGCCGCTGCTAAAGGTGATCGCATCGATGCGGCCTTGGTCTAGGGCCAGTTGGGCGGCGCTGGGCAGGCCCTGGGGGCAGGCGGTTTCGTAGGCGGCCACCTCCACCACCCGGGACCCCGCCGCCCCGAAGGCCTCCGCCAGCAGGCTGCGGCCGCCACTTTCCACCCGGGGCAGCAGCAGCCGCAGTCCCCAGCCAGACACTGGAAAGTGATCGATCAGGCTCTCGGCCACGAAGCTGGGCGGCACGAAGTCCGCAGGGGCTCCCAGGGCTTCCAGTTGGGCGGCGGTCTTGCGGCCCACCGCCGCCAGCTTCAAGGAGGCGGGCCGGTGGGCCAGGCTCTGGCCGCGACGCCTTAGCCGCTGCTCCACCGCCTCCACGCCATTGCCGCTGGAGAACACCAGCCAGTGGAAGCTCTCCAATTCTTCTAGGGCGTCGTCGAGGGGGCCCCAGCTCTGGGGCGGGGTTACCACCAGGGCGGGCAGATCCACCACGGTGGCGCCGGCCCGCTCGAACAGGTGGCGGGCTTCTGCCAGTTGGCTTTCGGCGCGGGTCACCGCGATCGTGCGGCCCGCCAGCGGGCTGGCATCAGATGGGTGGCTCATGGCGTCAACTCCAGCTTCACCAGACTGCCCGCCTGCTGGAGCAGGGCCGCTGCTTCGCTGGTGCGGCCCTGTTGTTGCAGCAGGCGAATGGCGCTGCTGAAACCCTGCCGGCAGCCTGGGATGTCGCCGGCCAGCAGCAGGCAGACCGCCAGATTTTGATGGCTGGCCGCCGCGTTTGGATCCAGCTGCAAAGACTGGCGGTAGGCGGCGATGGCGGCCGCCAGCTGGCCCCGCTGGCGCTCGATCACCCCCAGCTGGAACCAGGCCAGGGCCAGTTCCGGGGCGGCCTGGCAGGCGCCTCTGGCCAGGGCCGCGGCCTCCTCGACTTCCCCCTGCTCCAGCAGCGCTTGGGCCAGGTTGAGCCTTGCCGCCAGGGTTAGCCGGGCCGGCAGCGGCAGGGCCAGGGCCTGGCGATACAGGGCGATGCTCTCTTGCTGACTAGCCACGCCCATCGCCATTCCCGTAGCAGTGCCCATCGCAATGGCCAGGTGCAGCAGTAATTCGTAGCGCTCCGGCTGGGCGTCCGGGGGGCACTGGGCCAGGCCCAGCCGCAACAGTTCGATGCCCCGCCGCCGGTTGCCTTCGTTCACCTCCAGGCTGCCCAGCTTGGCGCAGGCGTAGGGGTCGCCGGGCTTGAGAGCCAGCTCGGCCTCCATCGCCGCCCGCAACCTGCTGGCCTTGGCGCCATCGGCCAGAAGCTCGGGCCGGTAGCCGTCATGAACCAGGGCCGGCAGCGGGCAGTCGGCGATGCGCCAGTGGGGTTCCCTGGCGATCAGGGCCGCCACGCTGTCGTCCACCATCGTGTGGTACTTGCCACTCCAGTGGATATCCGGGTGGCGGCGAAACAGCCGGCTCACATTTGAGTAGGGCGACTGCAGCGCACCCCGCTCAAAGCGCAGCAGGTTGATCAGCAGCAGCTCGGGTTGGGCCATCAGCTGGCGCAGCGGTTGCTTGGCTTCCTCCAGCAGCTGTTCGTCGGCATCGAGCACCAGCACCCAATCGCCGCTCAAATATTTGAGGGCCTCGTTGCGGGCCGGCTCAAAATCTCCAGGCCAGTCCATCTGATGCACCACCGCCCCGCAGCGCTGGGCGATCGCCACCGTGGCGTCGCTGGAGCCGGTATCCAGCAGCACCAGCTCATCGACAAAGCCCCGCACCGAAGCCAGGCAAGCCTCCAGCCGCTCCGCCTCATTGCGCACGATCATCGAAAGGCTGAGCCGAATCACGGGGGCAGCTGGGTTATCAGTCGGTGAATTCGCCGGGGCGGCGGGCCCTGGCAGCTTCAGTGTGGCCTAGGACTATTCCCCTGACCATTGCAGACCAGCCCAGCGATGTTCGCTTCTACTACCAGTTGTTTGCGTTCCAGCGTCAGGGCTGATGGCGCCGCTGACGCCAAGCCTTGAAGTCAGCACCGAGCTCTTCTTCTGTGAGACCGAGGAGCTCCAGTTCGGCCTGCATCAGACGGCCAGCCTCCAGAAGCCTTTCCCGGTCGTCCAGGCCACCTTGTTGAGGCAAGGGCAGGCCGCCCGCCAATCAGCAGCTACACCAGAGCGCCGATGCCCCCGGATCCGTAGCTGGCGCCTTCTGGATTGCCTGGCTCTGCAGCAGCTTGGATCTGGAAATTGTGATCCGGGCGCGGACGCGCCAAAGGCTGCCGGTGGTGATCACCATTGAGGAGGTACGAGCAGTGCTGGAGCGGCTGGATGGATGGGCAGGGGCGCCATCACTTGGATCCCAGCGTTATTCATTTGCCATCCACCTGCTGGAGCGCGGTCAAGATATCCGCACGATTCAGGAATTACTGGGCTAACTGAACGTGAATAACAAGATAATATGTACCCATGTGCTCAACCGAGGCCGCTGGGCGTTTGCAGCCCTGCCGATCTTTTGTAACACGGCGAACCCTTATAGGCGGACCCGCCTATCAAACCCGGAATGGTTCCGACTTGAGTGAACTGCTTGTCATCGCAAGCGATCTCACAGGTGCCTGCGACTTGCCTCCCGCTTTTAGGCGGCCAAAACTGTGGAGAAGGGGGTATTATGCGGGTCCGCCTAAAACCTGTTGCTTTGACCGTGATTTTACGGTTGTGGTGGGTGCTTAGAATTACTGCACGGCAAAGCAACAGCATGCTCGAGCCGACAAACGCCTGCGAGCCGAACGTCGTTCGTCTCGAACGGCGTTGCGGCTCAGCAAATCGTTGGACCAAGCCGCTACGCGGCAGATTCAAGAATTAAGCGTAGCCTATCACCTCGTGCGACAGGGCGCAAGGCCAAGGATGCTTAACAAAACCAGAAGAATCCACGGTTCATGGTTCTGGTGAACA
>JBILLQ010000089.1:0-11620 GCA_044375975.1 Prochlorococcaceae cyanobacterium
GTTTGGTGGGCTCATCCGCTGGCGGATCTCAGCCCGCAGCTCGGGGTCGTAAGGCGATTGCATCAGTCATCGTTAGCCCCCTGGTGGATCGGTCAGACAGGGCGGACAACATTGCTGGTAGTGGGGGCTCAGAGGGAGTCATGCAGCACAAGCCCCTCACGGCAGGCCGTGAACTCCACAGTGCCCGGAATCCGGCAACGCTCTTCATATCGGGCTTCACTGGTCACCACCAGATCCACCGACATCAGCACGCCGCGCAGGGCTTTTTGCAGTCGCACCATTTCGCTGTAGCGGCTGGTGAGTTCGTGCTCGACCACCAGCAGATCCAGATCGTTAGCGGCGGCCAGCTCTCCCCGGGCAGCCGAGCCAAAGGCAATCAGGCGCAGCGGAGAGGCCGCCGCCACCAGCCGGTTCACCACGTCGTTCACCTTTTCGCTGGTAACAGCCCAGGGGTGGTTGCCTGGGCCAGCGGACGTAGTCGGGATGGCTTGGGTCATGGGCTAATGGTGCGCTAGCTCCGCACCGCGATGGGCGGCCTCCTCAGGCTAAGGAGTTTGAGGGGATGAGCCATCAAAGCTCGACGATGCCCTCTCACGAGTCCTCCTCCAGCTGCCGCTCCAGCGACTGGCGGATCATGACGAATGAACCGGCCGGCTCGTTAAATTGGGTCGATGCCTGGCTTATCACTGATCCTTGCTGCGGGGGTCGCCCCTGCCGCCCATCGCTCGGATGTGTTGGATCGGCTCACCACCGATGCCAGCACCTTGAGGGAGATGGGACTCGCACGCTGCGCCGTCTTCGGCTCGTTTGCGCGTGTTGACTTCCTCCCCGGCCTGAAGGCCGGAGATTCCTTCTACGCTGCGCATGTGGATGCCTCAGCGATCGGGTGGGTTGGCGCTTCACAGCCTGCTGCCACCGCAAGGGTGGACTGATGCGCGGCTCCACGCCCGTTTTGACTCTCCGCCAGTCCGGCGGCGAGGATGTTCAAAGCAGCGTTGATGTCGCGATCGTGAATCGTTCCGCAACTCGGGCACTGCCACTCCCGGATTGACAGCTCCTTCTTGCCGACCTGGTAGCCGCAGGTTGAGCAGACCTGGCTGGTGGGCAGCCATCGGTTGATGACCACCACCTGCCTGCCGTATTGCTCGGCCTTGGATTCCAGCAGGGTGCGGAACTGCCGCCAGCCGGCATCGGCAATCGAGCGGGCCAGATTTTTGTTTTTGAGCATCCCCGACACATTCAGGTCTTCCAGCACCACCGTTTGGTTCTCACGGATTATGCGGGTCGTGAGCTGATGCAAAAAATCGAGGCGCTTGTCTGCGATGTTGGCGTGGAGTTTTGCCACCTGCCGCCTGGCAGCCGCCAAGCGATTGGAACCCTTTTGCTTGTGCTTGAGGTGCCGCTGCAGCCGCCGGAGACGCTTCAGCGCAGAGCGCAGAAACTTCGGCGGGGCGATCTTTTCACCGTCTGAAGTTACGGCGAGGGATGCCAAGCCCAGGTCAATGCCGACCGCCTTGCCCTTGGCAGGCAGCGGTTTTGGCTCCACTTCCACCACAAAGCTGGCGAAGTAGCGCCCGCTGGCGTCACGAATAACCGTGCAGCTGCTGGGAGCCGATGGCAGGGCCCGGCTCCACTCAATTGGCACTGGGCCGATCTTGCTGAGCGTCAGCGACCGCTCTCCTGTGTGGAAGACGTGCGACATGAAGCGGATCGCCTGGGCCCCACGACGCTTTTTAAAGCGAGGCGCCCGCACCTTTGGCCCTTTGCGCTTACCCTTTAGGCTGGCCCACCAGTTGCGGAACGCCTGATCCAGGTCGCGCACGGACTGCTGCAGCACCACATTGCTGGGGTCCGACAGCCAGAACCTTTCAGGGGTTTGCTTGGCCTGGGTGATGCAGAGCTTCGCCAGCACCGGGTAGCTGCTCTTCTCACCCGCGGCGTACAGCTCACGGCTCTTGGCCAAGGCGTCGTTCCAGACCACCCGCGCGCAGCCGAACGCCTTTGCCAGCGCCAGCTGTTGATGGGGGTGCGGGTAGAGGCGGTAGCGATAGCGTTGCTTCATACCAACCATCATGCCAACGTTGCGGTGCAATAGCGCAACCACCATTCAGACGAGGTAGAGACAGCATTTCGAGGCCGATTATTCCCTTGGCCTTTGTTTATAAATGCCGCAAAAAAGCTTAGGCGACGCTGCACTGGAGCGGATGCACGGAGTCTTTCTGGGCGTCGCAGAGAAAATGGGTTTCTAGCTGTTGGAGCTGAACGGCGAGGCGAACAACTTTGCTGGTGGTGGGGGTCGGACAGCGGCTGGTCGAGTACCCGCCGCCGCTCTCGGTCTCGACGCTGGTGAACCACCTCAAGGGCGTCAGCACTCGGATGCTGCGCAAGGAGTTCCCTGAGCTGGCAGCCCGTGGCGCACACCTCTGGACGCCCAACTACTTCGACGCTTCCGCTGGCGGTGCGCCGATTGAACGGCTCAGGGAGTATGTGGAGGCTCAGGAAAAGCCGCCCTAAAGGAAGGGGTTTGTATCCCAGAACAGCCACTGATCAGGCTTAATTCCTCGTCGATCCAACCCTGAAACTTGCTCAGCTCACCGAACACACCAAGGCCTTCCACCTACGACAGCTGATCGAAGCCGGACTGGACGACCTTGAGGATGCCTACCTCGGAGTAGCGGTCAGCGAACTTGGCCTAGACCCTGCGGCTCTCTGAGGCTTCGGCGGAAACCGATTAGGCTTTTTTGTAATCAGTGGAACCACAATGTCAGAATCTTGTCTGATGCTGCATGTGGAGCGTCTGCCGGAGGGTGGCTATCTGGCCACATCGGAGGCCATCCAGGGTCTGGTCGCCCAAGGCCGTACCGTTGCGGAAACCCTGGAAATCGCCCGTGATGTTGCCAGAAGGTTGCTGGAATCTCAACAACTCAGAAGATAATCCATTAAAGCCAAGCGAAGTGAACACGTTCAACCAAGCGCCTCGAGAACCAGCTCTAATGTTTGGTGCGTGTGGTCGGCCACATCTTTGAGGATTTGCCTGAGCGTACCAACCCGCAGTGGCTTGTGGGACGGAATGGTGAGGTGTTGTTCCTGGCCTCCATCAATCCGAGTGAGCCGCATGTGGCTGTTGCTCTGTCTGGTGATGCTGTAGCCAAACTGTCCAAGCTGCTTGGCCAGATCAGTTCCGTTGAGATCCCTGGGGATTCTCAAAGTGTCAACAACTCCTGCCGCACGTGATGCAGGCGAATCAGCGGCGGAGCCTGCCCCTCATCGAAGTGGCAGTGCACCGCGTCGCGAATCTCCTGGTGGAGCTCGTTGAGACTATCAGCCTCAGTATGAATCGCCTGACCCACGGCGTTGGCGCGATAGGAACCATCCTCCGCTTCCTCCACAACGAACAGAATTTCGTTCATGGCAACAGCCACACTTGTCTATTCTGGCAGCGATCGCAAGGCTTGGCGCGTCTCCCGTCGATCACCTGCTTGGGCGCCTGCACCGCGAGGTTGCCGAGGCCCTCGTCGATGTGCACCACCGAGCCGATGAAGTGCACGCCGATCTCATCGGTGGATCCGGCACGGAGGATGTCAGCCCAGAGCTGCTGGCGTTCCTTCAGCATCCACGAATAGGTGCGTTGATAGATCGGAATGATGAACTGGGAGACGGCGCTCAGGATTTGGAGGGGCTTGGCTTTTGTGGCTTTCATCCTTTAATGACTCCCACTCATTAAATCTGACTTCAAGACCTTGGCGAGATCGTTGCAACGAGCTTCTTGTAGAAAGTACTTTTTAGTCAAGCTCTCAAGGTTTTCTAGTGACTTGGCAAGCTGAATCTGGAGTTCATAAGGTGGCAGCGGAACGGGCATGGTTTTAAGATTTTTCCAGTAGATGGCGCAGACGCTCGTAGTACCAGATTTTCGACTCTCTAGCTCAGAAGCTCCCTGCCGACTGCCGAGAAACAATCTGAAGAAATCGGGGGAGATCGTGTTTGGATTAAAGCGTAATCTCATAAGATTATTATTAAATAGCATCTCGTCGGCGCCTCTGTATACAGCTGTTTTGCCTACGAGCTCTCTTGAATTGCGAGTATTGAAAAGCACGTCTCCATCCCGGACACTGTAATCAGCTAGCTCTTCTGGCGATGCATTCGTTTTGATTGCTTTATGGAGCAGAAGGCGTCCATTCTTCCCGATGGCATCCATTTTAAGGTATGCGTAAGGCAAATCGGATCCGCATTCATTGCTTGCCCTGACCAGGCCGATCCTGTTTCCTTTGACTATCTCTTCGAGCGCTTTAACTGGGTAGGCGGAACTACCGTTGACGAACTCGCCAAACAACGACTCAAAAATGGATTGCTCGACAGATGGGACTTCCTTGATCAATAACCTTGATTGGCCCAGCAATTGATCGGCCTTATCAAGAATCGCCGCGATGCGCCGCTGCTCCTCCAGTGGGGGGAAGGGGATTTCCAAGGCCTCAAGAAACGAAGCAGGGACCCTCCGCTGACCGGCGCTTCCTGTCATGCGCCTCTCTCCGGTATTTAAGATTCTTGCCTGCCGAAGGAAATGAAGAAGATACCTTCTGTCAAGCCGTGCAGGGAGCGGGCGTATCACATGGAATTCAGTGGATCCATACCCAATATCCGTAGGGATTGAAGCCTCGCCAATCTTGCAGTTTTCAAAGCAAGGGGTGATTTTCGCCACCAAGATATCCTGTGCATGAAAGGGCGTATAGCCCTTGCAGACCTCCGCAAAAGGTCGAAGTGCGCTTTGGGTAATGCACCCTCTTTCTGCGCTGAGATCAGTCATACCTGCAAAGCTGACCATCTCATCAAGTTGCGGAACACGACTTGGCCTTGGATTGATCTGAGCAACGTCTCCGATCTTTATTTTTGGAATTGTCATCGCAACATCCCCTCCAGCTCCTCGATCCCCTGCAGGATCTCCTGCTCGACCGCCCGCAGTTCCAACCGGATCTCCAGCGGCGGGCTGTGCTCCACGTCGTCGTGCACAAGTTCCTTGTAGCGGTTGAGGCTGAGGTAGTAGCCCTGGGTGCCGCCGCCGGGTAGGCCGCTGGGCCGCTCCTGGACCTGCTGGATCAGGGCCATCACGGCGTGGCGCATGAATTGATGGCACCCAAGCCCAGGGTTAATCTGCTGCTCCAGGCCCCGACCTACCATCAAAAGCTGGGTATGATCATACTGATATGCATACTTTTTCCCGGTCATGGTGCGCTCCAGTCCCCTTGCTGAACGGGTGACCGTGACCATGCCGTCCGAGCTGATCGCCGGGATCGACCGCATCGAGGCCAACCGCAGCCGCTTCATCGCCGAGGCCGTGCGCCACGAACTGCAGCGGCGCCAGCGGCTCGAACTGCTGCGCTCTCTGGAGGCTCCCCATCCCGACAGCGCCGCCACTGCGGCCCTTGGCCTGGCGGACTGGGCCGAGGCCCTGCCTGAAGGGGACAGCGACCTGCTCGATCCCAGCGCCGGAGAGCCGGTGCACTGGCGACCGGAATCGGGTTGGCAGCACTCCGGCTCCCCCGAGATCAAGCCATGAGCGTGCCCCGGGGCAGCCTGGTGCTGGTGGATCTGGAGCCCAGCCTCGGCCATGAGCAGCGCGGCACCCGGCCCTGCCTGGTGGTGAGCGACCCGGCGGTGAACTCCAGCCAGCGCTTTCCGCTGCTGGCCGTGGTTCCGATCAGCGGAACGCCCGCTCCCGGTGCCCTCTACCCGCCCCTGGCCCCGGGCGCCAACGGCCTCACCAAGCCCTCTTACGCCCTGGTAGATCAGCTGCGCTCGATCGACAAACAACGCATCCGCCGTCGCTACGGCCAGGTGAGCGAAGCGGAGCTGGCCGCCATCGATGCGGGCCTGCGCCTCTATCTGGGCCTGGAGCCCGATCCTGGCTAAAGCAGTCACCCGCAGTTCGGCCAGGATCTCCAGCGGCGGGCGACGCCTGGATTGAAGATTACGCATAAATCAATCGGGAATAAAGTGAAGCTTGGATGCGTGGCTCATAAGCCTCGAAAGGAACTGCCGATGTACTTCCTCGGGCTTCTGATCACTTGGCAATTCCACAGACAAATCTGAATCTGCTGGCGTGGAAACAGATGGCCATCAGGCAAAACAGGTTCACCGAGGCAGAAGGCCATCCGGATTCCGGCATAGGATTGCTCCAGGTTTGGTCGTAGGCGGTTGATCAGCTCGCCGTCCAGGCCGAAGTATTCCTGGCTTCTGTCATTGGGTCTACAGCTGCCAGATTGGAGTATGGCAGCTTGCTCCTCGGCGAGTTTCCAGAACGCCTGACTGCGTTGGTCGTCAATCAACAGGTCGATCAGCAGCTCTGTTTCCAGCTGGCACTCAAGAATCATCTCTCGGACGTTGCGGATGGCCAATTTTTCGGCGCGGCGGTGATCGCTCTCCCAGAAACAAACGCCTCTTCCTAACCAGTTGTTCGTGCTCTGGCTTTCTGATATGCCCTCAGCACCATCAAGGAATCGCTGGATCTCAGAGGCATAGCCAGCATGATAGGCGCGAACCAAGCTCATGCGTTCACAACATCCCTGGCGCGCACATAGCCGAGATAGTTCAAGAGAGTCTTGCGTATCTCGTCGCGCTCATCAATCATCTTCACCAGCAGCTCACGCTCGGCTGGAGAAGTAAGCTGTGGATCTGCCAGCTCGATGCTCTTGTGCCACCACTGCTGATAGGAGTCCAGGAAGCGGTGCAATAAATCATGGGCGATGTGGTCGGATCTGTTGATGGCCGTATCAAGTTCAGAATCGCTTAATGCCGATCCATCGGAAATGCCGAGCGCCAGTGCGGCTTGCAGACGGGCTTCCCTGCGAACGCTCTGGTAATCCTGCTCAGCCATGCTCAGATACATCTTCATGGCCAACTTGGTGGGATCATTTTAGCGCTAATCGGCACTGCTGGCCGAGGGGCGGAAGCCGCTGAAACTTCTGCAGCGGCTGCAAAATTGAAAAGAGCCGACCGGCGGCCACCAGCACCGCCAGCCCCGGCTAAGGTGACATGTAACCGCTCCAGGAGTCGCCATGGCACCGGATACCGCCCCGGAGCTGGGTCGCTCAGAGCTATCTGCCCAGGAGGCGCGCCGGGCCGCCAACCGGCGCAAGGTGCGGGAGCACCGCCAGCGGTTGCGGGCCCAGGGGATGCGGCCGATCCAGATCTGGGTGCCGGATGTGCATGCTCCCGAGTTCGTCGCCGAGGCGCGACGGCAGTCGCTGTTGGCCAATGCCAGCCCTGAGGAAGCCGAGATCCAGGCGTTCATCGACTCCGTGTACGAGAGGCCCGATGACGAATACAGCCAGTGAAGCGCGGTGAGCTCTGGACCATGGCCGGCGGTTCCAGCTACGCCAGCAAGCCGAGGCCCGTGGTGATCGTTCAGGACGATGCCTTCACCGCCCGCGACTCCGTGACGGTGTGTCTGATCACGACCGACCCGTCTGATCTGCCGGTCTTTCGCGTCCCCGTAGAGCCCACAACGGAGAACGGTCTGCGAGCCGTCAGCCGCCTGATGGTCGACAAGGTCACCACTGTGCCTAGAAGCCGCCTGGGCCAGTGCATCGGCTGCCTTGCGGATGACGATCTGCTGCGGCTCAACCGCTCGCTGCTGGTGTTTCTGGGCCTGGCCCGCTGATCGCGCTGACGAACCGCTCATCGCACCATCCCCTCCAGCTCCTCAATCCCCCGCAGGATCTCCTGTTCGATCGCCCGCAGTTCGGCCAGGATCTCCAGCGGCGGGCGGTGCTCCACCTCTTCATGCACCAGCTCCTTGTAGCGGTTGAGGCTGAGGTCGTAGCCCTCCGCCGCGATTTCTGCCTTGGGCACGCAGAAACTCTGGGCGGTGCGTTCACGCTCGCGCTCTGAATCCTGGCGTTGGCGCCAGCGGGCCAGGCAGTCGGGCAGGTTGTTCTTCTCCTGTTCTCCTTCCGCCAGGTCAACGTTGGGAGCGGGCCCGAGTTTCTCCAACGGCAACAGCGGATTGCGCCTGTCATCGAGGCTCCAGCCATCGGCGGTCATGTCATAAAACCACACTTGGTCTGTGCCGCCACGGCCGGTTTTGGTGAAAAACAAGATTGCCGTGCTCACGCCGGCATAGGGGCGGAAAACCCCGCTCGGTAGCGACACCACGCCCTCCAGGAAGTGGTCTTCCACCAGGGTGCGGCGCAATTCTTTGTGGGCCTTGCTGGAGCCAAACAGCACCCCATCGGGCACGATCACGGCCGCTCGGCCGCCGGGTTTGAGCAGCTGCAAGAACAAGGCCATAAACAGCAGCTCGGTTTTCTTGGTGTTCACCACCCGCTGCAGCTTGGCGCTGATGCTCTCGGTGTCGAGCGATCCGGCGAAGGGCGGATTGGCCAGGATCAGGGTGTACTTATCTTCCTCGATGGCGCCATCTTCTGAGAGCGAATCGCGGTAGCTCACATCGGGATTCTCCACCCCATGCAGGAGCATGTTCATCGCCCCGATGCGCAGCATCGTGTTGTCGAAATCAAAGCCATGGAACAGGCCATGGTTGAAGTGCTGGCGCAGCTCCGGATCGCTGAGCAGCTCGGGGTGGTGCTCGCGCAGGTATTCGCCCACCGCCACCGGGAAACCACAGGTGCCGCAGGCCGGATCCACCATCACATCGCGCGGGGTGGGCTCGGTCATCGCCACCATCAACTCGATGATGTGTCGCGGCGTGCGGAACTGGCCGTTGGTGCCGGCGGTGGCCAGCTTGCCGAGCATGTATTCGTAAATGTCTCCCTTGGTGTCGCGATCTTCCATCGGCACCGCATCGAGCAGCTCCACCACCTTGGTGAGCAGGGCCGGCGTGGGGATCGTGAAGCGGGCACCTGTCATGTGGGTGGCGTAAGCAGATTCCTCACCGCCCAGCTCCCGCAGGAAGGGGAACACCCGCTCGCCCACCACTCGATACATCGAAGCGGCTTCGCCCAGTTCCTTGAAGCGGCTCCAGCGCAGCTCACTCCAGGGGCGACCCTGCTCATCCGCGCCTTCCGGGAAGATGCGGCGGCGCATCGGTTTGCCAGAGCGCTGGCTAAGGCGTTCCTCCAGGGTTTCCAGTTCATCCAGCCGCCGGATGAACAGCAGATAGGTGAGCTGCTCCAAAACCTCCAGCGGATTGGAGATGCCGCCACTCCAGAAGGCATCCCAGATCCGGTCGATCTGGCTGCGCAGCTCGCCGGTAAGCACCGAGGCCGCCGTGGTGCCGGCGGCGATGGTGGAGCTGGGCGTGGCCGGGGTGGCGCCGTTGCCACTGCGGCGGGGGCGGCCATTGCCAGAGGGGGCGCTTGCCCTGGGTGGCGGACTCACTCCGGGGGCTTTCAGCCCTCCGCCCGGGCCCCTTGGCTTCTCAGCCGCCCCCATCGCCACCACTCGCTCCTTCACTTCCTTGAGCAGGGCATCGCTGAGCGGCTCCCCCGCCTCCTGCTCCAGGGCGACGCGGATCTGGTCGTTGGTGATCCGGCTGCCGTCCTCCGGGATCAGGGCGATCAGGTCGTTGACGAGGTCGGCGAGGACGGGCATCGGAGCGAGCAGTGGAAAGGCTGGGGCTAAACGGCAGCAGAGCCAGGGGCTGGGGACAGGCGCTGAGCCTGGATGGCCTCACGATGCCTTGGCGGGCATGCCTTGGCGGGCATGAAGAAGGTCAGTCGCCGCGCGAAAGACCAAAACTGGGCCTGCTGGTGCCCATCCCCTGGCGTCACTTTGCCCCAATCTGCGTCGTTCTACAGCGGGACAGCAGCAAAAGCATTGCGATCTCCACCCAGATGACGACGTATCCATGCAAAAGCTGCATATTTTTGCGCTGCAGCCTCCCGCCGCAAGGTGCGCGAGCACCGCCAGCGGTTGCGGGCCAAGGGCATGCGGCCAATCCAGCTCTGGGTGCTGGTGCTGATTGCTCAGGACCGCGCCTTCACCGAACGCGACTCGGTGACGATGTGCATGAGCAGCTCCGATCCCACCGATCTGCCTGTCTTTCGCATCTCGGTAGAACCAACGCCAGAGAACGGCCTACGCATCACCAGCCGCCTGATGGTTGACACAGTCACCACCGTGCCCCGCAGCACTCTGGGCCACTGCATCGGCGCTCTGGCCGATGGCAACCGGCTTCGCCTCAACCGCTCGCTGCTGGTGTTTCTGGGTCTGGCCCGCTGAGCGATGCCTCGGGTACCTGATCTGCCCAGGGCAAAGGCGTTTGGCGAGGGGCCCCGCCAAGGCCTGGCGGGCTTATGCCTTGCCGCTCTTGCACCCTCAGCAAGCCCTGAGCGCCAGTGGCTTCGGGCGGCTCAAGAGCCAGCGCCCGCCCGTACCGGTCGAATTCGATGCCGCCAACCTGTTGCCGCCGGTGGTTGTTCCAGCAGCCCGATGAACGGCAGCGCCGGAGCGACCTCAGCAGCAGGCTTCCCCCGGCCTCAGCAGCAGGCTGCCCCTGATCAGGCGGCCAGCCACTCCGCCAGCTTGGTGTAGCGCCTGCGGCCCAGGTGATTCTTCACCGCCATCGCCAACGCTTTTTTCTGGCCCACCAGCACCACCAGCTGCTTGCCGCGGGTGAGGCCCGTATAAACGAGATTGCGCTGCAACATCGCGTAGTGCTGGGTGAGCAGCGGTATCACTACGGCGGGATATTCGCTGCCCTGGCTCTTGTGGATCGTGCAGGCATAGGCGGGCACCAGGTGATCGAGTTCACCCCAGCCGTAGATCACCAGCCGGCTGGCAGCCGCAGCGGATTGGCCGCCGGCCTCGCTGGTGGGGAACAGCACGCTCAGTTCATTGTTGTCGGCGTCGATGGAGTTAATGGTGCCTACATCGCCATTGAATACCTCCTTCTCGTAGTCATTGGCGATCTGCATCACCTTGTCGCCCGGCGCAAACCGCCAACCGAAGCGCTCCACCTGCTTCACCGGATCAGGATTTAGTAACTTTTGCAACTCGATATTCAGCGACCTGGAGCCACAACCACCGCGGGCCATCGGGCAAAGCACCTGCACCTGGCCGATTGGATCAAAGCCAAAGCGGGCCGGGATGCGCTCGCCCACCACCTTGAGAATCAGATTCACCGCCTGCTCGGGCGTTTCGGCCGGCAAAAAATAGAAATCGCTACTGGACCCATCGGCAGAGTGCCGTAGATCGGGGATCTGGCCGGCGTTGATGGCGTGGGCGGTGGTGATGATGCGGCTGGAGGCCGCCTGACGGAACACCTCCGTGAGCCGGGCAACGGGGACGGCGCCGCTGCCGATCACATCGGAGAGCACCTGGCCCGGCCCCACCGAAGGCAGCTGGTCCACATCGCCCACCAACAACAGCGCCGCCTCGGGCGGAATCGCCGCCAGCAGCGAGGCCATCAATGGCACATCCACCATCGAGGTTTCATCCACCACCAGCAGGTCGCAGTCCAGCGGTAGCTCAGCGCCGCGGCGGAAGCTATAGGCGGCGGGATCGAATTCCAGCAGCCGGTGGATCGTTTTCGCCTCCAGGCCCGTGGTTTCCGCCATGCGTTTGGCGGCCCGGCCGGTGGGGGCGCAGAGCTGGATGCGCAGCTTCTTGGCGGCCAGGATGCGCAGGATGGCATTGATCAGGGTGGTTTTGCCCACCCCGGGGC
>JBILLQ010000031.1:0-35780 GCA_044375975.1 Prochlorococcaceae cyanobacterium
AAACCCCTCCTGGTACTGGACTCTGCTCTGGGGCACCTGACCAATCTGCCATAGATCACCTGTACTACTTTAAGGGCTGGGCGGTGGTGCTGCCAGGGCGTGCGGAGCTTTCTTGCTGATCAGGAGCAAGCAAGCAAGCAAGCAAGCAAGCAAGCAAGCAAGCAAGCAATAGATTTGAAATCGGCAGTTGGGGAGCATCTGAGAAACCGCCATTTCGTCCTCCTGGCCAGCTAATAGCTATGCGGCAGCAGGGCTCCAACGGCTGTGGCTCAGGTTTTTCAGAGCTTTCTTAGCGCAGGCAGGCCATCGGATGGCGCGAGGCGAGGCCCAGGGCCTTGGCTACCCCCGGATGGCAGATGGCGCCAGCCACTGTGTTCAAACCAGAGAGCAGTTCGGGCCGATCGGTAACCGCCTCGCTGAGCCCCCGGCCCGCCATTACCAGGATGTAGGGCAGCGTCACGCTCATCAAGGCCTCGGTGGAGGTAAATGGCACCGCCCCTGGCATATTGCCCACCGCGTAGTGCTGCACGCCATGGATGCAGTGCACCGGATCGGTATGGGTGGTTTCACGGCTGGTGGCGATGCAGCCCCCCTGGTCGATCGCCACATCCACGATCACCGAACCAGGTTTCATGCGCTGCACCAGCTCCTCGCTAACCAACCTGGGGGCGCGGCCGCCGGGCAGCAGCACCGCGCCAATCAGCAGATCGGCGCCAGGCACCAGCCGTTCGATCAGCCCGCTGCTGCTCACCAGGCTCACCAGGCGACCGCGGCGATCCGCCTCCAGGCTGCGCAATTTCTGGGGGGAGCGATCCAGCAGGAACACCTCCGCATCCATCGCCGCCGCCACCCGAGCGGCATTCCAGCCCACGATGCCGGCCCCCAGCACCACCACCCTGGCGGGCCGCACGCCGGTGCAACCACCCATCAAAATGCCGCGGCCGCCGTGGGGCTTCTCCAGCAGGTGGGCACCCACCTGGGCCGCCAGCCGACCGGCGATCTCGCTCATCGGTGCCAGCAGCGGCAAGCTGCCGTCTTCCAGCTGCACCGTCTCGTAGGCCACGGCGGTGGTGCCCGCCGCCAACAGCGCCTTGCCCACCTCAGGGTAGGCAGCCAGATGCAGGTAGGTGAACAGCACCAGATCGGGCCGCAGGAAAGCGAACTCCTCCGGCTGGGGTTCCTTCACCTTCACCACCAGGTGGGCGGCCCAGGCCTCCTCGCGATCCACCAGCCGGGCGCCGCAGGCGGCGTAATCGGCGTCAGACATGCCGGCCCCAGCGCCGGCACCGGTCTGCACCCTCACCTCCATGCCCTGGCTCACCAGCTCCCGCACGCCATCGGGGGTGAGGGCCACCCGCTGCTCATCGGGCTTGATCTCCGTGGGCACGCCGATAGTGGCCATCGGGGAGGTGTAGGGAGCAGATCGGCCAGACACTGTCATCTAGCTAATCCAGGCAGCTGCCTCCACAATGGCCTGGCAACAGCTGATTTGCTGGCTAAGTCAGGCGGCGGCAATCGGCATCCGCCAACCGCTGCCAAACGCCCGACCGCTCACCTTCAGGGCCGGGGCGGCCTGGCGCCGTTTGAACTCCGATCGCCGCAGCAACTGCTGCACCCGCATCGCTAATTCCGGAGGGGAGCCGTGGGCGATCAACTCCTCCAGGCTCCAGTGCCGCTCGATGTAGGCCTTGAGTAACGGATCGAGCACTGCGTAATCGGGCAGGCTGTCGCTATCGAGTTGGTCTGGTCGTAGTTCGGCACTGGGGGGCTTGTGGCGGATGGCCAAACCCACCAGTTCGCCGGTGGCGGGCAGGGCCAACTCCGCCCGACAATTAGCCGCCGCCGGTGAATCAATCCACTCGCAGAGACTAAACACGGTGGTTTTGTAAAGATCGCCGATCACTGCCAGGCCGCCGTTCATGTCGCCGTAGAGGGTGCAGTAGCCCACCGCCAGCTCCGATTTATTGCCGGTGGATAGCAGCAGCTGGCCCCGCTGGTTGGCCACCGCCATCAACAGGGTGCCGCGAATGCGCGATTGCAGGTTTTCGGCGGTGACTCCCTGCGGCCCCGCCGGCAGGGCGGGCGCCAGGGCCCGATCAAAGCCGGCCATCAGCGGCTCAATTGGCAGGGTGGCCGTGGCGATGCCAAGCCTGCCGGCCAGGGCGGAGGCATCGTTAATCGAACCGGCGGAACTCCAGGGGGAGGGCATCAGCAGGGCCTGCACCTGATGGGCGCCGAGGGCCGCTGCGGCGATCACCGCCACCAGGGCTGAATCGATGCCGCCACTGAGACCCAACAGGGCCTGGCGAAAGCCACATTTGTGGGCGTAGTCGGCCACCCCCAGCACCAGGGCGCGCAACAGTTGCTCCTGGGGATCGGGCAACTCCAGCGACGGCGCTATCACCAAGGGGATCGCTATGGGATTGATTGCTGGCGCACCGAGGGCCGTTTCATCGGGGGCTGCTGCACCGGCGGCTGTTGGACCCGTGGTTAGGACACCGGCGGCCGTTGCACCGGTGATTAATGCATCGGCTGGGGCCAATGGCGGTAATGGGGTTGGCGGATCCCAGCAGGCCAGCTGTTGGCGGCAACAGGCCAGTTGGCGCTCCAGGCTGCCGGCGGCATTGAGCACAAAACTGGCCCCGTCGAACACCAGCTCGTCGTTGCCGCCCACCTGATTTACGTAAAGCACCGCGCAGCCCAGGCGGCGGGCGGCACTGGCGGCCAGCTGCAATCGCAGGGCCGCCTTGCCCATGCCAAATGGCGATGCCGAGAGATTGATCAGTAGATCGATGCCCAGCGGTTGCAGCTCGCCGATTGGATCTGGAAAAGGCAGCTTGGCAATAGCCCGATCTAGACCAGACTGATTTGTAGAAATCTGATCTGAATTAGACCGATCCGAATTAGACTGATCTACGCCAGACCGATCTACACCAGACTGATCTACACCAAACAACTGGGAGTCGAGCCGCTGCTCCTCCACCCACAGGTCTTCGCAGATGGTGATCCCCAGGCGCCAGCGGCGACCGCCGCGCACCAGGTCCAGCACCGCCGGGCTCTGGCCGGGGCGGAAGTAGCGACGTTCATCAAAGACGTCGTAGTTGGGCAACAGCCGCTTGCGCGCCACCGGCCGCCAGCCGCTGGCCTCCACCAGAGCGGCGGCATTGTGCAAATTCGGCAAACTGGCCAAGCCGCTGGCGGCGATCGGCTCCGCAAACCCCACCAGCACCGCCAGCTGCGGGCAACAGCTGGCCAAACCAGCCACCAGCTCTGTTAGGGCCTGCTGCTGGGCGGCGATCAGGGCCGGCCGCAGCAGCAGATCCCGGGGCGGATAGCCCCACAGCGACAACTCTGGAGTGAGCACCAGCTCGGCCCCCTGGTCGGCCGCCTGCCGGCAGGCCTGCAAAATTTGGCGGCCATTGCCGGCCAGGTCGCCCACCAGTGGATCGATCTGGGCCAGGGCGATGCGCATCGATGCTGGCTGGCCCAGAGGGGTTACGGCACCTCGGACAACCCGTAAAGATTGTGCAGCAACAGCAGCGACCAGACCCCCGCCGGAATTTGATGGCGGTCGGGGCGATCGCGCAGCGCCGAGCTGGCGGTGGCTGGCACGGTGAGCGGCAGCAGCTCCAGCCGCGCCCCCAACCGCTCCAAGGCCGGCAGCTCCCCGGGCGCCAGCGGCCAACCCTGGCGCGGCGCGATCGCCAATCGACAGCCGGCCAGCAGGGCATCCGCCTGCTTCCAGCGGTGGATCTGGCCCACCAGATCGCTGCCCACCACGAACACCAGCTCGCTGTGGGGCCAACGGGCAGCCGCCCGCCGCAGGGTTTCGATCGCCCAGGGACTGCTCAATTGCTGAACATGCTGGAGCCTGGGATTGGCGATCTCCGCCACCAGGGCCGCCAACATCTGACTGCGCAGCTCCAGGGGCGCACCATGGGATTTGATCGGGTTGTCGCTCGCCCAGGTGACCACCTGGGGAAACAGCTGCAGCAAGCCCTCCAGCAACAGCTGATGGCCGATGGTGGGGGGATCGGCGCTGGTGCCGAACAGGGCCAACTGCTGCATCTTTGTTTTTCTGCTCGGCGCCTCAGGGCAGCGGAGCCCTGCCCGGCTGTGGCTGGCGGCCCTGGGCCCCGGACCAACCGAGCAGCCACTGCCGCAACTGGGGATCAGTTTGCGCCAAGCGCCGCATCAGCGCCCCCGGGCTATGGCGGCGATTGGCACTGCGCAGCAGCGCCCTGGCCGCCAGGCGCCCGGTGAGCCGGGTGGTGTGCACGGCCAGGGCCACCTGGGCCAGGGCCACCGGTGCCGCCGGCGCCAGGCTGAGGCCAGCAGTGAGCGGTGCCGCCACCAGCAACAGCTGCTTGATGCCAGCAAGCAGGGTTTGAATCGCCAGCTGGGCGCCCGCCAACAGGCTGTTGTGGCCCGAGAGGCGGGCTGCCAGCTGACGGGCACTGGCACCCCCCAGGGGCAGGCCATAGAGCTGGGCCAGCTGCACCACCAGGGCCGTATCGCAGGCCAGGCCAGCGGCCAGATCCAGCAGAGGCAAGGGATTGGCGGCGACGCCGGTGGCCTTTAGGGCCGCATAGCGGCCGATCAGGCTGTCGGCGGCCTGGCGGCAAGACCTGAGCCGCTGCCGCTGCAGGGCCTGCTGCAACCGCTCTGCCGCAGCCAGGGAATTGAGGGCCAGCAGCAGCACTCCCTGGTCTGTGAGCAGCTCGATCAACCGCTGGCGCAGCGGCTCGATGCGGGGCGGCCTGGGTCGAGAGCGCACCCGACCATCGGCCAACAGTTCGGCCTGGCGCGGCGCGGCGGCCACGGCAATCGGCTCCAGCGCCAGGGCGGCTGGTAAACGGCTGCGAATGCTGGCGATCAGCTGTTGGAGCTCGGCGGCGGGCCAGCAGTCGCAGCGGTTGAGCACAAGTAATAGCGGCTTGCCACTGGCCGCCAGGGGAACGATCGCCTCCAGCTCAACGCTACTGAGGTCGGCATCGATCACCAAGATCACCAGATCGGCCCCCAGGGCCACCCGCGCCGCCAACCGGGCCCGACCGGGGGCGGCAATTTCGTCGATGCCCGGGGTATCCACCAGTTCCAGCCCATCAAGGCCAGGGATCGGCTGCAGCCAAGGAGCAATCTGCTGACGCCTTGTGCAACCGTGGGCCACGTCGGTGGCGAACAACGGCTCGCCCAGCAGGGCATTGAGCAGGCTCGACTTACCCACCCCCACCCGCCCGAACACCGCCAGCCGCAGCTGACGCCGTTGCAGGCGCCGCAGCTGGCGCTCCAGATGGGCCAACTGACCGGCAAACAACGACCGCTCGCGACCGCTGAGGGTCAAGCCGCTGCACCAATGCTCCAACAGCAGGCGGCAGCGTTCAGCCGTGGCCGGGGGCTGCTGGCCCATCTCAGTTGCCCCCGCTGCCGTTGGGCACTTCGCAGTTAAACCCACTGCGGTTGAGCCCAGCGCAGTTGAGCAAACCCTTGATGAAGCCGCAGTTGACACAGCTGAACTGGATTACCAACTGCTGCCGCCGCGATCTGGTCTCCATTTAATTCGGTTTCTGATCCTCGGTTTCTGATCCACAGCCTTCACTCAGAGCTTCCCTCGCCTTACGAATACCTAGGCCCGAGGAGCCCTGACCTTACGGATTCCAGGTCTACAGATCCCTGCTACCGGATACCAGGTCATAGGGGTCACAGTTCATACAGATCCCAGGCCCTACGCAATGCAGCCGCCCATACGGATCCCGGGGCGCTGCGCATCGCCGCCAGCTCTTTAACCGCCGCCACCCATTCGCAACGCAGCCGCCTTTCGCAACGCAGCGGCCCATTGGGCTGTTCCACACTGGTGCCACCTAAGCCCTGCCCCCTGTGCCTACGGCGCTGCCTGCCTCCGTTTACGCCCAGCGGCGGGCGCGTTTCTTGCAGCAGCTGGGCGGGGTGGCGGCCGTGATCCCGGCGGCGCCGCTGGTGACCCATCACGCCGACTGTGAATGGCCGTTCCGGCAAAACTCCGACTTCTGGTATCTCACCGGATTCGATGAGCCCGATGCGGTGGCCCTGTTCCTGCCCCACCGCCAGGACAACCAATTCGTGCTGTTCGTGGCGGCCAAAGAAGCCACCGCCGAGGTGTGGCATGGCTTCCGCTGGGGCACCGAGGGGGCCGTGGCCCAATTCGGCGCCGAACTAGCCCATCCAATCGGCGAGCTACCCCAGCGATTGGCGGAATACCTGCAGGGGGCGGAGGGGATCGCCTTTCGCGTGGGCAAACACCCCAAGGTGGAGCCCCTGGTGCTGCAGGCCTGGGCCCAACAGCTAGACCGCGCCCCCCGCAGCGGCAAAGCAGCCCTGGGGCTGGTGGCCCCCTGTCCGCTGCTGCATGAGCTGCGGCTGCGCAAGGAAGCGGAAGAACTGGATCTGTTGCGGGAGGCTTGCCGCATCTCGGCGGAGGCCCATGAGCTGGCCCGCCAGGTGGCCCGGCCCGGCCTCAGCGAACGCCAGGTGCAGGCGGTGATCGAACAGCACTTCATGGAGCAAGGGGCCCGCGGCACCGCCTATGGCTCGATAGTGGCCGGCGGCGACAACGCCTGCGTGCTCCACTACACCGCCAACAGCGCCCGCTTAAATGCCGGCGAGCTGCTGCTGATCGATGCCGGCTGCAGCCTGAACGACTACTACAACGGCGACATCACCCGCACCTTTCCGATCGACGGTCGCTTCAGTGGCGAACAGCGGGCCCTCTACGAGCTGGTGCTGGCCGCCCAGGAGGCGGCGGTGGCGGCGGTGGGGCCGGGCCAGACCGCCGAGGCGGTGCATGGCACGGCGGTGCGGGTGCTGGTGGAGGGCCTGAGGCAGCTGGGCCTGCTGGTGGGCGAAGTGGACGGCCTGATCGAACAGGGGGCCTACCGGCACCTGTACATGCACCGCACCGGCCACTGGCTGGGGCTGGATGTCCACGACGTGGGTGCCTACCGGCTCGGCGAACACCCCGTGCAACTGGAGCCGGGCATGGTGCTCACCGTGGAGCCAGGCCTCTACGTGAGTGATCGACTGCCGGTGCCGGAGGGCCAGCCCGCCATTCACCCGCGCTGGAAGGGGATTGGCATCCGCATAGAAGACGACGTGGCCGTAACCGACCATGGCCGCGAGGTGCTCACCGCATCGGCCCTCAAAAGCGTGGCGGCGATGGAACGCTGAGCCATTTAGCGATGAGCCACTGAGCGCTCAGCCACTAAGCCCTCAGGCTAAGAGTTGCAAAAGCTGCTCCTGCACGGCGCTGGTGGCTGGGATCACGGCATCGGCGCCGGCCTGCCACAGCTGCTCTTCGTAGGCGGCGCGAGCGGCGGGGTTGGTGTGCAGATGGGGCGGGGCCACCGCCATTGCATAAAAACGCTGGCCGGGGCAGGCTTGGCGGGCCCTGAGCACCGTGTGCACATCGGCCACCGTGTCGCCCAGGTAGGCCACCGGCGGCGCACTCTCCCCGAGAGGGGCACCAGCAAGTTCGGCGGCCAGGCGCAACAGACCGGTGGGATCTGGCTTGTCGGGGGCATCGCCCATGGCGATCAGGGGAGCCTGGCCGAGGGCCAGCCGTTGTTGGAGCACGTAGCGGGCGGAGGGGGGCTCCGCACCGCTCACAAACCCCCAAGCAAAATCCGCCGCCGAGAGGGCAGCGAAAAAAGCCGGTTCCACCAGCAGCGGTTCAGTGCCGATGAAGCCGCGCCAGTGGCTGGGATCTCCCTCGGGATCGCCGCCGAAATAGAAGCCGCTAAACACCTCCACCAGCGCCTCAAAGCCCGGCAGCGTCTGAACACCATGGCGGCGCAGCAGCTCCAGGCTGGCCTGCCAGTCGTTGTTCCAGGAGCCCTCCGATTTCAGGGCATCAATGCAGGCTGGATCTGGCCGCCAACCGCTGTAGTGATGCACCGTTTCAGCCAGGGCGCGGCGGTAGCTGCCGCCGACATCCCGGATCACGCCATCGATGTCAAACAGCAGCACGGCGCTCGGCTGGCGTGCGGGGCCCAGGGATCTGCGGCGAAGCGACTGGTAGGTTAGCTGTTTGACACTTTGCCTTGGGCGACACCACCATGACAGCCACCGAGAGCGCTATCGGCGCTGAGATCAGCGACGAGCCATTGGTGGCTGCGGCTGACGACACCACCCAGGGGCGTCCGGTGATGCGTGGTGGTAGCGCCGCTCTGGCCACCGCCACCATCGACGAAGACGGCGTTCCCTCCGGATACACCCCCAAAGCCGACGAAGGTCGCTTCCTGCTCAAGATCCTCTGGCTGCCCGACAACGTCGCCCTGGCCGTAGACCAGATCGTGGGCGGCGGCCCCAGCCCCCTCACCGCCTACTTCTTCTGGCCCCGGGAAGACGCCTGGGAAACGCTCAAAACCGAACTGGAAGGCAAGAGCTGGATCACCGACAACGAGCGCGTTGAAGTGCTCAACAAGGCCACCGAAGTGATCAACTACTGGCAAGAAGAAGGCAAGGGCAAGAGCCTGGAAGAGGCCAAGCTCAAATTCCCCGACGTCACCTTCTGCGGTACCGCTTGATTCGGCTGGTGTTTTTGCGGCCGTTTTTTAGGCGATTTATACCTGAAACGATTGATTGCTCTTAGGGTATTTATTGCAAAAAGCGCCCTGCAGGGCGCTTTTTTACTGGTGAATTTGATTGGACTCTGGTGAGCGTCACAACCAAAGTGGCGGAGATGTCCATACCAAAGCCGGAGGTGTTGCGCAGCTCCGGATAGTGCTGCATGGTCAGTCGATGCTACGGGACTGGGTCGGGGGTTGCTCAGTATTCGGTTTCGCTTGCCAAAAAAAAAGGGGGGGGGGGGGGGGACGAAGTCTGCTGCGGGAATTGCGTGGTGAGCGGCCAGAGGGTGTGATCGCCTGGGATGCAGAAGTCCTGAATCATTAGGCGACTAATAGACACACAAATTACTATTAAATACACCATGCTCCATCTTGCTTCTCATCCCACTCCTTGACTGGAAGCCGTGACGCCTTCCAAGCATTATTGCTTGGCGAGAAATGCCTTCATGGCTAGGGAGAGAGGTGGATCGACAGTGAATTCTCCGTACCGTTCTTTGAACGTCGGCCAAGCTGTTGACAGATGCCCGCGCTGTCTGAAGAACGGGTGAAACCAGACCCACTGCAGAGTCCACCCGCTCTCTGAGCCGATCGCTGTGTCGCGACGAAAACAACAAGCGCCGATGGTTCGACTTCTTGCTGGCTCATCTACGTGCCGAACTAGATCCCAAGCACGCTCGTGAAAAAGGTAGGCGTCGTATGGCGTATAGAAGCGTGAACTCGGCAATTCGGAAGCATCGAACGGTACGAAGTCGAAATGTAGCTCGCGCATGAAGCAGCGAGCAAAGAACTCAACATGCTTGCGAAAAATCTTCGGCGACTGCGTGTTGACAAGCAATGGGCTGTCTTGGACTGAAAGACTGAAGCTGACTGATGGGTTCAGGGAATAAGTCATGCGGTGCATGCGCAGTAGGACCGAAATGTGCGGCCAGCCAGCTGCACAAACAAAGTTTTTGACCGGCGCCCACTTCTTGCCTTATGAGAATAGCGGCAATGCCAGGTCTTCCATGTGTTGGCAATAGTGATGCACGTAGTCTGCTATGCGGAGCATGCGCCCATCGATGAAGCATCAGCCACTCAGCCCCCGATGGACTGAACAACCTCCTCCAGGCTCACTCCGGTCTGGCTCGCCACATCCTTGAGGATCTGTCGGAAAGTGCCCACCAGCATTGGCCAATTTTCACAAGGCCAGCAATTCCTGGCGGACATGATTTAGCCGAATCAGAGGCGGGGCTTCTCCCTCCTCAAAGTGACAATGCACCGCATCCCGGATCTCTCGGTGCAGCTCCTCCAGGCTGTCCGCCTCCGTGTGGATGGCGGCTGCCACGGCGCTGGCCCAGTAGGAGCTGTCGTCGGCTTCCTCCACGACAAAAATGATTTCGTTCATGGTCCTGGCGGCTGCCTGTCTGAACTATGGCAGCGATTGCTGGCTACACCCGCAACATTTTAACCATCGCCGGGCACAGCTTGACGTTGGGCCCATCTGTAAACGGGAAAGCCAAGAGCACAATGTCAAAGCGAGCCAGCATCAAGTGACCACCAACGTTTCGCCGACCGTGAGGCTTCCCCGCCCCCGCCAGTACTCCACCTCCTCCAGGGACATCGAGGACGAATCGGCCAAGGGATCAACGCGTAAGGCAGATCTCCTCACAATCACTTCATGACTACCGTCACGCTCACCTCCAAGGGCCAGCTCACCCTGCCCAGGCCCATGAGGGATGCCCTCGGCCTGGCTCCCGGCGCCAGGCTTCAGGCCAGCATCGACCGTCAGGGGCGACTGGTGCTGGTGCCCTCGAAGTACGAGCCGGAAGAGCTGTTCCTCCACCGCCCCAAGGTCAACCGCTGCCTGAGCCTTGAGCAGATGGAGCAAACCATCGCCGCTGCTGCGGGCAATCCGAACGATCGTGAGGACGCTTGACACCAACGTCGTCGTCCGGCTGCGCATTGCATCTTAAAAACTGTTGACTGCGTAGGCTGTTGCCTCAGTTGAACTGTTGCCGGTATGGGCCGTGCTGCAGGGCGTTCTGTTGACAAGCGAAAGGGGAGAGCGGCCGGCCCTGATTTGCAGCGCTGGTGGATGAGCTGGTGGTGATCACCGGCTATCACCGCAAATCGGTGCTGCGAGCGCTCAACCGCAGGACCATTTCCGCCGGAGGTGATGGAAGCGCTGGCGCCGCTCTGGGAGGCCAGTGATGGGCTCTGCGGCAAGCGATTACAGGCGCTGCTGCCTTTACTGCTGGAGTCTCTGGAGCGCCACGGTCACCTGTTCCTCGATCTGGAGATGAGGGAGAAGCTGCTCACGATCAGCAGCGCCACGATCGATCGGCTGCTGGCTCCGGTGCGAAAGACGAGCCTGGGCAATGGTTGGCGCCGACCACCGCAGGCAGGCAGCGCGGTGCAGCGGCGCAGGCCGGTGCGCACGTTTAACGGCTGGGGCGAGGCAAAAGAGGCCGGCTGGCTGGAGATCGACCTAGTGGCCCACTGCGGTAAGTGGATGGAGGCCCGGTTTCTCTGAGTCCTGGTGGCCACCGATATGGCCACTGGCTGGAGCGAGTGCCTGCCGCTGCTCAGCCGTGATGGGGTCTCGGTGATGGCGGCCCTGCGGATGCTGGAAGAGCTACTGCCCTTCCCCCTGCGGGGCATCGATGTGGACAACGACGGGGCGTTCCTCAACGCGCCGCTGGAACAGTGGTGCGAGAAGCACCAACCCCGCATCGCACTGACCCGCTCCCGTGCCTACCAGAGCAACGATCAGGCGTGGGTGGGGCACCCCAGAGAATCCCGGGAATCCATTCCCTGGGATTCTCTGGGGTGCCCGGTTGAACAGAAGAACGGCATGCTTGTCCGCCGGGTGGTCGGGTATCAACGACTGGAAGGCTAGGTGGCCGCCGAGCTGCTGGGTGCTAAACTTTTTGCGCCAATTACTCATGAGACAAAAACCCGAACATTACTACCCATGCAGATCACGAAGCAAACCCGAATAACAGCTAGATCTTTCTTCAGTAGCGAAAAGCCTTCGCGGCGAAGATTTGTCCAACACAGGATAGATCGCGGCTTCGCACAATCCACCCAAGCCGCTATGCCTACATCTTTCATAAAATACAAGTAAAATCTTGCATAGTTTGTTTCAGTAAAATGTCGACAAAATCCATGAATTTATTGCTATCTCATATTCCTACGATTGCTGCAGGTATTGTTGTTGGCGGTGTTGTCATCGCTTCTGGCGGCTCAGGTCTGCAATCAGGGATTGCCGCGATTGCAACTGGGGCAAGTGGTTATGCGACATCGGCGTTGCTGATTCAGTCTCAGGCTAGTAAGCAAAGTAAGCTTGAACAAGAACGTGATCGGCTCAAGCAGGAAAATGATCGTCAAAAACGGGCTTTGCCTTTCGGCTTAGAGCTAGAAGATCTGCAACGGCGGCGCGAATTATTGCAACAAAACGTCAACGAACTTAAACAACAGGAAAAAGATTTACAAGAAAGGGTAAAGCTTATTCAGCAAAATCCACCAAATCTGGAAGAGTTGGAACAACGCCAGCAGAAAATTAGTGAGCTAAAAACACAGATCAATGAAAATACAGGACGTTTAAAGGCAGTCATCGATCAGATTGCGGAACGAGAAAAGCAACGAGATAGTTTGCAAGAGGTAACTTCACAGTTTTTACAGAAGCAAGAACAGGTAAATGATCTGAGTAAACGATTACAGGAACTCAATCAGCAAGCGGCAGAGTTAGAGCTTTTTCGGAGTACCTATGATGCACTGCAAAAAGATTCGCAAAATCTAGAGTCTAGAAAGCATCATTTACAAGCAGAAATTCCTCGGATTGAACAAGAGCGTGATCGCATTTTCGCAGAAATCGGCACAATGGAATCAAAAGCGCAGCAAGTTGATGTGCTGCGGGTACAAATTGAAAATTTAGATGCAGATTTACGCATTAAACGCTCAGAATTAGGCAGTTTAAAACGCCAGCTTGAGCAATTAAATTCTGATAAAAGCTTACTAGAGGATCAAATTGCTCGTAAATCTCAAGAAATTAAGCATCAAGAAAGTGAATTGAAGAAGATTCAAGAGGAAATTCGTAAAGCTAAAGGAGAACTTGAAGAAATTGAAAACGGGGTCAAACAAGCTTTTCAAGCTCTAGAGATGCCCATTAAGCTAGAGGCAAATCAATCGCGCAACTTTGCTGGTGAGAACGAATTTTTGGCAGCTTTTAGCAAATACTTGAGCAACAAGGGTTTGATTTTCCCTGAACGTATCGTTAATGCATTTCATACTTCTCTGAAGGTACAAGATATTTCTGCCTTGGTAATTTTGGCGGGGATTAGTGGAACGGGCAAGAGTGAACTGCCTCAAGCTTACGCTGAATTTTTGGGTGCTCCTTTGGTTATGCTGCCTGTACAGCCTCGATGGGACTCGCCGCAAGATTTGCAAGGGTTCTATAATTACATCGAAAAGAAATATAAGCCAACAGATTTAATGCGTTATCTGTATCAACATCAGCGACATCCTAAGCTGATGGGAAGAATGGTTTTAGTTTTGTTAGACGAGATGAATTTAGCAAGAGTTGAATACTACTTTAGCGATTTTCTTTCTAAATTAGAAACAAGAAGAAATAAAAAGACTTATCTAGATTTAGAAGCAGGAAGTTTAAAGTTAGAGGATCACCAAAAGCAAGTTCTCATTCCGGAAGAATTTTTATTCATTGGCACAATGAATGAAGATGAAACAACTCAGTCCCTGTCGGACAAAGTATTAGACCGTGCAAATGTCCTTACCTTTGGTCGTCCTCCTGAACTCAAATTACGCGGCAATAGGCAAAATAAGCCAGCAATTCCCACCGAATATTTACCTTGGGATGCTTTTCAGGGATGGACAAAAGAGCCAAGCCTTGATTTAGCCGAAAAAGTTAAACACTATGTAGATGAAGCCAATGAGATTATGGAATCATTGGGCCGTCCTTTTGCCCATCGGGTGTTTCAGGCATTTACCAAATATGTTTGTAATTATCCCAATGCCGATCGTGATGATGTGATTCGCAATCAGGCGATCGCCGATCAATTTGGTCAGAAGCTTTTACCCAAACTACGCGGGGTAATGGTCGAAGAAAAAAACGTCAAAGAAGCATTAGATAAGATGGAATCTCTACTGTCACAACTTAATGATGAGCCACTCAATAAAGCTTTTAAGAAAGCGCGTGATGGGCAGCATGGACAATTTCAATGGAAAGGCATGGTTTATTCTCAAGATTGAGGCTAAATTTACAAACATTAATTTATAACAATTAAGGTGATCAACCATGTTAATTTACGCCAACCTCGCCGATTATTTGCAAGACAAGCCCTATTTAGATAGCTTGCCTCAATTGCGAGGAAGTGATCGCCCTTTTTTAGTGTTGCAAGGCGATGAAGAGCTTAGCAAGCAATACCCATTTTTAATGCAGCGACAACCTAGGATTTATGAAATTGGTTTTCCTTGGGTGCAAGTTACAGACTGGGAAAAACAAAAGTCAATTTCTCAGAAGCTTAATATTGAAATAACAACAGGAGCAATAATTGAGTTAAACATAGCAGATGAAGTGCTAGATCAGTCACAAATTACTAATGATGAAAATGAAGTTGAGAAATTAAAAAAAGAGCTTGGTGAGCGATGCGATCGCATAACAGCTGATACTATCGCTCTATTTATCGGGCTATTTGACGCTTTGTCGAGAGAAGATAAAAATGGACCGCAATCCTCATGCTTTTTAATTAATATTCCACAGCTTTTAGTTGATTTAAGTCAAGAAGATGCACAATTACCGTTAGTGCTTGCTCTCAACTACCGCTATGAACTACGTCACAAACTGGAAATACTTGCGCCAAAATTGCGATCACAACTCAATCGCAAAGCAGAAATGATCCCCCTCGGACGCATTCAGGAAATGGATGCTTACTGTTTAAGAGATTATGTCCGCCGCCCTGGACATGATGCGATCGAAAAAGCGGGCGCGAGACAGGAATTGATGGGGATTCAACGTTATCAAAATTTCAATACTTCTGAAAATCGTTTTCTCAAAGGTTTTTGCAATATATTACACCGAGAATGTCGAGAATATAAGGGGCGAGATGAGTCCAAACGCTTAGAACGAGCAATTGATCGCTTTCGTCAAGAGCCAAGCGTACAAGCAATTCCCCGTACAGACGTTTTCGCGATCAAACCGAACTATGTCTTACAGCAAAATCCGATCTACCGCAGTTTCTATCAAGCCTATCTTGATTATTTAAAGAGGCGCAGTGAAAAAGAAAATATCTGGGGCTTTCGTCAATCGCTTTTAGTCGACGTGGTGACAATTCTATTTGTTGCCGCGCTATTAAATATTGATGGTAGTTACATCGATCCGACTGTATCGATTAATGTTTCAGATTCACCAAACTCTGGTCGATATTTATCAATAAATTCACCCCTAACCATTGATTGCATATTGCAAACGGCTGCTTTTACCTTTGAAATTATTCACCCGACCAATCCCAAATCAGGCGATTTAGAACTAAAAATAAAGATGCAATCCTTTACTACAAATTTATCAAAAGATTCAGAAGACAAGCACCATGTATTGCCAATCTGGATTTTTTGGTACAAGCCAAGCAATGTAATCTTAGAATCTATGGCAAAAACTAGAAAGCAGGGGGATAATATTTGTCTTTTTTTGTACGAAAATCCTTCTACAATTGATGATGCAATAGCAAACAATAATCCGATTTTCGCTTTAAAATCACCTAGTCGTATTGATAAAAATCTTGAGAAAGAAATGAAATCTTTAACCGATCAATTATGTGAACATTTTGAAGGGTGGATAAAATGAGTTTAGTCTTTCAAGCAATCAGAACTGCATTAAGTGAGCCAAGTAAATTTATTTGGGGACGATCTGAATTAAATCTACCTGAGTCTATAAGCTCTTTTCCGTTTCGCCAAAAACAAAGAGAAGCAGTAGATCTTGCTTTGTCTAACGCACCTGTAGTAGCGATCGCAGGTACACCCGCCAGTGGCAAAACGGAAATTGCATTAGCATCTCTGGAAACAGCGATTGCACATCAACGATCCACTTTGGTTGTTGCTCCCTTTGCCAGTACTTTCAATCGTTACGAAAACTTGCCTTTATCACCTTTACAAATTACCAGCGATAGCGGCTATCGCCAGAATGTGAAGACATGGCTCACGCAACAAGTCGCTAAACCCAAACTAAATTTTTTACCTCCCCATTGGCTAGAGGATTCATTGTTTGAGGAATTACAAATAAAGCGCAATCGCCAATTTTGGCTAAAGTTAGTTTGTGAAGAAGAGTCATTACAAAAAACCGAAAAACTAACCCAAACAATTGCGGAAATATTTCCTACCATTCATCCAAAGCGACAGGAGCTTTTAGTCTATCGGTTAAGTAAATCAGAAACTCTATTGGAACAGAGAGAACGTCTCCATCAAGACTATACAACGCTTTCAGATCATGCTCTTGAACAAATTCTCGATGCAGCTTTACCTCATGTCAAAGCACCGATACTATGCTTGATCGATCGATTAGCGATTTTAGGAGAGCGAACTTTTGATTTAGTCATTGTTGAAGACAGTCATCATCTTGACGTTTTTACATTGCAAGAGATCGCTATCCGCGCCAAGAAAATCGTATTACTTGGAGAATTAACAGAACCCAACAATCTATTCAGCAAACTATTTCAAAATTTATCTCCCGCCTATCGCCTACAACTAGCTGAAAATCATCGACTTCATCCCGACTTATCGTGCAAAATTTTTGCTGCCTTATATCCATTACAACCAACACCTTATACACCATCCAGCCACAAACATACACCACTACCTCAAGGAAAGTATCATTTAAATTGGTTTAATATCAAAACTGTTGAACAAATACCCGAAGTATTGCAGAAGCTGCTGGGAGATTTCCCTGATAAACAGTCTTGTATTCTTACTTTTTCATCAGAGCTACATGGTCGCTTACAGAAAATTCCCAACTTGAATATTAGCACTGTTGCAGATTGGAATGGAAGAGAATGTCAAAAATTATGGATTGTTTGTGATAAATTTGAATCAAGACAGCCTAATTCAACAGATATTCGGTTGGCTTTGACTAGATCTAGTAATATGGTTACGGTAATTGGTGATTGGGAGTATTACCAAAAATCCTTTGATTCGCTAGGTGTTGATTTCCATTTTGTACGAGATATTGTCATTAAGGAGAATTAAATTATGCAAATCTTTTGGGAAATTACAGGTTATTACGAACGCCTCGCTGATGATGGACGAACAATTACTAAAACATCATTAGCAAATCTATTGACAGATCTTCGGGCGATCGCTACCGACCAAAAACGCCATCACTTACCCGCAGTTCATCAATCCTTCGGACTCAACTTCTTACCCGTTAATGCTATGACTCACCTGATGCAGCTAACATCAGGGCTATCTCCGCTGCTTTCTGATCAAACTTTACATCCATTAGTTCAAAATCCCAGTGATTTGACATCACAACAATTCAGATGCCGCTTTGTCAGCACACAGTTAACTAGAAATTTTGTGAATAATCTAGAATATGACGATCCTCAAATTCCTAGCAATTTTGGTGATCGCTGTGCAGGTACTTATCAACTTTTACTAAAAAATGTATCCGATCCAATTATCCAAAATGCTCAAACTGAAGCCGTTAATAACCTGAGTCAGTTCATGCAAAATCATCGCCTAGAAGTTCTAAATTTTGCGCTTCGTAGTAAAAATCCTGAACTATTTGCTATTCCTCTAGACAAAGATTGTATCGCATGGATTCATCCTAGCGAACTACATCAATCATTGCAGCAAGCCCTCAAAATCTTACGCCATCCATCTGAGAATGTTGCAGTTTCAGAAATTATCGAAAATCTAGTTAACGCTTATCGCGCTCAATATCCTGAACCAGTAATTATTAGCGATCGCATTCCTAATTTAGCGATCGCTAATGTCACACCAAAGACAGACATAAGAATTGGCAGAGGTATTCATCGTCAGACTCTAGGAGAATTAATTTCTAATGCTCAGAAGTTTCTCTTAATTTGTAGCTATCGTCTTGAAGATCAAGCGATCATGCAAATGATTGTCGAAAAATCGAAACAAATCCCTATTTGGATTCTCACAAATTTTAGTAATGATGTGCAAGATCGAGTCGATAGTAATATGGATGGTCAAAGAGATAGCGATCCAGATTATGCTAGTTCTGATCTCAAAAAGCGCAAGTGTTTGGCAATGTTGGGAAAAGCTGGCCTAGGTTTTAGAAGTGGTAACTTTCATATCAAAGCTTATGTTAGCGAACAGTCAGCCTATCTGGGTTCCTGTAATCTGACAGGAGGTAGTCTCGAACGCAATGGAGAAGCAGGAATGCTATGGCAAAATACATCAGAACATCAGTTTCTCGTTGAATATTTTCGCTACCTATGGACGCACCAAACCACGTCTCAATCTATACCTTCACCTAATGGCTTTTGCAACGAAAGTCTTGAAACAATTAGCGGGTCTTCGCCTCAGAACGATCGCTTTCTTGATCATTATGCATTTAAAAAAGATTTATTCAATTCCCTCAAGGAGCTTTCTGGACAAGAAATTCGGATATACACGAGAAACTTTCAACCGCTATCACAACAGCTTAATTTGCTCACTAACCCTCGCAATCGTATTTTTTATGGAAATTACAATCTTACAAACTTACAAGCCAAGCAAAACCCCAATCTTCATGCCAAAATTATTATTATTGGCTCACAAGTTGCTTACATCGGCTCTCAAGATTTTGCCTTTAGTCACAATCCATTCCTTGACCTAACTTACAGAACCACCGATCCTCAAGAAATTAGACTGATCACTCAACAAATCAAAAACCTACACTAAAATCATGACTACACTAATTAACCTCGAATCCTATCTAGAATGCTGTCAATATGCCAATTTATTTGCAGAAGATCCCGCAAAATTAATTCCCAATTCAAATGGTTTACCCCTGGCATACCGAGATTTTTGCCGTCGTCATCAATCTCAGTCATTTTCGCCAGTTCCCGCAATGACGATCGCTCAACCCAAAACCCTTACCCCGCGCAAGAGTCAATTACAACAGCAAAATATCGGCTTAACTTTGTCCGACAATTCCTCAAAACAAATATTTATTGTTAGAGAAGCAAATTCTCTGGTTTTGCGATCGCTACAATCTCGTTATATCTATGCCAATGCATATCGCTACTGGAGTTATGTAGAACAACTACAGCAATTTACGAACTCAAATAAACCATTGGTTATCTATGACTTCGATAGCTTTACTCCAGCTCAAATCACTCCTCTCACGTTTAAAAATCACGGTAATGCTCCCTATCCCATTCCTATTATCGATACGCGATCGCTTAAGCAATACGATGCGCTTAAACTATCTCATCCTTATGAGAAAATATACAATTCGATTTGTTTAGAGATTGCTAACAAGATACTTCAAGATTTAAGTCTTGATACAAATGATCTTTTGGCAGTATCTAACTATATTAAAAAAATCAATCTTTTCCAAAATATTGAATTTACTTCTTCTGAGTATATTTCTCTAGTTCTAAAAATTAATCATCGCTTTTATTCCTATAATTTATCTCAAACAAGTCTTGAGGATATAATTTATCGCTCTTTTTCTATCGCGAATCTCGATAAAGTCATCAGTGAAAACCCAAGCCATCACTTTGTTTTACTCAGTAGCTATACAAGACTGGCAGGAGTCAAAATAGCATTACAGGAAGAATTTCAAAATACTTTATTGGTTCTAGATCTCAGCACAAACAATTTCTCTAAAATCTGGCAACAAAAGGTAGAAAACAATTTTGCTCTGTTTGGTCAAAATTTAGATCGAATTAGCTTTTTTGTAATAAGAGCAGGTAAGGAGAGTAAAATTTGCTTGCCAGATAAAATTTGTTATGAAGGAGAACAAGAAGTAACTGTATATGGTCAATACACAAAAGATGGAAAACCAGAAGAGAATTTTCCACTAACAATTAAGGATGTAACTTTACCATTTCGGATCAATGAAGAGCCATTTTTAGATAACGAAACAGGTGTAGAGCAGATTTACAAAATTGAAAATCAATATTTTGATCAAACTGCCAATCTAGATGTAAAAATATGCTTTCGTATTAAACCTGGTTTTGCACCAAAATTAGAAATATTGGATAACTATGATCGGGTACTTAATTCTAAATTAATTGATCTCGAACGGTTGGCAATAAAAACTTCGGGTACATTAGGCTTTATTTCAAAAAAAGAAATTTTTGCATTTCGCAGAAATAAATCTCAAAAATTTATTAATACTCTTTCAGGTAAAACTACTCAAATTTCGACAAACTTACTGTATTTTGTTCACAGAATAAATAAATCCATTGTAAATGAAGATGACATTCAATCGCTAAGTCTCGCTACGCGCTCTTTTTTGAATCTTATTAAGGAATATAGTAACAGTGGATTAGATGTATATTTAATAAATAATCAAGAAAACAATCATAATTTAGAGATTTTTACCCAAAATTATGAGAAAATTGACAAGAAAATAAATGAATTTCTGGAAAAGATAAAATCTAATCACGTCGTAAAACATTCTTCAATGTCTAGAGACTATGGATATATTTATAAAAATATATTTCAGATTTTAGGGAAAAGTTTTGCGTTTTCAAATTGTCTAAATCTAGATTTCCTGTATTATTCAGATCAGATTTATTATGGGAATTTACTAACAAGAGATAATCGCTTTATCTATAGTATTCATCTACACAATATTGCTAGAATGTCATGTAATAATCGAAGAAGAAAAGCCTTTGGGGATTTATTTAACATAAAATCCAAATATCATCAAAAAGAGTTTTATAAAGTAGATGACTACATTTGGGGATACGCAAGGATACTATTGTGGTATGCAAACCTTGAGAGTGATCACTTATCGCCTGAAATTTTTAGTCAGCACTTTATAGAAATATTGAGCCATTGCCTTACATTAAATGTTTCTAGAGATCGCAAATATCTAACGGATGCACTAATTTCTCTAATTTATCTACTTACTTTTCGTGAAATTGACTATCGCTTTGTTGAGAAAGGCTCTCATGCGTATGCTCAAGCTAAAAAATTATGCGAGAAATTAGTGCGAAATCCAATTCGATCCAGAAAAGCTAATATTGACGATATGTCGCTAAATCAATTTTTTGAGCAATTACTTGACGGCTCTGCCACCCAAGAGCAAGTAAGTAATATGATTGAAATTGATTAATTTAAAAATTTTCTTTGGCGATCTGAAACTAAAGTTTAACTGCAAGTAATCGGTTATGGCAAAACTCTATTTCTGGAGCATAGCAGAGCAAAACGGCAAGCCAAAATAAGGGCACCTCGATAAATTAAAAAGACAGTTAATTACGGCATGATTTTGGCTATAATCGACTGAGCAGTTTTCAGGTCAGCTGTGGGTCAGAGAGGCTTCTGGAACGACCAGCAAAGAATCGCGAAGCTCCAGGAGAAAAAGCCGGTTCTCAAGCACCCGGCTGATTCGATCCCATGGGAATCATTCCGCCCACTACTTGACAAGGGTTATGCGCAGGAGCGTAAGAGTAATGCAGGGTGCAAGAGGATTAATCCGCTAATCCTTTTCAAAATGCTTGTTCTCCAGCAACTATTTAATCTTAGCGATCAAGAGCTTGAATTTCAAGTAAATGATAGGCGCTTATTTGAGAATTTTGTCGGTCCTGGGGTAATGAACAGTATCCCTGATACCACGACTGTCGCCTTTTTCAGAGATCGCCTGCTTAAAGCGGGAGTGATCGATGTAAAAGCAAGCCAGCATCAAGTGACCACCAACGCTTCGACGTCTGGACTGGCTCCCGGCGCCAGGCTTCAGGTCAGGATCGACCGTCAGGGGCGACTGGTGCTGGTGCCCTCGAAATATGAGCCGGAAGAGCTGTTCCTCCACCGCCCCAAGGTCAACCGCTGCCTGAGCCTTGAGCAGATGGAGCAAACCATCGCCGCCGCTGCGGGCAATCCGAACGATCGTGAGGACGCTTGACACCAACGTCGTCGTCCGGCTGCTAATCGGCGATAACCGCCAGCAGACACCCTGCTCGACCCACAAGCGATCCAGCTGCTAGCGCAGATGCTCCGGAATCCAGCAAGACAGAGCATCACCCTGGCCTCGCGGCTGGAGGTGCAGTGACTCCCTGGCGTGGGCAGGCAACTTGCTCAACCACATCTTCAGCAACCACCAGAACGGCGCCTCTGCCTTCATTGCCACCAGCTCGGCCCGGCGTTGGTCGCAGTGAAAGCGCACCGTCTTCGGCGGCAACCCTCCAAACACAAGACCCTCACGCCAATCCCAGGCAGCAAACCCGGGTGGCGATCCGATGACATCAACACTCCACTGAGCTGTTTCAACTGGAGACTTGCGCTACCTTGTGGCTGCCATCGACCCCAAGGCCGCCATGCCTCAAGGCCTAGCGCCGAACGGAATCCCAAACAGAAACATCCAGTGGCTGCTTACTGAGCCACCAGCATGAACAGCTGCGGTGAAGCTCCCAACATGCCATCGGCGATCTGTGGATGGCGTGCTTAAAGCAGCCAACACAACATTCCAAACACCAACATTGAATTCATGAACCCAAAGCGCAACCTCAGCCTGGCTCTGATCTTTGCTGTGCTGGCCGCCACCCCTGCCGCCCTGGCCTGCGGCGGCGGCGGCTCAGGCAGCTATCGCAAACCTCCCCGGCCTGGTCTCCATAAACACAGCCCTGCGGCGCCAGCTTCGGAGAAAGGATCCACGGCACCCAAAGTCGTTCCCCAGTAGGAGCGCTTCGGTAACCGTGGACAACAATCTCAACGGACGAGCCGCCGATCAGAAGCGGAAGCTCGTCTTCACCAGGCCGCCGAACTGGCTGAAGCTTCCACCTGCGGGTGTCACCTGGCCGAGGGGGCGACTGAGATAGATCAGAGCAGGGGTGATCGAGATGTTGTCGGTCACCTGGAATTTGTACCACCACTCCCACACATAGTTGCCATCATTTGGACTGGCGCCTCCGCTTAATGAGGTGGCGAAGACAGGCTGGGCAACGGCAAAACCAAAGTCATTTCCCTTGCTAAACACATCAGTCCATTGCAAACCAATCATCCAAGACTGGCTGGTATTGAGGCTGCCCAGGGGCTGAGGCGTGCTGTAGGTGGTGGTGTTGATCCCCCATCCCAGGCTGAGGGAAGGTAGCCAGCCACTGCGGAGTGGTTGCCAGAAGCCACTCAAACCCCAAGCATTGGTTTCTGCAAAATTATTGTGATCAATGGCGCCGTGAACGAAGGGTGTCGTCCCAGGGACGAATTGAGTTTCAGGCTGCACATATGTCCAGATTGCGGCCAGCCCCCACTGCTCCTGTTGGTAGCCCAATTGAACACTGCCAGTCGCACCGGAAAACTTGTTGCCGATACCACCTCCACCATCGGGCCCTGGGATGCTGGGGTTGCCGCTTTCACCATTGGCGGCCACATAATTGGCACTGATGCTGAATCCGTTGTCTTGCCACCAAAGCCCCGCACCTGGGCCGAGATTTTTGCTGTAGGCCCCTGGCGCACCGTTGACCGTCATCACGTTGAGGATCGTGTCAGCGGGATACACGCTGGGCCAAAGGGCCAACATGTCCTCCTGGCCAACCCGGCCACCGATTGTTGCCGTGAATCCTTTTCCAATCGGCCACTGGTAGAAGAGTTTGTCAATACCCACCACATTGGGCCCCGCATCCTCCTCAAAGGCCACCTCAAGGGTGGACAGAGCCAGCGCATGGGGTTCGCCAAAAAAGACGCTTTTGCCAAAGTTGCCGGCCCGGAGGTTGGTGCGCAGCAGATCCTTGCCGGTGAAGCTGGTATCGAAAGTCAGCTGCAGGTCGTAGTTGAATGTAGTGGCATTGGGCAGGGGTACTGGCTTTCGTTTTTCTCCAGTCAGTGAATTGGGGGCTCTATTTACACTGTTAGACCCCTTATTGATGGCCGATCCCGAGAAGGCATTGGCTCCCACCACAAAAGTGGCTTGTCCGCTGAGCTTGGTGGTGGTGGAGAACTGGCTGGCTTCTAGCTCACCCACGCGGGCCGTAAGCCCGTCCACCCGACCCTTGAGGATGGCGAGCTCCCTCTCAAACTCCTTGATGAGCTTCTTGAGCTCGTCTGTGGTTTCGGTAACGCGATCGAGGCAGGCGTTCAGGAGCGCAGCGGCCTCGAAGCGGCTCATGGCCTGACCACCTTTGTAGGTGCCGTTGGGATAGCCGGCCACGCAGCCGTAGCGCTCGATCAGGTTGCTCAAAGCCTGAAAGGCCCAGTCGCTCGGCTTTACATCGGAGAACTGGGAGATGCTGGTGACCTGCTCCTGGGTGCTGTACTGGCTGATGCCAGCGAGATTGAGGCTGGCGTTGAGTTCAGTTGCTGAAACTGCAAGGTTGCAGTCCAGGGCGACCGGAACCAGCAGACCAACGGCCGCGACAAGACCAGTGCGAATTGGAACCATGGAGAAGAGGACTCGGTGGGCGCATCGGCGCCGATGCCGCAAATACTCCCCAATTCCTCCCGTAAACCGCGATTAATGGAGCCTTGCTGTCAGGATCTGCGCACGCTCATGCCGGGATCCCGCCCCCGGCGCTGGCGCCGCTCCAAAGGAATCCAGCCGCAGAAGGCCAGCCCGCCCTCACAGCCGAAGCGACCAGCCACGCCGCCGATCGGCCAGAATGAAAACCGTTCTCGCGCAGGGACCAGTGGGTGGGTCGGTGGATGGATGGATGGGACAGCAGGTAGTCCAGGTGCCCGTCTCGCTGCTCACCGGCTTCCTCGGCGCCGGCAAGACCACCCTGCTCAACCACATCCTCAGCAACCAGCAGGGGCTGCGCAGCGCCGTGCTGGTCAATGAATTCGGGGAGGTGGGCATCGACAACGAGCTGGTGGTCGCCACCAGCGATTCGATGGTGGAGCTCAGCAACGGCTGCATCTGCTGCTCTATCAACGGGGAGTTGCAGGAGGCCGTGCACCGGGTGCTGGAGCGCCCCGAGCCGATCGATCTGATCGTGGTGGAAACCACCGGCCTTGCCGACCCCCTGCCGGTGGCGGTCACCTTCATGGCCGGAGACCTGCGCGACCGACTGAGGCTCGATTCGATCATCACCCTGGTCGATGCCGAACACTTCAGCGCCACGGCCCACGAGAGCCCGATCGCCCGCGCCCAGGTGGTGTACGGCGACATCCTGCTGCTCAACAAAGCGGATCTGGTGGACGAACAGCGCCTGGCTGAGGTGGAGGCGGAGCTGCGAGCGATCAAGGCCGATGCCCGCATCCTGCGGGCCTGCCGGGGCGAGGTTCCCCTGGGCCTGCTGCTGAGCGTGGGGCTGTTTGAGAGCGATCGTCTGGCCAACCTGCAGGCTGAGGAGCAGAAACGCGACACCTCCCTCAGCCCCCTGCGTTCAGGTCAGGACCAGCTCGGCCTTGCGCATGACGCTCATCACAGCCATCGTCATCACAGCCATGGCCACGCCAATCACGATCACGAGCATCACCACCACCCCCACACGCCGGAGCTGGAGGGTTTCAGCTCGGTGAGCCTGGCGGTGGAGGCCCCCTTTGATCTGCGGCGCTTTCAGCACTTCCTCGACCACCAACTGCCTGAAACGGTGTTCCGCGCCAAAGGTGTGCTCTGGTTCCGCGAGAGCGAGCGCCGCCACCTGTTTCACCTCTGCGGCAAGCGCTTCACCATCGATGACTCCGACTGGCCTGAGGGCTCAGAGCGCCACACCAAGGTGGTGGCGATCGGCAAAGGCCTCGATCAGGCCGCTCTCAGAGCCCAACTGGAGGCCTGCGTGGCGATGCCATGAGCAGGATCCTGCTGATCTCCGGTCCGCCAGGCTGCGGCAAGACCACCTGGATCCTGAACCGGATCCAGACCCATCGAGGCCCCTGCGGATATCTGCGGTTGGCCGGCACCCCCGACGAGGGCCTCACCCAGGCTCGTGACGGTGGCATCGATCTGACCTGGCTCCAGGACCAACGGCCGGGACTGCTGGATCTGGCCGATCCCGACCAGGCCCTGGCACCCAGATCCGCCAACCTGCTGGCCCTGATCGAACTGCCCCAGTTCCAGCCGCCGGCGGAAGCGGGGCTTGCCGGGGTAGAGCGCCGCGTGATTCCCCAGCTGGAGGCCCTGCATCTCAGCCCCGACGAGCATCTGCACTTCGGGCGCGATGCAATGTTGCCCCGCCAGGACAGCCTGGATTTCAGCAGCCTGCAGGCCTGGGAGCGGAACCTGGTGGGGAGCGTCTGGGATCCGGCCAGCCTCAGCAGCTTCTGGTTCGAACTGGTGAACGGCGCCTATGGCGATGTTTACCGCGCCAAAGCCCTGATAAACCTGCCCGATGGCCGAGCCTTTTTCTGCAACTGGATGGTGAGCCGTGAGGGCTCCCAGTTCCTGCCGCTGCAGAGGCTCGCCCCGCCAGACGGCCGCCCGGAGCGACTGTCGCGCCTCGTGGTGCAGGGCAAGGACCTCGATCCCGCCGCCATCGAGGTCACCCTCGCCGACTGCCTGCTCAGTGATGGGCTGCTGGAACTGCAGCAGGCACCCCTGCGCCAACGCGAGGCCCCGGCCCATCCATCCCCTACCGCCTGATCGCCATGGCCCATGCCGTGATCTCCTGCCTGCACGCCAACCTCGCCGCCCTGCAGGCCGTACTCGCCGACATCGACCAACAGGGCATCGACACCATCACCTGCCTGGGCGATCTGGTGGGCTACGGCCCTCAGCCCAATGAGGTGGTGAACCTGGTGCGCCAGCGCGCCATTCCCAGCTGCCAGGGCTGCTGGGATGAGGACATCATCGAGGGGCTCAATGCCTGCGAGTGCAGCTATCCCTCCCAGCTGGCGGAGCGGCGGGGCCATCTGGCCCATCAATGGACGGCCGAGCGATTGAGCGAGGAGAACAAGGCCTTCCTCGCCAGCCTGCCGATGTCGTTGCGGCGCGATCGGCTGCTGTTCGTGCATGGCAGTCCCAACAGTCAGCACGAGTACCTTCTGCCCGACATGGACGCCTTCGCGGCCCTGGAGCGGGTGGAGACCGCCGGCGCCGAGACCCTGTTCTGCGGCCACACCCACCGCCCCTATCTGCGGGAGCTGCGGGATGGATTCATGCGTGTGCGCCTGCGCCAGGCGCCTGACGAACCAGCTGGGATGGCGAGCGAGACGGAACGTGAGATCAAGCTGCCGCTGCGCCGCATCATCAATGCCGGCTCAGTGGGTGAGCCGCGCCATGGCAACACCAACGCCACCTATGTAATTCACGACGAGGGAACGGGCGCCGTTGAGATACGGGAGGTGGCCTACGACGTGGAGCGCACCTGCCGGGCCATCGTCGACGCCGGTCTGCCGCCGATCTTTGCCTGGCGGCTGCGCCATGGTTTCGAGTATGCCGAGCGGGCCGACGACGCCAGCCACGTGTGTGAGCGCTGATGGCACGCTGGGCCCTGATCAGTGGACTGCGCGGTGATCTGGAGGCCTATGAGGCCATCCAGTCGGATCTGCGCCTCACCCGGCGGGTGGACACCCTGTTTGTGCTCGGGGATGTGATCGGCCCTGAGCGGGACTGCAATGCCCTGCTGAACCGGTTGCAACAGCCGCGCCGCGGCGAGCTGGAGCCCCAGTGCCTCTACGGCTGGTGGGAGGACCAGCTGCTGGCTGAGCGGGGATACAGGGGAGAGCGGCGAGCCGATGCCCTGCGCCTCAGCCAGGGGGAGCCGGCCGTGGATGCCCTGCTCCAGGCGGTGGATCCCGGCCACATGGGCTGGCTGGCGGCGCTGCAGTTCGGCTTCATCGAGCTCGACTGCGCCCTGCTGCATGGCAGCTCCGCCGCTGTCGACGACAGCCTGGGTCCGAACAGCTCACCGCTGCTGCTGCAGGATCGCCTCACCCGTATGGAGGTGAACCGGCTGTTCACCGCCCGCAGCGGCCAGCAGTTCCGCCTTGAACTCACTGGCGGTGGCATTGAATCCCAGGTGCGGGATCTGGAGGGCCAACGGCACCAGCAGCAGAGCGTTCCCCAGCGCCAGGTGATCGGCATCGGGGCCGGCATTCACTACACCATCTACGACCCCGGCAGCGATCGCCTCGACTTTCTCAGGGCCGGCAGCAGGCCCCAGCAACGGGCGCGGGGGTTTGCATGACCCCGCAGCTGGGGGGAATGGAAGGGAGCTGGCCAAGGCGGCCGATCAGCTCAGCGTGATTCCGGGGCGGCTGGGCCTGCACCAGGAATTCGGGGCCCTGCTGGCACGGCAACCGCTGGAGAGCGGCTTGTCTGCTGGCTCACCAGCAGCGCCAGCAGAAATCCCGCAAATTGCACGATCACCACACAGGGACCGGAGGGCAGGTTGGTGAGGCCCGAACCCAGCAGACCCAGCAGGGCGCAGCCACCGCCAAGGCTGGCTGAGACGAGGGCATAGAGCGGGAAGTGGCGACTTACGAGCCGCCCGGCACAGGCCGGGATCACCACAAAGGCGCTGATCAGCAGCACCCCCACCGCCTTGATTGACACCGCCACCACCACCGCCAGCAGCACGATGAAGATCAGGCGGTGACGGTTGGCCCCCACCCCGAAGGCTCCGGCGAGATCGTTGTTGAGGGTGAGCAGCACCTGAGCACGCAGACTCAGGGCGAGATAGCCCAACGCAGCCAGCAACAGCACAGCGATCACGGTCAGGTCGCTCCAACTGATGCCGAGGATGTCTCCGAACAGCAGCTGCTGGATGCCGCCGCGGTAGGTCTCCACCAGGCTCAGGGCCACCACCGCAAAGGCCAGGGAGGTGGAATAGACGATGTTGAGCAGGGCGTCTGCCGGCAGACCGCTGCGGGCCACCAACTGGTTCACCAGCAGGGCAAACAGCACCGCGAAGGGGATAAGTACCAGGGTGGGATTCACACCCAGCATGATTCCCAGGCTGATGCCAAGCAGGGCCGAATGCCCCAGGGCATCGCTGAAGAACGAAAGCTGGCGCAGCACCGCGAAACTGCCCAGCAGCCCACCCAGGGCCCCGGTGAGCAGACCGCCCAACAAAGCCCGCTGCATGAACGGCTGGCCCAGCACCACCAGCACAGATGACAGATCAGCCATGGCCACCGACACCAGCATGGTTATGGCGATAGGGCACCACATTGGGGCCATAGAGCTCAGCCAACCGCGCTGGACTGAGCGCATGGTCGGGGGCACCACTGCAGCGAAGGCGGCGGTTCAGGCACAGCACCTGATCACAGCTGCGACGCACCATCTCCAGATCGTGCGACACCTGCAGCACGGTCCAGCCCTCCTGCCGGCGCAGCTCCAGCAGCAGTTGCTGGAACCGCTCGCTGCTGGGGGCATCAAGGCCAGCCTGAGCCTCATCGAGCACCAACAACTGGCGGGGCCGCACCACACAGAAGGCCAGCAGCACCCGCTTGAGCTGACCGCCGGAGAGTTCGCTGAGCCGGCGCTCGGCCAGGTCCTGGCAGCCGGTGCGATCCAGGGCACGGCCCACGGCCTCGGATCGGCGCCGGCTACCCAGCCAGGCCAGGCTGAGGCCCGGCGGATCAAAGCCAAAGCCCACGAATTCCCCCACCGTGAGCGGAAAGCGCCCCTGCAACGCCAGGCTTTGGGGAAGGTAGGCGATCTGCATACGCACCGCACGAGGCAACTCGCCCGACGGGCCGAGGGCGTGGCCAAGGATCCGCACGGACCCTGCAACCCTGGGCAGAAGACCCAACAAAGCAGCTACCAGGCTGCTCTTGCCGGCACCGTTAGGACCCACCAGGGCCGTATCGGTTTCACGGGCGAGCTGAAAGTTCACCTGCTGCACAGCTAGCTGCTCGCCTCGGCGAACGCTCAGGCCCTGAACCACCAGCACCGGTTCGCTGACTGTCATTGCCCAAAGGCCTGGCGCAGACCCGCCACGTTGCGGCGCATCAGCTTCAGATAGGTGGAGGGATCACGCGAGGCCTCCTCCGTGGCCGTCTCCATCGGATCAAACACCACCACCTTCACGCCAAGATCCTTAGCCAGGGCATTGAAAGAGCGGTTGCCCTCCTGGGGTTCGCTGAGGAGGGCCTGGAGCTGGCTGCGCTTCACCTCGGCCACCACCCGGTTCAGATCGGCAGGAGTGGGATTGATCTCGGGCACATCCACCAGGTACTCGGCCTTGAGGCCATAACGCTGGGCGAAGTAGGGGGCGAAGTCGTGGAAGGCCACAAACGTTTTGCCCTGATAGGGCTGAAGCTGATTAGAGATGTCGCTGTTCAGTTGTTTCAGCTGTGCGGTGTAGGCAGCGGCGTTGCGGCGGTAGCCATCAGCGCAGCTGGGATCGGCCTTCACCAGGCCATCACGGATGGTCTCCACCTGCTGCACTGCCCGCAGCGGATCCAGCCAGATGTGGGGATTCACAGCGCCGTGATCATGGCCATGCGCAGAGCCGTGGTCATCGTGATGCCCATGCTCCTTGCCATGCGCATCGCCATGGTCTTCTGTTTCCATCGTGACGACGCCGCGGCTGGAATCAATCACTTTCAGCTGGGGATTGCCTGCGGAGGCCACGAGCTTGTCGAGGAACCCCTCCATCTCCAGGCCGTTCTTCACCAGCACCCGTGCCTGGCGCAGGGCGGTCAGGTCGCCCGGCCTGGCCTGGAAATCGTGGGGCCCTGTGTTGGCAGGGATGAGGGGGGTCACCGTGGCGCAGTCGCCGGCCACGGCGCGGGTGAACAGGGTGATCGGCAGGAAGGTGGTGACCACCTTGAACGCCTTTTCAGCGGCTGCATCAGGGGCGCTCTGGCGGGAAGCGCCGCAGGCGGCCAGAAGCAAGGCCCCCATCACCGCCCCGGCGAGCCTCAGCAACAGCGGGGGGCCATCGGCAGGACTCATCCGAAATCCACAAAAGCCAATGATAATGGTTCTCATTCTATTGCCGCAGCTTGAAGCCGGCCCCCGGGCGCTGGCCTTGCCGTTCGCGCGGGGGAACATCCACGGGCCACAGCCACCAGCGCCCGTTGGCATCACCGGCCGCCAGGTGCCGGCCATCCGGTCGCCAGGCCAGCAAGTTGAAGCCGCAGCCCTGGCCCTCGAGCGGCTGCAGCATTCGCCCGCGACTATCCCAGAGCGCCACGCTGCCGTCGTTGGAGGCACTGGCCAGCAGGGTGCTGCCGGGCGCAAAGGCCAGCGCATTGACGCGCTTTTCGTGCCACAACAAAGGCTCAGGTTGCCAAGCCTTGGAACCCTGCTTCACCTGGGCCCAGAGGATCACAGCATCTGCAGCGGCACTGGCCAACAGCGGTGCCAGGCGGCCCGGCTGATCGCTCCAGGCAAGCTGCCGCACCTTGGCGGGAAAACCGCTGAACTGCCAGGGCTGGCCGTGGCAGCCCTGGGGCCACACCAGCAACGAGCGATCCAGCATCCCGCAGGCCAAATGGTGGCCTGGCCCCGAAAAAGTCAGGGCCAGACCGGCCGAGGCAATTGCATGCCGCAGCATGGCATGCCGCAGCGGCGGATCGGCCGGCGAGCTCAGACACGGCTGCCACAGCAGCACTTCACCGTGGCAGCTGGCGGCCAGCTGCACCCCATCGGCGCTCCAAGCCAAAGCCTGGATCGTGCCGGGCAGCTGCAGCGGTGGCTCGCGCCATTGGCGGCTGGCCCCATCCCAGAGCCGCAGCTCGCGCCCAACCGCCACCGCCAGCAGCAAGCCACCCGGCTGCCAGGCCGCCGCATCGATCCAGCCGCCACCTAAGGGGATGGGGTCCATGGCCAGCGGCCGCACCCGGCTGCCGCCCAGCTCCCAGAGCAGCAGCTCGCCGCCCTGGCCAGCGGCCATCAAGAACTGGCCATCGCCGCTGAAACCCACCACATCAAGGCTGATATCACGGTCGCCCCGCAGCAGCTCCTCACAGCCGGCGCGGAAGTCGAGCAGTAGCAATTCACCACCGGCGCTGCCAATGGCTAGAAACTCACCATCGGCCGACCAGGCCAGGGCCGTGATCGGCTGCTGCAGATCGCCACAGAGCCTTTGGCTCACCAGAGCAGCCTGTGCCATTGCCGGCTCAGGCCAGGCAGGCCAGGAAGCTGGCTCGCAGGGCCTCTGCATCGAGGTTGCGGCCGATGATCACCAATTCGGTGCGGCGCGGCTCAGCGGCTTTCCAGGGGCGATCGAAATCGCCATCGAGCAGCATGTGAACCGACTGGAACACGTAGCGACGCGCTTCTCCCTGGAGCTGGATGATGCCCTTCATCCGAAACAGATCAGGCCCTCGCTCGGCCACCAGATCGGATAGCCAACCCCCCAGCTTCTCGAGATCCATCGGCCGGTCTTCCACTAGTGCCACCGAGCCCACGGCATCGTCGTGTTCGTGGGCGTGCTCCTCCGCCAGGAACCCCGGATCAAGGCTCAGGGCCCGCTCCAGCTCAAAGGCTTCAACCCCCAACAACTCCTGAATCGGCACATCCGCCTTGTGGCTGGTGAGCAGGCGGGCCACGGGATTGATGGCGCGCACCCGCCGCTCGATCGTGGCGCGCTCGGCGTCGCTCACCAGATCGGCTTTGTTGAGCACCAGCACATCGGCAAAGGCGAGCTGCTCCTGCACCTCCTCAGCCTCCCAGTGCTGCTCCACATGCTTGAGATCCACCAATGTGACCACCGCATCGAGCCGCAGCTCATCGCGCAGGTCCTCGTCCACAAAGAAGGTCTGAATCACCGGGGCGGGATCGGCCAGACCGGTGGTTTCGATCACCAGGTGGTCGAAGCGGTCGCGGCGCTTCATCAGGTTGCCGATGATCCGGATCAGATCGCCGCGCACGGTGCAGCAGATGCAGCCGTTGTTCATCTCGAAGATCTCCTCATCGGCATCCACCACCAGCTGGTTGTCGATGCCCACCTCGCCGAACTCGTTCACGATCACCGCCACCTTGAGGCCGTGCTCGTGGGTGAGGATCCGGTTGAGCAGGGTGGTCTTGCCGGCACCGAGGTAACCGGTGAGCACGGTCACCGGCAGGCGCTCGGCGGCTGGAACAGCACTTGAGAAGGCCATGACCAGGGGGGCGGTGGGCCCCGAGTTGAGAATGGTTGTCGTTCTAGCAGCTACGGCCGCCCGGATCAGCCCCAATGGCTCCCGCCGCCCGGCCTGATCCTTGCGGCTGGGGTAATCAGTGATCTGGTGCGCATGGAATGCCTGGTGGGCCCACTGCGCAAAGCCGATCAAAGCTGCGCTCCATGTGCTTGACCATCGATGGCGCAGTTGTGCCAGCCATAGCCCGATCTGGAATGGCAAGAGGCGAGCCTGAAGCGCTTCGGACTGTCTCCTGCCGGAAGCCCTGCACTACCTCCAAGTCAACGACGATCACAGTTGTTCCTGAACTGCTGCCGGGGCAGTCTCCGGATCCGCGTCGAGCCGTTGGGCCTCCAGATCTCCCTCCCAGTGCAGCTGACCACGGAAGGAGCGAATCTCCCCCTGCTGCTGCAGTCGTACCAGGGTGCGTAGACCCAGTTCCACCGCCTCGCGTTTACTGCGGGCACCGGAGGCCTGCATGGCCTGTCGCATCAGCGCGTCATCAATGACGGTATTGGTGCGCATAGGCGGTTCGCACGGAGATTCCGTGGCCGGTGCTGGTGTGTAAAGGCTAGTCGGTTCATACACTTGACTTCCTCCCCGCCGTGAACGCCGCCCCAAGAGACCTTGCTGATGATGAGACCGCACCGACAGGCCGGCGACTGCTGGCCAAGCTGCTGGTACTCCAGGCCTCCATTCCCATGGCCGAGGGCCTCAGCCAGGAGCAGATCGATTCCGCACTGGAGCGCGAGCGGGCCTCCTGGCGGTGAGCGATGCGCCAAAAGCCCCAGGTCAGGCTGGGGGCAAGGAATAGAAACAATCCACAAAATACATAAAAAACCCCGGACAATGCCGGGGCTAAAGAAATAAATTAATTCCCCAGGCTTGATTCAGCCCCATGGCTTAATTCAGCCCCAGAATTGAATCAGCCCCAAAATCAAATCAGCTGCTGCTGCTGGCCTGGGCGCGGGCGCTGGCCCGAGCCAGGGCCTGGCCGGCTTTGAGCTTCTCGCTGCTGCTGGGCTTGCCTTCGAAAGCGGCGACGGCTTGCTGGGCAGCTTCCAATTCGGCCTGGGCGGCGGCGGGATCAATTTTGGAGCCGAGTTCGGCTCCATTCACCAGCACTGTTACCTGATCGGCTTCCACTTCGGCGAAACCGCCGAGCAGGGCGATGGAGGTCCACTCGCCAGCGGCGCGCAACCTCATCACACCAGCCTCCAGGGCCGCCAGCATGGTCACGTGGCCGGGAAGAATACCCACCTGACCTGAGGCACTGGGCAGGATCACCTCATCGGCAACCCCATCGAAAACGCTCTGATCAGGTGCCAGAACGCGCAGAGTCAAACTCATGACTTTCAGCTCTCAAGATGATGGGTGATCAACCCTTGGAATCGGCAAGGATCTTGGCGGCCTTAGCCTTAACTTCGTCGATGTTGCCGACCAAGTAGAAAGCGGCTTCCGGCAGATCGTCGAGTTCACCAGCCAGGATCATGTTGAAGCCCTTGATGGTTTCCTCAAGCTTCACATACTTACCGGACATACCGGTAAAGATTTCAGCCACAAAGAAGGGCTGAGAGAGGAACTTCTCAATCTTGCGGGCGCGATCAACCGTACGGCGGTCATCCTCGGAGAGTTCATCAAGGCCCAGAATCGCGATGATGTCCTGGAGTTCCTTATAGCGCTGCAGGGTGGACTGCACGCTGCGGGCGGTGCGGTAGTGCTCGTCGCCCACCACGGCCGGCTGGAGCATGGTGCTGGTGGAATCCAGCGGATCCACGGCCGGATAGATGCCCTTGGAGGCCAGACCGCGGTTGAGCACCGTGGTGGCATCCAGGTGGGCGAAGGTGGTGGCGGGAGCGGGGTCGGTGAGGTCGTCCGCAGGCACATAAACGGCCTGGATCGAGGTGATCGAACCTTCCAGGGTGGAGGTGATCCGCTCCTGCAGCATGCCCACGTCGGTGCCGAGGGTGGGCTGGTAGCCCACGGCGGAAGGCATGCGGCCCAGCAGAGCCGACACCTCAGAACCCGCTTGCACGAAGCGGAAGATGTTGTCGACGAACAGCAGCACGTCCTGCTTGTTCACGTCGCGGAAGTGCTCAGCCATGGTGAGAGCTGAGAGGCCCACGCGCATGCGAGCGCCGGGGGGCTCGTTCATCTGGCCGTAGCAGAGGGCCACCTTCGACTTGGAGAGGTCTTCGGAGTTGATCACCCCGGATTCCTTGAATTCCTCGTAGAGGTCATTGCCCTCGCGGGTGCGCTCGCCCACACCGGCGAACACGGACACGCCGCCGTGCTCCTTGGCGATGTTGTTGATCAGCTCCTGGATGAGCACGGTCTTGCCCACGCCGGCGCCACCGAACAGACCCACCTTGCCGCCCTGGCGATAGGGGGCCAGCAGGTCGATCACCTTGATGCCGGTCTCGAACACCTTGGGCTTGGTTTCCAGCTCGGTGAGCTTGGGAGCCTCGCGGTGGATCGAAGCGGTGAGGGTGGAGGTCACAGGCCCCTTTTCGTCCACGGGCTCGCCGAGCACGTTGAAGATGCGGCCCAGGGTGGCTTCACCCACCGGTACACAGATGGGAGAGCCCGTATCGAGGGCTTCCATGCCGCGCACCAAACCATCGGTGCTGCTCATGGCCACGGCCCGCACCCGGTGATCCCCCAGGAGCTGCTGCACCTCGGCGGTGAGGGCGACGTCTTGCCCTGCAGGGTTTTTGGCCTCGATGCGCAGGGCGTTAAAAATGCGTGGCAGCTTGCCGGCCGGGAACTCCACGTCGAGAACGGGGCCGATCACCTGCCGGACAATGCCCTTGGTGCCGGTGGCAGTTGCAGCAGCCATATGTAAGGAAGAGGCGGGGGGCGAATAGCGGGACCATCCCCGCCAGAAGCGGCGCAACCCTATCACCGCCCTTTCCCGGTAGGGGCCCAATGGCTGACCTGATCAGCAACAAAACTCCGCAGACCGGAGCAGGCGCTCTGGCCGCGGTCTGCTGCCGATGCAGGCAATGAGCAGACGCTGCAGCAAACCCTTCAGATTAAAACGGCGATTGAAGCGATAAG
>JBILLQ010000115.1:0-3684 GCA_044375975.1 Prochlorococcaceae cyanobacterium
AGGGATCATCAGCACACCAAACCAGCCCACATAGAGGCGGTTGTTGGTGGAGGTGATCCACTCGCAGAATTGCTGCCAGCTGTTAGCGCCGGAGCGCTGCTGGAGAGTGGTGGTCATGAGAACGGGTAAGGATTGTCTCCAAGGAGACGGTTGGGTTTGTCTCCAAAAGGAGACATAATTAAGCCAGGGCGCTTGCCGGGGCAAATGCGCCTTGCCTGCAAAGTGTAACGGAAGATTGCGGGCTTTGTGAAGCCTGCTTCAACAGGGCCAGTTAGGGAACTCTGACCAACCGCCAGTTCGTCGGCCCAGCAAGTCGCCCCAGCAAGCTGAGAGCCATTGCTGCATCAGGGCTTTTGGAAGTATCAGGGCTATTGGCCGTGGCTCGGTTTTGCAGAACTCCCTCAGGGAGCACTTCAGGCCGCGCTTTAGGACGACGGCTGCCGGTTCGCTTGCTGGGAGCTCTTGCTGAAAGCAAGCGCCAAGGGGTCGCTGGAAGCCTTTGATGAACAAGCGCCCCTGGTCTTGAGCCCGGGTTGGGCTGGGCTCAGCTGATCTGGCTTGAGCTGAGCCGAACTGACCCGGCCGCGCTCAGGCCGGCTAATGGCAATGGTTGTTAGCGTCCACACATCTCTGTCTCCTGGGGCTGCCTGCCGTGCCCGCCTGCCCTGATCACCGGGTGTTACTGGTGCGGCTGCCCTGCAACCCCATCTTTCCCATCGGTCCGGTTTATCTGGCCGACCATCTGCATAAGCAGTTCCCAGACCTACCCCAGCTGTTACTAGATCTGGCCGCCGTGCCGCTGCTGGATGTGGAGCGGGTGCTGCTGGCAACGATCGGCAGCTTTCGACCGACGCTGCTGGTGTTTTCCTGGCGCGACATCCAGATCTATGCCCCCGTGGATGGCCGGGGCGGCAATCCGCTGCAGCACTCCTTTGAGGTGTTTTACGCCCGCAATCCGCTGCGGCGGCTGCGGGGAGCCATGGGTGGACTGCGGCTGATGGCGGCCTTCTATGGCGAGCTGTGGCGCAACCTGCGCCTGCTGCGCCGGGGCCTGGCCGCCGCCCGCCGCTTTTGCCCAGAAGCTCTAGCGGTGCTGGGCGGCGGTGCGGTGAGCGTCTTTTACGAACAATTGGGCCGCCAACTGCCCCGCGGCACGGTGGTGTCGGTGGGGGAGGGGGAACCGCTGCTGGAGAAGTTGATCCGCGGCGAATCTCTGGCGGCCGAGCGCTGCTTCCTGGCCGGGGAGCCCCCCAGACCCGGCCTGATTCACGAGCAGCCGGGGGGCATGGAGAAAACCGCCTGCGATTACGACTACATCGCCTCAATCTGGCCCCAGCTCGACTGGTACCTGGAGGCTGGCGACTTCTACGTGGGCGTGCAGACCAAGCGCGGCTGTCCCCATAACTGCTGCTACTGCATCTACACCGTGGTGGAAGGCAAGGCGGTGCGGGTAAACCCGGTGCAGGAGGTGATCGCCGAGATGCGACAGCTCTATCGCCGCGGAGTGCGGGGCTTTTGGTTCACCGATGCCCAGTTTATCCCGGCACGCCGCTATATCGAGGATGCCAAGCAGTTGTTGCGGGCAATCCTGGCGGAGGGCTGGCAAGATATCCGCTGGGCGGCCTATATCCGGGCAGACAATCTCGATGCTGAACTAGCCGAGTTGATGGTGGCCACCGGCATGGACTATTTCGAGATCGGCATCACCTCCGGCTCCCAGGAGCTGGTCCGCAGGATGCGCATGGGCTACAACCTGCGCACCGTGCTGGAAAACTGCCGCCTGTTGACCCGAGCGGGCTTCCGCCAGCACGTGTCGGTGAACTACTCCTTCAATGTGATCGACGAGCGGCCGGAGACGATCCGCCAGACCCTTGCCTATCACCGCGAGCTGGAACGCATCTTTGGGGCTGACAAAATAGAGCCGGCGATCTTTTTTATCGGCCTGCAGCCCCATACCCACCTGGAGCAATACGCCTTTGACCAGGGCTTGATCAAGCCCGGCTACAACCCGATGAGCATGGCCCCCTGGACCGCCCGCCAGCTGCTCTGGAACCCCGAACCCATGGGCAGCACCTTCGGCCGCATCTGCCTGGAAGCCTTCGCCACCAACCCGGCGGACTTCGGCCGCACCGTGATGGATTTACTGGAGCGCGACTACGGCATTGCCCCCCTGGAGCAGGCCCTGCAGGCGCCCCTGGAGGGTCGCAAAGCCCTGGCCCAGGCCGTAAGCTGACAATATTTAGCTATGCAATATGAATGGAAGCGCAGAAAAAAGTGCGGTTAACTGCTGATGCGAGAGCTGATGTGAGAGCTGATGTGAGAGCTGATATGAGCGCCGATGGCGATCTTAAGTGCGGATGCCGATTTGAATACCGATGCCGATTTGAATGCCGATGTCTACGTGGCTGCCAATGCCGATCCAGGCGCTTTCACTGGAGTAAGCTATAATCCAGACGGTTCGCAGTAACCCCTGGAGCCAGCTGTAATCGCCGGAATTAGCTGTTATCTGAGGCGTCGTCGCCGGTTTGGTCGCCGGGGCTGGATTGCCAATGGCGACGCTGCCAATGGCGACGCCTGCTCCACAGCAGGGCCGCCAGGCCGATCCAGCCCAGCAGCCCGCCGATGGGGTTTGGCGTGGGTCCGCCGGGGCCGATCAACCAGGCGGGAGTGGCTGGGGATATTTCCAGCAGGCCAGCATGCAGGGCGAACCAGCCGCCCACCAGGCCGCCATGCAAACCCACCGCCCCCCACAGGGCACCGCCATCGGCGCGGCGCTGCAACGCCAGGGCCAGGGCCAGCAACACCAGGCCGATTAACAGGGCAATGGCCTCAACCGGCGCCAACCGATACCAGGGATGCACGAGCGCGAAGACGGCCGCCTGCCAGCCCAGGGCCCGCCTGGCCCCCAGCTGGAGCTCCAGCTCCCCCCACAGCCAGCCGCGAAAGAGCAGTTCTTCCGCAAAACCCACCCCCAGCGTCAGGGCAAGGGCATTGAGCAGTGCGCCCATGCCCAGCTCCCCCAGCCAGCGGGCCTGGCCGCTGATCAGCAACCAGAGCACGATCGCCAGCAGCAGCAGAGCGGCCTTGAGTAGCCCGCGCCCCAGGGCCAGCAGCGCCTGCGGTGGCGGCATCGCCACCCCTAACCTCTGCCATGGCCGGCGGCTGCCCCACAGCCGCCGCAGGCGCCAGGGCAGGCTGACCAGCAGCAGCAGCAGGGCGATCGCCACCCCGGCCAGGTCCAGCTGATCGGCCCGCCAGCTGGGGAAGATCCAGGCGAGCGGCCGCGACAGCAGCCAGCCGAGGCCATAGAGCAGCGGCACGTAGAGCAGCGTGCTCCACCAGTGCAGGGGCGCCTTCGGGCTGGGCGGCCGGACTGGATCGCCCGCCTGTCCAGCCGCCGCCATCAGCTGTCGGGCTCCAGGCTGCTGCTAAGGCCCTTGGCCTTGAGGGTTTCGCAGTAGAACTCCGCCGGCTCCAGATCGCAGACGATCACCAGGCCCATGCCGGTGTTGTGGGCTTCCAGCATCACGGCGATGGCGTCCTGCTCACTGAGGGAGGGCACCACCTGGCGCAGGGTGACCACCACATACTCCATGGAGTTGACCGGGTCGTTGTGCAGCAGCACCCGGTAGCGCGGCGAGGGCTTGCGCACCCTTTCCGTGGCCCTGTCCATCACCGCAGCAC
>JBILLQ010000032.1:0-34781 GCA_044375975.1 Prochlorococcaceae cyanobacterium
CAGTGGAGAAGATCTGCGTGACACCAGATAGCAAGTCTGAAACACTACCGCTATTACCACCACTATAACTATCACCCCAGGTAACGACGGAACCATCGCTCTTCAGGGCCGCAAAGGCGTAGCGGGTGGAGAAGATCTGCGTGACACCTGAGGATAGCAAGCTTGAGACACTGCCGCTATTACCACCAGTATCACTATTCCCCCAGGTAACGACGGAGCCATCGCTCTTCAGGGCTGCAAAGGCGCCCATATTTCGGAATTCTTGGCTGGTCCGCCCAGGCGAGGCGATGGATTTATTTGTGATAACGAATGGGGAGATTGCCGCCGTATTGGTGGGGGCCGTGAGATCCACCGTGGCGGTATAGGCGATGCCAGCAGCGGATTGGTTGCCAGCGGCATCGGCAACTTGGGCCGTATAGCTGACGCTCTGGTTATCGCTCAGCGTGCGGCTATCGACATAGCTCCAGGTGGTGCCGTCCTCGGAGACAGTGGCGTTGCCAAGGAACTCGCTGCCGTCGTAAATACGAACGGTTTCATCGGCAGCCAGGGCAAAGGAGATAGTGCCGCTGATCTCTAGGGAGCTGTCGTCGGTGGTGGCACCTGAAGCCACTGTTCCCTGGAAGATACCGACGTCGTCGGCAATGGCGGTCACCTCGGCGGTGATGTTAGGTGCTGTGAGATCCACGGTGATCACCGCGTCATTCTGCGACGGGTTAACGGTGGTGTTACCAGCGAGATCGGTTTGCCGCACGCGGATGGCACCGATGTCGTAGGAGCCTTCCGCGAGGGTGAAGGAGCTGTCGGAACCGGTGGTCCAGCTAGAGCCGCTGTCGGTGCTGTATTCCCAGGTGGCGTTGGTTTCTAGATCGGAAACAGTGACGGTGCCGACGTTGGTGACGCCGTCGGAGTTGCTAGCGCCGCTGTCAGTGGCTAGAGAGAAGGCGGGAGCGCTAGGAGCGGCGGAATCAACGGTGATGGAGATGGTTTCGGTATTGGCGGTATTGCCTGCCGCATCGCTCACCACAGCGCGGAATTGATAAGCGCCATCGCTGAGGTTGCGCTGCTCCGTGGAGGTGGTGGACCAGTTGCTGCCATCATCGGTTGACACCTGATAGTCAACGGAGGCGCCGTCTTCCTGGTCGCTGAGGGTAAGATCGAAGCTGTTGTCGGTGGAAATGAAGTCGGCACTAGAGGCGCCGCTGTCGGTGTAATCGGCGAGGCTGAGGGTACCGGCGTTAGGAGCGGCGGTATCAACGGTGGCTATATAAGCGCTGCCGGCGGCCGACTGGTTACCGGCGGCATCGGCAACTTGGGCCGTATAGCTGACGATCTGGTTATCGCTCAGCGCGCGACTATCGGCATAGCTCCAGGTGGTGCCATCCTCCGAGACCGTGGCGTTGCCAAGGAACTCGCTGCCGTCGTAAATACGAACGGTTTCATCGGCAGCCAGGGCAAAGGAGATAGTGCCGCTGATCGCTAGGGAGCTGTCGTCGGTGGTGGCGCCGGAAGCAACCGTTCCCTGGAAGATGCCGACGTCGTCGGCAATGGCGGTCACCGCCGCGGTGTTGGGGGGGGAGGCTTCGTAGGCGGGGTCGCTGCTGCCGCCAGCGGCGGTGTTGCGGAAGAAAAGGGTGTTGCCGTCACTGTTGCCGATGAAAACATCGAGATCGACGTCGCCATCGATATCCACAAAGCTGGGGCTGGCGTAGCCGCCCACATTCTCCAGGCCGAAGGGATTGGCGCTGGGGGCTTCGTAGGCGGGGTCGCTGTTGCCGTCAGCGGCGGTGTTGCGGAAGAAAAGAGTGTCACCGTATCTGTTGCCGATGAAGGCATCGAAATCGCCGTCGCCATCGATGTCCACCACGCTGGGGCTGGCGTAGCTGCCCACATTCGCCAGGCCGAAGGGATTGGCGCTGGGGGCTTCGTAGGCGGGGTCGGTGCTGTCGGCTGCGGCGGTGTTACGGAAGAAGAGGGTGTCACCGTCACTGTTGCCGATGAAGACATCGAGATCGACGTCGCCATCGATATCCACAAAGCTGGGGCTGGCGTAGCCGCCCACATTCTCCAGGCCGAAGGGATTGGCGCTGGGGGCTTCGTAGGCGGGGTCGCTGTTGCCGTCAGCGGCGGTGTTGCGGAAGAAAAGAGTGTCACCGTATCTGTTGCCGATGAAGATATCGAGATCGCCGTCGCCATCGATATCCACAAAGCTGGGGCTGGCGTAGCCGCCCATATTCGCCAGGTCAAAGGGATTGGTGGCGGCGGCTTCGTAGGCGGGGTCGCTGTTGCCGTCAGCGGCGGTGTTGCGGAAGAAGAGGGTGTCACCGTCTCTGTTGCCGATGAAGACATCGAGATCGCCGTCGCCGTCGATGTCCACCACGCTGGGGCTGGCGTAGCCGCCCACATTCGCCAGGCCGAAGGGATTGATGACGGCTGGGGCGGTGAGATCCACCGAGGCGGTATAGGCGATGCCAGCAGCGGATTGGTTGCCAGCGGCATCGGCAACTTGGGCCGTATAGCTGACGCTCTGGTTATCGCTCAGCGCGCGGCTATCGGCATAGCTCCAGGTGGTGCCGGAGACAGATGCGTTGCCCAGATAAGTGCTGCCGTCATAGATACGAACGGTTTTACCGGCAGCCAGGGCGGCGGAGATAGTGCCGCTGATCGATAGGGAGGTGTCGTCGGTGGTGGTGCCGGAGGCAACCGTGCCCTGGAAGATGCCGACGTCGTCGGTGATGGCGGTCACCGCCGCCGTGGGGGCGGTGTTGCGGAAGAAGAGGGTGTTGCCGTCACTGTTGCCGATGAAGACATCGAGATCGCCGTCGCCATCGATGTCCACCAAGCTGGGGCTGGCGTTGGTGCCCACATCCGTGATCCCGAAGGGATTGTTGGCGGCAGCGGCGTAGGCGGGGTTGGTGCTGCCGGAATCGGCGGTGTTGCGGAAGAAGAGGGTGTTGCCGTCACTGTTGCCGATGAAGACATCGAGATCGCCGTCGCCATCGATGTCCACCAAGCTGGGGATTGCGTTGGTGCCCACATCCGTGATCCCGAAGGGATTGTTGGCGGCAGCGGCGTAGGCGGGGTTGGTGCTGCCGGAATCGGCGGTGTTGCGGAAGAAGCGGGTGTTGCCGCCACTGTTGCCGATGAAGACATCGAGATCGCCGTCGCCATCGATGTCCACCAAGCTGGGGATTGCGTTGGAGCCCACATCCGTGATCCCGAAGGGATTGTTGGCGGCAGCGGCGTAGGCGGGGGCGAGGGCGGCTTCTATCGCTACGGCGATGCCGTTGATGCTGATCAGCCGCTGATCGTTTTCCGTGGCGGTGCTGGCGGCGGGTTGCTGGCCACGGAGCAGGGCTGAAAAGATTTCGCCCTCATCGCCAGGGCTGTCTTTGGCGCCATTGAGGCGGTAATCGATGGCATGGCCGATTTCTTCAAGCAGCACCGCCTCGATCTCTGCTGCCGTTGCTCGCTGCAGCCAGGTGCCATTGAGATAGATCCGTTCACCGCCATCGGGAGCGGCGCTGGTGTATGCGCCATTGATGCCTCTGAGAACATCTCCAGCGAGGATCTCAAGGCCAATCCCCAAACCGGTGCCGCTGAGGCCGGCCTGCAGGGCGCTGGTGGCCTCAGAGCTCTGCATCCCGAAAACCTCCAGCAGCAGGGCGCTGTAGGCGTCTGAATTGCTGGCCCAGGCCGGCAGACGATTTTCCACCAGCTGCAGCGCCAATTCCAGGTTGGAGCCGCCGCTGAAGGAGGAGCCGGAGAAGAGGAGTTGGGCCATGGATCGGAGCCGTTGGTGGAGGTTTCGGGAGGGGGCTAGGCCGGGTGCTGGGGGCTGGCCGGATCGGGAATCAGCGATTCACAGATCAGGGCCACTGCTTGGGGGAGGTGGTGGAGCTGGCGGCGTGTTCGCTGGCTGAGCTCTGCCAGGGGGGGAGTGCTAAGGCGGTTGCAACGGTTCTGGCTGCAGCGGTTCTGGTGGCAATGGTTCTGGTGGCAATGGTTTTGCCTGCTGGCCGGTTGTTGCCTGGTAGCCGGTGGTTGTCTGCTGGCTCGCTGTTGCCTGCAGATCATTTGTTTGCGATTTATTTGCCTGCGATTTAGTTGCCTGGGCTGGTGACGCCTGGGAGAAGCGGGAGCGGCCGATGCCACTGAGGCCCACTGCGGCATGGCCCCGATGGCAATCCACCCCCCTGGCAAAGCCCGGCAGCCGGCACACAAACCCACCTGGTGGCTGCCGATCGAAATCAGCTGGCCAGCCTGGCCGGTGGACAGCAGCAGCGATAGCTCCAGCTGGGCGAGCACGGCCTGCAGCTTGGCGCTGTAACGGACCTGCACCGTCGCCCACTGGCAACAGGCTGGCGCTAGCTGGGCAAGGGGAGATGTCCAGGGACTGACCATTAGTGCAGCGCCAGCAGTCAATACCGGGCAAAGCCCGAATCAGACCCTGGGCGCCCCACACCCCCCTCTAAAGAGGGGGGTCTAACGGTGTTGATTTGCTCATAAGCCGCTGGGGCCGGCAAACGCTCAATGGCCCCCAGGCCACCCCAAGCCGCTCCCTGCGGCAGCAAGGTTGTTCACCCGGCTTGAGCGATCCACCAGGGGCAAAGCGAAGAAAAAAGGAAACGATTGATTGAGGTGATCAACAATCCGCGATTCGCCGATCTTGCACCTGCCCAAACTCTGGCTATTCTCGCGGAGAAAAGAATTTATATTTGCCCCGAATCAATCATCTATCGCAAAATGCACCAAGAAGGGCTGTTAAATCATCGCTATAGAAGCCGCCCCCTCGCGATCAAAGGGATATCCCGACGCTAGAAGCAAATAGCATTCATCACATTCATCAGATGCTGAACTGGGATATCACACTGTTACCGGATCCAATTTATACTACCGGATCCAATTCTGATCAGTGGCTGTTCTGGGATACAAACCCCTTCCTTTAGGACGGCGTCGCAGGCCTGCACCACCTGATCGGGCAAGGCGGCCGCCTCGATCTGGTCCCGGTCCGGCAGCTCTGACGGCGGGCCGAGGGCAGGGCTGAATCCAGGTGTCTCCCAGGGTCCCTGGCCGGGGCAGACGGGCATGACCGTCGGCCAGTGGCGCAAGCGGTACCGGCAACCGGCTCTGGCGGAATTCCACGGCGTGCTGCGACCTGGAGACCGATGCTGTTCGGCATGGCTAGGGCAGCGTGAAGCCCGACTGCAGGTTTTTGATGTCCAGCATTACCCAGGTGATCCAGATCAGCAGGGCAATTACGCCCGAAACGGCGGCAAAGCGGGCCACGAACTGAGCTGCTACCTCCAGGAGAGTGACTTTTTTCATCGGCCGATCCAGATGGTCAGATGGTCGCTCCATCCTGCTGGGAAGCAGGCGATATCAGCGACTCCTCTTGCAGCAGCCTTTGCACGGCGAAGCCCAGGGAGCGGGCCACCGGCCGGAGCTCTTGCAGCTTGGGGCTCCACACCTGGCCCTTGGCTATTTCCGCCAGGCTCACCAGGGCCAGGTCCTGCCCCTCCAGCAGGGTGAGCTCCTCCAGGTTCACCGTGAGGGGGCCGCGGAAAAAGTGGGCCCGCCGCTCGGGCAGCTCGTGGCTGAACCAGGGGATCAGCTCGCCCGCCTGCCAGGCGATCTCCTCCTGGAGCTCTCGCCGCAGCGCCTGCAGCGGCGTTTCACCGGGATCGAGGTGGCCGCCAAACAGCCCCCAGCAGCCCGGAGCGATTATCCCTTCGATGTCGTCGCGAAGCTGCAGCAGCCACTGGCCCTGCCGCTCCACCATGGCCAGGGCCACTTCAACGACCATGGAGTTGGCCAGCTCAACCGTCATGGGCGGGGATCCAAGCAAGTGGGCCCCATCCTGCCGGGATCAGCGCCTGCCGCCAGGGGCTGGCCAGGGGCCTATAGCCCGGTGGCGGTTTTGCTGTCAGCCTGGAAGCGTGTTTGGCGACCGCTTGCCACGGCGGCGATACCAAGTGATTCCCCCTACCGCCGATCCCCACGAGCCGCCCGTTTCCGAGCCGGCCATTTCCGAGCTGGAATTGACCCGCCTGGACGCCTGGTGGCGAGCCGCCAACTATCTAGCGGTGGGGATGATCTATTTGCGAGCTAATCCGCTGCTCGCTGAACCACTCCGCCATGAGCACGTCAAGGCGCGCTTGCTGGGGCATTGGGGGTCGAGTCCTGGCCAGGCCTTTATCTGGGCCCACGCCAATCTGTTGATTCGCCGCCATCAGCTGGAGATGATCTATCTCTCCGGGCCGGGCCACGGGGCGCCCGGGGTGCTGGGCCCCACCTACCTGGATGGCAGCTACAGCGAGGTGTATCCAGATAAGAGCCAAGACGCGGAGGGGCTGGCGCGCTTTTTTCGCCAGTTCTCCTTCCCCGGCCAGATCGGCTCCCACTGCACCCCGGAAACCCCCGGTTCGATCCACGAGGGTGGCGAGCTGGGCTACGTGCTCTCCCACGCCTGCGGGGCCGTCTTCGACAACCCAAACCTGATCGCCCTGGCCTGCGTGGGCGATGGCGAAGCCGAAACCGGGCCGCTGGCCACCTCCTGGCACATCAACAAATTTCTCAACCCGATCAGCGATGGCGCCGTGCTGCCGGTGCTGCACCTGAACGGTTACAAAATTGCCAACCCCACCCTGCTGGCCCGCATCCCCAAGCCGGAATTGGACAGCCTGCTGGTGGGCTACGGCTGGGCACCCCTCTATGTGGAGGGAAGCGAACCGCTGGCCATGCACCGGGCCATGGCGGCGGCGATGGCCAAGGCCGTGGAGCGAATCCGTTCCATCCAAGCGGCCTGCCGCGCCAATGGCGAAGCGGTGCGGCCCGCCTGGCCGCTGATCGTGCTGCGCTCCCCCAAGGGCTGGACCGGTCCGAAGTATTTGGCGGGCCACAAATTAGAGGGGTTTTGGCGTAGCCACCAGCTGCCCCTGCCGGCGCCGAACAGCGATCCCCAGCAACTGCAGATGCTGGAGGAATGGCTGCGCAGCTATCGCCCGGAAGAACTATTCGATGCCAACGGCAGCTTGCTGCCAGAGCTGCGGCAGCATTCGCCCCAGGGCAACCTGCGCATGGGCTCCAATCCCCATGCCAATGGCGGCCTGCTGCGCCGCAATTTGCGCTTTCCGCCCCTGGAGAACTACGCCGTGGCCGTGGCGGCACCGGGGGCAGTCGAGGCGGAGAACACGGTGCCCCTGGCGCAGCTGATAAGGGATCTGATCAAACTCAACCCCGAGGCGGTGCGGGTGTTTGGCCCGGATGAAACCGCCTCCAATCGCCTGCAGGCGATCTATGGGATTTCAGCCAAGGTGTGGATGGAACAACTATTGCCGGAAGATGCCGATGGCGGCGAGCTCGGCCGCGATGGCCGGGTGGTGGAGATGCTGTCTGAGCACACATTAGTAGGAATGATGGAGGGTTATCTACTTACCGGCAGATATGGCTTCTTCCATACCTACGAAGCCTTCGCCCACGTGATCGCTTCCATGTTTAACCAGCACTGCAAATGGCTGGAATCCTGTATTAACCACGCCAGCTGGCGGGCACCGATTAGCGCCTGGAATTGCCTGATCTCCTCCACCGTATGGCGCCAAGACCACAACGGCTTCACCCATCAAGATCCCGGCTTCATCGATCTGGCCGGCAACAAGAGCGGTGATGTGGTGCGGGTGTATCTGCCGGCCGATGCCAACTGCCTGCTGGCGGTGGCGGAGGTGGCCCTGCCGGAAACGAATGTGTGCAACATCATCGTGTCGGATAAGCAGAGCCATCTGCAATACCTGAACCTGGAGCAGGCCCGGCGGCACGTGGCCAAGGGTATCGGCCTGTGGAGCTGGGCCAGCAACGACGACCAGGGCCAACAAGCTGACGATCCCGATGTGGTGATGGCCTGCGCCGGCGACGTGCCCACCCGGGAGACCCTGGCGGCGGTGGAGATCCTCAACCGCGAAATCCCCGACCTCAAGGTGCGGCTGCTGAATGTGGTGAAACTGTTCGCCCTCACCTCGCCAGATGAGCATCCCCACGGCATCAGCGACCGGGATTTTGATAGTTTATTTACCACTGATCGGCCGGTTATTTTTAATTTTCATGGCTATCCCTGGCTGATCCATCGGCTCACCTACCGCCGCCACAACCACGGGAACTTCCACGTGCGCGGCTACAAGGAAATGGGCAATATAAATACGCCGATGGAATTAGCGATGAACAATCAAATAGACCGCTTCAATTTGGTGATCGACGTGATTGATCGGGTGCCGCGCTTGGGTTCCCGCGCCGCCCACATCAAAGAGCGAATGAAGGAGTCAATTCTGATCCATCGCGCCTACGCACACGAGCACGGCATCGATGCGCCGCAACTCACCGAATGGCGCTGGGGGCTGACGGGCCAGTGATTGACGGGCCAGTAAATGACGGGCCAACAACTGGTGAGCCGCCACTGCTGGTGCTCAACGCCGGCAGCACCAATTTAAAGGCCTCCCTGCATGGCGCCGATGGAGCCTGTCTGTGGCGGCGCCAGCGGCCCTGGCCCCTGGTGGCCAATCCATTGGCGGCCAATCCCCTGGAGGCCGAGCATCCGGCGGACTGGGATGCCGAGGCGCTGCTCGAATGGCTGGCGGCGGCCCTGGCGCCCCAGCTAGCGGGCGATGGAGCAGGCCTGGCCCTGGTGGGACACCGGCTGGTGCATGGCGGCGAGCGCTTCCTGGGACCAACCCGCATCACCGCCGAAGTGCGCCTGGAGCTGGAGCAGCTCAATCCCCTGGCGCCGCTGCACAATCCCCCGGCCCTGCGCTTGATCGATGCGCTGCGGCGGCGCTGGCCGGCCCTGGAGCAGTGGGCCTGCTTTGACACCGCCTTCCACGCCAGCTTGCCGCCCGCCGCCCGCACCTACGCCATCCCGGCCAGCTGGCGGCGCCAGGGCCTGCGCCGCTACGGCTTCCACGGCCTCAACCATCAACACGTGGCCGCGGAGGTGCAACGCCGCCACGGAGCCGACACCCAGGTGCGGTTGATCAGTTGCCACCTGGGGGGCGGTTGCTCGCTCTGCGCCATCCGCGATGGCCGCAGCATCGCCACCACCATGGGCTTCACGCCGCTGGAGGGGCTGGTGATGGCCAGTCGCAGCGGCACGGTGGATCCCGGCCTGCTGCTCTATCAGCTGCGCTCTGGCCTGGATCTGGCCGAGTTGGAGCGTGGGCTGCAACGGCAGGGGGGGCTGCTGGGCCTATCGGGCCTCAGCGGCCACATGGGCGAATTGCGGGCGGCGGCCCTGCCACCGCCCCGGGGCCAGGGCCATGCCGGCGCGGCCCTGGCGATCGCTGTGTTTCGCCAGCGCCTGCTGGAGGGCATCGGCGCCATGGCCGCCTGCCTGGAGGGCGTGGATGTGATCGCCCTCAGCGGCGGCATCGGCGAACAGGACACCGCCCTACACCGAGAACTAACGGCAGCCCTGGGCTGGCTGGGCCGCCATCAATTGCTGGTGATCCCGGCCGATGAGGAGGGGCAAATCGCCCGCCAATGCTGGGCGGCCCTAGCGGGGGCTGTTCGGCCCTAGCGGGGGCTGTTCGGCCGGCCCTAGCGGGGCTGTTCGGCCGGCCCTAGCGGGCAGTGGCGATTGAGGCAGCCCTGGAAGAACCGAATTAACAAGCGTAAGCATCTGGTAGCCGCCTTCCGCCAGGTTGGATTGATTAGCTATAGTAGTAATCTAAGAATTACCAGCACTTGCTCCATACTAACAAGCAACGCCATCGCCCGCTCCCAGGCCAGCTAACACCAAAAAAAAGTAAACGTCGTTAGCGATGCGATCAACAGCGGATAATTGGAATTGTTGCACCATCACGTCGCCAGCCATTGCTGGCATAAGCGTTAAAAGCCCATCACTGCCGCTACGGCATCCGTGTCGGCCTCCAGGCCTGTGTGGAACTTGGAGTCGTTGTGTTCGATGGCGGTGGCTGGATCCTTGAGGCCATTGCCGGTGAGCACGCAGACCACGGTGGCGCCGGCTGGCACTTCGTCGCGGCGCTTGAGCAGACCTGCCACGGAAGCGGCACTGGCTGGCTCACAGAAAACACCCTCCTGGCTGCCCAGCAACTTGTAAGCATCGATTATCTCGGCATCGGTGACAGCCATGAATCCGCCATTGCTTTCGCGCTCAACTTTTAGCGCGTTATCACGATTTACAGGGTTACCTATGCGAATAGCCGTGGCAATCGTATCTGGTTGTTCCACCGTATGGCCCAGCACCAGAGGGGCGGATCCGGCGGCCTGGAAGCCCATCATCCTAGGCAGCTTGCGGCAATGACCGGCCTGGCGATATTCGTTGAAACCCATCCAATAGGCGGTAATATTACCGGCATTGCCAACGGGAATACATAGCCAGTCGGGGGCATCCGAGAGGGCATCTACCACTTCAAATGCCGCCGTTTTTTGCCCCTGAAGCCGGTAGGGATTAACGGAGTTTACCAGGGTAATCGGATACCTGTCAGCCACATCGCGCACGATGGCTAGAGCCCTATCGAAGTTTCCCTTGATGGCGATTACCTCAGCCCCGTAAAGCAGGGCCTGGGCGAGCTTGCCCTGGGCCACATAGCCATCGGGAATCAACACGAAGGCGCGCATGCCGCCCCGGCGAGCGTAGGCAGCGGCGGCGGCGGAGGTGTTGCCAGTGCTGGCGCAGATCACCGCCTCTGATCCGGCCTCCTTGGCCTTGCTGATCGCCATGGTCATGCCCCGGTCCTTGAACGATCCGGTGGGATTGAGACCGTCGTATTTCAGAAACACCCGCACCCCCTTGCCGATCCGCTCGGAGATCACCGGCGCTGGAATCAAAGGCGTGGCACCCTCCCGCAGGCTGATCACCGGAGTGCTTTGACTCACTGGCAACCAGCGCCGGTAGGCCTCAATCAGGCCTGGCCAGTCCTGCATGGTGGCCCGAGCGCCGCCCAGACCCAGTTGCCGCAGGGTTTGGATCAGGGGCACTGGGGGCGGCTCAAACTGACTCGAATCTAGGGCTCGCCCCGCAGTCCATTCAGCGGCGCTTCCGAGAAGAAGCGCACCAGATCGGAAATCGAACTGGTTTTGTCCATCAAACTGAGCAGGGCCGGGATGCTCACCTCCATGTTGCGGCTGGGATAGGCCCGCAGGAAGCGCAGCGCCGTGAGCGAGCCATTGCCCTCCACCAGACCCAGCACGACCGCTGAACGCAGGGCCGGCAAACCCGCACCAGGGGTTTTCAGGGGGAAGACGATCTGGGCCACCCGCTCCAGCACAGCCTCGCCAATGCGGGTGTTGAGCAGCCGGCTGACCAGGGTTACCGGCAGGCTGATCGACTCGTTGAGCAGCTTGGCCACCTGGGCGGGCGGCTGTTTGCTGAAACTGAGCAGATCGGCCAGCAGCCCTTGGGCCTTGCCGGTGCTGGCTAGCTGTTCCAGATCTGCCACCGGGATCGAACGCCGGAAGCCGCCGCTAACGAAAACCAGATTGTCGGCAGCCAGGGCGCCCGTACTGCTCTCCAGCGGCAGAGCTGCCCCTAAACCGATCCCGAGGGCCGCGGCCAGGAGGGAGCGGCGTAGGCGAGAACGGCGAACCACGGCAACCCGGAGTGTCAGCTCGTCACGATAGGCGCCCCCGGCAACTGCCTTCAGGCCGATCTCAGTTGGGGCGACACCAGCAGGTCCCGCACCAGGTGCACCACGGACCGCTCCACCAACCCCCTGGCCAGGTCCACCCCCATGCGCCGCAATTCTGGCTCCTCCAGCAGCCTCGGTAGTCGCCGCAGCAGCAGCTGGGGTTCAAAGCCAGGCAGGGCCTGCAGGATGCTGACCAACTGGCCGATGGGCTCGAGATCCAGCAGCGGCTCGGCAGTCGCCATGGCAGCTGGTTGGCGCAGGCCTGGCGGTAGCAGCCGCTGCGGTAGCCGCATGCCGAGCCGCAGGGTCGTCTCCCAGGCCAGGGAATCCAGCCGCTCCAGCAGGGCATCCACCAGCTGTTGGCGCAGTAGACCGCCCTGGGCGGAAAACAGGAAATCCAACACCTGATCCAGCAAACCCTCCAGATCCAGCTCAGCGCCCTGGGAGGCACTGGCAATTAAATTATCTAGTCTTTGCCAGCGGAAGATATCACCATCAAACAGCATTTCTTTCAAACTATTGCGCAGCTGGGGATCGGGATCCTCCATCAGCCGGCGGGCAAAATAGGGATAAGCCGCCCCGAGAATTTTAAAGTCTGAATCCACGCTTAATGCGATGCCTTCAAGGGTGACAAGCGAGCGGATTATCAGGGCGTAATAGGGCGGCACCCGAAAAGGAAATTTATACATAACTCCGGAAAGATCGTCTGTGACCGCCTTGAAATCAAGGCGGCTGACACCCATCTCCAACGCCTGGCCAAACACCTGTTCAAAGGCGGGTACTATCGGCTGGAGATTGACATCTTCCGCCAGGAAGCCAAGGGTGACAAAGTCATTTGACAGCTTGCCAAAGTTGCGATTAACCAGGTGAACTACGGCCTGGATCAGCCCGGTGCGCGATTCGCGGCTAACGCTGCTCATCATGCCGAAATCCAAGTAGGCAAGCCTGCCGTCGGCCAGGGCCAGCAGGTTGCCAGGATGGGGATCGGCGTGGAAGAAGCCATGTTCCAGCAGCTGTTGCAGGCTGCAGTTCACGCCCACTCTCACCAGCTCATCCGGATCTACACCCAGGGCTCGCACCGCCTCTAGATTTGTAAGTTTTACCCCATCAATCCATTCCATGGTTAGCACCCTTCTGGAGGTGGCATCGTGGTAGATGCGCGGCACTGCAATGCGGGGATTGTGGCTGTGCAGCTCGGCAAAACGCTCGGCATTCATCGCTTCGTTGAAATAATCCATTTCTTCGAAGACACGCTGACCCAGCTCGTCGATCAGAGCTACAAGGTCACTGCGGATAATGCCAATATTTTGGTTCAGCCAGGCTGCGATATTACGCACAATATATAAATCCAATGTGATTTGCTCCCTGAGGCCAGGTCGCTGCACCTTTACGGCCACTCTCTGGCCTCCCTTGAGTACGCCGCGGTGCACCTGACCCAGGGAGGCCGCCGAGATTGGCTCCCGGTCGAGCTGCTCATAGATCTCTGCCACCGCTTTGCCCAGGTCTTCCTCGATGCAGGCCATGGCCAGCTCTGGATCAAAGCCGGGCAACTGGTCTTGTAATTGGGCCAGTTCCGCCAACAACAGCGGCGGCACGATGTCTGGTCGGGTGGAGAGGGCCTGGCCGGCCTTGATGAAGGCCGGCCCGAGGGAGGCCACCAGATCGGCTGCCTCCTTGGCGCGGGCGCTCACCTGGCTGGGTTTTTTTAATTGGCCAAACAGCCAATCGATGGCCACCGCCAGCAGGTAGAGGCCAATGGGCACGAGGGTTTGCCACAGGCGGCGGAGTAGTCGCTGCGGATGGCCTGCGTAAATGCGCGTGATCGCCGCCGGGTCGTAGCGCAGCAGGCCGGCGGCCTCAAGGAAATCGCTCAATTCAGCCTGTTGGTTTGGCTCAGCGGAAAGCTGTGGTTCCCCGGACAGGCTTGTCTCGCCGGTCGCCCCTGGCTCGCCGGTCGCGACTGGCTCTCTGGCTACCACTGGCTCTCCTGCTACCACCGGCTCTCCTGCTACCACCGGCCCGCCGCTCACCCCTAGGGCCCCTGGCGGAACTGCGGTTTTTGGGCCTGGCTCGCTGGTTGGGGCCGTTTGGCTGATGGGGGCCGCTGGGGCTGGCGTGGGGCTGCTGGCGGGCAGCTGTTCTCCGAACACCGCCGCTCGCATGGCGGCCGCAGCCGCTTCCAGGGCTGTGGGCTGGGTCTGCAGCGACACAACGGCAAGGGCAGGGATGCCCTTACTAAACCAAAACCAGCCAAACCAGCGCTGCCCAAGCCAAACCCGCCGAACCGAAACCGGCCTGCGCCTCCCCTGTTAACGGGCCCCGCAGGCTTGGTTACAGCCCCCCAGGCCCTGCCCCTGGAACCAACAGGGCCTTGCCGCTGGGCCCCCCATACCCTGGCTAAGTACCCAGCAAGACTTGGCAATTTGGCAAAACCGGCTATCGTTTAGAACATTTGTTCTATCCAGGAGGGGTGGGTGCTCACGGGTCTGCGTCTCGAGAACATCGCCCTGATCGAGAGGCTCCAGCTCGATTTTGCCGCCGGTTTCACGGTGCTCACCGGCGAAACCGGCGCTGGTAAGTCGATCCTGCTCGATGCCCTCGATGCCCTGCTCGGCGGCCTGCAAGGGGCTGCCGGTGCCCGCTTGGTGCGCCAGGGCACCAGTCGCAGCTGGATCGAAGCCAGTTTCAGCCTCACCCCTGTGGTCAAGGGCTGGCTGGATTTGCACAGCTTCGAGCTCGATGAGCCGGAGTTGTTGCTCAGTCGGGAATGGCGGTTGAGTGAAGGGCGCTTGGTGAGTCGCCATCGCCTCAATGGCATGGTGATCAACCGCTCCCAGGTGCAGGAGCTGCGGCCGCTGCTGTTGGATCTCACCGCCCAGGGCCAGAGCCAACAGCTGGCCCGCCCTGGTCAACAGCGGCTTTGGCTGGATCGTTTTGCTGGTGAAACCCTGCGGCCGCTGCTGGCACCGGTGGCCGCTGCCTGGTGCCAGGAGCAACTGGCGGCAGCGGCCCTGGAACAGGCCAGATCCGAACGGCGGCAGCTGCTGCAAGATCGGCAACGTCAAGAGCAGCTATTGGCCGATTTGGAGGCCGCTGACCTGGGGGATTCCCAAGAGCGGCTGCGACTGCAACAGGAGCAGGACCGGCTTGTCCATGGCGTGCGCCTCCAGGAGGGGGTAACTGAGCTGCTCTCCCGTCTGGTGGATGGGGGGGAGGAATTGCCTTCGCTGCTCGATCAGTTGGCCAGCTGCGAGCAGCAGTTGCATGTGTTGGAACAGCTGGATGGCTGCTTAACACCGCTGCGCTGTTGCGCCAGCGAGGCCTTGCTTCAGCTCCAGGGCCTGGGACGCGAGCTGGATCGCTACGGAGCAGCACTGGATAGCGATCCCCAGAGTCTCGGCCTGTTGCAGGAGCGGATGGCCCAGCTGAAGGCCCTGGAGCGGCGCCATGGCCTCGATCTGGCAGACCTGATTACCCTGCGTGAGCGCTTGCGCCAGCAGTTGAATGGCAGCGCCGATGAAGCTGAGCTGGCGGCCTTGGAGCAGCGGCAGGCGGCGGCGCTGGCCAGCCGTGACCGGGTCAATGCCCGGCTAAGCCAGGCGCGTCGGCGGGCAGCCACCGCCCTGGAACAACAATTGATGGCGGCCCTGCGGCCGATGGGCCTGGCCAATGTGCGCTTTGCCGTAGCGATCGAGCCCGCCCCGCCGAGCGAGGCAGGGGCAGATGCGGTGCGCTTTATGTTCTCCGCCAATCCAGGTCAGCCCCTGGCCCCCTTGGCGGAGGTGGCCTCCGGCGGCGAGATGAGCCGCTTTTTGCTGGCCTTGAAAACCTGTCTAGCCCCTGACGATGCCCAGCAGACCCTGCTGTTCGACGAGATCGATACGGGCGTCAGCGGTCGGGTGAGCGCCGCCATGGCGACGCTGTTGCGGCAATTGGCCAGTGGCCGACAGGTGTTCTGCGTTACCCATCAGCCCCTGGTGGCGGCCGCGGCCGACCACCACTTCCGGGTCAGCAAGCAGGTGGTGAATGGCGTCACCCGGATGCGAGTGTCCCAACTGCGGGACACTCGTGAGCGCCAGGAGGAGTTGGCCGAACTGGCCGGCGGCGATCACAGCGAAGCATTTAGCTATGCCGCCAGCCTGCTGGAGCAGTGCCACTTGGGCTAACCCAGGGAGACTCTGGAAAATCGCGAGGGATTACCAAGGGCATCTCGAAAAGACACCAAAGTCCATCGATGCCGCAAGGATGCTCCGGTGCGGTGACAATCGAAATGGTGAGCACCTAATTGATGAGCATCTAATTGGTGAGCAGCTAATTAGTGAGCACCTAAATGGCGGCCAACGAAATGGCGATTTTCCAGAATCACCCAGCAAGAAGCTGCTTTGCTCTCAAGCAGTGCTACCAAACAGTGCTATCAAACAGTGCTCGCAAGCAGCGCTGCCAAGCAGTGCTCGCAAGCAATGGTTTTGTACCCAAAACCAGATTTGTTTACAATCGGTTACGATTTTGTTCTGTAACCAGCTGTTTGGTCGTGAGTTCTGGTGCCCCATCGCCCGCAGCTCAAGCTGCGCCCTGGACCGCCGCCGCCATCCCTGACCAAAGCGGTCGCTTGGCCCTGATCACCGGCGCCAACAGTGGTTTGGGGCTGGAAACCGCCCGGGCCCTGGCCGCCAAGGGGGCGACCGTGGTGTTGGCCTGCCGCTCAGCCACCAAGGCCGATCGGGCCCGCGCCCAGCTGCTGGATGAACTGGCCTGGGAGCCCGCTGGCACGCCCCATGGCCCCCTGGATGTGCTCCACCTCGATCTCGCCGACCTGGACAGCGTGGTGGCGGCGGCGGCCAGGGTGGCTGAACGCTATGGCCGTCTCGATCTATTGATCAACAATGCGGGCGTGATGGCCCCGCCTCGCCAACTCACCCGCCAGGGATTTGAGCTGCAGTTCGGCACCAACCACCTCGGTCATTACGCCCTTACCCGGCTGCTATTGCCCTGTTTGGAGCACCAAAGTGGAGCCCGGGTGGTGCAGGTGAGCTCCGGGGCCCAATACTTTGGCCGTCTGGCCTTCGAGGATCTGCAGGGCGAAAGCCGCTACGACCGCTGGCGCGCCTACAGCCAGAGCAAGTTGGCCAATGTGGTGCTGGCCCAGGAGCTGCAACGGCGGTTAACGGCCGGCGGCAGCGGCGTGATCTGCCTGGCGGCCCACCCCGGTTTGGCGCGCACGAATCTGCAACCCACCTCGGTGGCGGCAAGCGGCGCCTGGCTGGAGAGCCTGGCCTACCGCTTGCTAGACCCCCTGTTCCAGAGCGCCGCCATGGGGGCCTTGCCCCTGTTGTATGCAGCCACCGAGGCCGCCGCTGAACCCGGCGGTCACTACGGCCCCAGCCAGTGGGGAGGCATGAAGGGCTGGCCGGTGCCGGTAAGGCTGGCCCCAGCGGCCCTGGATCCACTCCAGGGCAAACGGCTATGGCAGGTGAGTGAGCAGCTCTGTCGCCAGGCCAGCTCCGCCTGGGCAGCGGCAGCGGCGGCTGTAGACGCCTCCAGGCCAGGGCTTGGCGGATAGCGGTGCCCTAGCACATATACGAGAGACAATTTTAGCTCTGGCACCTGAGATACCGGCGGATAAACGCCCGGCACTTGTAGCCCTGGCAGTTTCTGGCCTGGTACTGATAAAACTGGCTAAAGCGCTTCTAGGATTGTCTGCTAACGAGTAGGCTGCATGCCTCGCGCCAAGGGCTCAGCCGCTGCAAGTCGGGCCGCAGCCAGCTCCATCGCCAACGCCACCTCCAGCTCCGGTGCCAACGGCGATGCCAACAACCTGCCTGACCAGGTCTCTAGCGAGCTGACCGCTGCAAGCGAGCTGGCTGCTGCAAGCGAGCCAAAGCCTTCCGCCGAGTTGGCTGCTTCAAGCAAGCAGACGCCCTCAGCTTTGGCCGCCGATGCCGCGGCCAGTCGCCTGCTCAATGGCGGAAGCCTGGAGGGCGGCACCCTGGAGGATGTGATCCGAGTGCGGGGTGCCCGGCAACACAACCTCAAAAATGTTGATCTCACCATTCCGCGCAACCGCCTGGTGGTGTTCACCGGGGTGAGCGGCAGCGGCAAGAGTTCCCTGGCTTTCGACACGATTTTCGCCGAGGGTCAGCGCCGCTATGTGGAGTCGCTGTCGGCCTATGCCCGCCAGTTTCTAGGCCAGGTGGACAAGCCGGATGTAGATGCGATTGAGGGGCTATCACCAGCCATCTCAATCGATCAGAAATCCACCAGTCACAACCCCAGGTCCACTGTAGGCACAGTCACCGAAATCCAGGATTACCTGCGCCTGCTGTTTGGTCGCGCCGGTGAGCCCCACTGCCCAGACTGCGACCGCTCGATCCGGCCCCAGTCGATCGACGAGATGGTGGATCAAATCCTGCAGCTGCCGGAGGGCACCCGCTATCAGCTGCTGGCGCCGCTGGTGCGTGGCAAAAAAGGCACCCATGTGAAGTTGCTCTCCGGCTTGGTGGCTGAAGGATTCGCCCGGGTGCGGATCAACGGGGAGGTGCGCGAACTGGCCGACAACATCGAGTTGGACAAGAACCATGTCCACAACATCGAGGTGGTGGTGGATCGACTGGTGGCCCGCGAGGGCATCCAGGAAAGGCTCACCGATTCCCTGCGCACGGCCCTGAAACGCGGCGATGGCCTGGCCCTGGTGGAGGTGGTGCCCAAGGCCGGCGAGGCTTTGCCAGAGGGGATTGAACAGGAAAGGCTCTACTCGGAGAACTTCGCCTGTCCAGTGCATGGGGCGGTGATGGAAGAGTTGTCGCCAAGGTTGTTTTCGTTCAACAGTCCCTACGGCGCCTGCACCGCTTGCCATGGCATCGGCTTCCTGCGCAAGTTCACCTTTGAACGGGTGATTCCTGATCCATCGCTACCGGTATATGCCGCCGTAGCCCCCTGGGCCGAAAAGGACAACGCCTATTACTTCTCCCTGCTCTACTCGGTGGGTGAAGCCTATGGCTTTGAAATTAAAACTCCCTGGAACCAATTGCTCGATGAGCAGCGCCAGGTATTGCTGCATGGCAGCCAGGAGCCAATTGCGATTCAGGCCGACAGCCGCTATCGCAAGGGCCAAACCTACCAGCGGCCATTTGAGGGGATTTTGCCGATCTTAGAGCGCCAGTTGGCGGATGCCAATGGAGAGTCCGTGCGCCAGAAGCTAGAAAAATATCTGGAGCTGGTGCCCTGTGCCAGCTGCCATGGCCTGCGACTGAAGCCAGAGGCCCTGGCGGTGCGGGTAGGTCCCTATCGCATCCATGAGCTCACTGGCACCAGCGTTGGCGAGAGCCTGCGGCGCATCGAGAAGTTGATGGGGGTGGGCGATAGCGAAGGGGCGGAACCGCTGTTGAGTTCGCGCCAGATCCAGATCGGCGATCTGGTGCTGCGGGAGATTCGCATGCGGCTGAAGTTCCTGCTCGATGTGGGGCTCGACTACCTCAGCCTCGATCGCCCGGCGATGACCCTCTCCGGCGGCGAGGCCCAGCGCATTCGCCTGGCCACCCAGATTGGCGCTGGTCTCACCGGGGTGCTCTATGTGCTGGATGAGCCGAGTATTGGCCTGCACCAGCGCGATAACGATCGCTTGCTGGCCACCTTGATCAAGCTGCGCGACCTCGGCAACTCCCTGATCGTCGTCGAGCACGACGAAGACACAATTCGTGCCGCTGACTATGTCGTTGACATCGGTCCCGGTGCTGGCGTGCACGGCGGCCACATCGTGGCCCAGGGCGATCTGCAGAGCCTGCTGGAGTCGCAGGAGTCGCTTACTGGCGCCTACCTCAGCGGTCGCCGCTCCATCCCCACCCCGGCGGAACGTCGCATTGCCGGATCCCGTCAGCTCACTTTGACGGGCTGCCAGCGCAACAACCTCGCCGGCTTTGATCTGGAGGTGCCGCTGGGTCGGCTGGTGTGCGTCACCGGCGTGAGCGGCAGCGGCAAGAGCACCCTGGTGAATGAACTGCTACATCCAGCCCTCGAACATCGCCTGGGATTAAAAGTACCTTTCCCCGCTGGTCTCGAGGAACTGAAAGGGATCAAATCGATCGACAAGGTGATCGTGATCGACCAGAGTCCGATCGGCCGCACCCCCCGCTCCAACCCCGCCACCTACACCGGCAGCTTTGATCCCATCCGCCAGGTGTTTGCCGCCACGGTGGAGGCCAAGGCCCGGGGCTATCAGGTGGGGCAGTTCAGCTTCAATGTTAAAGGCGGTCGCTGTGAATCCTGCAGCGGCCAGGGCGTAAACGTGATCGAGATGAACTTCCTGCCAGATGTATATGTGCAATGCGACGTATGCAAGGGGGCAAGATACAATCGCGAAACCCTGCAGGTTACCTATAGAGGCCATACGATTGCCGATGTGCTGGAGATGACAGTGGAGCAGGCGGCAGATGAATTCGCCGCCATTCCCCAGGCCGCCGACCGCCTGCGCACCCTGGTTGATGTGGGTCTCGGCTACATCAAGCTGGGCCAGCCGGCACCCACCCTTTCCGGCGGGGAAGCCCAGCGGGTGAAGCTGGCCACCGAATTATCCAAACGCGCCACAGGCAAGACGCTCTACTTAATTGATGAACCCACCACCGGCCTCAGCTTCTATGACGTGCACAAGCTGATGGACGTGATGCAGCGACTGGTTGATAAGGGCAATTCAATTCTGGTGATTGAGCACAACCTCGATGTGATTCGCTGTGCCGACTGGATCATCGATCTCGGCCCGGAAGGTGGCGACAAGGGCGGCGAAATTGTGGCGTGCGGCACCCCAGAACAGGTGGCTGAACACCCCAGCAGTCATACGGGCAGGTATCTAAAGCAGGTGCTCAAACAGCATCCACCCCAGCTGGTGGCGGTCTGATGGTGGCTTTTGAGGGATAGGGAGTGGCATGCGGTCGCTCCACTTAGCACGTAACTCATTAGCTGCAAGCAACAAGTTTGCTATGGCCAAAAGATAAATGCTATCGTGCTTTCATGCGTAACTAAATCAATTATCGGCATGAATACTGATGATTCGACCGGTAACCAGCCAGTCCAGGATGGGGAATTTTATGGATATGGGAGCTGGGAAGAAGCACTGGAATGGCTGAGTGAGCCGGGCAATCTGAGCCAGGAGGGCGCGCAAACACTGCTGGCCCAGACAATCGGAGCCTTGTATCGAGCCCTGGTGGAGAGGGCTGAGTCGCTGGAGGACTGGCGGCGGTCGGAGCTGTGCTGGCGCTCCCAGCGGTTGCTGCTGGGGCGTGAGCAACGGGATGACGACCCCGGCTGGCTGGCGGTGTTGGAACAACAACTGGTGCAGTGCGGGGCCCTGCTCGAGCGGTTGGCCGAACTCAGCCACCCGCTGCTGCTTCCCCGCCGGCTGTTGATGGTGTTGGGAATGCACCGCAGCGGTACTTCCGCCGTTGCTGGTCATCTTTGTAGTCACGGCTTCAGGGCTCCCCATGACACTCCCCCTGCGGATTACAACAATCCCACCGGCTACTGGGAGTCCCAATCGATCGTGAGACTGCACACCGAGCTGCTGGCAGAGGCCCAGAGCAGCTGGGATGATCCCTTCCTGCCGGGCGCCGAAGTGGTGGGGGCAGGCTCGGTAGCTGGTCGGGACCATCTGGCGCAGGCTCTGGCAGCAGCCTTCCCTGGCGAGGCAGATCGCTCCGGCGTGGCGCTGTTGAAGGATCCGAGGCAGTGCCGCTTGCTGCCGCTCTGGAACAGTTTCATTAGCGCTCACGGCATCGACAGCGCCGTTGTGCTGATCCATCGACACCCGATGGCGGTGTTGAAGTCACTCAAGCGGCGTGAGCAGCTCCCCGCCGATCGCATCCTCTTGCTCTGGTTGCAACACACCCTGGAGGCCGAATTTTACAGCCGCCATTTTCGGCGAGTGATCGTCAGCTACGAGCAGTTCTTGAAGAACCCCAGCGCCACGGTTGCATCAGTGCAGGGCCTGTGGCCTGGGCTGGATTTTGCTGCCAAAGACCAAGATGATGGGCTGAAGGTGGAGGTGCGTCCAGACCTGAACCACGCCAAAGACCCCTTTGACAGCTCAGCCGATCGGATCAATGGGCAGTTGCTGCAGCTCGCCCTAGATGTCCATAAAACCATCGGCGCTAACGATCGGCCAGATCTCCAGCAACTGGATTGCGCCAGGCAAGCACTGCACGATCACCTGTATAGCGTGATGCAGCAATTTAGCAGGATGGTGACATTACAGTTGTTTTGGGAGCCGAGCGGAGCCAAGGGATTTTCAGAGGAGAACTCGATCCGAAAAAGCGTGAAAATATCTAGAAAAACTATTATCGTGAGCCTTGATTTTACAGCCCCTGCTGATGGCATTCAGAATTTGCGGTTGGATCCCGCCGAAACCCCATGCCTGGTCCACATCAAACACATTTGGCTGCGAAATAATAGCAATGAAATAATTTGGCAATGGCCATTAATGGATCAGTATAATACATCAAAATTCCAGTCGCCTTTTGCGGCCGCCAACAATGATACCAAGTTGATTGACCGCAGCAATTTAGGTGCAAAATGGCTGTCTATGCTCAGCAATTCCCATGATCCAGCTCTGCTAATTCGCCCACCGCATGATTGCCTTTCCAGGCTGAAAGAAAACTGCAGGCTGGAGATTCAAGCAAAGTGGGAGCCACTCAGTATTGAACTCGCCAGTCTTCTTGCCTAGATTTTTGGGGGCGAAGTTTTCTAGGTGGGAATTTTTCGAGGCGCCCTTTAGAGGATTTGCATTATTTATGCGGCTGGAATCGCAGAAATAATTATTTCATCCGGCAGGGGCCAGCAGGGGCCTGGCGATCGCCCCCAGCTGGGTCCAGATTTAAGTCTGGGGAAAAACACCTGTCAAAATGGGGAGAAGTGGGGCGAGATGCGATCAAAATCAATCGACAGTTTTCCACAGGAGCGGGAATCTGAGGAAATTGGTATTTTTTCCCAAGATTTAAATCACCTATCCCCAGGCCTAAACCAGCCATAACCAAGGCCTCAATTGACACAGAAGCCTGTTTCCGCAGATTCCCCAGCCCCTACGGCTACTGGTTATTTCTTTTTTAATTTAAAAAATCTATTGCTTTCCGTAGAAGCGAGCCGGGCGGTTTGGGGAAAAGTGCGGTTTTCCCGCCCCCCAGCGGGCTGAGCAGGGAGCAAACGGCATTGCAGAATCAGAGGCATCGCTGGGGTGTGGCTGCCGTCTTGGGCACACCAACAGGCCCTGCCCCCACTCCATGAAGCTGGTCTGCTCTCAATCGGAACTGAGTTCCAGCCTGCAGTTGGTGAGTCGAGCCGTGGCTAGCCGGCCCACCCACCCGGTGTTGGCCAACGTGCTGCTCACGGCCGATGCCGGTACCGGCAGCATCAGCCTCACCGGTTTCGATCTCAACCTCGGCATCCAAACGAGCATCCCGGCCACGGTGACCACCAGTGGCGAGATCACCCTGCCGGCCCGCCTGTTTGGCGAAATCGTGGCCCGGCTCTCCTCCGACAGTCCGATCACCCTCAGCTGCGCCGCTGACAGCGAGCAGGTGGAACTGACCAGTCAGTCGGGCAGTTTTCAGATGCGCGGCATGCCCGCCGAAGATTTTCCCGATCTACCCCTGGAGCAGAGCGGCAACCCCATCCGCCTGCAGGCAGACGCCCTGGTGAAGGGGCTGCGGGCAACGCTGTTTGCCAGTAGTGGTGATGAAGCCAAGCAGCTGCTCACCGGCGTCCACCTGCAGCTGCACGGCAACACCTTGGAATGCGCCGCCACCGACGGCCATCGCCTGGCAGTGCTGCAGTTGGAAAATGCCGCCGCCGCTAAGGGCGCGGATCAGGCATCCGCTGATCGCCAAGCTATGGACGGCCAAGGCATCGATAGCCAAGGCTTAGATCAGGAAACGGCCGCTCAAGACGAAGAACCATTCGCCGTTACGGTGCCGGCCCGTTCCCTGCGGGAGCTGGAGCGGTTGCTCTCAGCTCGCCACTCCAGCGAACCACTAAGCCTGTTCTCCGACCGGGGCCAGGTGGTGGTGCACTGGGCCGATCAGCTGCTCACCAGTCGCACCCTCGATGGCACCTATCCCAATTACCGCCAGCTGATCCCCGCCAGTTTTACGCGTCGCATCGTGGTGGAACGCCGGCCGCTGTTGGCGGCACTGGAGCGGGTGGCGGTGCTGGCCGATCAGCAGAACAATGTGGTGAAGATCAGTGTGGAAGCTGGGCTTGGCAAGTTGCTGATCCAGGCCGATGGTGGCGATGTGGGTAGCGGCTCCGAGGCCGTGGCGGCTGAGATCTCAGGCGATGATCTGCAAATTGCCTTCAACGTGCGCTACCTGCTCGATGGTCTTAAAGCGATGACCGGCGATCAGTTGGCGATGTCTTGCAACGCTCCCACCACCCCGGTGGTGCTCACCCCCATCGATGAGAGTCGCTTCACCTACCTGGTGATGCCCGTGCAGGTGCGCCAGTAACCGCTTGAGCCTTCCAGATCAGCTGCTGGTACGCGATCTGCTCAGGCTGCGCGTGCGCTGCTCCCAAGGTTTGGACCAGGGGGCGGGGGTGATGGCCTGGATGCATCCGCCGGTACATCGGCTGCTGGGCTGGGTGAGCCGGCCTTCGCTGTTCACCGATCGCCGCCTGGTGTGGCGGCTGAACCAGCTGCGCGATCTGGGCGAGCTGGAGTTGTTGGTGCAGGGGGAGCCGGCGGAAACCGACAGCGACACGGTGCAGCAGCTGCCCACCCTGTTTGACGCCGCCCTGCTCGATCGTCAGCAGCAGCCCATCGGCAGCTTGGTGGATGCCGCAGTGGATCGCAAAACCGGTCAGATCCTGCACTACCTGGTGAGCCGCAGCGACCCCCGCCTGCCGGGCAGCAGCCGCTGGCGGTTGACCACCGATCGGATCGTCGATCAGCGGCCCGGTTTGGTGTTCACCAACCTGCTATCGCTCGATGATCTGCCCCTGGCCCGGGCCAGTGTGCGCCAGCATTTAATGAGCCGCTCCCGCCGTTGGCGCGAGCAGATGCAAGAGGCCGGCTCCAATTTCGAGCAGCGGCTGGAGGGCTGGCTGGAGGAGCCGCCCTGGGATGGGATCAACCCCCCGGATCGCTCCTCTGGCCAGTCGGATTTTGCCGATGAGCCCTGGGAATGGACCGATGCGAACCCCATGGAACCCCAGCGCCCCGAGGCCGGCAATGCTGAGCTGTACGAGCAGCCCGATGGGCCGTTGAGCCGATCGAAACGGCGCTCGCCGCTACCGCCCCGCCAGTCGCGATCCCGTGAGTCTCTCCCCCTTGAGCCGCGCCCCCGCCAGCCGCGCCCAAGTGAGTCGCGCCCCCGCCAATCCGCCCCAGACCCAGGCGACGATGCCAACGACCCCTGGATTTGAACTGGCTGGGTTTGAGCTAGCTGGATTTGAACTGTCGCTGGCGTTGGTCGCTCGGCCACACTGGAGCCAACTGACTGACTGGCCGTGCTGGCTGCTCCCGACTATGCGGTGCCAGAGGCACTGAAAAAGGAAAACCTCAGCCAGGCCGATTACGAAGAAATCTGCAAGCGCCTGGGCCGGGCCCCCAACCGCGCCGAGTTGGGCATGTTTGGCGTGATGTGGTCTGAGCACTGCTGTTATCGCAACTCCCGGCCGCTGCTGCAGGGTTTTCCCACCACCGGCCCCCGCATCCTGGTGGGGCCCGGCGAAAATGCCGGCGTGGTGGATCTGGGGGAGGGTCAGCGGCTGGCTTTCAAAATTGAAAGCCACAACCATCCCTCCGCCGTGGAGCCCTTTCAGGGGGCCGCCACCGGTGTTGGCGGCATCCTGCGGGACATCTTCACGATGGGGGCCCGGCCGATCGCCCTGCTCAATGCCCTGCGCTTTGGGCCGCTGGAAGACCCCCGCAATGTGGGCTTGATGCAGGGGGTGGTGGCTGGCATCGCTCACTACGGCAATTGCGTGGGGGTGCCCACGGTGGGCGGTGAGGTGGCCTTCGATGCCAGCTATTCCGGCAACCCCCTGGTCAATGCCATGGCCCTGGGGCTGATGGAAACCGAGGCGATCGTTTGCTCGGGCGCTGAGGGGGTGGGTTACCCGGTGATCTACGTGGGCAGCACCACCGGCCGCGATGGCATGGGGGGAGCCAGCTTTGCCTCGGCCGAACTGAGCGAGGCCTCCCTCGACGATCGCCCCGCCGTGCAGGTGGGCGATCCCTTCCTGGAAAAAGGTTTGATTGAGGCCTGTCTGGAGGCCTTTCAAAGTGGCGATGTGGTGGCCGCCCAGGACATGGGCGCCGCCGGCCTCACCTGCAGCTGCTCCGAGATGGCGGCCAAGGGCGGCCTGGGGATCGAACTGGATCTCGACCTGGTGCCGGCCCGCGAGAGCGGCATGAGCGCCTACGAGTTCCTGCTCTCGGAATCCCAGGAACGCATGCTGTTTGTGGTTAAGCCGGGCCGGGAGGAGCCGTTGATGCAGCGCTTTCGCCGCTGGGGTCTGCAGGCCGCCGTGGTGGGAAGGGTGTTGGCGGACAACGTGGTGAGGGTGCTGCAGCACGGCCAGGTGGCGGCCGAGGTGCCGGCCAGCGCCCTGGCCGATGACACCCCGATCAACAGGCATCAGCTGCTGGAAGAGCCCCCGGCTGATATCCAGGCCCATTGGCGCTGGAGTGAACAATCGCTGCCGCCGGCAGACAGGGAAGGCATTTGCCCGCTGCAGGGCCCGGCCGCTGGATCGCGGCGCTCCTGGGCTGAACTGCTGCTGGCGCTGCTAGACGACCCCACAATCGCCTCCAAGCGTTGGGTGTACCGCCAGTACGACCACCAGGTGCAGGCCAACACGGTGTTGCTGCCAGGTGGTGCCGACGCCGCGGTGGTGAGGCTCAGGCCCCAGCGGGGCGAGGGGGCCATGGCGCCCGCCAGCCGCGGCGTGGCCGCCGTGGTGGACTGCCCGAATCGCTGGGTGGCCCTGGATCCGGAACGGGGTGGCATGGCGGCGGTGGCCGAGGCGGCCCGCAATTTGAGCTGCGTGGGCGCCGAGCCCCTGGCGGTCACCGACAACCTCAATTTCGCCTCGCCGGAGACCCCCACCGGTTACTGGCAGCTGGCGATGGCCTGCCGCGGTTTGGCCGAGGCCTGCCTGGCCCTCGATACCCCCGTCACCGGTGGCAACGTTTCGCTCTACAACGAGACCCGCCTGCCTGATGGTCGCCTGCAGCCGATCCATCCCACCCCGGTGGTGGGCATGGTGGGGCTGGTGCACGATCTGAGCCAGGTGCGCGGCTTGGCCTGGCGCCAGCCCGGCGATGCCATCTGGTTGCTGGGGGTGAGCCTGCAGCTGGAGCCCGCCGATGAGCGGGTGAGCCTGGCGGGCAGCAGCTACCTGGAGGTGATCCACGGCCAGCTCACCGGCCGGCCGCCCCTGGTGGATTTGGCCCTGGAGGCCCGGGTGCAGGCCTTCCTGCGCCAGGCGATCAGCAACAACCTGGTTGCTTCCGCCCACGATCTCAGCGACGGCGGCCTGGCGGTGGCGGCGGCCGAGGGCTGCCTCGCCGCCGGCCTCGGTGCCGAGCTGGATCTGCCGGCGGGGGGAGAGCGCCTCGATCGACTGCTGTTCGCCGAGGGCGGTGGCCGCATCTTGGTGAGCGTGCCCAGCCACCAAAGCGACGCCTGGCAAGAGGCGCTCGCTCAGGCTGGCGCTGGCGGTGCAGCCCTGCCGGCCCAGCGCCTGGGGCAGGTGGTGGCCGATGCCGAGTTGCGGATCAACTTGGCCGGCAGCAGCTTGTTGCGGCTTCCGATCGCCGCCATGGCCGCCAGCTACGAGCAGGCGATCCCCCGGCGTCTCGGTGCCGACCTGCCACCTGCGGCCTGAACCGTCAAGCTCCGTCGGCACTCTGATGCAGAATGTGAGATTGCTACTTGAGCCGAGGGGGCCCGTGGTGGGAATGCAGCCAGAGCCCATCAACCCCCTGGCCCAGCTGCCAGCTGAACCCGCCGACAAGCCAGAAGAGGCCTGTGGCGTGTTTGCGGTGCTGGCCACCGATCAGGCGGTGGCCAATCTCACCTATTTCGGCCTCTACGCCCTGCAACATCGCGGCCAGGAGTCGGCGGGAATCGCCGTTTTCGATGCCGAAAATCAGGTGCGACTGCACAAGGACATGGGCCTGGTGAGCCAGGTGTTTGACCAGGAGATCCTGCAGCGGATGCCGGGCGAGCTGGCGATTGGCCACAACCGTTATTCCACAACTGGCACCAGCAAGGTGTGCAACGCCCAGCCAGTGGTGCTGAATACCCGGCTGGGGCCGCTGGCTCTGGCCCATAACGGCAACCTGGTTAATGCCGCTGAGCTGCGCCAGGCGATTGCCGTCGCCAATCCAGACACCGAGTTCACCTCCACCACCGATTCCGAACTGATCGCCTTTGCCCTGCAAAATGCGGTGGATCAGGGCCTCGACTGGGCGGACGCCCTGCGGGAGGCCGCCGGCCGCTGTCGCGGTGCCTTCAGCCTGGCGATTGGCACGCCGGAAGGGCTGTTCGCCCTGCGCGATGGCCATGGCATCAGGCCATTGGTGTTCGGTTACCTGGGCGAGAGTGATCAAGCCCAATGGGTGCTGAGCAGTGAAACCTGTGGGCTAGATATCATCGGTGCCCGCTATAGCGATGATGTTCAGCCCGGTGAGTTGATTCACTTTCGCCTAGGCGATGCCACGCCGATACGCAGCCAGTGGTGTCAGGAGCCAGTGAAATTGTGTGTGTTTGAAATGATTTATTTTGCTAGGCCTGATAGCCGCTTTTTTGGCGAATCTTTGTATAGCTATCGTGTGCGGATCGGCGAGGCTCTAGCGCGGGAGAATCCCATAGAAGCCGATATCGTTATTGGTGTGCCCGATTCAGGTATCCCCGCCGCCATTGGCTATTCCCAGTGGAGTGGCATCCCCTTTGGCGATGGCCTGATCAAAAACCGCTATGTGGGGCGCACCTTCATCCAGCCCACCCAGGCGATGAGGGAGGCGGGTATTCGAGTGAAACTAAACCCCCTGCCAGATGTGCTGGCCGGCAAGCGCGTGGTGGTGATCGATGATTCGATCGTGCGCGGCACCACCAGCCGCAAGCTCGTGCATGCCCTGCGCGATGCCGGTGCCACAGAGGTGCACATGCGCATCAGCTCGCCGCCAGTCACCCATCCCTGCTTCTACGGCATCGATACCGACACCCAGGATCAGCTAATTGCCGCGCGAATGACCCTTGAAGAGATCGAACGCCACCTGGGCGTCGATTCTTTGGCCTACCTCAGCAAGGCGGGCATGGTGGAAGCTGCACAAAGCGCATCAACAAATTTTTGCACCGCCTGTTTCGATGGCAATTATCCAATTGAATTGGATGAGTCGGTGCGCTCCAGTAAGTTGATGCTTGAGCCCGCTGGGCTGGCGGTTTCTAATCGGGCTTGAACAATAGAGAGCTCTATCTTCTGCTGCTGGCGCGTAGCCTGAGGTGGCGCAGTAGGGAGCTGTTGGTGGCCGTTACTAGGCTGACGACTACTCTATTCCATCTGTATCTTTCAGGGGGTGGCTAGGGTGAATGCCAGTAGTTCTTTTTGGGTGGCATGCAACAACCTTGGATACCACGTCAAGGGGACTGAAATACTTCTACCGTCTTCAAGCTCAACGATGAGATGGATATCAGTAGAGCTCACATTCATGACACGTTCGCCAGGGTTAGCCATGAAACTCCTCCTTGTGAACATGCGGAGGCTCATTGGGCTCATGACTATAGAAATAAACTCTGTAGGGCCCGCTTCGCAGAATTGTCGGCATCTGGCATCCGTGCGTAAGTCAAGTTTAGGCACCCCCGGCCTTCGATGTATCTAACATTTGAGGCAAGCTGCGCGCGGAGGGCGCAGCCAGGAGTGCGTTGGATTTACCGAATGGTTAGGCCTCATTCGCTGCCTCCAGCAATGCTTGCGAGCACCCATACGATACGATTTCCCTATTGTACGCTAAGGTTTGAAACATCGAAGCACAAGGGCAAATCTCCCACCCATGGACAGCGAAATTGCAGCTTACGTCGGGTATGTGGCGGCATCCCTGACCACCGCTTCCTTCCTGCCCCAAGTGCTAACAGCCCTGAAGTCACCCGATTTGAGCAGCATCTTCCTTCTGATGTACGTTATGTTCGTAAGTGGTATCTGCTGCTGGTTGATCTATGGAGTTATGCTTGGCGATGGCCCGCTAATTGCTGCAAACGTAGTCACTTTGATGCTCTCGGCCTCTGTCCTCTACCTGAAGATTCGCGAAGTAAGGCGAGGTAGAAGGCAGCGTTCCTCACTGCTCTGAGAAGCGTGCCCCTGTTCTGTTGCTGTGAGGCGTAACCTCTTTTCTGGTGGTTTCCGTTAACCACCTCTTGCCATGACCTGCCCGCCAAGAGCTGGTGGGTGTGCGAGCAAGTCTTCGGTGGCGGGTTAGGTGCATTGGATTGTTAGGCACTTTTCGGGAACCTCACTCGGCGGCCTCTGATCGATCTTTTCGCGGTGACAGGCCTTCATGAACTAAGCAGGAATCAGTCTGGCGCATCCCGCCGGCGATATAGCTCTAAGCCGGCACGCTCGATATGGGCCAGGAGGGCGGGGTGATGAATCGAGGCATGGCAGGAGAGATCGATCATCCAGGGCAGCAACAGGTCATCGAGATCGGCATCGATGCGGGCCAGGGAGGCGGCGCTGATGGCGGGGCCGATCAGGGTGAGGTCGATGTCGGAGGCGGGACGCTGCCGCCCCAGGGCCCGGGAGCCGTAGAGGATCGCGGCCTCCACCTCGGGGTGGCTGGCGAGCACTTGGCGGATGGCCGCCAGGGCCGCTTCCGGCAGGCCGGTGGCTTGGGCTGAAGTCAGCGGGGGAGTGACGGACATCACGGCTCCTGGCTCAAGACCGTGAAACGACTCCGCAGGGCACCGAACAGGTTTGCGAAGCGTTCGATCACATCGCGGGCGATCGCCTGCGCCTGCTCAAGGTTGTAGGTGTGGGACGACTGATTGCGGGCCTTGATCATCGCCATCCAACCCTCGCCATCGCTGATCAGATCGTTCTGGAATGCCAGGCGGGTGGCATCCCGCGAGCCGATGATGCCGGCAATCCCCTGGTGCTGCAGATAGTCCTTGAGCAGATTCCAGGCGAGTTCATGGGTGAACTCAAAGCCCTGGATCAGGCCCTGCTGCTCCAGCTCGCTCAGCGGCCGCTGCCGCGCCAGCTCCACGCCGCGCTCCAGCAGCTGGAGGGCCCGCTCGAAATTGTCGAACCGCTGGCGCCAGCGGGCATCTGGATCGGCCATGGGGTCAGGCTAGGGAGAAGTGACTCAGAGCTCCAGGGCCACCACCTCAGTGGCATCGAACCCGGCAGCCATGCTCTCCATCCAGCTAAACTATTGTACAGGCTATTGGACAACGCCGTGCAGGTGGTCAGCTTTTCGGAGGCCCGAGAGAGCTTCAAGGCCGTGCTGGACCGGGTGGAGGCCGATGCGGACGTCACTCTGATTACCCGGCGGCACGCCAAAGGGGCTGTGGTGATGTCGCTCGACACCTACAACAGCCTGATAGAAACCGTGCATCTGCTCCGTTCCCCGGCGAATGCGGCCCATCTGCAGCGGTCGCTGGAGCAGGCCGATCGTGGGGAGCTCCTCTCCAATGGGCTGATCGATCCGGATCTTGGCGATGCCGGCGATTGAGCGGCTGGCCTGGACGGCTGCCGCCTGGGACGACTATCTCCACTGGCAGAGCCAGGACCGCAGGCAGCTGCGGCGCATCAACCAACTGATCCAAGCTTGCCTGCGCGATCCCTTCGCTGGAATCGGTAAACCCGAACCTCTGCGCGAAAACCTGGCCGGCTGCTGGTCGCGTCGCATCGATGAGGAACATCGCCTGGTTTATCGGCTCGATGGCGATTTGCTGGTGATCCTAGCCTGCAGATATCACTACCGATGATGTCATGATCTGGCCCCGCAAAACTATCACCTCAAGCGACTGGACGCCATGGAGAAGGGAGCCGATGACGAGGTGCAAACGGAGTATCGGAGGAGATCGCGATGATCATTCAGCCAGGCGCTGCAGTTGGGCTTTGGCCTCATTCCAGGGAATGCGAGTGGCAGAACCTTCTCCGCAACGGTAAGGGCGTCGAGTTGGTCGCTGGAGAGTTCGATCGCCATATCGCTGGTAGCGTCATATCTAGTTTAATCAGCCTTCAACGGCTGATCACCACTTGCAAAGAAAGTCCGATGAGTGAATCCCTGCAGACGCTTCCCAAGCCGATAATGATGGCGGCGAGGGTGAGCCGATACAGCGATATGGGATATAGCTTTCAAAATGCTTTAGGATTCTGTTGGCCACTCCCGAAGCTGCTGAGTGAGCGCCGGCAAATCGTTCTCAATGATGGCCCAGATTACTGAAAGGCTGAGGCCGAAGTATTCATGCACGATGCGATTGCGGAGACCCCTGATGGCTCGCCAGTCGATTTCAGGCTTGAGAAGCTTGTGATGATCCGGTATGCCTGTGGAAGCCTCGCCGATGATTTCAAAATTGCGCACAACGGCATCAACCGTGCGCGAGTCAGCGCAGAACTCCTCTAAGCCCATGCCGCTGGTGTATTGACTTCCTCCCCGCCGTGAACGGCGGAGATTCCTTCTACGCTGCGCATGGGGATGCCTCAGCGATCGGGTGGGTTGGCGCTTCCCAGCCTGCTGCCACCAAAGCGGTGGACTTATGCACGGCTCCACGCCCGTTTTGACTCTCCGCCAGTCCGGCGGCGAGGATGTTCAAAGCAGCGTTGATGTCTCGGTCGTGAACCGCTCCGCAACTCGGGCACTGCCATTCCCGAATCGACAGCTCTTTTTTGCCGTCGTGATGTCCGCAGATTGAGCACACCTGGCTGGTGGGCAGCCATCGGTTGATGACCACCACCTGGCGGCCATACATCTGCGCCTTGGATTCCAGCAGGATGCGGAACTGCCGCCAACCCGCATCGGCGATCGAGCGGGCCAGCTTCCTGTTTTTGAGCATCCCCGACACATTCAGGTCTTCCAGCACCACCGTTTGGTTTTCGCGGATGATGCGGGTCGAGAGCTGATGCAAAAAATCGAGGCGCTTGTCTGCGATAGTGGCGTGAAGTTTCGCCACCTGCCGCTTGGCAGCCGCCAAGCGATTGGAACCCTTTTGCTTGTGCTTAAGGTGCCGCTGCAGCCGCCGGAGACGCTTCAGCGCAGAGCGCAGAAACTTCGGCGGGGCGATCTTTTCACCGTCTGAAGTGACGGCGAGGGATGCCAAGCCCAGGTCAATGCCGAGCGCCTTGCCGTTCGGGGGCAGCGGCGTTGGCTCCACCTCCACCACAAAGGAGGCGAAGTAGCGCCCGCTGGCGTCACGAATGACCGTGACGCTGCTGGGGGCCGACGGCAGAGCCCGGCTCCACTCAATTGGCACTGGGCCGATCTTGCTGAGCGTCAGCGACCGTTCTCCCGTGCGGAAGACGTGCGACATGAAGCGAATCGACTGAGCCCCACGGCGCTTCTTGAAGCGAGGGGGCAGCAGCTTCGGCCCTTTGCGCTTGCCGCTCAGGCTGGCCCACCAGTTGCGGAACGCCTGGTCCAGGTCGTGCACGGACTGCTGCAGCACCACATTGCTGGGGCCTGACAGCCAGGACCTTTCAGGGATTTGCTTGGCCTGGGTGATGCAGAGCTTCGCCAGCACGGGGTAGCTGGTCTTCTCGCCTGCGGCATAAAGCTCACGGCTCTTGGCCAGGGCGTCGTTCCAAACCACCCGCGCACAGCCAAATGCCTTTGCCAGCGCCATCTGTTGATGGGGATGCGGGTAGAGGCGGTAGCGGTAGCGTTGCTTCACACCAACCATCATGCCAACGTTGCGGTGCAATGGCGCAACTACCACTTAAACGAAGTAGACACAGCATTTCGAGGCCGATTATTCCATAAGCCTTTGTTTCCAAATGCCGCAAAAAAGCTTGGGCGACGCTGCACTGGAGCGGATGCACGGAGTCTTTTTGGGCGTCGCAGAGAAAATAGGTGTCTAGCTGTTGGAGCTGAAGGGCGAGGCGAACAACTTTGCTGGTGGTGGGGGACGGGCAGCTGCTGGTCGAGTACCCGCCGACGATCTCGGTCTCGACGCCGGTGAACCACCTCAAAGGCGTCAGCAGTCGGATGCTGCGCAAGGATTTCCCTGAGCTGGCAGCCCGTGGCGCACACCTCTGGACGCCCAACTACTTCGCCGCTTCCGCTGGCGGTGCGCCGATTGAACGGCTCAGAGAGTATGTGGAGGCTCAGGAAAAGCCGTCCTAAAGGAAGGGGTTTGTATCCCAGAACAGCCACTGATCAGCGATCTTGTCGCACGCCTCCAGCATGTCGGCGACAAACAGAGTCCAGTCACGGCGCGACATCAACCAGGCTGCTCAGAATGAAGGGGCGGCGGTTCTCCTTGATCCCATCGGCGGCCACCAGATCCACCTTGCGACCGAGCAGGGCTTCCAGGCGATCAGCCAGGTGGATGAAGCCGAAGCCGATGGGCTCGGCGAAGCTCTCCAGCAGGTCCACGTCGCTGCTGGCCGTTGGCTGATCGGTGGCGAAGGAGCCGAACAGCTGCAGCGAGCAGAGCTTGAACTCGGCAGCGAGGGCAGGGTAGTGCTGACGCAGCACCGCCAGCACCTCAGCGCGGTTCGAGCAGGGTGGCGCGACGGAAGCCGTCATGGCTGCGGCGGGGCTGGTGATTCAACGTTAGGCGCCATCTTTAGGAAATCAAAGCCAGGGGCTCACAGCTCGCCGTTGAACGCCTGATGCAGGAGGGACTTTTTCAGTTCCTCCAGGGCGGCGAGTTTGCGTTCGTAGAGGCGGGTGAGGCGTTGGGTTTCTTCTGACAGGGCGTCAAGCTTTGCAGCGAGTTGCAATTGAACCTTCACGTCAGGAAGCCAGACACGAAACCCAAAAAGATGTTCACGATTTACCTTCGGCATGCTGTCAACCGACATCCAAAACTGCACCTCCGCTTTGCATCATTAAGTGTTACCTTCAATTGGTGTCGCGACAGGATTGGCCATTTCCACTGTCTGCGTCCCCTTTCCGGCTGATCGCATCACCCCCAGTAGTCGCTCTGCTCGGGCTGTTCG
>JBILLQ010000116.1:0-3615 GCA_044375975.1 Prochlorococcaceae cyanobacterium
TTATCGCTTCAATCGCCGTTTTAATCTGAAGGGTTTGCTGCAGCGTCTGCTCATTGCCTGCATCGGCAGCAGACCGCGGCCAGAGCGCCTGCTCCGGTCTGCGGAGTTTTGTTGCTGATCAGGTTCAGCCTTGACACGTTTCACGCTTTCAGCGTTGGCAGGTTTCACGCTTTCAGCGTTGGCAGGTTTCACGCTTTCAGCGTTGGCAGGCGGTTTCCGGGCCCGCCTCCACCACCCTGCCGCCGAGGGCTCTGCAGGCCCCCTCAAAGGCCGCCCAGTCGTTCTCGCCCCGGGCCAGGCGCTTGCGCACCTCGGCATCGAGCTGGGCCTCCGGCACCATGTGGGGTAGGGGGCCGTGGGCATCCTGGCCGCCGTGGTCGTGGTCTAGACGGGAGATGGCGCGCTCCACCTGGGTCTGCAGGCCGCTGGCCTGCTTGACCCACCAGGGATGATCGAGGCGATTGAGGGCATCTAGGGCCTCCCACCAGCGCTGCTGGGCCACCAGTCCCCTGGCACGCTCCAGTTGCAGCCGGTTGCGGGTCCATCCCTGGCGCAGTCGGTCCCCCAGGCTGTTGCGATCGGCGCGACGGTTTTCGCCCATCAGTTCCAGCAGGGCCAGGGCGCCGCTGAGATCGCCATTGCGGTATAGGCCAAGGGCCCGCTGCTGCAGCTCGGTTTGCCAGGCGCTCAGCCGCTGCTCATCGCCCGCGCTGCCGGCCCGGGAGTTCACCAGCTGCAACTGCAGTGCCAATGCCTCTCCCCAGTGTTGCTGGTTCCACAGCAGCAAGGCCTTGCGGCGCCGGCAGGATCCCTGTTCGCTCGGGGCGGCCCCATCCAGCCAGCGGAAAGCCTCCAGCTGGCTGGCATAGCGAAGGCAGGCATCCAGATCGCCCCGCTGGGCCGCCTGTTCCAGTTTCAAGGGCAGCTGATGTTCCCACCAGTAGGCCCCAGTCACGCCGGCGGCCAACAAGCCGAGGGTGATTCCCAGCCAGATCCGGGGCAGCCTGTGCTGGCGCAGGCCCAAGGCAAGGGGTTGGCGATTTGCCACCCTTTCTATGCAGTTACAGGCACTTTGACTAGGGGGTAATGGCAATTAGCGCACTGGGCCCAGGCAGCGATCCTCCAGGCTCGCCCCACTGAGCAGATCGCTGCCGCCCATCTGAAGCTCACCGGAAGCATTGATCGAAAAAAGCAATCTCAGCCTGTCTTGGCCGCGCTTGCCCGGCGGCCGCAAAGGGATCGCCGCTGGCTGCTGCTGCCAGGGCACCAGCCGCGCCTGGCCCGCCGGGCGCGGGCGCAGCACGGGTACCCCCGCTTCAAACACCACCTCGGCTCGATCATCTAGCTCCGGTTCGCCGAGCACCAGCTCCAGTTGCCCCTGGCCGTCTTGGCTGCAGGCCAGCAGCAGTTCCAGAGGCTGTTCACTGGGCCAACCCTGGCCGGGCAGAAACAGGGGATGCCAGCGATGGCTGCCCGCCCGTTGATCCCAACAGCGCAGCGACACCCCATGGCTCAGCAGATCGCGGATGCGCAGTCCAGGCGTTAAGGCCAGGGCTCCAAGGGCCACCGCCTCCACCGGCCGATCACCGCGGATTGGGATGCCTTCGCAGCGCTCCTGCAGCCAGCGCCGCAGGCGGGGAATGCGGCTAGCTCCGCCCACGGGCAGTACGGCGGCGATGTCAGCGGGGCGGATGCCGTGGGCCCGGCCGGCCGACAGCACCTGTTCCAAGAGTTGATCCAGCTGCGCCAGCAAACCTCGCTGCTCGAGCAGCCGCTCCAGTTCCGGGCGGCCCAGGCGCAACTCCTGGCAGCGGCCGCTGCCATCTGTCCACAGGCCGATCGCCTCGGGGCGGTCGCTCAGCTCACATTTGAGCCGTTCGGTTACCTCCAGCAGGCCCGCGGTCAGCGGCGCATCGGGGAGGAGATGGCGGGCGATCCAGCGATCCAGGTCGCGACCGCCCAGAGCGATGCCAGCCTTGCCCAGCACCCGGGCGGTGCGCGGGGTTTGGGCGCTGTTGGCCAGGTCGCGGCCGCCGAAGCGCAGTAGCTGGGCGATCGGGGCCGCCCGCCCCTCACCGCCTTCAAGGCTCACCAGGGAGAGATCGATGGTGCCGCCGCCGAAATCCACCACCAGCACCTTGCTGCCGGCGGGCAGGCCGGCACCGATGGCGGCGGCGGTGGGCTCATCCACCAGGGCCAACTCGGCTATGGGCAATTCAGCGCAGGCCCGCAGCAGCCACTGGCGATAGCCGCGATAGGTGTCTACCGGGGCGGTGAGCACCAGGCGCTCCGGTTCCAATTCCTGGGGCAGGGCCTGCCAAAGCCGGCGCAGCAGCAGCGCTCCGGCCTGTTCGGCATTGAGCAGGGTGCCAGCGGCTGGTCGAGCGGCGCCGATCAGGCGCTTGAAATCTCGATGCAATTCTGGCCCTTCATGCATCGCCAGGCCCGCATCCAGCACCTGCCGGCCGATCAGGGGGCTGCCACTGTCGGGGCTGGCCAGCCAGAGCAAACTGGGCACCAAAGGCTGCGCTTCTAGCCCATAGGGGGTCATGGGCAACAGCCTTGGCTCGCCGCCGCGTTCAAGCCAGGCCACCACGGTGGTGGTGCTGCCCAAATCGATGGCCAAGGTGCCGAGCATGCCGCCCTTCTAGCTGGTCCGGCGGGCCCGCAGCAGCAGCTGGATGGCGGCCATTGCCTTGACCAAGGCCCTGGGCCAACGACCTTGACCTAGACCAACGGCCTTGACCTAGGCTGCCCTAATTGAAGGGCTTTCCATGCAGAGCGGTGTGCAGCTGAGCGCCAAGGAACTTGCCCAGCGAGCAGAAAGCTTGATTCGTTACTCCAGCAATCGCTACCTCACCACCGTACGCATTGCCTTTCGCGCCAAACAGCGCCGTTTTGACGACTTCGACGGCCTCATGGATGAAGCGATGGTCAAGCCTGTGCAGCGGGCGATCATCGAGCTCTCCGACGAACAGGACCAACCCAGCGTGCTGCCCGGCTAGCACTGGGCTCAAGCCCTAAGGATCGGCCCGTTGTGCAGGTTTTAGAGGGCGAGGGTTGGCGCTTGTTGGTCGATCCGGGTCGTGGCCACTTTTGTGTGCTGGTGGGTGGGGCTGGCTGGGCTTTCGAGCTAACGGCCATCGAGGCCAGGGCCTTTCAGCAGCTTGCTTCTGGATTGCAGCATCAGCTGGCCTCCCTGGCGGATCAGCTGATGCCAGAAGAGCAGATCGGCTTGGAATTGGAAAGGGATCTCGCACCGGGCAGCCTCTGGATGGAGCTGGAGGGCCAGCCCAGCTGTTGGTGTCTGCGCTTTGTGCTCAGCCCAGCTCCGGGCGCTCGCTCGGTGGAGGCCGGCTGGAGTTGCCAGGCCAGCCCGGCGATTACCGCTGCCCTGGCCGATTTGGCCCTGCCCTGAGCCGGCCCTTTTTGCGGTTGCGCGAATGGCTTGAGGCTGGGCGAATGATTTGAGGCTGGGCGAATGATTTGAGGGCACCTCGAAAAATCAAAATGACAGTTGATTACGGCATGATTTCGGCTATAATCAGCTGAGCAGTTTTCAGGTCAGCGGTGGGTCAGAGAGGCTTCTGGGACGACCAGAAAAGAGTGGCAAAG
>JBILLQ010000033.1:0-34559 GCA_044375975.1 Prochlorococcaceae cyanobacterium
TATCAGGTTTCACCCATCCAGTCGGGTGGGATTAAAGATCAGCAGAAAGTGGCAGATACTTTTGCCAGGTTGAAATTGATACCAGAGCCGATTCGTGTTAACGATATCGTTGTAAATGTTGGCTATTAACAGCCATGCCCCAGGCCGTTTAACAACCTGGGGCTCGCCCCAGCCCATTCTCCCTAAAACCAGCCATCTATAGTTGATCGGTGCGTTTTGACGGGGTGAGGGTACTAAGCCACGAGGTCCTCGGCAGTCGCTCTACCCAGGCCTATCCGTTCCAATCGTTTCGGGCTTGTCTCACCCGATAAGGTAGATGCCTTTTATTGGACAGGTCGGCCCTGAGAGCTTTTTCGGCTTGAGCGCAAAGGATTTGAGCAGCAGGCGTACGTGGCTGAATTGGGGACTGCCACTGCGGACACAGGCCTTGCCGAGCGCAGCGATGTCGTTTCGTTGTCTTTGCGTAAAGAAACGCTCGATGGAAAATTCTTCGAGCTGCCCTGAGGAATCCCTGGAAAACCGCCATTTTTGCGACGCAGCTAGCCGAGAGTCATTGCTGTATCGGGGCTGCATTGATCATGGCTCCGGGTTTCCCGAGTTTCCCAAAATTTAGATGACTTGCTAACTGAAATCTCCGGGCCCATTGCTATAATCAATCTACACGGCAAGCGTATCTCCCCCAATCCTTGCTATAAATCATCTAGGCAGCCAACGTATCTCCGAAGCCCTCGTGCCTTCATTCCACTGACGTCACTGCCCAAACAGCTGTTGCTGCAATGTCAGCAACTCAGCTCCGGCCTGGGCACTCACATGCTGCCGTTCGGCGATGGCCGTCAAATAGCCAATCACTTGAACCCATCACAGTTAAAGCTGCTGCAGGGGAAAGATGTTGTAGGTCTGGAAGCGATCGCTCAGCTCATGTAAACAGTCATCCGCGCAGAGGTTGCCGCCAAAGGCATCCCCCAGAAGCTGATCCAGAAGCATATGGGTTTTGCTGAAACTCAAGGGAAAGGCACTACCCAGAAGACCCACCAGGGGGGCACTGAGCTGGGCCCGGTAGCGACTGGTTTCCACATCCACCGGCAAGGTGGCTCAGGTTGGTGGTGGAGCAGCAGGGACACACCAAGCGGTGCAACCGGTGTTCGATCACAAGAGGTGTAATCGGGGGGATCTCGATCACCTTATGGCTCAATCTTGCGCACCCTGAGCCTGCATGATCCCGATGCCAGGAAAATTGAGGCGCTAAGTGCCTTGGCCCCTCAACGAGCCCCCGCGTTCAGGAAAGATGACACCCCTATCAATCGCAAACCCGGGGGGTGATCTCACGTTGACGCGATCCGAAGCGACGAACGACGTGATCGAACGCATGCGTGCCTGGTGCTCACTGCGGTACGCGCCCTGAGCACCGGTCCGCTCAGTCCCGGGGCTGGCCGTTGCGGCGGGTGGCCACATGTAGGGCAATGGCCGTGAGGGTGCGGAACGAGTCGGGCACCAGCTCCGCGTCGTCGAATTGCACCCCGAATCGCTCGGCAAGGAAGCGGATCAGCTCGAAGATGTTGCGGGTGTCGAGGAGTCCCGCAGCGAAGAGGTCGGCATCGGCTGCGATCGGCGGCGCCTCGGGCGTGCGCGCCAGCTCGCCGCGAACGAAGTGCTCCAAGGCCAGCACGATGTCGGCGCTTTCGCCCAGGGCAGCGTCAGCCCGTGCCATGGTGGTTCGACGTGCCGGTGCGGCGCCGCTCGTGGCGGTGGGATCCCAGTCCAGGAAAAACGACGATGGGAACTTCTCGGTGATCACCATGATCGGCAGCCCGCCCGACAGCATGCGGTACGTCCGGTAGAGGATGCTGGCCTCGGGGTCGACCTGGAAGTACTCCGCCAGCCCCGCAGCCGGCTCGATCCCGCAGTCGAGGATCTCTTTGAAGGTCTCGATGTGGTGCTCCAGAATGAGCATACCGATGCCCTTCTTGCTGGTGAGGAGTCCGTCCCGGACGCCCTCGGTCAGGCGATCCAGCGCGATGATCGAGTCGGCATAGAGGAAATTGACCAGGCTCATGTGCCCCTGCAGGAGGATCGAGCGCCGCAGGACCGGCTCGCCCCAAGGGAGTTCGAGGGAGGCGACCGCGCGCTCGAGAGTGGTGACGTCCTGATGCAGCTTCACGACACGAATCGACTCGCCCGAGAATGCCTCAAGGATCTCGGTGACCGTGCCATCCGTGGTGAGCAGGATGCGCTGGAAGGCACTCAGCGTTAGCGGATTGATGGCGCGGCGTTCGAGTGACTCCTCCAGGTCGTGCCGGAGCAGCGGTGGGCGTGGGGCGATTGGTCGCGCGCTTCGTTCCATTGGGTATTGCCTCCGCTCAGACAAGGTACTTACGCAGCACCTTGCCGAGCGGGCTCTTCGGGATCTCGTCGCGGAACTCGACGAGCTGCGGCATTTTATAGCGCGCGAGCCGACCCTGGCAGAATCGGATGAGATCCTTCGCGTCCACCGGCCCCTCGCTGACGACCACCGCCTTGATGGTCTCCTCGCCGGCGACCCCACTCGGCACGCCGATGACGACAGCTTCGCGCACCTTGGGGTGGCCCGCGAGCACGTCCTCCACTTCCACGGGATCAACCTTGTTGCCGGCGACCTCGATGAACAGGCGCTTCCGACCGGTGATCCACAGCCGGCCGGCGGTGTCGATCCGCCCCAGGTCGCCTGTGAAGAAAAACCCGTCTCTAAAGACCTCGCGATTGTGGTCGTCCATGCCGTGATAGCCGTTCGTCATGGCGGAGGTGCTGATGGCGATTTCGCCCACGACGTCTGCCGGAACGGGTTGGCGGGCCTCGTCGACGATCCGAATGTGAACGCCCTGGATGGGGTGCCCGACCGATGCCACCGTGGACGTGGGAGCGGGGTCGAGGTTGATGGCGAGGGCGCCGGCTTCCGTGCAGCCGTAGAGCTGGCGAACCGCCACCCCGAAGCGTGCCTGAAACGCGGCATACGTCTCCGCCGGGAGTGCGGTGCCAGCCGAATAGCAGAGGCGCAGCGCCGACAGGTCGACGTGGTCAGAGACGTCGGCGAGCAGGCGGAAGAGGAACGGAACGCCCGGGAACACAGTGATGCGTTCACGACCCAGCACTTCGAGCGCCCGCAAGCGCTGGAGCAGGAACGGGTTCGGGTCTTCCAGGATGACCAGCGTGGCGCCGCTGCGAATCGCCGCCAGCATGCAGTTGCCTTGGCCGTGGGTGTGGAAGAGGGGGATGGCGCAAAAGATGCGGTCCGTCGGCGAGAGCGCCGTCGCCGCCACCACGTTGGTGGCCTCGGCCACGAGGGCAGCGTGCGTGCGAGGGACGCGCTTAGGGCGCCCCGTCGAGCCGGACGAGTATTGATAGACGGCATCGACCTCGAGCGCCTGCGCCGGAAGGGGCCCCGCTGGGTGTGCGGTGATGAGCGCCGCGTAAGTGGCCATGCCGGGGTGCGTTCCGCCCGTCGTCACAATGGGAACAACGGGCTCGCAGCCCGCGACGCTGCTCGCGCAGAGGGCAGCATGACTCGTGTGGGTGACGATCAAGCTGACGCGACAGTCGCGGAAGTAGAAGGCGAGCTCTTCCTTCTGGAATGCGGGGTTGAGCGGGACAGCCACGGCACCGAGCGAGGTGACGGCCAGAAATGTCGTGACGAACTCCGCGGCGTTGGGTTGCACGATCGCCACCCGGTCGCTGTGCATCACGCCGAGTGAGCCTAGCCCACGCGCCAATCTCTCGACCTCGTCAACCAGCTCGCCGTAGCGAACAGTCCGTGCCCCGCAGATGACGGCGGGGTGGTCGGCCGCGTGGGCAGCGCTGTCATACAGCATCTGTATCAGCGTGGGGCAGCCTCCAGCTGTCGCCTGCGGGCGCGGGGCGGCGTGCATGTGGGCGCGCAGGGTTTAAGAAAGCTCTCCTCAAACGTAGCGGGCGCTGTCTCGCATGGCAATACGGAGCCCGGGCCGAAAGTCTGCCGGCCTGAGGTGGGTGCCGTTTCCGGAACTGCCCCCAAGCTCTTCCCCCTGGAGGGGCGGTCGTTCGCGCCGATCCGAGCAGCGTCAGCGTCTGGTCCCAGCAAATGGTGCAACTCAGGAGGGTCTGCCCTGGGCGGACCCGGGGCTGGCGGTTCGCCTCCCCAAGAACATTGCTGCAGGAATGGATGAGCAGTCTGTGGCCCAGTTCGGAGCGCTACTACCGAATCGAACAAAGCCCATGATCTCTTTCTGGATGAACAACACTCCAAAGAGGCGCCTCACAGTCATCGCCAGAGATCTAGTCGTGAAATTGCACTGAGGGGTGCACTTGCTCCAGCCGCCAAAAGACACAGACTACTTTTCGATCGCACTCTACGCAATGAGTTCACAATGATACATCAACAGTTTTTAATCGTCTGAGAAATCGTCAATTGCCCCGATCCAAGACCGTTCATCCCTTTTAATGACTGAAGCATCTGCCAAAGCGAGCATCTCTTGACCAGGAATTCCTGAAGACAGGAGATATTACTATCTGACGGAAAACTTAATGCCACTATTTCGCCATAATGGCAAGCCGAATGAGAAGGTCTTTAACGAATTAGCGAAATTTCGTGCCCATCTGCATGATATCTAAGATTCGCGCCTGCCGCATAAGCTCTTCGCCTCAACTCAACCTTCTGACCTGAATTTAATCCATCCCAGAAAGCATTAAACATCCGCTCTGAGATACGGCCAATCCCAAGGATTCCGAGTACCGTTAATGGCAGAGAAAGAGATGGAATCAGTAACAGAAGAAAGCTCAGCGTGAGACTGACGCTCAAGCTGGAGGACGTGCCTGCTTGATTGGTCTGCACCAGGCTGCCCATCACTAATCGAAGTTGTCGCGTTCGATTCAGTTCACCACGCCGAACGGCTGCCTCGGTTCGAAGGGTGGTCAACAAGCCTTGGTAAATCGCGCAGATCAGTAGCGGTCCCAGGGTGGCTTCGCCAAGATTGCACAAGCGAGGGAAAACGGTTGTACAACCTGGGAGAGGAATCCTGGTTAGGGCGGCCCAAGGCGTGATCTCCAAACCAGGCTTGGGGAGTGAGAGTGACTCAGAATCACGCGGCATGGTGAAGAAAGCTGAGTAATGGCTCCATCATGGCAAGTCAGAGCATCGCTGGCGTTTCTTTCAAACTAAGGACGTAGGCCAGTGAAGTTGCCAGGCTCTTCGCTCGTTGTTGCCCTTGTGAACTGCTCCTCATAGTACGCACGAACCTTCTGGGGGTCAAAGGTGAGAAAAGTATTTCCGGATTCAAAGTGCTGGGTGAACACTTTGCCCAGAGCGAATGTGGAAGCGCTCCCGAGCAGACCTCCGCTCACAACGGCGAGAGGGACGGTCGGTCCTGGTAGCAGTTTGGCAATGCCCAGTGAGAGGCTCAAGGAAAGATCACTACCCACCAAGGTCCCAATCACCGAGGCACCAATATCTTTGGAGAAGTTGACGCCATAAATGGATGCAAGGTGGCGCAGCATATTGAGTTGAACGGCTGTCAGGGCTGCGAAACTAATCCATGGCAAGGGCAGTAATCCTGCGATTGCTCCGGCCGCCATGTGGCGTTTGATGACCTGATCGGCTTTGATTGAAGAAGGAGAAGCTGACATGATTCAGGAAGTCAATCGAAGAATTTCCAGTCTTCGACATAATTGCCGAAGATGTATTTTGGGAAGCCAGGGTCTGATCGATATGCCACCAAATCATAGCGGATATGCTGATTGCCACGGAAGAAGAATACCTTTGCATTCCCCCAATAAACGGCCGCATCAATGCGGTCAAAGTTCAGACCTATCCAACGCGTATTAGTGGGCTGTGGATAGCCTTCATCGACTTTGTTCGTTAGCATATTAAATCTCACATACTGATTGCCAAGGAAAAAATAAATCCCATCTGCAGATACATTCATAGCCGCATCAACGCGGTTAAAGGGAACACCTGGCCAACCTTCTGTAATTAGCCTTGGATAGCCGGGATCTATTTTCATGGCATCAACGTCAACTCGGATATACTGATCTCGATTAAAAAAGCAAAGTTTACGATCAAGCTTTTCTCCAGCTTGTGACACAAGATATTTGCCAAGAAAAGCTGCATCTACATGGGCAAACCCAACATCTGCGAGCATTGGCCATTTCTCAGCGATTGGCCTTTCCACACTTGTTTCCGCCGTATCCGGGCGGTAGTAAAAACAATGTTTTCCACGAAAAACATGTACGCGATTGTCAAGGTTAAAAACCACTCGAATCGGAGAAAATACGGTTTCCTCAATGTAGGCTTGACGTAAAGCTTCAGACTGCGATTCATCCTCAACAAGAGTCCAAATACCTACTGCATCAAATTCGATCACCTGTGGATTGTCTTTAATTGTCGCCAACCATTGATTATAGCGAACTTCATCAAGTGAGCTCAATGTAGCAAGCATCAACTCATCACCACCTTTCCCAAAAACCGTACATTCTGAATTGTTTGCCAGTTTTTCCTTGGCAGTCTCTGAGGCCGCATTTGCACTGCCTGAACCGGTTCCAACAAAGCTGGCCTTGATGCCAGCCTTGATATCGTCCTTGGTCATCGAGGAGGATTTGGAGACCGTGAAAGCCAACATTGCCTTCCCACCTACCCAGACTCTACGGATGTAATGGGTACCGAAGCGTTCAAAAAAACGAGCATAGACCCGGCGATGTTTCGGATCGTAGGGTGCTGGAATTTCCAGGTCGAAATCATTATGAATATATCCTTGATCATCCGGGATGTAAATCGACCACAGGGAAATAAAGGAATTCCGCAAAGCATAATACGAGTCTTCCCCAGAACGTAACTGGGAGCTTTGACTCGCGTTAACATCAACGCTGACAGGCCCATTGCCAACTGCAGCGGACAGGTCGATACTTGTTGACTTTTCAAATCTTTCCCATGACTCCTCTATGCGCATTTGATTTAGAGCCTGAGAAGCAGGCATTGGAGAACTATCATTGACTTCATAACCATCCGGAATCCGATAGGTCTCACCGGTTTCTTTTGAAGGATACAATTGCCAAGATTCCCGATGAAAAAGAAGACGCCTAAGCTCGAATGGCTGTTGTGGCCTCAAGTAAACGCCACGCCCAACCATATCCAGACCTGGCATCAATGCGTGGAGGGAGGAGTCGTCCAAGGATGGCTTGTTTGTTTCGGTAATCGTCATCGAGGGGAAAGATTAAGTTGAAGAAGTAATTGAAGACTGTGGTGGTTTCTCAACAGGTATTCGGTTAAATCAGCAAGGATCTAGCTTGTGAGAGGAAATCGTTCGCTGTGGCAAGCGAAACTCTTGCTCCCAGGATCTCTCGCAATTTATCGGGCTCCAAGTTTACCAATGTCTCAAGATCATCGATTCCAAATGATTTTAGCCGTCCCATGTAAACAGGGCCCATTCCATAAATCTTGTCAAGAGCAGGATCGCGTTGTGGTGCAGGAACAGTCCCATCATCACCTGTCATGGGATTTGCAGCATCCGCAGGTGGGGTTTCATCAGTTTCTCTGCTATGACGTGGCTCAGAAACTGTTAATTCAAGATTTTCTAGATCCTTTGCTTCAGTGGCTGGGTCTGTGTTGATCAGACTCGCTGAGACCGGCTTTACAAAGGGATCAGGTGGGTATAAAACGAAATCGCTCAAGGCTCCACCTGCTTCAAAGTGGCGGATGAAGATTTCACTTGTAGCCAAGGTGGTTCCTGCCAGACCACCTGTCAAGCCACCACCCACCAACGTGCCTAGGCCTGGAATTGCCTTGCCGATGGAGATCAGCAGGACACCTCCACCTGTCACTACACATCCGGAAAGAAGAGATGATAGTAATGGAAGCGCAATACGTGTTTGAAAAGGTACGTTATAGAGCTTGGCAAGGTCGTGCACCAGCTTCACTTGAAGACTAAGGAGAGCGGCAAGATCGATAAGGGGAAAAGGGATTAGGGCTAGCATTGATGCCAGTAGCACATAGCGTCGTGAAATATTAGTCGCTTCGGCTAATCGCTTAGCCCGGTCTGCAGAATGAAGGCGGTTCTCAGGATCATTGCTGGAGCCGATTTTTTGGGTAGAAAAAACTCGCATAATAGAATTTTTTTCAAGTTGTTTGCTGTTCATCTGTAGTTGACAAAATGCTGGACAGAGCCCCAGCAAATTGCGCCCAATCTTTTTTTGCTGCATCGCGCAGGGCCGCTGCAGCGATTTCTTGACGCTGCAATTCAGAACTCATTATTAAATCGTAAGCAGGAATTGGCTCAACGAGACCAAGTGAAATTACTTTTTTAAACAACGTCCGTCGCAGATCAATCTTTTGTCGAAGGCGATTCGGATTGATGAGTTGTTCATAGAGGGAAAACAACGCTATCGATTCCTTTCCATGAACTGCCTTAAAACACCCCTCTAGGTACTCGATAATAATCATTTTAATGGTGGCACCAACTTCAGGCGCCACCTTCAAATCCTTGCCAAAAAGCCAGTCTAGCGAGATATTCATATCTCTGCAGTGGCGAGCGGAGCTAGTCGTTATTGATTGAAATGCCGAATCCGATAAACTGAGAAGCCAAGTTCGAAGATTTTCTTGATGAGTAAGCTCACTGTCGATCCAGGCGCGAAATTTTAAAGCCCTGAATTTTTGCTGTCCAAACAAGGAACCAAGTTTGAGTTTCAATTTAAACCAGGCAAAATAGAGGTTAATTCCGATATCTTGAGATATAGATTTTAGCCTTTGCTCAACGCTGTCTGGGATAACTGGTATTCCCCGCAGTAAAACCACAAAAGCGAAAATGAGTAAAACTAATAAGATTACAATCAAATAAAAACGCTTTACTGTTCATTTGAGGTTATTACGGGAAAAGATTTCATTGGAAGAGCCAAGAAGTCGCATGAAGCATTAACTAATTAAGCGGGAGTTGCCGCAGCTTCGGATATGCCTTCCTTGGGCTGATCGGATTGCTGAATGGATTCGTTTTTTCTCAAGGTGTAGTGGAATACTTCCTTGAACAACTCGGAATCGACCTTCAGCAGAGTACCATTCGCCTCAAAATGATTGATGAATACAGTCCCCAAAGCAAAAGTGATTGATGCAGAAGATATTGCAATCCTGCCAGCGTACAAGGTGCCCAGAACTGGTACTGCTCTAGATAAGATGGAAATTCCTCCAACCAGCACCCCCCCAGTCAGTCCAGATAGCAATGAAGCAATAATGGCACGAGCAATATTCGACTTGAACGCAACGTCATAATGGCGACACAAGTCATGAACCATTTTAACTTCCAATCCGATCAAGAATAATTGGTCAACAATGGGAAAGGGTAGCAATGCCAAGGAGGCAGCGCCAAGGGTATAGTTCTTAACCAGAACCTGTGCACGCGCCAATCTTTCTGCATGGGCAATTGCCGTCAACTTTTCGTCAAGTGAATCCGATGATGGAGTCGTCGTCATGGGAAAACCTCGGCAAGGGGTCGCGAAGAATTGGTAGAAATCGTTGAAATCAAGGAGAATCTAGTAATTGGTATGGTTGATTGTACAATTTCATTTTACAGTACTTGGATCTTTGTGTTTGCCATGCCATGCCGATTGCCATGGTTACATTACAAAACTTTACCAGGCCTGAATAAAGGCATCCCAAGGGATCTGGCCTGAGAGCTGAATCTGCAGTGTCAGTGGTGAGTTTGCTCCTTCCCTATGCCCCAAAGTCGAGCTGCCGCAAGCGATCGCGATCTGATCGGCTTCCTGCGCGCCATTCCGGACGCTGGGATAGGGCGCGGGATCCGGATCCCGGCCTGGTGCCTGATTCTGGTCTCGGTGCTCGGCATCTTGAACAGTTGCCAGAGCCTTCGTGATCTCGGGCAATTCGCTAATTTACATTGTACGTCCATGACCAGCTCCCTGGGGATTGACCTGAAGCGCTCACTATCGGATACGGCGTTCCGGTATTTCTTCCTAACAGATGGACGTCAGGTCGCTGTGCGCGGCCATCCGTGATTGGACGATCGCCCAGACCCCTGGTGGTGCAGAGGCTTTCGACCAACTCATCTGCGATGATAAAGCCTTGCGCGCCTCGGTCGAACCCACAGCAGGTGGCGGGTCGACGTTCATTGCCCAGGTAACGCTCTACTCGGCGGCGCTGGGTTTGGCGATCAGCCAGGCCTGCTATGCCACCGTAGAAAACCATGAGCGGGCTGTGCTCAAACAGCTGCTGGGCGAGCTGGATATGCAAGGCTTGCTCAATCCAGCCGGATGCCCTGCACACTCAGAAACATTTTTTTTGACAATTGCAGGAGCAGTGGCCTGACTTCATCTTAACGGACAAAGCCAACCAGCGGACCCTGCATCGCCAGATCACACGGCAATTCGAGGGAACACGCCAGATCCATCTTCTGGAAACGGATCACGAGCTCGGCCATAGCCGAGACATCACCTGGACGCTGCGAGCAATAGAGACGCCACAGCACATCCGCCAGGAGAGGGTCGGCACGAGCTGAATCGTCCTGGTCGTCACCACGGGTCAGCGCGACGGAACACCATTCAATGCCCGCCATCTCTTCCTTACGAGCATCAGGACCACCTCAGAAGCACTGCTGCAACTGGTGAGAGTCTGCTGGAGCGTCGAGGGGTGGCACTGGATCCGGACACCCAGCTCAAAGAGGACTCCCATCGCTACCGAGGCAATGGCGCTGCCTTGATGGGATACCTCCGAACCGTCGCCTTGAACCTGTTGCGTCTGGGGGGATTTCGATCGATCCGCTGTGGCATGCAGAGGGACTCCCACGGCATCAAGGCGATGTTTGGGTTGGCACGACGGGAGGCTGAGTCATCGACCAGGTGACACTTTAGATCAGCCCTGAGTACGTACCATTCTCACAGGAAGCGCTGCCCGGACCCTTTGCAGCTATCACCCCTCCGTTGACAGCCCGTGCGCCGGTGGAGAGGATCGGGAAGACAAAATCTGCGGCAGGGGGCCCTCCTGGCCAAAGGTAAGTACAATGATCGTTGTCTTGAATCCCGCAAATGGATCTGCTCAGTGACCTGCGCGAATTTATTACAACGGAAGCTTTCCATGGCAAGCCTCCAGGCAATTTTACAGATGATTTCGACCTCATCGAATCGGGAGATATGGATTCTTTATTGATGATGAATTATATCACCTGGATTTCGGGACGCTATGACGTTGAATTCGGCCCCAATGATCTTGTCCCGAAAAACTTTCATTCCGTATTTGCAATGTACAGTTTCCTTGGAACCATTCTCCATTCTGATCAAGCGGACTCATCCAAGGTCTCTCCATGAGGACACCCGGTGGTTTGCTGAAGCGAATGCCAAAGACCTTCCTTCACAGCTATGATTCAATAGTTGAAGCCTGATCCAGGGATAAATGCCGCTCCCATTGAAGCTGGCGCCATTTTCAATAGATTGGTAATGACTAAGGTATCGAAACTTTGTAGTTCAGCAAAACCCGACGCCCAGCCGCTGATTGGAGAGGTTATTGCTTGGTTCTCTCTGGGCTCGGACAGGGGGTTGGATCAAGATGGGGCTTCGGCCGCGACAATCCCCTACAATGCTTTAGCTTTTCAGCCATGTGCTGAAGAGGTCCCTGAATTACAGGGTTCAGCCACCCTATCAACGCGACGCTGGCTTGACACTATAAATAATTAATTGCAAATCCACCTTCTCTTCTTCCCGCACTGTTTCCATGACCATTACTCAACCCATGTCACAATTTGAAACCGAGACCCCACTTGACCATCTGTGTCAGCCTTCGCTAGTTCGTCTCCAGCCAAATCTTTACGCCGCGAAGTTTGACCTGATGAAGATTGTTCCGGCCCGTTATATTATTGAGCAAGCTCTCAAATCTGGTCAGTTAGAACCTGGCGGCTTGGTTGTGGAGAGCAGTTCCGGCACTTTCGCTCTTGGGATGGCTCAGACTTGCGTCGCTTTGGGACTCAAGCTAACGCTGAAGACCGGTCCTGTTGAGCCCATCGTTGCTTGGCGATTGCGCCACCTCGGTGCCCATATCGATACTGTTGAAAGCAGTGCAGGAAACTTGCGGCAGATCCAAGAAAAGCGCTTTGAGCTGGTGAGAAAAACGTTGCGAGAAGTGCCTGGATCGTTTTGGCCAAGACAACACGATAACCCGCAACATCCTGAGGCTTATCACTCAATTTCCCGTTCGATTGGAAAAACATTGGGGAAGGTGGATATTTTGGTGGCAACTATTGGCAGTGGAGGTTCTTTATTCGGTTTTGCCAGGCCCTTGTTGGAAGCCAATCCAGACCTGAAAGTAGTTGCGGTGGATCATAATCTATCAGTTATTTTTGGCCCAACATCCGAACATGTTTACCCGCTCTGTGACGAGAACTATGTGCCATTGCTGGGCATGGGATCCGATATCGTCTTTCCCAATGTTGCACATCGTGAATGTGACGAGGTTCACTGGGTCCCCGTGGCTCAGATGGTCAATACAGTCCACGAGCTCCATCGCAAAACCGGATTGTTTGTTGGACCCACATCTGGAGCTGCCTTGTCTGTTGCGAATTGGTTTGCCAAGAACCATCCGAACAGCACAGTGCTGACGGTATTTCCAGACCATGGCATACGCTACATGAATACAGTTTACAATCCAATTTGGCTGGAGGAGCGCGAAGCAGAGCTGCAACGCAGCTGGAGCGAACCCGTGGTTTGTTCAACACCCACCGACGTCGCCGGCGAATGGACACGTTTTCCATGGGGCCGCAGAAGTTATGAAGAGGTGTTGGGACATTCTCCTGTTGCCCGTGAGCCACGCTCTGCCGGTTCGGCGGACTCATCCGCCTTCTGACATCAGCCTTGATCGCCTCGCTATAACGAAGCATTGCTCTGCTCCATCAAGCCCCCGGGTTTGCGATTGAGAGGGGTGTCATCTTTCCTGAACGCGGGGGCCGGATGGATGATCGATGGGGCGTAACGGCTCACGACGGCCTGCCGCGTTGAACGCTCAGAGGGCTCAGCCGCGCTGGGCCAACAGTCTGGGCGCAGGCTGACGATTCTTGTGAGCGTCCCACGCCCCTTCTGGCAACGCCATCACATCTCGTCCCTGCTGTTTAAGGCTTGTCGTCAATGTGTCCTTTCCTTGTTCGTGGGATGCACCTCCGGATGGTCCAGGACGGTCCAAAGGGCCGAAGCCAGCTTCAGGATCTGGCGGGTGCGCACGGTCGAGGCCCATGGCGTTGTCTTGATGGCCTGACGGATCGGTGTCGCGATGGTCTACAGGTTTTGGCGGTTGATCTGAGCTTCACGCCAGCTATGCCACTCCCTCAGCCTAGTTTCGAGTGTACAACGCAGCGGAATCCAGTCCACACCTGGCTTCCGCTGCGTTGCAGGTGCGCCAGAAGCGTGATCAGCGTCAAGGCCGGCGAGCGCTGCGGCAGCGCCACTAGCTGCTCCTCCCGCACCCCCGCCGATGGAGCCGGACGAGTGCGGCCACGGGCTGATTCGCCTGCGGCCGCAGCTGGTTACTCTCCATCCGGTCAGCATCACCTGATTCCTGGGCATCGGCACCAGGCTCTCCAGCACTCACCCTCCGGCCAACAAGCTTGTCGCTGGACAGACGCGGATCAGCGACGCAGCCAACCAGGTTAAGACCTGGATTCTAAAAATATATTACAGCCCGGAAGGCTTGCGTAAGCATCAAGGGTCATTGAGGCGCCCATAAAGGAGTGTGGTATCTTGTCTACGCCCACATTCGACCCTGTTGTGCCGATGAATAAAGGGCTACTGAGCTTCTCGAACACAGTGGCGAATACCGAGAAAGAGATTGATCATTCGTCGGCGCTGGCCGCATCGGGAGAACGCTTTCTGGGGAAGGAAACCACCTTGAACCAACAACTTTACACACTGGATCAGCGGCCTGATTTATCTGATGCCATCGAGCGGTTGAGCATCCAGTCGTGGCCTGCATTTTTGTTGAAGAGCGCCCCTATTCAGGAGTGGCATGTGTTGTTTGACGTATTTGCTAAATTTCAATTGCTGCTGTGTGATTCCTCAGATCAACTCATCGCGGTCGGACACATTGTTCCATCCCTTTGGGATGGAAACGTGGCGACGCTTCCCGGGACAATTACCGAGATTCTTGCGCGCGCCCAACAGACCTATCTGCAACAACAAACACCAAATATTTTTGTCGCTGTAGCGGCGATGGTCGATCCTGCCCATCACGGACGCAACCTGAGCCGGATGTTGGTCGAAGAGATGAAGTCCACCGCTCGGCGGCACGCCTGTGATTCACTGCTCATACCGGTGCGGCCAACCTGGAAAAGCCGCTATCCGCTGACTCCCATGGAACGCTACGTCGAATGGAGACGACCTGATGGCGCCTACTTCGATCCCTGGTTGCGTGTGCACGGGCGCCTCGGAGCGGAAGGGCTTGATGTCATCCCTAAAGCGGAAACAATTGAAGGGAGCGTGAAGGAATGGGAGGAATGGACTGGTATGGTGTTTCCCGACAGCGGTTCATACATTGTGCCAGGAGCGCTTCAGCCGGTCCGGATTGATTGTGAACGCAATCGAGGTTTGTACGAGGAGCCCAATTACTGGATGAAACATTCCACAAGATAAACTCCAACGTCAACCACCAGACGCATAACGAATGTCGGCCAACTGTCCTGTCAATTCCCATAACGAATGGGATCCACTTGAAGAAGTCATCATCGGCTCGCTCGATGGAGCGATGTTTCCGGCATGGAACACGATCAACGTGGCAACCGTACCGCCTGGTGTATGGTTAAATGCAGAAGAGTGTGTGGGCGGAGGCGGCTCGCCCTATCCGCCTGAGCTGGTTCAAGCTGCACGGCGTGAGCTTGCGGAGTTCATTCACATCCTCGAAATGGAAGGCGTCCGTGTAAGGCGGCTGGATCCGGCCACTTATGCCGCGTCGTTTGGGACACCGGAGTGGCAGGTGTCCAGCGGATTTTGCGCCGCAAACCCGCGCGATCCGTTCATAGTCATCGGCAATGAAATCCTTGAAACACCGATGGCCGATCGCTCACGTTATTTTGAAGGCTGGGCGTATCGGTCGCTGTTCAAGGAATATTTCAAAGCGGGAGCAAAGTGGACAGCCGCGCCGAAGCCGCAATTGCTCGATGCGCTTTACGATCAGCATTACACAGTGCCCGGGCCGGGGGAGCCCATGCGCTTTGTTGTCAACGAGTTTGAGCCGGTTTTTGACGCGGCGGACTTTGTGCGTTGCGGACGGGATATTTTTTGTCAGACGAGCAATGTCACCAATCATTTTGGCGTTGCCTGGTTACAGCGTCATTTGGGCGATGGTTACCGCGTTCATACCCTGCAATCGCGCTGCCCAGAGGCCATCCACATTGACACCACCTTCATGCCGCTGGCCCCCGGCAAGGTGCTGGTCAATCCGGAATACCTGGATATCGAGAACCTGCCGCAAATTCTTAAAAGTTGGGATGTACTGGTTATGCCCACACCGCTGCCGAAGATCAATGGTGACCCATTACGTCTGATGAGTGATTGGTCTGGGATAAATGTGTTGATGCTGGATCAGAAACGAGTCGTCGTGGAAAAAAATCAGGAGCCGTTGATCCATTGTCTCAAGGAGTGGGGTTTCCAACCAATTCCTTGCTCTTTTGAAGCATACTATCCCTTTTTGGGTTCGTTCCATTGCGCTACGTTAGACATTCGACGGCGAGGAGAGCTACAATCTTACTTTTAGCTTCACTCTAGTCAATCGGCATGTTCATAGGCTGTCAAGCTTCAGCTGGGAGAAGAAGGGTCGCTGTTCCGATGGCCCCCTCATCGGGAAACATCTCAGGGCGCCATGGCGGGCATCGAGGATTCGAAGGTGCACAAAGCGATCGCCTCCCAGCTCCAGGAGGAGGCCATCCAGCGGAAGCGCCTTTGATCGCCACATTCACGGATTAGTGGTGACGATCTTCACCAACAGCACCCGTAATAGTACTCGGGGTTTTCAGCATCTGAGCACCACAGTTCCTTCGCGTCTGTGCTGTTTGAGGCTTGACGTCACTCTGGCCTTGTTCGTGTGCTCCATCCCTGGAAGGTCCAAAGGGCCGGCGTCGATATCTCAAGCTGTCTCGCCCTGAGGTCAGAGCCGTGTCCAGAGTGGTGCAGGCCAGGATCTGCCACGGTCCTGAACGCTTACGATCCATAAGCTTCCTTGCGCGGCCAACAGTTCGAGATGATCATCTCCAACCCGCCCTCCATGCCGGCACCCGACGAATCGCGGCATGACGTCCAATCGGGTGGAGCTGGTCTGTTGGGGATAGATGGATTGGAAACGATCGTGCGCGAGCTGGATACCCACCTCACCCCCATGGGTCAGGCCCAGATCGTCACCGCGGCGCCGGGGGATGATCAGTCGCCCACCGCGCTCCTGGCCCTGGCCGAACGGCACCTGAACGGCAACACGCGGCTGCAGTTCGATCCTCTGGCCATGCCCTTTGAGATATTGCCCCAGCTACTGCCCAAGACATTTCCTCACCAGCACCTGCGCGTCATGCACAACGCCATAGGGGAGAAGGACCTGCCTCTGGTCTCTCAGCCAGCTGCCGCCGCTCCATGCTGAGACCAGCGAAAACTCTGATGCGCCGGATCCGGAGGAGACGCCCATGATCCCGTTTGTTGTGTTGGGTCTCGGACTGGGAAGCGGCGCCCTGATGGTCAACCTCTTCAGCTCCCGGCCGAAGTCCAGTTTGGTCGACCAGCTCACCCCCTTGACCCCGAAGGCCGGTGACGAGCCACCGGATCGGCCCAATGATCTCGTCGCCGCCCTCCACAACGGGCTGACCCGGCTGGATGATCAGTATCAGTACCTGATCCAAACGCGGCTGGATCCCCTTCTGGCGGGTGAGCTGCGCCAGGAGCAGATGCGCCAACTGGCTCCGGAGGGGCAGCGGGAGCTGAATCCCCAGGAAAAGGCCCAAAACCGCCGCCTGCTGGTGGGGGTGGGAGGGTTGGTGCTCGTGGGCTTGAGGCAGATCTCGCGGTGGGCGCCCCTGACTCCGGTGGTGCTGCTCATCGGCTTTGTCAGTGTCTGGCCCGAACTTCGGGAGTGCTGGCGTGTCGCGGTGCGGGAGCGTCGTTTCAGCATGATTCATCTGCTGCTGATTTATCTGGTCGGGTTGTGGTTAGGCGGCTACTACCTGATCGGAATGTTGGGTATTCTGCTTAGCGGCGTGGGATATAAAATTGAGCTGCTCACGCAGTCCATCACGCGCCACAGCCTGACCCATTTGCTGGGCGAGCAACCCTCCCAGGTGTGGGTGGTGGTTGATGGCGAGGAGCGCTTGATTGCGTTTGCGGAGCTCCAGCTGGGGGACATCTTGGTGCTCTCGGCAGGCCAACCGGTGCCCGTGGACGGCGTGGTGGTGGCGGGTGCCGCCATTGTGGATCAGCATCGGCTCACGGGCGAATCGCAGCCGGTGGAGAAGGCCGCGGATGATCCGGTGCTCGCCGCCACCTTGGTGCTCGGCGGCAAAATCCAGGTGCGCGTGGAAAAGACCGGTGCGGAAACCACCGCCGCTCGCATCGGCGAGGTGCTGAATCAAACGGTGGAAGGGCAGGAAATTCACCTGGCGGATCAACTCAAAGAAATCGAAGGCGAACGCTTGCCGATGCTGGGCGGCGGGGTGGTTGGCTGGCTGCTGCGCGGACCGCAGACCGGCTTGGCCATGCTCGGCTGCAATTTCATGATCAGCCTCCCTCCCCTGCGCCTGCTCACCCTGCTCAACGGATTGGGCACCGGGGCGGAGCGGGGCGTGCTGATCAAGGACGGCCGCGCCCTGGAACGGTTGGCCGGCGTCGACACCGTGGTGTTCGACAAGACCGGCACGCTCACCCTGGAGCGTCAGCATGTGGTGACGGTTCATGCCCTGGCGCCATTCGGCGAGGCCGAGCTGTTGACATTGGCCGCCGCTGCGGAACAGCGCCAGAGCCATCCCATCGCCCAGGCCATCCTTACCGCGGCGAGCGAGCGACAGCTCGCCCTGCCCGACCTGGACGATGCGGAGGTGGAGCTGGGTCTGGGCCTGAGGGCCCAGATCGGGGACCAGGCCGTGCGGATTGGCAGCGAACGCTTTCTCGCCCAGAACGATCTGGAGCTGCCCGCAGACCTGGCGGAGCTCCAAGCCGCCGCCCATGCCAGAGGGCACGGGATGGTGTTCGTGGCGGTGGCGGCCGCGGTGGCGGGAGCCATTGAGCTGGCGGCGGTCTCGCGACCAGAGGCGCTGGCCACCGTGTCCTGGCTCAGGCTTCGCGGCCTCTCGCTATACATTCTCTCCGGTGACCAGGAAGCGCCCACCGCCAATCTGGCCAAGGAACTGGGCATGGATGGCTGGTTCGCCAACACCCTGCCGGAGCAAAAGGCCAACCGAATCCAAGCCCTGCAGGAGCAAGGCAAGCGGGTGTGTTTCATTGGCGACGGCATCAACGACGCCATTGCCCTGCGCCAGGCGGAGGTATCGATTTCGCTGCGGGGAGCGACCACCGTGGCCACCGATGCCGCCCAGGTGGTGCTGATGGAGGACGACCTGAACCAGCTGAAGCTGTTGTGGGAGCTGGCGGAGGGCTTTGAGGAGAGCCTCAATGCCAACGGTCGCTGGGCACGGCGGCTGGGTCTCCTGGCCTGCGCCGGGGTGCTGCTGTTGCCCTATGGCTACTGGACGACGGAACTGCTCTGGAGCGTACAGATCATTGTGGGAATACGGATCTCCCGCCAGTCCTTGCTCTACTCGGCCGTCGAAGAGGGAGAGGTTGTAGAGACCAAGGGACAGGAAGTGGATTCAGGGGGAGAGTGGGAAGGAGAGATGCAACCGCTGGCGGTGGGGTGAGCCTGGGCCGGCTGGCTCGTGAGGCTCACCCCATTGGCTGATCGGCCGCATTCAGCCGCGTGCTGGTGTCACGCCCGCCCTTGCATCGCCCGCAGCCTGCGTTGGAATCCTGGACCCGCTCCCCGCTCCCGATGCACCCACGGCTTGAGCGTTCTGTGCCCCCTCGCCCGCGGCCAGGACGGCTCCCAGCCTCTCAGCCAACGCCGCCACCTGCGGCGACTCCAGCATCGTGATGTGCGTGCCGGCTACGTCGCCCACCACGAACCCAGCCCTGGTGCACTCCCCCCAGCCCCATGCTGGCCGCTGATCCTGAAAGGCCTCAGCGCCGCCACGATCGCTTGCCCGCAGCAGGTGGATCGGTGCCCGCAGGGGGTCCTCCACCACATGCCCCTCATGGGCCTGGCCCGCCGCCCGATATACCGTCAGCAGCGCCTGGAGTTCCGCCACCGGCGCTCCTTGGGAGAACAGCACACCGCAGCGCTGAAAGGCTGCCATCACCAGGGCATAGGCCGCCGCCGTGTCGGTTTCCGCCTGGATCGCTTCGCGGCTGAGGCCGAACAGCTGGCCGCTCAACTCCTCAAAGACGTCCACCAGATCAGCCAGCAGCTGCCGTTCCCTGCGCTCGGGCCGCTCCCGCGTTGGATCGGAGGCGGTGGTATCGAGGATAACAAGACAAGCGACGCGCTCCCCCTCTTGCTCCAACTGGCGGGCCAGCTCAAAGGCCACCCGGCCACCTGAGGAGTGGCCGGCCAGGTGATGCGGACCCCGGGGCTGGTGGTGGCGCAGCGCCCGCAGGTGATGGGTCGCCAACTCCGCCACGGAATTCAGCGGCGGCTGGCCATCGAGGCCTGGGCTGGGCAGGGCCAGCACGGGTCGGGTGTTGCCCAGGGCCTGGCCCAGGGGTTGGAGGTAAAGCACCGAGCCGATGGCGCCGGGCAGCAGAAACAGGAGCGGATCCTGCCCCTCGGGCTGCAGCGGCACCACGGCGGCTCCTTCCCGGGCCAGCCGGCCATCGCCGATCGCTTCCGCCAGGGCGGCAAGGGTGGGCCTCAGGAACACCGTTCCCACCGGCAGGCGCGCGCCAAACCGCTGAGCCAGCTCGCTCACCAGGCGCAACACCAAAAGCGAATGGCCGCCTAGGGAGAAGAAATCATCGTGACGCCCCACCCGCTCAATCCCAAGCAGCTCGCTCCAGATCGCCGCCAGGGCTGTCTCCAACTGCCCCTCGGGTGGGGCGTAGGCGCGGCTGGCGTAGGCCTCCGCCTCTGAAGCGGGCAGGGCCTGGCGATCAAGCTTGCCGTTGGGCGTGAGAGGGAAGCTTTGGAGGGCGACAAACGCGGCCGGCAGCATGTAATCCGGCAGACGGCTTTGCAGCTGCGCCTTAAGCCTGGCCGGCAGCCTCGCCACCACATCGGTGTGGATGTCGGCAACAGCGGCCCCATCGGCAAGAAGCATGCCGTCAGCGATTGCTTCGCCCTCAGCAAGCGTCACTTAGGCCACCAGGCACTTCTCGCCAGGGGCATCCTCACGGGCAAGCACCGCCGCCTCGCGGATGCCCTCACAATCCCGCAGCGCCGCCTCGATCTCGCCCAGTTCGATGCGGAAACCGCGAATCTTGACCTGAAAGTCAGCCCTGCCGATGTACTCCAGGTTGCCGTCCGGCAACCAGCGCGCCAGATCGCCCGTGCGGTACATGCGGGCATTAGGAACAGTGGCAAAGGGATCCGGCAGGAAGCGTTCCGCTGTCAGCTCCGTGCGGTTGAGATACCCCCGCGCCACACTAATACCACCGACAAACAGCTCCCCTGCCACGCCAATTGGCAGGGGTTGACCATCGCCATCCAGGACATAGGTGCATGTGTTGGCGAGTGGGCGACCAATAGGAATAGTCGATCCGAGCAAACCCGTTTCCACCGCAAACGTCGTCGCTGACACAGTGGTTTCCGTGGGACCATAGATGCTCCACCATCACCCCTTTGGGAACGCCAGTGGATCCTGACGTGTAGATCACATAGGCCAGATGATCAGGACGCAAGCCCAGGGCAGCGGGATCAGGGTTCGAGGTGGAGTGCTCCGCCCAAACCGCCGCGTCCTCCTCCAGATCCACCAAGGGCACCTGCCCCGCCAACGCCTCAAACCGCTGTCGCGTCGCCCCATGCACCAACAACGCCACGGGCTGGCTGTCTTCCACCATGAAGCGCAAGCGCTCTTCTCGATAGGCCGGATCCAATGGCACATAAGCGCCACCGGCTTTGAGGATGGCGAGAAGGCCGACGACCATCTCCAGGCTGCGCTCGACAGCGATGGCCACGCGGTCATCCGGTTTGATGCCCAGCTGGATCAGGTAATGGGCGAGCTGATTGGCACGGGCGTTGAGTTCCCAGTAGCTGAGCGATTTATCCTCAAACACCAGCGCCGTGGCTTCCGGCGTTCGCCTCACCTGCTCCTCGACCAACTGAGGCACACACTGATCCTGCGGATAATCCGTATCAGTGGCGTTCCACTCCATCACCAGCCGCTGGCGTTCCATCTCTGGCAGAATTGAGACGGATCGGATTGGCTGATCGCTGTCGCAGACAATTGAGTCCAGCACCTGGCCGAACCGGCTCTGCAGACCACGGATCTCCACCGCCGTGAAGTAGGCCTGGTTGTAAACAAAGTCCAGGCCCACAGCAAACAGCCGGCTCTGGGCAACCTCAGCTCCTACGGCCTGACGAATTTCGCTGGCGGGGAGACGTTGATGGCGATAAACTGCTTTCAAGGTAGTGCTGATCCGCCCCAGTAACTCCGCAAAGCTCAGGTCGCGCTCCGCACAGAACTTCACCGGGCTCTGGTTCACAAACAATCCAGCCGTTCGTTTGTAGGCGCCGTTGGCACGGTTGAGCACCGGCAAACCAAACGTCACCTCTTCCACCTGGCCCGTGCGGGCGAATAGACATAAAGAGCCACCAACAGCACATGGAAAAGGGAGACGCCGTGGGCCTCCGCCAGTGCGCCCAGTCGGTCGTAAACCTCTCGCGGCAGCGCCATCGCCTCGCAGCCGCTCCCCGCCAGTGCACCGGCAAAATGTCCGCGGTAGTAGGGAGTGAGCAGGGGCTCTGGAGACTGGGGATGGTGTTGTCGCCAAAAGGCCCGCTGCTGCTCAAACTTCGCCGATTCGACATAGGCCCGGTCGTCTTTGATGTAGGCCGTGTAGGAGGGAGCCTCCAGATCGGGAGTCTCTGCGGCGGCCAGGGCGCTGTAGATCTCCCCCAGGAGCGGTTCAGCAGAGCCACGCCCCAGCCGTCGATGCTGAGGTGGTGATACTGCAGCAGCCAGTAGTAGTGATCGTCGCTTGATCAGGTCGTAGCGAAACAGTGGTTGTCCCTCCAGAGCGAAGGGCTCCTCAAAGCGCCGCTGCATGAATGCCAACGCAGCGGCTTCGGGATCGGCCTCGCTGGAGACATCCCGCAACGGCACCCGCAGCGGTCAGTGCTCAACAAAGGTCTGCAGGGGCACGCCATCCTCGTCGCGTTCACTGGTGAGGCGCACCCGCAGGCTGTCGTGCTTGTGCACCAGCAGCGAAGCCGCCTCGTCAAAAAGCTGCGGATCAATCGCCCCCGGCAGATCCACATAGCCGCCGATATTGCAGAGAACATCCGGGTACAGCATCTGGTCAAACCAGATCTCCCGATGGGGGGGGTAAAGGATGCAGACCGGCGGGGATCACGGGGAAGTCGCTGGACATGGGGAGGGATGAACAGTGTGGCAATCAGAACAGCATCAGGCTCTGACAGGCGGCACTGGCCACATCAACCAGCAGTAGAATAAAGAGATTGGCCGCATGGGGATAAAGCAAAGTAACTTATACTATGTGCCAGTCACTCCAAGATTAACGAACCAGTGCTTTACAAACCTGCTGAAGCAGGCGTTCAGGCCTGAGCTCTGCAGTTGGCCTTTAATCCGACTGGCGCTATGCATAACAAACAGATTCAGTCTCTCCAGGAAGGCAAATGAATGTGAGATGTGTGATCAACAAGAATTCATTGCGAAAGGATCCCCAAGCCATGGAGCCTGCAAGACCGGACTGACGATATGCTACATTGATGAATCGATGCAACTGCTCGACTGGCGCATACGCAAGGGAACTACTTGCACATTCACCTTACTCCTCAGGAGCAACAGGAGCAACCGCAACGCAAATCTTCGCAAAACCTTCTGTACAACCGACTGCCCGCTAACCGGAAAACAACGCGATTCGGCAGGAATCAGCCCGTGGGTGTGGCCGCTTGGCGGCTGAGGCTCCAGACGCAATGCGGGCGTCAGTAATGCCCACCCAACCAGTTTGAGACTTTTGCCGCAACCACCTGCAAGGACTGAACGCACCTATGGCGTCAGTTAGAATTGGTTTAACTAAGCACTAATCAGTAAAACAATCCAGATCAAGAGCAGCCACCGCCATGCCAAACAAAAGTGCGAAAACCACAAAAGCTACTGACATCATTCGCCAATATATGTTCGGATCCCTGGCAACAAGGATGATGATGCCATCATTGCCAGTGCTGGATGATGCCATTGAGTGCGAAGTACGTCTGCGACTTGTGCAGGCTTTGGCAAAGAATTACGACATAACTGCCCCCAGCCAACGCCTACGTTGCCTGTTAAAGGAACTGGTCGGCATCGGGCCTTCCGCCATGGCCGTAAAACTCATGAACGATGCAATCACACCGAGCGGTCATGGCGAGCAGATCCGTCAAGAAGCGAAGGCCTTCATTGGAGAGTCTCTCAAGGATGGCGCACAAGAATTAGCAGGCCGACTAATCAAGATAATCGTTCCAGGCGCACGGCTTGTCCTGGATTTTGGCGAGATTGTTGAGGCTCCTGCAACCCTCTATGCGGTAGGATGCGTGTTCATGAAGCATTTTGAGGCAGGGGGCACAACCCTGAACTTTAATGCATCCCACTTCAAAGAAGAATTTGAGAAAGAAATCATTATCGGACACAACATTGTGGAGATCTGGACCATGAAAGGGCAAGGCTGATTTTGAGGCACGCATGCTCCGCTCGTCAATACCACTCTGCTGACAATCGCGAAGAACTGCCACTAACCAATCAGGCTAGCCCGCTCAATACCATGTTCCTTTTCTCGGCCTCGATCAATGAATCGACAAATGCTCCGCTGCCACATTCATGTCCCGCAAAGCTCCTCATCGCCGCCGCCGCCGCCAACCGCCAATTGCTTGTCGAGCATTCATCAGCTCTGTCAGTTCTAGTAGTATCGGGATCAAATCTCATCTACTCAGGAATAAGATCCTGTAATTTATCGCAGGTTAAACAAAGCTTTACTGCACAGGGATTGCGCTGGGCATAGTCAGCAACATTTTGTTTCATAGGCCGAAGATCCACCGAGCGCACCGCCAATAATCAGCAGTGAAATCAAGTGAAATTAATCAAAGATTAGTGACCTTCGCCTGTTCGTTGGTGGCCGGGAAGCAGTATGCGTCCAGGGGGTGGGATAACGATGAGGCTCACTGCGCCACATGAGTTTCAGCCCTGTGCTTGGTGATTTGACTTCAGCCAAGAAGCCCTCTGAGGGGCTGCTGTGCGTGGTTTGGGAGTCATGGGACTCTATATCCGGCCCCTGAACAAGTACAATATTTCATCAGAGAGAAAAAAGCCGAAGGCGCCGATGCCACGGAAGAGAAACCCACTGAGACCGTTGAAGCCGTCGCACAATGCTGAAGTGACAATCATTCGCGATTCCTGATATCGCTGCGACGGGCTTGCTGGTTGGCATTGACAACCGCCTCAAGTGGCTCAGCCAAGTGGGGGCAAACCGGCAAGAGCTGGCAGAACAGCAAAAGAACGACGAATTCCATGGGCAGTTCGCCTCGGACTCCTTAGCGACGTCTTAGAAATCTTATCGCCCCCGGCAATTGATGACTTGCAAAACGAAGTCAATACCCTGCCTGACCATATTAGGTTTTAATTTTCATCTGTTTTATTTTGTGCGGGAGTAGTTTAACCATGGGGAAATGAATTTAAGATTTGCAATATCTAAACAATCAAGCCCCCATCTAACCAATCAATCCGGACATAGGATTAGGATTTGCAACCCTTTCTTCCCAATTATGCCACAACTTTAATGGCCTAACCATTCAAAGATTGCATGTGAGCCGTCACACCCCTTCGTGTGTTCCTGATGCTTCCCAAAAGGGCAGGTCTTGACTTACCAAAGGCGTCCCTGATTCCCAAACATGAATTTTGGTTGCGCATTCACCCCTAACTGCCCCTTGGCTTGGGAAAGTGCTATCATTCACAACTGACATGCTCTCGTTGTCCAGCGCCCTGAAGCTCTGACTGTCAACAATTGAGAACAATGGTTGGATTTTCCTGACATTTCAGTTCTTGCAATTTGACCTGATAGCCGCTTGGCTGTTAAAGTCTTAAAGATTTGCACCATCCTCAAATTCACCGCAAATGAATCAAGTATCAATTGCCGTTGAATCCGAATCAAAGGCATGCGTTTACAGTGAAATAGATCGACTAAATTATGCTTTCATAAATGACTGTAAAGCCCAACTTGCTGATTTAAGGCCTTACACAACAGCAGCCCTGGAATGGTTAATGCTTGAGCATTACCAGTTTTCGTTTAGAAATACCAAATTTTTGGCCACAGCCGCGGCAGTAACCGAAACCTTTGACACAGACGCAATCCACAAGGAGCTGCTTCGGAATCTTGCCGAAGAAAATAATCATGCAGCGATCTACAAAGCTGCTCTCAAACAAATTGACTTAGATGTAGACACTCGAAAAGAGTTCAAATCTACAACCGTTTTCCTTGATACCATTGGTCGCCTTTCATCCGGAATGCCCTCGTCTGTACTTGGCACAATGTTTGCAACAGAAACAGCGGCCATCTTTGAGCATGAAGTTTTTAAGGATGTCAGCGAAGAGGTCCTGCGACGCAGAGGACTTGAGGCAAGGGGTCAACAACTTGTGGGATTCCACGATATGCACTTGAGCGGAGTTGAGCAGTCCCACAGAAATGAGCTGGGTATTTTCCTTGAAGGCTTAGAATTTGATACAATTGTTGAACGCCAATTTGATAGACCCACGATCGATACCACTCAAGTTGTGGTCGGCGCCGAACAGGCTATTGCTGCAATGAAAACTTGGTGGTCTGATCTGTTGACCGAGGCTCGAGCAGCTAGCACATCAGAGCAATGTTCTTTTTAAGTATACTTACTCTCTCAAGCTTACCTGATAATTCAATGCATTTATTGTAAACATAATGATCATAAAACAGTAATCAATTTGAAAATAACTTATTTATCCCAGTATATTTTATATTTGTGCTTATTTTTACATTTGTACAACTGTGTTTTGATTTGGTTACAGCAGCCAGTAATTTGTCTTTAGCCAAATAAGTGCTCTATATCTTTTTTTGGTGTGTTTTGTCCGCATTTCCAACTATGCTTATCATCTAGGGTTTCTTGTGGCGTCCTACTCTGTGTCAGGGATGAGAAGAACATACGCAGTGCGATGTTAGTACCCCATTCTGGAGAAGATCTCCTTCTAGCAATATTCTCATTCCTTGCCATTTTATGCTGACACCGCACCCGGCCGTCTCCCAGCGGCGCTGGCTTCTCCAACCATGATCCCTCTGTTCTTTGTCGGTCTGGGTGGAGGTGTCTTGATGGCAGGCCTCGTAAAACAGCGGAAAAGTTCAACGCTGATCGACAAGCTGAGCCCTCCGCCTCCGGCATCCCATGGACAGAAGACGGATTCTCCAAAGGCAGCCCTTGGTCTGTTTGGCAGCCGCCTTTCTCAACTGGATGATCGTTACCAAACCTTCGTTCAAACACATCTGGACCCCCTGTTGGTTAGCGAGCTGAGGGAGGAGCAGATGCGCCAGATCAGCCCAACGGGTCTGCGGAAACTCAATAACCAGGAAAGGGCCAACAACCGCCGTCTCGCCTTGGGGGTCGGTGGCCTGGCAGTGCTCGGATTGAAAATTCTCACCCGGTGGCCTCTGACTCCTGTTGTGCTGATTGTCGGTCTTTACAATGGGTGGCCTTGGCTCAGAGAAAGCTGGCGAATCGCAGTTAGCGAGCGTCGGCTCAGTCTGATGCACTTTTTAGTTCTTTATCTGCTCTCGTTGTGGCTTGGAGGCCACTACCTGATCGGCATGATTGGCATCCTTTTGAGCAGCCTGGGGCACAAGGTGGAATGGCTTACCCAGACAGTCACGCGCCACAGCCTCACCCATCTTCTGGGTGAGCTGCCAACCAGGGTTTGGGTGCTGCGTGGTGGCGAGGAACGCTCCATCCCGTTCGAGGAACTCCTGCTGGGAGACATCCTTGTGATCACGGCCGGGCAGCTCGTCCCCGTCGATGGCGTGGTGGTGGAGGGTGCCGCCATCGTGGATCAGCATCGTCTCACCGGTGAATCGCAACCGGTGGAGAAGGGGACGGGCGACCCCGTCCTGGCAGCCACCCTTGTGCTTGGCGGAAAGGTGGGCGTGCGGGTGGACAAGACCGGCGCAGAAACCGCCGCCGCTCGCATCGGCGAAGTGCTCAATCAGACGGTGGAACAGCAGGAGATCCGCCTCGCGGATCAATTCAAATCCGTAGAAAAATATCGTTGGCCCACCCTGGCCGGCGGCTGCCTCGGCTTGGTGTTGCGTGGACCCCAGACAGGGCTGACGATGCTTGGAGCCAACTTCATGACCAGCCAGATCCCCCTGCGATTGCTCACCCTGCTCAACGGTCTGGGCACGGGGGCTGAGCGGGGCGTGCTGATCAAAGACGGTCGGGCGCTGGAGCGTCTGCTAACGATTGACACGATCGTCTTTGACAAAACCGGCACCCTCACACTTGATCAACAAAAGGTTGCCAAGATTCATGGCCTGGCGCCCTTTGGCGAAACTCAGGTGTTGGCGTTCGCCGCCGCCACGGAGCAACGCCAGAGCCACCCCATCGCCCAGGCCATCCGCGCCGAGGCGACGAGGCGTGGGGTAGCTCTTCCAACCATGGAAGACGCCGTACTTGAGCTTGGTTTAGGGCTCAAGGCTCAGATTGAGGGGCAGGCCGTGCGGCTCGGGAGCCAGCGCTTTCTGTCCCGGCAAGGCTTGGAACTGCCACCGGAGCTTCTTGAGATCCAAACCACCGCCCATGCCAGGGGGAATGGACTGGTGTTCTTGGCGGTGGACGGTGCGGTGTCAGGCGCTATTGAGCTGGCGGCCGTTCCGCGGCCGGAAGCTCTGGCCACCGTTGAGTGGCTCAAGCAAAATGGCTTTTCGATTTATATCATCTCCGGCGATCAGGAAGCCCCAACCGCCGCCCTCGCCGCTGAGCTGGGGATCGACGGCTGGTTCGCCAACACGTTGCCGGACGAAAAGGCTGACCGGATCCAGACCTTGAAAGAGCAAGGAAAGCGCGTGTGCTTCATCGGTGACGGCATCAACGACGCCATTGCCCTGCGCAAAGCCGAGGTATCGATCTCCTTACGAGGTGCAACGACAGTGGCCACCGACTCCGCCCAGGTGGTGCTGATGGAGGACGACCTCAGCCAGCTGCGGGTGTTGTGGGAGCTGGCACAAGGCTTCGAAACCAGCATCTCATCCAACGCTCGCCAAGCGGTACGAACGAGCCTGCTGGCGGGAATCGGAGTGTTGTTGCTGCCGCTTGGTTTTGGCTACTTTTCTGTAGAGCTTCTCTGGGGTCTTCAGATCGTTGCGGGGATCAGGATCGCGCTACAACCTCTGCTCCAGCCCTCAGCGGAGTAAGACTGCGGCACTTCTGGTGTTTCCGGTTTGGTAACCATTCAGGGTTCGGGACGCTCCGCCGCTCAGATGCAAGTCTGATCGACCATCACCCTGTGACTACGGATCGCAGCCCCCCCGCGTTCAGGAAAGATGACAGCCGTCTCAGCGATCTGGCAACAGTGACGGCATCACCCCGCCGCGGTTATGGGCAATCCAAGCTTGCTCCAGGAACTGCCAGACATCACGGCCCTATTGCCTGAGCGTGGTGGTGACGCTGAGCAGTCGGCTGCGGCAGATCGCACCCTGGCGTGATTGGATGCCATGACTGATCTTGAGCTGAATCACCGACTGGCGCAGGGCACGTACTCCTACGGAGAAGACTGCGTCAACGGCAGCGTTGTTCGTGGGCTCGATTCCCTCGATCTCCAGGAATGTCCACAACCCACCTGACACCCTCTGGAGCTGCTGTCAGGTGAGCACCGTCTTGTCCCACGGCGTTCGCTCGCCACGCTGGTAACCCAGCTCCACCACCCGCTGCAGCGTGGCATCAAAGTCCTTGCGGAGTGGCCGACAGCGTTGTTGGAAAGCGGGCCAGTCGATCGTTCCGTCCTTGTAGCGGTGCCAGAGCCCAAACAGCTTTTGCTGCAGGCCCAGCAGTTCCGCGCCGAATTCAGCGCTGGCGCCCGGGCGTTCGGCGATGGCGTTGATGTCGCTGTTCAGGTGCGCCCAGCACAGCTGGCGCTGCTGGGTGGGCAGGTGGTTGTAGGCCGAGAAGCGATCGCTCACCACAATCCCGCCAAAGGTGCTGCCCAGCAGCTCGATGGCGGCGGCCGTCGATCGACTAAGGCCTTGGATAAACATCGTCACCACAGCGGTGACCATGACCCTCTGCCAGCCCGCTTGCCAGTGGGATTATTGCCGTCGGCGTTGCCGGTAGGGGCGCCGGTCTCATCGACATAGGCCTCCTGCATGGTAACAATTCGCATGAGTCAACGCGACGACAATGTAGTTGACACCGAGCAGTGCCGCAACATCGAAAGGCATCGGGGTGGTGTTCCACCACCTCATCCACCCGCTCGATCGGCAACAGCTCCGGGCCTGATCCAGGATGGCCTGGCTGACCGCCGCGTTTGCGGCCACTGCCCTTACGCCGTGCCGGCGGCTTAAACCCGGGCCCATCGCTGGAGGGCGGCTTGGTGGAGTTGCGCGAGCTGCGGCCGATCTGCTCCCGCAGGCTGGCCAGTTCGGTAGCCAGGGCGGCGAGTTGGCTGCGTAGCTGCTCGATCTCCTGCTGCTGGGCCAGGATGAACTGTCTGGCCTCGGGTGGCCACAACAGCCAATCCGCGTCTGGAATCCCGGCAGGAGGCGTGCTCATCACAGGCGGTCTCTGCCTGTGATGCAACCGGGAATCAAGCTGCCGTCAAGGGCTCAGTAGGGCTGAAGTTCGCGGTGAGCCGTCCCGCCCCCTGAACGGATACCCGGTTTGATCCTAAACGCATAACCTCAGTAGAATTCTGGCAGCTGGAGAGAGTAAATATGGTTCAGACGATTAAACGTTTTGCGAAAAGCTTTTCAAAATAGGGAAGGCTTTGTTCGTAAGCCATGGCCAACTTAGGAATTTCGGATACCTCAGGGTATTCCTTAAAGCGTTTTGTCTGAAACCCGGTGCTTTTTTTTAGATTATCGTGGTGCCAGTCTCCGCCGATCCACCAGGTGAGACTTGTACTTGGTGGAATGTTATCCCATTGAAGCGACTCCTCAATGAAGGGGATACCGACCTCTTTGCAAAAAGCATAGACCACAGCCCTTGGATTAGTCGCCAAGTCATCAGCATCAATGACGAGCGGCGATATGTTGGTAGCGGCACTTACCGTCTCATACATGTGATACTGCGTGTCATATCCCAGCTCCGAAGGTGTAAAATCCGGAAGCAGTGAGTAAAGAGAAGGCAAGGTCTGGGCGGGATCACGAATCAGAAATACATTGTGAAAATGCGACAAGAATTCTCTACTATATACACCCTCAAAGTGATAAGTGAGGTCTTTGATAAATACGGAACGGCCGTCTTTGCCCTTGTGAGACTCAAGCATGTCTAAAATGGCAGTATAATTTAAATCAGCACGCGCTGGTTGGTCGGCCGCACGATTGCTACGACGGTCTTCGCTGAGATAAAAAGATTTTCCAAAGGGTTCATGGAACGTATGGAAGTCGCCCCGCTGTTTCATCATCCACAAAAATGCGGTAGACCTAGTCCTAGGAGTTCCCCAGACAGCAAGAATTTTATCGATCATTTGTGAGGGAAGCAGGTTTGCTTTACAATCTCTTGAAGCACAAAAAATTTTATCATACGCCTTGCACACGATAACTGATTTTAGTAAGGCCTTTTCTCTTCTTGAATTTAACCACATTGACAGCCCCGATTTCAGACAGGCATCTCACATGAGTACCCCCGCAAGGAACTGGATCGAGCGAATGAATTGTGATCGTTCTCAAAGGTTTATCGGCAGGGATGTTGGGGGGGGCATTCCAGCAACGTTGCTTCAATTCATTATAGCTTACCTGTTCTTCATAAACTTGAGGAACCTCAGCAATCAGAAGATTAATCTTGTTTTGCAGGGCAGCAAGAAAAGCATCGGCATCGCTATCTTCTGGCTCTCCCTCGAACTCCACGTATGGACCTTCCTCGAAATGATAACCCTTCACTGCCCGCATTGATCCACGCCCGGCATCAACAAGACCAGCGATCAAGTGGCCAGCAGTATGTAACCTTGCGTGCTTAATTCGCCTGTCTTTATCCAATCGAAGCACACATTTTTGTCCCAAAAAATCATCCGCACCTAACATGCTATCTGAGATGTAGTGACGCACTTGGCCATCCCTAAACCCAACAAAAATAACATCAATCATCTGCTGCCCAAATTGAATGGAACCCACATCGCTCGGTTGACCGCCACCTTGAGGATAGAAAATCGTCTGATCCAAAACTGCGTACGAACCTCTATCGTCTTGTCCGTAGTGCAAGAAGACTGATTCATCAGTGTAAACATATGTGTCTGACAGGTACTTTAACTCTGTTTTGATGGTCATTAGGGAAAGGTTTCAAAGAATTAGGAGTTTAGCCTTTGGATAGTTTATGGCACTAGGTGCGGAAAACCAATTTTGAGAACCCAGTTGGCGTTGGCTCAATCAGATGAAAGAATGCCATATATGTACACCATTGAAAACCGGAATAGCCAATAACTGCATGCACATTATGTGCGGGAATGATAGCAGCATCACCCTTTTTCAAACGTATGAGCATGGAGTCGACATCTTGAAACAAAGATTCACGATAACCATAGGAAGCCCATGAATGCCTAACATTGGGATCACTAATTTCATCGAGGGTCATGCGCTGATTCCATACAATAGTTTCAGGCTCACAATCATGTACAGCATCAATGCAAAGAATAATACTAAAGACGTTATTCGATTGGTAAATCTGAGGTAAAGGATGATTGCTATTGGTCTCTTCGTAGTCCTCATGCGGTGCGGCGAAATAGCAGCGGCCATTTGCAGTGCTGCCTGAGTCTTTCCCCCACGTCCGAAAGGAACCATGACGAATGCTAAGCCCATTAGCTGATAAATACTCAAATCTTGAACCGCCAAGTTCACAAGCATCTTTCAGGAATGACACAATTGGATCCCAACCATTCGGTAGGATTTCTGCAATCGCAGCATTACTCTGCTCGATTCTCTGAAAATAGCATGAGAAACTTTCTCCCGTAGGGCAAGAATAAAGATGGCTGCCAAGAGAGTAGATTGGTGGTAAGACGTCTTCTTTCATTGTAGCAGGGTGGCGCGTAAACCGATCAGAAACGAGATCACACCACTGTATGCTCACGGCGTTCTTGATGTGAAGCGCCGGCAGCGCCCCACTGGCAACCGCAGCCAGGATGGCCGGCTGCAATCCCTCAACTACTGTTGCACCATAAGCATGAGCCCCGATCCGCAGGGTCTCACCAGTGGACAAATGAATCTCTCGATAGACACTTTGTTGGCCATTATCTCGTGGAGTTGATGGCTTTGGGGCAGACATGTTCAAGCGATCATCAAGGATAACAAGAGTTTAAGCTTGGGAGCGTTCACCTCGCCACCGGAGAAGCAAGCTCGATCTTAAACTACCATGCGGGAGAGCATTAGACTGCAAAACAGCCTAAAAGTTACTACAGATATTTACTAATTATATTGTGAATTTTATGCACCAATTTGCATTAGCTATCTGCCAATGCAAGATTCAAATCTCGTATAGTGCCATCATGGAAAGTGCAATAAATGTTATTGAGAAGCAAAAAACGAAATTAATAGTTCATTTTTTTATCAAGAGGGACCCATTATATGATACATACTTTTGGTCACCTGTCAACTCCAGTGCTCTCTCGATGACTGTGCATTGTAGTATCTCGTAACGTCCCGTATTGATTGGATATTTAGGGCTTCCTGAAAAAGGCAAACCCATTGCGCCGCAGCTTGTTTCAGCTGCTCAGAGCTGGGAAGCTGGCAGTTATTGAATGCTGCTACTGCTGACAGCCACAAATGTAACGGAAGCAGCATCACGGTCAGCTTACTATCGAATCCTTCCACCTGCCTTTTGGCGGCACACTTGACCCCGCCAACCGCTGGGTGCTGCTTGAGAAGCTCATACCTTGGCAAGAGCTGGAGGAGACCTATGCGCCTCAGTTCAGCGCTAATGTTGGCGCCCCTGCCAAGCCAGTCAGACTGGCTTTCGGATCGCTCTATATCAAGCAACGTTTGGGGCTTACGGATGAAGAAACTGTTCTTCAAATCCAAGAAAACCATTATATTCAGTTCTTCCTTGGATTTGCCGGATACATCAGCAAGGCGCCGTTTGATCCATCAATGATGGACCATTTTCGCAGGCGATTCTCAGATAAAGACTTGAGGCGAAGCAATTAGATTTTAGTTCAAAGGGGGAAAGCGATATTGCTTGAAGCTGTCGCATCCCAACAAGATGATTACGATGGTTCTGGCGGAGATGATCCAGGTAGTTGTGATCAGCTCACGCTCGACAGCCTGATCAAACCCGTCGACTGGCCGGAGGACAAGAATTGGGGAACACTCAGCATTGATGCTTCTTGCACGCCTGCAGACATCACCTACCCCACGGACCTCAAGCTGTTAAATGAGGCGAGGCAATCGACCGAGAGAGTGGTTGACGATCTTTGCAAACAATCCTCGGCTTTTGCAATGCGTCGCCCTCGTTATGACCGCCGTAAAGCACATGCTCACTTCCTGAGTGTTGCTAAACAGAAAAAGCCAAGGCGCCGAAAAATTAAAACTGCAGTGAAGAAACAGTTAAGCTATCTGCAGAGAAATCTTACAGCCATCGATGCCCTAATCGCAGCTGGGCCAAGCTTTTTTGGCCTCAAGCATCACTGGTGGCAGAAGCTCTTGGCTTGCAGTGAGCTATATCGTCAGCAGACTGTTCTCCTCCATAGCAATACGAGGAGCATCCCTGATCAGCTTGTGAGCTTGGTGCAGCGCTGGGTCCGGCCGATTGTGCGCGGCAAGGCAAGGGCAGCAGTTGAATTCGGCGCCGTAGCCCGCAGGACTTCCGCTTGCGGTAAATAAGTGTCTCGGTTCAGAACGGATTTCCATTTCTGCACAGAATCAGCTGGGCTCCTTACAACGAAGGAGGTGATCTAATTGCCCAGGCCGAGAAATACAAGAGTGACAATGGATGCTATCCAGAGCGCATCTGTGCCGATCGCATTTGTATCAATACCAAGAACAGGCGCTTCTGTATGCGAGTAGGAATCCGGCTAAGTAGGTTGGCAAAAATTTTTCGAGGTTGGGCCGTCGACAATTTTGATGTATCATAGGATTTATTTCCGTATTGAGAGGTCCTTATGAGCGCGAGGCTTCGAGTTTTTCTGACTCCCGAGGAA
>JBILLQ010000034.1:0-34553 GCA_044375975.1 Prochlorococcaceae cyanobacterium
TCGGGTCTGGGGATCCACGGGTGATTGGCTTGGTTTCGCAGCCCCACGCTCCCATGGCTCCCCGCCCACCCAATGACTTGAGACCCATGCTGTTGCAAGGGTTCTCAGGAATGTGTCGGTCAGTCAGGCAGGCAGCTTCCGGTGCGGCGGGAGGGCTGGGCCATGGACGATCGATTCGATGCCTACGCCAACGGCAAAAGCCAAATAATTATGAACGTGATCGACAGCACAGGGGCCAACGCTTGACAAAGCCCTACGGCGAGCACATACTGATTTCGAGACTGAACTAGCCTCACAACAATCCCAGAGCTGTTGCGATGCCAGCAACTCAAGACGTTACAACCGTTACTTCTTTTCGCATCACCCTTTTCACGTCACAGCAGCCCCCTAGCAGGAACCGGACATGGATGGATGGCTAGAGGCATCGAGCAGCGGCGAACACCCGATGGGCAGGGGAGATGCTTGACCTGGCGCTGAATTTCCTGGCCGACGAATTCAATGGATACCTGGTTAGGCGCACCGGTTCGTCTTCGTTGGGCAAGGTGGTGCCGGGGGCGCTCCTCGATGACAAGGGCAACCTGGCAATCACCTCAGGCACCGTGGCATTGGCCCTGGTGAACATCGAAGAGGAACGGACGACACGGGAGCAAATGCCACGGCGAGTCGGCAGTGGTGGCCCGCAGGAACTCTGGCTGCAGCCCGAACTGAAGCTGAACCTCACGCTGCTCTTTGCGGCGCGCATGATCGACTACTCAACCACGCTCAAGGCGCTGTCGCATGTTCTCACCTTCTTCCAGTCGCATCCAGCCTTCACCGTCGACGAATATCCGGCACTCGATCCGCGCATCGGCAAGATCGTGATGGAGTTGTACAGCGTCACACCGGAAACGCTCAACCAGCTGTGGGCCAGCATTGGCGCCAAATACCAGCCTTCGGCTCTTTACCGGGCACGGCTGGTCACCATCCAGGATCGTGAACCGATCATGGCCGGTCCGCCGATCACCGATGTCTCATTCGCATTGAATAACAACTAACTAGGAGCGCTGACCGTGGCCATCCGCTTCCAGACACTGCTCCGGCTCGAAGTAGTCCATGACTACTACCTAGGCGGCCCCTGTCCCGATCTCGAATTCCGCATCGACGTCAACGACCCGGTGCTGACCGCCGGCAAGCTGCTGACGCGGGTGCAGAACGGTGGGCTGGTGGTGTTGTGCGAGGTGGACGAATCTCGACAACCGTTACGGCGGATTTCCGGACAAACCTTGTGGATCGGGCTGCATCTTAACAATTACCGATTTGCCAACTTTACCCAGGCACCGTCAGGCGACGGCGGCCTGCCCCTCTATGCCAACTCAGGATCACCAGACAGCCTCGATGCAGCGCTCCAGGTAACCCCGCTGGACGCCAGCCAGCGCATCGTGCCAGACAGTGCGATTCGACCGTTGACGCTGAGTTGGCACTTGGTGAGCAAAGAGGCTACGTTGATGGTGGACCAACGCACCCTGCTAGCTGGCGTGGAGGACGCGGTGTTTGCTACCCACAACTGGCCGACCGGTCGGTATCAGCTGGAGGCCACAGCCGCTGGTACCTCGAAGCTATCGCAATGGTTGCGGCCCCCGCACTGGGATTGCGAACCGCTCTGGGGCGCCGTAGCGGTGACCATTGCAGACGCATTCTATGCCGACCCACCGACCCTCAGCATCGCTCTGGCGGCGCGCACAGAAAGGCTGAAGTATTACATCGTTGCCGACAACTTCGGGCAGACCGAGTTCGACCAGCTGGCGTTGAACGATGCCGGCGCCAGCGAACAGAACCGTGCTCCGCTCAGCTTCCAGCGCATCGCCGCCGCCGCTTTCTCAGCCACCGATGACATCCCACCAGCATCCCTGCACCGCGACCCGAGCCGGGTCACCCTGTTCCAGTCGCTGGCGCCAGTAGCGCGACGGCTTGGCGGCTACCGCAAACTACAGATCCAACGCGCCAGCGAAATTGTCGTTCAGCATCTGCCCCAGGCAGGAACTGATCAGGGGCAGGCAAATTTCGTTGTTCACCTCGCCAAATCTTAAACCCAGCACAAACCATGGCAACCTATCGCACACCTAATGTCTATATCGAGGAAATCTCGGTCTTCCCGCCTTCAGTGGCAGAGGTTGAAACCGCGATTCCCGCCTTCATCGGCTACACCGCCAAGGTTACTCAGCTGATCCCCAACGATCTGCTGAACACGCCGAAGCGGATCAAGTCGCTGCTCGAGTTCGAAATCCTGTATGGCAAGGGACCTGACTACGTGGTGAGCGAAGCCAATCTTGATGCGGCCAATAACTTTATCTCGGCAACGATCAGCAACAATTACATGCTCTACGACAGCCTGCGCCTCTTCTACGACAATGGTGGCGGCGACTGCTACATCGTCACGGTCGGCCCCTACACGACCGCCTCTCCGTCCATCGACAGCGATAAATTGGAGGTCGGGGTGCGGGCCGTGGCCCAGGTCGACGAGCCGACCATCCTGCTGTTTCCCGATGCCGCCACCCTCAATGCCGACGGCCTTCAGAAGGTGCAGCAGGAGGCGCTCAAGCAATGTGGCGAGCTCAAGGACCGCGTGGCCGTGCTCGACCTGCGCCAGGGGGACGAAAACGGCAGCAGCTTCCGCGACAAGATCGGCATCAACAACCTCAAGTACGGCGCCGCCTACACCCCGTGGCTGAGGCTCAACTACAACAAGTCGATCGGCTACGCCCAGATCAAGAACAAGGTAAAGAAGAACGGTGTCGACGTTGCTCTCAAGGATCTAACCAGCGAAACCGACGTGCTTGCGGCACTCCAGGCCCTCGACCAGCTGGACAACGATGCCACCACGGTGAAAAACGGCATCACCACCCTGGCCGGCACCGGCGAATCGCTATCCAGCGCATTCGCTAAAATACTGGCTGTCTACAGAGCGATCGCCAATCCGAGCGGAACGGATGCCGCGCCGCTTTTCAAGTATGTCTATGACATCGCACGCACCATCACCGACTGGGCCGATGCTTCACCACTGAGTAATGTCAAGCTCGCAGGAGAAATCACCACCACCATCAGCGGCAGCCTCCGCCCGGCCTATGCCGAGCTAATCGCACTGGAGAAGGAGATGGCCGACGACATCACAACTGCCAGCGGCAGTTACACAGTTGAATGGGACAAGACACCGCCAACTACAGCGGCCTGGGCAGGCCTGTTCGGCGCCAGTACGCCGGGTCCCTCAAGTGGCATTACCGGGGGCACAACCGTCAAGGCCATCATCAACAGCGCATTGCCCGGCCTGCAGAAGGCATTTTCGATCGTCGGCGGAGCGGTGGATGGCATCGTTTTGTCCATCGCCAATTACCAGACACTGCATGAGCAAACGCTGCTCGACACCTTCACCCCCTACCGCAACCTGGTCATGGGCATCGGCTCGATTCTCACGGATTGTCCGCCGTCGGGTGCGATTGCCGGCGTATATGCCCAGGTCGACAGCCAGCGCGGTGTCTGGAAGGCGCCGGCCAACGTGAGCCTGAACGGCGTCATTGCACCCACCAAGAGCTTCACGCTCAAGGAAACCGATGCGCTCAATGTTGATGCCACAGCCGGCAAGTCGATCAACGCCATCCGCGCCATCTCCGGTGCGGGCACCCTGGTCTGGGGCGCCCGCACCCTGGCGGGAAACGACAACGAGTGGCGTTACATCTCGGTACGCCGCTTCTTCAACATGGTCGAAGAGTCGATCAAGAAAGCCACCTACTGGGCGGTCTTCGAGCCCAACAATGCCAATACCTGGGTGAAGGTACGCGGCATGATCGAAAACTTCCTGACCCAGAAATGGCGCGAAGGGGCCTTGGTTGGTGCCACCACAAAGGATGCTTTCTTTGTGCGTTGTGGACTGGGTGTAACGATGAGCAGCCAGGACATCCTGGAAGGTCTGATGAACGTGGAGATCGGCATGGCGGCAGTGCGCCCGGCCGAATTCATCGTCATTAAATTCTCGCACAAGCAGCAAACCAGTTAATCTGATCACTGACAAATACAACAAATCAGGAAACCACCCATGCCCGCTCAGCCCGCTCAGTACCCTCTGCCAGTCTTTCACTTCCGTGTGGACTGGGGTGGCAGCCGCATCGGCTTCTCCGAAGTCTCAGGCCTCACCCAGGAAATCCAGGTCATCGAGTATCGCGACGGTTCCTTCCCTGAGTATTCGTCGATCAAGATGCCAGGCCTGCGCAAGTACAACAACATCACGCTCAAACGCGGTGTGATCAAGGCGGACAACGACTTCTTCAAGTGGTTGTCAACAGTGAAACTAAACACCATCGAGCGGCGCACCATGACCATCAGCCTGCTCAACGAAAAGCAAGACCCAGTGATGGTGTGGACGGTGCATAATGCCTTCCCAGTCAAAGTCGAGGGTCCTCAACTCAAGGCGGCCGGCAACGAGGTGGCGATTGAGTCCATCGAGGTGGCCCACGAAGGGCTGAAAGTTGATAACAACTGAAGTCGCACCCTGAACCATGGCCCGTTACGTACCCCCGGTTGGCTTCCATTTCCGCGTTGATGTCGTCGGCCTCTCAGGCGGCGATGATCTTCGGTTCACGGAGGTGGGTGGGCTGGCGGTGGAGATGGGCAGCGAGGAAGTGCCGGAAGGCGGCGAGAACCGATTCGTACAGAAGTATCCAACTCGGGCGAAATACCCTGAACTCGTGCTGAAGCGAGGTCTGCTGACCAGCTCCAAAGTATGGGACTGGATCCGCGAGTGCGTGGTGGATCTGATGATCACACCACGGGCCATCGATGTGGTTCTACTCAACGAGGCACACGAGCCCCTGATCACCTGGTATGTGGTTGGTGCCTGGCCGACCAAGTGGGCGGTGGCTGACCTCAACGCCGCCAACAACGCCTACAGCGTCGAGACCCTTCAGTTTGCCTATCAGCACTTCACTGTTAACCGAAACTAAATGAAAAAACTGAACAATCGGAATCCCTGAAACCATGCCGATTATCATCGACGAAGTTGTGATTTCCGTTGAAGTCGGCAACCGCGAAGCCGGTGGCGCCGCTGCCGCAGCGGCAGGAGAGGCTCTACCGGCAACCGAACGTCAGGCGCTGGTCGAGGAATGCGTTGCCCGCATTCTCGACATCCTCCGCGAACGCGAGGAGCCCTAGGCCATGATCCCCACCGATCTCGGCGGCAGCCTCGGTCCGGGCCTGCCGGTCCCCGACAAGGGTCAGCTGGAGAAGCTGACGATCCTCGCCCACAAGCAGCCCGATTACAGCGACAAGGCCTTCGATCGCTTCGTGGCCTATGTCAATCCGGCCGAGATCAGCCTGGGCTACGAGGTGGAATACGACGCCGCCCAGGGGGCGGGCACCACCAACAGCCGGATGGAGTTCCAGAAGATCAAGCCGGGCGACCTGTCGCTGAGCTTCTTTCTCGACGGCACCGGCGCCAACGGCATGCCCTATGACGTGCAGGCGGCGGTGCGGCAGTTCCAGCTGATCACCGAATACAACGGCGATATCCACCGCACCAATTATCTCAAGATCGTCTGGGGCACGCTGCAGGTCAAGCGCTGCGTCCTGAAGAGCGCCTCCATCGCCTACAAGCTCTTCCGTCCCGATGGCGTGCCGCTGCGCGCTGTGATCAGCGCCACGTTCAGCGACAACTCAGACGATCGCACCCGCGTCGCCATCGCCCAGGACCAGTCGCCCGACCTCACCCATCGCCGCACCATTAAGGCCGGCGACCGCCTACCGGCGCTGTGTCAGGAAATTTACAGTGACTGCCGCTACTACCTGCGGGTGGCCGAGGCCAACGGGCTCGACGACTTCCGCTGGCTTGAACCGGGCAGCACGCTGTATTTCCCCCCCCTGGAGAAATAGGCCATGCCCGAGACACGCACCCTGCCGATCGCTGCCGAACACCGCGAATTCACCATCAAGGCCGGTGGCGAGGTGGTGTCACGCGAGCACCAGCTGGTGGGGGTGACCGTGACAACCAGCGTCAACAAAGTTGCCGCAGCCCGCCTGATCTACGTTGATGGGGCAGCATCCACCGGCACGTTTGCGCTGGCCGACAGTGCGGTCTTCGCGCCCGGCCAGCGCATCGAAATCCTTGCCGGATCCGCAGCCGATCTGAACTCACTGTTCATCGGCACGGTGGTGCGTGTCGGCCTGCGCGTGCGCGAATCGGCCGCGTCGCAATGGGTCGTCGATTGCCGGCACACGGCGATGAAGCTCACGGTCAGCCCGCGCAGCGCCGACTTTTTCGACCAGACCGACAGCGACATCATCCAAAGCTTGCTCGACGCCTCCGGCCTGGGGGCGGAGGTGCAACCGACCGCGTTGCGCCACAGGCAGATCCTGCAGTTCCACGCCACCAACTGGGATTTCCTGCTGGCCCGCGCCCGGGCCAACGGCCAGCTGGTCTGGTGTGAAGGCGACAAGGTCGTCGTGCGTCAGCCGTCCCTCGACGGAGCCACGGTGTGCAGGCTCAGCTACGGCGCCACCCTGCTGGAGTTCGAAGGCGAGATCGACGCCCGGCGGCAACATTCCGCCATCGATGGCACCAGCTGGGACCCGGCCGCCCAGGAGCCGGTTGCGGTGAGTGCCGTGACGCCGAGGCTGACGGCACCGGGCAACCTGACGGCCGATGACCTGGCGGGTGTCGCCGGCCAACCGCTGCAACTGCGTCATCCCGCCCTGCCGGAAGCCGAGGCGCAGGCCTGGGTCGATGGCGTGGGTCTGACCCGCCGCGTCGACCAGGTGTGCGGCCGGGGCAAATGCGCCGGCATCGCCACCGTGCGTCCAGGCAGCGTCGTCGAGCTGCTGGGGCTGGGGCAACGCTTCAACGGCAGGGTGTGCGTCAGCGGTGTACGCCATGAGTTCAGTCTGGTGCAGGGCTGGAAGACCCACATCCAGTTCGGCGGCGTCGAACCCCAAGGCCTGCCGGCAGCGAACACCGATGCCACCCCGAGCCGACTGATTCCCACGGTCGATGGCCTGCAGATCGGGGTCGTTACCAGCAACGAGGATGAGGACGGCGAACACCGCGTGCGCGTCAGGCTGCCGCACCTCGGCCTCTCCAGCGATGGCGTCTGGGCGCGGGTCGCCAGCCTGGATGCCGGCGATGGCCGCGGTGTCTTCATCCGGCCGGAGATCGGCGACGAGGTGGCGGTTGGATTCCTCGGCGACGATCCTCGCCATCCGGTGATTCTCGGCATGCTGCACAGCAGCGCCAAGGCGGCGCCGCTGAACGGCTCCGACGACAACCACAAGAAGCTCTACCGCAGCCGATCGGGCATGAGCGTGACGTTCGACGACGAAAAAATCGCCATGACCCTGGCTACCCCTGCCGGCAACCAGATGGTGCTCGACGAGGACAAAAAGTCATTGACCCTGGCAGACCAAAACGGCAACAGGTTGGTCATGGACAGCGACGGCATTCACATCGAGAGCGCCGGGCTGATCGAATGCAAGGCGAGCACCGACGCCAGCGTCGAAGCGCTAAACATCAGCCTCCGATCATCCGCCGAGCTGATGCTCGAAGGCAGCGCCAGCGCCGAGCTCAAGGGTGGCGGCATGGCCAAGCTGACCGGCGCCATGGTGCTGATCAACTGAAGGAGAAAGAGCAATGCCAGCAGCAGCCTGTGTCAGCGACATCAGCAACCAGGGCGGATCGATCTGCGGACCCGGCTTTGCTGGGCGATCTGCCCAGCTGCCCGCTGCCGCCACGACAAGGAACATCAGCCAGCCAGTGCGTAATTGGGTGCGCCAGGGTTACGATGGATTACCTACATTGCACGCTGGTGAAACCTATGGCTGCGGGAGCCAGCGTCGCAGTGGCTCCCGCAACGGTGAGCATCGGATGAGACCAACACTGCCGCTGCAACAAACCGTGCGACCTGGGGCTTTGTTCCGGCTCTGCAGTGGGCGATTCCCGACGGGGCGAGGAGGTGTACATGGGTGCCGCTGACAACCGCTACCAGTCTTTTCTTGGCACCGGCTGGAGTTTCCCGCCCCGTTTCGCCGGCGGCGGGGTAACCATGGTGTCGAACGAGGACGACATCCATGAAAGCCTGATGATCCTGTTCGGCACCGTCGCGGGCGAACGGCTGTTCGCCGCGAAATACGGACTGGACATGCAAGACCTGCTCTTCGAGCCGATGGGCACGACCATGCGCACCCTGCTGCTCGACCAGGTCCGCACGGCCATCTTGATCGATGAGCCGCGCATCAACTTGCTGGCGCTCCTTATCGATAACCCTGACCCCAGCACCGGCCGGCTGGACATCCGCCTCGACTACGAAGTGCGCGCCACCAATTCGCGCTTCAACATGGTGTTTCCATTCTACAGGACGGAAGCCAACGCCTTGGGCGCCGCCGTCATCCGCTCGGGTGGGGGCTGATCCGGCATGGCCAGCGAGCGCATCCCGCAGAGCGACATCGCCCGACTCGGGCAGAGCCAGGCCGACCGCACCCCGCCGGCCCTCAACCCGGCCAGTGCGCCGATAGATGGCCGGACCCCGGCCGACCGCGTCGCCGAAGCCCGCCGTCTGGCAGCGCAGCTCAACTTCTACGCCGACGATCCCGACCAGGCCAGCGGCCGTTGGAATCAGTTCTTCCCGCCCGACGCCGAAGGTCTCGTGCTGGCCGACGATGGCGCCACGCCGCCCCATCTCGGACTGCTCGGCGCTTTCCTCGACATGCTGGCGCCGGCCCAGGAGGCCCTCAACCAGCTGGGCGACCGCCACCTCGATTTCCAGGTTCAGCGTGTGCTCGGCTTCACGCCGCTGCCCGCCCAGCCCGAGCACGTCCATCTCTGCCTGGAGGCGAAGAAGGGCGCTGCTGCTTTCGCGATCACGCCGGCCATGGTCTTCTCCGGCGGCAAGGATGGCCAGGGCGCCGAGCGGCGCTACGCGCCGTTGCGCGAAACCGTCATCGGCCCGGGCCGTCTGATCGGGGTGCGCAGCATCCATCGCGACGGCAGCGGACTGCATGTAGCGCCGGTTGCAGATTCCCGCGATGGCCAGGGCGAAGCGCTCGATCCCACCCAGCCGTCCTGGCCGGCATTTGGCCAGGGCAGCCATCCGGCGGCACCGGTCGGCTTCGCCTTCGCCTCGTCGCTGCTGCGCATGGCCGCAGGAGTGCGCAGCATCAGTCTCGGGCTCGAACTGGCCTTCCTTTCAGCCAGCGGGCTGAGCGCCACGCAGATCGCCGCCAGCCTCGATGCCTACGTCTCCGGCCGCCTGGGCTGGCTCGGACCCTACGCCCTGAGCGGCGGCAGCCAGGGCGGCCTGGTCACGCTGGCCTTCACGGTGCCGGCCGGGGATCCACCGGTGGTTGACGCTGCAGCCGCGCTGCACGGCGCCGCTTACACCACGGCGCTGCCCGTCGTTCAGTTCCTGCTCAAACCCGACGCGGCCGCCCGCTATCCGGCACTGGCCGGGCTGCGCCTCGACGCCGCCCAGCTGGAGGTGACGGTGAACGGCCTCAAAGACCTGATCCTGGAAAACGACTTCGGCAGCCTCAACCCGAAACGGGCCTTCCAGCCGTTCGGACCGCAGCCCGTGGTCGGTTCGCGCTTCTCAATCAGCTGCCCCGAGGCCCTGGCCAAACCCCTCAGCGGCCTGACCATCGCCCTCACCTGGCAGAACGCGCCGAGCGATCTCAACGCCTGGTATAGCGGCTACAGCCGCCGAGCCAACATCGCCAACGGCGTCCAAGCCACGCTCACGTACGAGGACGGCGCCGGCGCGCAGAGCAGCCAGGTGCTCAACCTGATGAACCGGGCCGATGGCATCACCACGCTCAGTCCGACCACCCCCCTCTCCATCTGGCAATCGCAGTCTGCGGCGGCTGGCCGTCCCGGCCTCGTCATCGTCGCCCTGGACGAGGATTTCCTCCATGCCGACTACCGCAAGGAGACCCTGGCCGATCACCAGATTCCGCGCAACCAGCCCTACACACCGGTGGTGCAGCAGATCAGCCTCAACTACAGCGCCCGCCTGCCGCTGATCGATCTTCGCGGCAATGGCGCCGAAGCCTTCGCCGCAGCGGCCAACCTGCAGTTCTTCCACATCGGCGGCTTCGGCGCCCGCCGCGAGCATGCCTTTCTGCGCCGCGACCTGGCCTGGGTGGCCGACAAGCAACCCGGCCTGTTACCCCTCTATCCCGACGAGGGCGAATGCATGATCGGCGTCGGCGGCATCGCAGCTGGAGAGAGCATCCACCTGTTGCTGCAGGTTGCCGAAGGCAGCGCCAATCCCGACCTGCCGGCCCAGCCGGTCCACTGGTCGGTGCTGTGCGGCAACCACTGGCGACGCGTCGCACCGGACGAACTGGCCCTCGACACCAGCCGCGGCCTGCGGGCCAGCGGCTTGGTCGGCATCGTGCTTTCACGCTTCACCAGCACCGACAACAGCTGGCTGCCAGCCGGTTCGGTCTGGCTCAAGGCCGGCATCGCCACCGGCAGCAGCACCGCCTGTCGGCTGGTCGGCGTCCATGTCAACGCCATCGAGGCGGTGCGTCAGTGGCCGGATGGCAGCAAGCCGCCCATCGAGACCTTGCCCCCGGCAACGGTCAACAAGTTGCTGGCGCCACCCGCCGGTCTTAAGAAAGTGACGCAGCCCTATGCCACTTTTGGCGGCCGGGCTGGGGAATCGCAGGCCATGCTCCGCCGCCGGGCAGCCGAGCGCCTGCGCCACCGCCAGCGGTGCATCACGCCCTGGGACTACGAGCGCCTACTGCTCGAGGAGTTCCCCGGCGTGTACCGCGTCAAGTGCATCCCGCACGCCAGCGACACCAGCTGGACGGCCCCCGGCCACGTCTTGATCGTCGCCGTGCCCGACCTGAGCAACCACAACCGGCCCGACCCGCTCCAACCCAGAGTCGATCTCGACACCCTGACCCGGATGCGCGACCTCGCCCAGGCCCATGCCGCAGACGGCGTCAGCGTCCATGTCCGCAACCCCGAATACCTTGCCGTGCGCCTCGACTTCAAGGTGCGCTTCCGTCCCGGCCTGCCCTTCGACCACAGCCGCCAACAACTGCATGGGGCGCTGGTCGAGGCGCTGTCGCCATGGGCCTTCGCCAGCGACCGCCAACTCGTCTTCGGAGGCAGGCTCTACCGCTCGGTGCTGATCGATTTCGTCAAGGAACTGGCCTACGTCGATGACGTCACCGATTTCCGCTTCGGCCCGGCCGGGACCGGTGAGCTGCTGCTCGCCGATGTCGCCGAAATCGCCGCCGACCGGCCCGACGTGATCCTCATTTCCGCCGATCGCCATCTGATCGGCGAAGCCATCGCCTGAACGGGACTCACCATGGTGCTCAGCCCGACCATCCCCAGCCACCCCGAGACCGACCCGGCGCTGGACCAACGCCAGCTGTTCGAGCGCGGGCTGACCGCCATCCGCCGCCTGTCGAGTCAAGGGTGGACCGACCACAACACCCACGACCCCGGCATCACCCAGCTCGAACTGCTGGCCTACGCGCTGACCGATCTCGGCTACCGCGCCCGCTTCCCGATCGAGGACCTGCTCGCCGTGCCTGGCGACAACGCCACGGCGATGGGCCGGTTATTCGCCAAGGCGGCCGACATCCTGCCCAACGCACCGGTCACCCTGGCTGACTATCGCAAGCTGCTGATCGACCTGAAGGGCGTCAAGAACGCCTGGCTCCACCCCGCACCGGTGACCCTGATGGCCAATCCGGTGACCGGCAAGCTGCACCGCCAGCCGAGCGGCCACCCTGCCGAGCGACCCATCACGGTGACGGGCCGCTACCAGGCGACCATCGAATACATGGACGATGTGCGCTCCGCGGAACGGCGGCAGGCGATCCGTCGCGATGTGCTCGCCACCCTGCACGACAACCGAGGCCTGGGCCTCGATTTCGTGAAGCCAGTGCTCGAGGTGCAGGTGGCCTGGTTCAGCCTCTGCGCCGAAATCGACCTGAGTGCCGAAGCCGACATCGTGCAGGTGGCCGCCGAAATCCGCTTCAGCGTCGACCGCTTCCTGGCGCCGCCGGTGCTCAACTACCCGCTCGCTGACATGCTGGCCCGACGCCATGGCGACGGCACGCCGTGGACGCTGCCGGAGATCTTCGAAGGCCCGGCGCTCGCCAACGGTTTCATCCCAGACGACGAATTGGCGGCCGCGGAGATGCGCCGCGAGGTCCGCCTCTCCGACGTGATCAGCGTGATCATGGACATCCCTGGCGTTGTCGCCATCCGGGACATCCTGATCAACCCGGCGGTGGCTGGCCTGCCGCAGGAACCGGCCGACAAGTGGCGCCTGCCCGTGCCCGCAGGGCACCAACCGCGCCTGAGCGAGCAGTTCGGGCGCATTGCCTTATATAAGAGAAACCTGCCGATGGTGCCCGATGCCGATGCGGTAAACAGCCGCATCGACTCGATGCTCAAGGCTGAGCGGCGCAAGCTCGAGGGCGGCGTCAAGGGCGACTGGCCCATTCCGCTCGGCCGCTACCGCAACCCGGCCGAGTTCAGCAGTGTGCAGGGCGATTTTCCAGCCCTGTATGGCCTGTCGGCAGCAGGCCTGTCAGCCACCGCCAGCCCGCAGCGGCGGGCTCAGGCCCTCCAATTCAAGGGCTGGCTAACCATCTTCGACCACATCCTGGCCAGCTATGCGGCGCAGCTGGCCCATGTGCGCGACCTGTTCTCGACCAACCCCGACCTGGCCGCGAGCTATTTCAGCCAGCAGGTTAGGAGCTACCCGGAATGGGAAAAGATCTACGCCGCTGGATTCGATGACTCGAAATTGGCTGGCATCGTCGAGTCCAGAGAAAGCGGCGTGCTCCGTCGCAATAGCTTCCTCGATCACCTGCTGGCCCGCTATGCAGAAGACTTTGCCGACTTCGTCACGGTGATGCAGGGACGCTTCGGCATGGGGCCGGCCCAAGCGGCGCAGACCAAATGCCGCTTCCTCAGCGATTACCCCCACATCGGAGCAGAGCGCGGCCTCGGTTACAACGCCAGCCTGAACGGATCGGACGAACTTTGGGGCAGCTCCAGCAATCTCTCCGGCTACGAGCGTCGCATCGTCCGCCTGCTCGACATAGCCAACCCGGCCCGGCGCAACCTCTCAGCTGTCAGCTACGACATGTACAGCCAGGTTTACAAGCTACCGGATTCCACCCCCGAGTACCGCTTCCGTCTGCGGCAGCCGATCAGCGGCAAGATCCTGTTGTCGAGCAGCACCCTCTACGCCACCGCTGATGCCGCGCGGACCGAGATGGAACAGGCCATCGCCCGGGCCCAGCTGCCCGAGGGCTACCAACGCAAGCTCACCGGGACTGCCGCAACGCCGGAGGCCAGGCGCCGCTGGTACTTCAACATCGTGGATGCAGCAGAGAAGGTGATCGCCCGACGGATCGAATACTTCACCAGCAAAGCGGCAATGGAAAGCGCGATCGCCGAGCTGATGGTGCATCTGCACAACCAATACAGCAGCGAAGGCCTCTACGTGATCGAGCACCTGCTCTGCCTCACCGATGCCGCCGAAGACCCTCTGATGGACATCTGCATCGACCCAGGCGGCGCCGACTGTGCCGACCTCGATCCCTACAGCAACCGTCTAACAATAGTTCTGCCCGCCTATTCCGGCCGCTTCCGCGATATGGATTTCCGCCGCTTCGTGGAAACCACCCTGCGTGGGGAAGCACCGGCCCATCTGCTGCCACGCATCTGCTGGGTGAACACCAACGACATGGCGGCCATCGAGAGCGCCTACCGCGACTGGCTGGCCATCCGTTCCGGTGCCGCCAACTCCGACGCGGCGGCCAAACTCGGCCGGCTGATCGACGCGCTGACCCGGGCTAAGAACGTCTATCCGCCTGGAGCTCTGCATCCCTGCGGCCAGTTGAAACCACAGCCCTTCATTCTCGGACAAGCTGCCCTGGGGAGCGCCACCGAGATTCCACAATCCTGATCCGGGAGTACGACCATGGCCGAGCCCCTCAAAATTCTCCGCCGCCTCAATGAGGTGACCACCGACTACGCCGTTTTCGAACGCGATCAGGTGCTGACCGAACAGCAACTCAACAGCGTTACCGAATACCTGGACGACCAGGGTCGACTGACCCGTACCCGTCTACTCGGCGTCGGTATCGTGGGCGGCCTGTGGCCGACCCTGGCCGGGGATCAGCTGAGCATCGGTGCCGGCGTGGGGGTCACCAGCGATGGCGACCTGCTCGGGCTAGCCGCCGACACCATCTTCGACCGCTGGATGGTATACGACGAGACCGCACCAGCCTACGAGCCCTTCTACGTCAACGGCCGGATTTTGCCTTTGATCGAACTACTGGCCCAGAGCGATCGCCGCGACGGCAAACCGCTGACCGAGCTGGCCGGCGACCTGCGGGACAAGTTGCTGATCGCCTTCATGGAAAGCTATGAGAACGATCCCGACCTGTGCACCGGCGGTAGTTGCGACAACAAGGGACGTACCGCCCGCAACAGCCAGCGCCTGCTGCTGATCGACCGCGAAATCGGGCAGTCGATCGGCCTGGCAGCCAAGCTGCCGACCGGCGCCGACATCGCCACCGCCCTGCCTCGGGTGCGGGCTAGCCGTGTCGATCTCGGCACCGGCAACGACGCCAAGGTGGACGTGACCAGCGCCGAGCGCTTCGCCGTGAGGTATCGCCGCGCCGCCGATACCACCTTCAAGGCCCTCGCCGCTGCCGTCGAGGCGCTGAGCACACAGCTGAGCCAAACGCCGATCGGTGGTCTGCCGAGCACGGCGGAATGGGGCGGTCAGATCAAAAAGCGCATCGACAGCCTCAACGGCACGGTGGCCGGCATCCAGTACCTGCATGCCCACGCCAAGGACCTGGTGGCCGCCTGGGGCGAGCTGCGCAACGCACTGTTCGCCGACGACAGCGTGCTGGGACCGCCCCCCGACGCCTTTCCCAAGCACCTCTTGCTCGGCCCGCTGGCCGAGCCGGCGGCGCTGCGCACCGGCTGCTACCCGTCTCCCTGGCTGACCGGCGGCAGCGCCGAGCGGCGGGGCGTCGAGGAGGCCATGCGCCGATTCGACGCCCTGCTTAGCGGCTTCGAATCGCCCGCCGGCCAGATCATCAAGATCACTCCCAGCCAGCGGGAGCAGGCGTCGCTCGGCGAGCGGGCGATCCCCATCTACTACCGCGCCGACACCAGCCTGCGCCGCTGCTGGAACCCGCTCCACGCCCGCCAGAACGCCCTGGAAGACACCTTCGGCTACCACTGGACACCGACACCGGAACAGGCCGATCCCAACGATCCCTTCGCCGCCGACCAGGGATCGGTGGATTTCTATCGCATTGAGGGCTTTCTGGGACAGAAGGCAACCGCCGCTGAAATCGCGATCAAAAATCTGATCCGCCAGCGCAATCTCCCGATCTCCGTGATGAGCGCCTTGGCACACAACGAGAGGCGGCTGATCAGCATTGACCCCAAGTTCAGGAAGACCAGCCTGCACAGCCTGCACTATCTACTGCGTCAGGACTTAGTCAGCCACCTCAGCGATAACGTCTCCTACAGCAAGTCGCTGATCGAAGACGTCAGCAAAGCCAGCAACAGCATCGCCAGGCCAAGAGCTGCACTCAACTCCGACTATGTCAAACCCATGGAGAATGCCAGGGTCCAGCTTGAAGACGCCAGCCGCGATCTGATCGGCAGCAGCGAGCAGCCCGGCCCGCTAACCACTCGCAGCTACAGGGGATACAACCTGCAGGACAAGACCGTGCCGCAACGCCTCAGCGAGGTGATGATCAGCACCGCCCGTGCCAAGGCGAGCATCGGCGAGGTGACACGCAACGACGTCGTCTCACCCCTTGATGCCTTCGCCGGCTCCAAGAGTCACCTGTGGCTGGACTGGCTGGGCGACATTCTGAAGAAGCGCGACGAGGACGCCAAGGAGCGCTTGCTGCTCAGCAATCTGCTCGCCAAACACCCAGGCCTCGAACATGCCGGCGGAGCTGCGCCAGGCGGCACTTTCGTACTAGTTTACAACGATGCTGGCGACGTAATCGGCGATCTGATGTTGCCCTACTGGATCGACGACAACGACGAGAGCGATTGTGACGAGCCGGCCCTAACGGCGCCCGACATCAGCGTCCGCCTGCCCAGGGACCTGCTGCCGATCAAGGTGATCAAGCCACTCGACCTCGCCTTCGACGAATTCAAGACCACCAAGATCATGCCCGAGATCAAGATCCAAGAGGACTACAACACCTTCTTCCAGAAATCGCTCGGCAGTCTGGGCAACATCCTTAACATCACCAAGAGCCCTACCGCCATAGATAAGGTCGCGGTAAATGCCGGGGTCAAGGGGCAGAGCATCGACAAGTACATGGATGCCAAAATGAACCAGGTCGTGTACGTACAGCAGCAGCTTCAGGAGATGCAAGCAATCGAGGCCGACCCCAAACTGGACCAGGAGCTCCGTGACAAGGCAGGCGAACAGGCCAAGGTGCTGGAAGTGCAACTGGCCGACGCCGTTAGCGAGACCACCCGCTATTTCGCCCTCGGTGCCAGCGACGCCGTCCGCGTCGATGCCGACAAGTCGGCGGTGTACGCCACCCTGGGAGCAGCTGCAGGTCAGATCAGCAGCCCCGAAATCACTACCAACCTGAAGAGCAACTTGCAGGACACCGCAGCAACCGCCAAAGGTGCTGGCGGCAGCGCCGCAGTCATCGGCAACCAGCTGATGACCGACGCCTTCAAGTTCAAGTAAGCGATTCATGATCGCAGTCAGTTGCCTGCAACGGTCGCAGCGCTCTAGGCGGGAGGCCCGACGATGAACGCCCCGCACCGCATTCGCCGCCAGACCTGGCAGGTCACGGTGCCGGACGCCGCCAGCGCCCTGGCAATCCGCCAGTGCCTGCGCGTCGCCCACGACAGCCAACTGCTGCCGGTGCTGGACTCCGCTCTGAACGCCGTGGCCGAGGGCCGGAACCTGCATCTGCCGCGTCTGGAGCTGCGCCTGCGCGTCTCCCACCCTGAGCGCCTGGCCGACGAACTGCCAGGGCTACTCGCCGACGCCGCACGCCAGGCGCTAGCGGAGGTCATCGATGCGGCATCGGTCGAGGAAGCCGGCGCAGCAAGTCCGCTGAGCCGTCTCCAGCACTATCTGCTGCATGGCGACCTGCCATGGGCCGACGCCCACCGCCCGGCCGCCGACCTACGCAGCGAGCTGATGGCGGAAGCCGCCGCCTGGTCGGTCGAGCCTGGCAATGCCTGGTCAGCGCTGATGGCGGCATTGCCGAGCGAGGCTCCGGCCCGGCTGGCAGCGCTACAGCGCTGGCTGCCCCTGCTCGACGCGGCCGACCGCTCGCGCTGGCTGGCCGCTGCCGCAGAACGGGCCGCAGGCTTCGGTCCGGCAGCCGCCGAGGCGCTGCGCCACCTGCTCGCTGTCTCCTCAGGCCCGGTCCGCGACGGGCTGCATGCCCTGGCCCTGGTGCTGGCCGACGGCCCCTTCCCGGTGGCCTGGTCGGCCGCCATTGCAACAGGGCTTACCAGGCTGGTGGACGCGCCGGGAATCCCAGCTGAGCTTGATCAGATCCGCCGCCAGATCGAAGGCGCCCTGACGGACCTCGACCTCGTCAGCGGCGACGGCGGTGGTGGCGGTGGTGGTGGTGGTGGTGGTGGTGGCGGTGGCGGTGGCAGCGGTGAGGATGGCAGCGCTGGCGATGGGACCGTTGGCGGATGGGGTGGAAACCGCAACGACGGAGCGCCGGCAGCGGCAACGGAGTCCAGGCAGGCCATCGACCTTGCATCCAACCTTCCGGTTCCCCTTGGCCTTGGCCTTGGCATTGGAATCACCAGGGCAACCAACAGCCCTCTCGGGCAGCCGCTGCGTTCGACCGGGTTGATCCTGCTCCACCCCTGGCTGCCACGGCTGTTCGCGACCCTCGGATGGCTGCCCGAAAGCCCGCCGGCCGGCGCCCCCTTCCCCTGGAGCCAATTACCTGAGGCGCTGACCCTGCTGCACTGGCTGGCCACAGGCCGCACCGACCCCCTGGAGTTCGAACTCGGCACCGCCAAGCTGCTGCTCGGGCTGGACCCGACCGCAGCGCTCCCCATCCAGCCCGGCCGTCTCGATGAAGCGGCACTGGAGGAGGGCGGTGCGTTGCTCGATGCCCTGATCGCCCACTGGCCGGCCCTCGGCAGCACCAGCCGCGACGGGTTGCGCGTCGCCTTCCTGCAGCGCGATGGCCTGCTCTACCGCCAGGAGAGCGGCTGGCTACTGCGGCCACAGCCCAAGACCTACGACTTGCTGCTCGACCGTCTGAGCTGGAGCATTCGGCTGATCCTCGCGCCCTGGCACCGTCAGCCGCTGCACGTCGAATGGGGAGAACCATGAGCCTCGCCAGCGACCTCGATGCCGACCTGGCCTGGCTGGCCTGCCTGCTGCAACGGCGCCTCGACACCTACTTCGCAGCCACCCCCAGTCAGCCCCCCCTGCCCGACGCTCAGGCGCCGCCAGACCTGACGGCCAGCGATTCGTCCTACGCCGCATTTGTGGCCCGCCACGGCCTGGAGCCGCGTGAGCGGGCGGTGATGCTGCTCGCCCTGGCGCCGCTGGTTCGGCCGCAACTGCTCGAAGTTCTATGGGAGCGCAATCCGGCCACCCAGCGCGGCTATAGCGAGTTCGGGGGGGTCGTGGGCCCCGCCGACGGCCACTTCATCCCCACCGCCGAGACCGCCGTCTTTCTGCTGGCCGGCGACGCTCTGGCCGAACGCCTGGCCGCCATCCGCCTGCTCACCGGCCACACCCCGCTGTTCGCCAGCGAGATCCTCCGTCCGCTGCAGGTGCCATCCGGTGAACTGCCGCTCGTTGCCCGCCTGCAGCCCAACCTGCCGCTGTTGGCACTGATCGGGCTGGACGGCCTGACCTCCCAAGGCGAAACCCTGCCGGCGCAACGGATCGAGACCGGGCTGGCCTGGAGCGACCTGGTGCTGCCCGCAGACATCTTGGCCCAGCTGGAGGAAATTCGCGATTGGCTGGATCACAGCCACACCCTGCTGCACGAGTTCGGCCTGGCCGCCCGCCTGCGCCCCGGCTACACATGCCTGTTCCATGGCCCATCGGGTACCGGGAAGACGTTGTCGGCGACGCTGCTCGGCAAGCTGTGCGGGCGTGAAGTGCATCGCGTCGACCTGTCGATTGTCGTTTCCAAGTACATCGGCGAAACCGAGAAGAACCTGTCGCGCGTCTTCGACCTGGCCGAACAGCGCGGCTGGATCCTCTTCTTCGACGAAGCCGACGCCCTGTTCGGTCAGCGCACCCGGGTCGACAGCTCCCACGACCGCTATGCCAACCAGGAAGTGAGCTATCTGCTGCAACGCATCGAAGACTTCCCCGGTGTCGTGATCCTTTCCTCCAACCTGCGCACCAACATCGACGAAGCCTTCATCCGCCGCTTCCAATCGGTGATCGCCTTTCCCTTGCCCGGCGGCGCCGAACGCTTGCGGCTCTGGGCAGAGGGCCTGCCCACCGCTCTGGCGCACGACCCGGAACTGCACCTCGAGGTGCTGGCTGACAAATACGAGATCGCAGGCGGCACCATCGTCAATGTCATCCGTTACGCCGTATTGAAAAGCCTGGTTCGCGGCGACGGTCAACTGCTGGCCGAGGACGTCCACGCCGGACTGCGCCGCGAGCTGATCAAGGAGGGCCGGGGCTTCTAGCCCGCTACCCGAGCATGGAAACCGTCAGCCGCCTGGTTAATCGTCCGCCGGTGCCCCTGCCGGCAGCGGCGGCGCCGGTGGCTAGTGCCTGCATCAAGGTGGCCCACCCGGTCCGCGCCCAGTGCCAGTCGCTGCGCCTCTCCAGCCCCGGCGACGCGGCGGAACTCGAGGCGCGCAGCGTCGCCCGCCAGGTGGTCAGCATGCCGGCCCGCCAAACGGCCAGCCGCCCCGGCACCCTGCGCAGCCCGGCGACGCTGGCCCGCAGCCAAGCCACCGCGCCAGCCCAGGCCGCCCCGGCACCAGCCGCCCCAGCGGCGCGGCTGAGCCAACCGACCAACGGCGGTGAAGCCCTGCCTGAAAGCCTGCGCCGCGACATGGAGCCGCGCTTCGGCGCCGATTTCAGCCGCATACGGATTCACCGCGACGTGCGGGCGGCCCAGGCCAGCCGCCAGCTCAACGCCGCCGCCTTCACCATCGGCCACCAGATCTATTTCGGCCAGGGCCAGTGGCAGCCGGACAGCGCCGCCGGCCGCGAACTTATCGCCCATGAACTAACCCACACCATCCAGCAGGGTGCCGCCGGCCAGATCCGGCGCAGCGGACCAACCGCGGTGGCGGTCAACAGCCCGCCGGCCGTGCAACGCCTGGGCATGGGCGATGCGCTCAATTACTTCGCCGATGCCGCCAATGCCATTCCCGGCTACACGCTGCTGACGCTGATCATCGGCCGCAACCCGATCAACATGCAGGTGGTGGAGCGCAACGTGACGAACGTGCTGCGCGCCTTCATCGGCCTCATCCCCGGCGGCGAAATCCTGTTCCAGGTGCTGCAGCGCTACGGCGTCGTCGACCGCATCGGCAACTGGGTGAACACGCAGACCGCCGCGCTGGGCCTGAACTTCCAGACCGTGCGCGACGCCTTCGTGCGCTTCACCGGCAGCCTCGGCTTCAGCGCCATCTTCGACCCCGGCGAGGTGTGGCAACGGGCGCTCACCATCTTCATGCCGATCCTCGGCCGCATCACCGGCTTTGTCGGCGGGCTCGTCACGCAGGCCGTCATCTGGCTCAAAGAGACCTTCATGGAGCCGCTGTCTGGCTTCTGCCGCCAGATCCCCGGTTACGGCCTGGTCACGGTGATGCTCGGCCGCGACCCCTTCACCAACGCGCCGGTGCCGCGCACCGCGCTGCCGGTGGTGCGCGCCTTCGCCGAGTTCATCCCCGACGGCACCGAGAAGGTCGACCAGCTGGTGCAGTCGGGCGCACTGGAGCGTGCCTACACCTGGTTCCAGCAGGAGACCGGCGCGCGCAATCTCACCTGGGCCCGCGTCACTGGCACCTTCACCGCCGCCTGGGCCACGCTGCAGTTAAGCGACGTTCTGCACCCCATCGACACGATGCAACGGATGGTCGGCCTGTTCCGGCCGCTGTTCGTGGATCTGGTGAGCTTCGCTGGCGCGGCGCTGATGAAGCTGCTGGAGCTGATCTATGAAGCCGCGATGGGCGCCGGCGGTCGCCGCATCCTGGACATCCTGATGCGGGCGCGCAGCACCTTCATCGTCATCATCCGCAATCCGGTGGGCTTCCTGCGCAACCTGCTGGGCGCGGTGGGCCAGGGCGTACGCCAGTTCATGAACAACATCCTGGGCCACTTGCGCGACGGCGTGATCGCCTGGCTCACCGGCCCGGTGGCGCGCGCCGGCATCCAGGTGCCCGAGCGCTGGGACGCGCGCGGCATCATCTGGTTCGTGCTGCAGATCCTGGGCCTGACCTGGGCCAACGTGCGCGGCAAGCTGGTGCGCCTGATCGGCGAGCCGGCGATGGCAACGCTGGAAGGCGGCTTCGCGCTCATCAATGACATCCGCGAGCGCGGCCTCGTCGTCGCTCTGCGCGAACGGGTGACGGAGTTCTTCGGCAACCTGCGCGAAAGCGCGCTCGGCGCCATCCGCAGCTTCATCCAGGAGCGCATCGTGATGGCCGGCATCACGCAGTTGCTGTCGATGCTGATTCCCGTGGCCGCCATCATGCAGGCCATCCAGAAGACCTACACGACGATCCAGTTCTTCATCCAAAAGATCAACCAGATCCTGGACTTCGTCGAGTCGATCGTGAACAGCATCGCCGCCATCGCCTCGGGGGCCATCGGCGCGGCGGCCACCTTCGTGGAGCGCACGATGGCGCGCACGATCCCGGTGATCCTGGACTTCCTGGCCCGCTTCATCGGCCTGGGCGACGTGGGCGCGCAGGTGCAAACGACGATCCGCAACCTGCAAGGGGCGGTGGACCGGATGCTGGATCGGGCGGTGGATTGGATACGGAACCAGGCGCGGAATCTGGCGAGCCGGGCGCTGGGGGGGGATCCGACGGCGCCTTCTGGTGAGCGGGTGCGCAATGCGCTGCGCGAGGCCATTCCCATCGTCAATCGCTACGCCGGCCGTCCGGTGGGCGCGCTGGTTCTCAGGCCGCTGCTGCTGCCTGTAAAGCTTCGGCACCGACTCAGCCGGCTCGACGTCGTGCCTCAAGGCACATTGTGGGCGGTGGCTGCAGCAGCCAGCCCGGAAGTCATTGAGCCGACGACGGCGCAGGTGGCTGCCGGCACGCCGGCTACGGGCTCTCCGAGAACGCGCATAACCTTTGCCGGCGTCAACGGCTTGGGGTTCGGGGTTCACATGCTGGCAGATCCGGTGGGACCCGACCATCTAGCGGGTACCTCCGTATCGCAATCCTTGAGACTGGAACTGCGCGAAGGCGGTGGCTCGCGAGCCGGCATGGTCAGCATCGCGTCACGACAGGGTCTGTACCGATTGGGCCACCTGCTCAATCGTTACCTGGGCGGACCAGGCAACGACTGGCGCAATCTCACCCCCATCACGCCGTCCGCCAACACGTCGCACTACTACGCGGTGGAAAACCGACTCAAGGCGCTGGTCAACGAACAGACCCCGAGGCGTTGGGTTCGGTACGAGGTAACTGCCCAATACACCGGTCAGGCTGCACTTCCGGCGGGCAATCCAAGTCCGGTTAATCCTTTCGAGGCGCAGTTCGCCGCAAGGCTGAGATGGAGCTACCAGCTCAAGAAGCAACGTGTTTCGGACCCCACTCAACTGGAAGACGACACGGCGGCTGTGGGTGCCATTCCCGCCAGCGATACCGGCTTCGTCGAGAGCGTCTCTCAGGGCTATCCGACGTGATGAAGGCACTTGCCGAGTTAGGGCCTAACCCCACGACGCTCGCGCACTTCCGCGACTCGCACGGGCGTGAATCCGTGATGGTCTGCGGCTGCGGGCCATCGCTGAGGGTGCCGCCTGGCGGCCTGCCCACCATCGGCGTCAACGACATCGGCCGCCCCTTCACCCCCATTCACCCCGTGGTCGTCAACCCGCCGGGCCAGTTCCGCAGCGACGGCTTCCAGTACGTCCGCGTATCGCAGGCCAAGACGTTGTTCACACAGCTCGACCTCGGTCGCACCGCCCGTGGTGTGCTTCCCGCTCGGGCAGTACGGCGACACCGACAACGACAACGACGGCGACGTGCTGCACCACACCCAGAACTCCCCCTACGTGGCTGTCTGCCTGGCCGCGTACATGGGTGCTGCGCACATCGGCCTCATCCCCCCTCTGCCCAGGAAAACGCTACCAGCACCGACCATTAATCCGTTGCACTCGATATTGGCGGAAACAGACCAGATCGCCGGATAGCGCGTCTTACCCTGGCCTGGAAAGACGTAACTAGGCATCTCGCCCGGCTGCGGCATGGGTAGTTCGAAGGCAACACCCTGTGATTGCCCTGCAGCAAGCAGACGATCGAGATCGATCGTCTGAACATACTTGTAGAGCCAGCTATCAGGCAAACGTCTAGGCAGGCCATCTAAGGACCCAATGATAAATGCTGAGCACTGGCAACAGCTGGACTGATTTACAAACCTTCCTATAGGCGAAGCTGGGGGAGGCGTCATCGTGCATGCCGAGATCGCGCACCGCGACGGCATGGAGGCCCCATCCCAGAGCGTCATCCCACCAGCACGGGATGATCAATCTCCCGCGCTGCATAGCCCAAGGCGGACTTCAAGTCCTCCGGTTCCAGATCGGGGAAATCGGCCAGGATCTACTCGCTGCTCTGCCCAGCGGCAAAGAGCGCAAGGATGTCCTGCACACGGATCCTCATACCGCGGATGCAGGGCCTGCCGCCACACTGATCGGGGTTGTGGGTGATGCGCTAGCTCCCACCGATCAGGATCGCTATCAACGCCAGCCATTGATGGACCTGGATATCGCTGGCCCCGATGGGCTGGCCCTGGCTGGGGCCCACGAACCATTGCTGAGCGCCATCGCGGCGGCGGCAGCCAATACCGATCGCCATGGTGTGCCGCGCCGCTGGTTCGATGCCATGGCGGCAGCCGGACTGCTGGGCAGCCCCCTGACACCTCCGGCCCTGCAGGATCGCTGGCTGGAGCCTGTCGCCTGCGGCCAAGCTTTGGCAGGTGTGGCCTTCGCGCATCTGCGCAGGGCCGGGGCACCAAACCCGCTCGATGGACGGCTCGATTGGATCACCTCCTGGGACATCGCCGATCTGGTGCTGCTCTGCCTCCGTTGTGTCGATGGGACGGAACTTGCCGACGGCCAGGTGCTGTTCGTGGAGGATTTCAGCATCTGGAGCGACGCCTGCGGGAGGCCAGCTTCCTGCTGGTGCAGGCCCAAACGGCTGACTCGCGCAGAGCATCCCTCGATCTGCTGCTCCACTCCTCCTTCCACCAGCACGGTCACCAGTAGCCAGGGCGGTGATGACAACTACGCAAGGATCGCCTGCTGGAGCGTGGCTTCTGCCAGGCCGAGGGCCGCAATGGCGGTTAGGGGTGCCCCTGGGACCCTTGGGGCTATCTAACGCTCTCCTTCAGCGGTGGTAAGCAACCCCGCACTCAGCACTGTAGATTTGTCCTGGTCCGCTGCAAGAGGATTGCTAGGCTCCTCCCTCAAGACAGACCTTTAGTTCCTGTCGTCGATGCACCCTTCATTTCGATCTCAGTTATATTTGTCCCCGAAAAATCCGCTCCATCGAGGCTTGAATTCCTAAAGTTAGCCCTTGGCAACACTGCTTGTTTTACTTGTGCTCCCATCATTACGGCGTCTTCAAAGTTCGCCTCTTCACCTGTAGCGCTATCAAACAAAGACTGGACAAGGCTTGCCTTGCTAAAGTCTGCTTTGTGTATTTTGGCAGCAATAAATGAGGCACTGTAGGCCCTTATTCCATGAAAATTTCCTCGAATCATCCGTGCGCCCGAAAATCTACAATGATTTGCTGAGCAGCTAGTAAAGCGTGAATCCGCAATGTCGCTTTCCTTAAAGTTGGTATTGTCTAATATGCAGTTATCAAACACAATTCCATGACCTGTAATTCTACGGAAACTAGAATCATGTAAAATGCAATTCCTGAATTCCCAGGCAGACATGATCAGATCATCCAGTATAATTCCTGAAAAGTTGGCTTCATGTATAATAACAGGATTGCCATCTCTAGACATTAATTTTAGCGTTGTCTCGACTGCGCTTAAAAGGTTGCGATACGTTGAAGCGGCCTTGTCTTTCTCTTCCGCTAAATCCTTATTTTGCTGGGATATAGTTTGCTCCCGAGAGGAACTTTCAAGGAATTCTAGCCTCGTCCTTACGCTTTCTATATGTCGTTTGCCAAAAGAGCTATCTCGCCATTTTACGAGATATGATTTTGGCATGTCTAGTAGTTCACTGACTTTATCAGTGTCGATTCCTTGAGCCAGAAGTTTTCCTGCAATCAGCTTTTTCTGATTATCTAGCCTAATTGATAAGTCGCATAGCAAGTCTATCGACTTCTGCTTGTTGAGGGCAATTGTAGAATATAGAGTATCAAGTACTGATTGGTCGCGCTCGTGCTTGATAAAGTTAATGAGGTAGGCGATTGACGAAGCATATTCACCCAAGGCCTGGATAGTGGCTGCTCGTATTGCAGGGCTCTCATTCCCTAATTCACTCAGAAGACGAGAAACTCTATCACTTTTTGAAGCAGCCTCTTGGGCAGATATGGCTTTTGCACTGCTTTGCTGAGACTGCAATGCGCTCCAAAACGAAACAATAGCCGCGATTAGCGCGATAAAAATAGGGCCTACTTGATATAGAGGTTCAGAATCAATGGATGAAATCTCTTTTCGTAATTTCTGTATTTCTAATGTCGTTTTATCCTGTGTTAGCTTCTCCTCGATTGTTGTGGCTGATGCGACATGGTTGAATCCTAGGTGAAAAGCAAAAATTAAGGCGCATGGAATTAACCAATAAATGCTTTTCCCCAGGCTTGCAGATCTAACCTCTTTTTTGATAGTCTTCGCAATATATTCCAGTAAGTCTCTTGCCTTTCTCGAAGTGCTAGCACGAAGGAAGTGAGCTAGATACAGATTCATTGGAGCCTGCCAAATCTCTGAGGTTTCGCCTCCTCTAGGCTGGTGTGGTTCGCGGGCATGACGACAAGTATTCATATTAATTTACAATAATGATGCATTTAATGGGCTGGCTTTGGTCGTAAACGCGCTTCAGGATGCAGGCCACTTCGCAAGCAGTGCGCCTAACGCTGCCCCTGAGTGGCAGGTAGGAAGCTTGCGGTGGCGTAGCAGGGAGTTTATGGCGGCCTGTCCACTCAAGGGGCTGGTTGGAAAGTGCTCTTCGCCCGTAGAGGAAACCTCTCAGGATGGCGTATCGACTCGACAGATACGTCAATATCTAAGTCAGGCCAAAACAGGTGGTCGGCCGTAGGCCGCAGGACATTGAGGATCTGCTGAATCGTGGCTGCCTTGAACCAAGGAAACTCTGAGTACGGAAGTGCAAGCTCCTCATCATCAAGAAGTATCCAGACGCAATATCCAGAAACATTGGTGACCTCAGCCCCCGAAGTGGTTGTTCCAAGCATCAGTGATCTCCTTTTTGCGGGTCTTGATGAGGCGCTCTGCCTCTTTCATCTTTGCCGAGCCTAGCCCGATATTGCGGGCGAGTTCAATGGTCGGTTCTAGCCAGAACTTCGCCTCCCCATCCGGGTGGCTGACATGGATGTGCCTACGGCTTTCTTCTCGAGAGAAGAAGAAAAACCGAAATTCTCCTTCTCGGAAGACGGTTGGCGACAAACAGGCCCCCCCACATGCTTCTCACCATAGCCTCGCTTCGTCCACTGAGAAGGGGAAAAGCTCCTGCAGCCGATCTCACAGATTCAGGCAAGGAGCCATGCGTATAAGGCTGTTTGCATCTTTCCAACGCTTTCTTAGCTGGTTCCGTGAACCAGGGCATATGAGCCACTCCTTTCCGTGAACCACGGCGAACTGGCCTCGGCAGGTCTTTGATATCCCTGATCCCGCATACGATCTCGCGACAGGCCTGCTCAAGATAACCATGGTTCACGGGTCCGATAACCACATGTTCAGTACGCTACACAATGTCCGCTGGACTGCGTACCCCGAGGGGGCCTCGGTTGAGGACATGGGTGTAAATCATTGTGGTGCTCACATCCCGGTGGCCCATCAGTTTTTGGATGATGCGGATGTCTTTGACCCCGCTCCAGCAACTGGGTGTGGCCCTGAAGCGGCGGGCCGAGCGGCTTGCCGCTGCTGACATCCCACAGGCGCAGAGTGTTGTCGTATGAGCCGGAGACGATACGGCGGCCATCGGGGCTGAACGCCACTGAGTTCACATCAGCGGTGTGGCCCTGAAGCGGAGGGCCCAGCTGCTTGCCGCTGCTGGCATCCCATAGGCGCAGGCTCTTGTCTCTTGAGCCGGAGACGATGCGGCGGCCATCGGGGCTGAACGCCACCGACAACACCCCCCCGATGTGGCCCTGAAGCGGCGGGCCGAGCGGCTTGCCGCTGCTGGCATCCCACAGCCGCAGGGTGCCGTCGGAGGAGCCGGAATGGCAATTGACGCCATCATGGATTTCGTGAAATCGAAAGTGGTCGAGGCGGCAATCACCAAGCTGCTGTCGCTGCTCTCACCTGCTGGTGCCTTGATCCAGGCGATCGTCGCCACCTACAACACGATCATGTTCTTCGTGGAGCGGCTGAGCCAGATCGCGCAGGTGGCGGCAGCGTTCATCGATGGCATCGCCGCGATTGCCGCAGGGAACATCGCCCCGGCCGCCAACCGGGTCGAGCAGACAATGGCGGGGTTGCTGACGTTGGTGATCAGTTTCCTGGCGCGAATCGCAGGCCTGGGCAAGGTGGCGGATGCTGTCACCGGATTGATCGCCAAAATCCGCGCCCCGATCGACAAGGCGCTCGACAAGGTGGTGGCGTGGATTGTCAATCTCGGCCGGCGCTTCATCAGCGCCGTGCGGGGCGCGGCGGTCAGGGTAGCGCAATGGTGGCTGCGGCAGCAAAGGTTCCGAGCTTCCGACGGCCACAATCATTCGCTCTACTTTGTCGGCGAAGGTCGCGCAGCCCGTCTCACTATCTCCAGCGACCCGATGCCGGTGGAGGTCTTCATAGCCAGCATCGAAAGTCGGCCCGAATGCCGGACACCGGAGAAACGAGCGCTCATCGCGCAGGTGCGCCAGCAGGTAAGGGCGATCCAGAACGCACAGGCATTGCCGGAGGCGGAAGCGAGCCAGGCGGAAACACTGATGGCCATCGCCTTTGCCGCCATCACACCGTTATTGATGCAGTTGCTTGATGGCCCTGCCTTTGGCACGGAGGAGCAACCACTGCCGATGCCATACCCGAAGAGGCGCTGGTCGGCCTATCCACCGATCTACATCGGTCCACTTAGCGAAAACCGCATCACCCAGGCCGATTTGCGCAACAACCGCAAAGCCGACATCCGGGCCTCGTTGAACGCCGGCGAACGTGCGGCATGGCTACGCGAGGGCGAACCGATACGTGCCCTACGGCCAGGCGAAACGACCACACTGCCCACAGGCGCAACGATAGGCATCCAGGGGAACTATCGTGCAGAACCGGGTCTGAAATTGCGTTTGGTGCCAGGATCCACGCAAGGCGGCGGGCTGATCAACGGCATCTTCCGACCCTATGGATACCGTGCGCTAAGTGAATCACTGGATGGCGATCATGTGATCGAGATGCAGATTGGCGGCCCAAACGCATTGCCAAACATGTGGCCTTTAACGGCCAGCGAGAACCGCTCCAGCGGTTCGAGGATTGCCAGTATGAACCTAACCAAACCGGATGGCGCTCAGATCAGCATGGAGTCGCTCAAGGCCAGGGCACGCAGTGGAGTGGACGTGTGGCTGTTGATCACTGCAACACTATGACCATTGGCAACGACTGCTTTCCGCACCATCATCGCCAACCCGATTCGCTTCGTGGGCAACTTAGTGCTTCCGGCCCACAGACAACAGCGTCAGCCACTCCCTTGCCAGGAAAGCCGACGCTTCTCCATCCCGACCATTATCACCACCAGCACCGTGTCGAACAGCTTGCCGCTCGGCTTTGTGCAGATAGGAGAGAAAATGGGCGGACAACTTTCTAGGCAGAGGGGGGGAGCGCCTCGGGCTCACAGCAGAGGATCTCAACGCTGACTCCAAGGCTTGGCATAAGCGACGTCATCAGCCCTAAATGACCAGTAAAAAGCACCCACACCAGATCGGAAACGAATGGTCATCGACGCGAACATACTGATTCGTGTTTGACTTGGCGTGTGGGTGAGGACCCTGGTCGCCAACTACGCCGATCGGGTGGAGTTCTTTATTGCAGAGGCCAATGTCGCCGAGGCGGCATATCGAGACGAGGCACTGGCCAGGATTGGCAATACTGATGACTGGCCGGCACTGGCTATGGGGCCGCAACTGGAGTGCGCCATCTGGACAGAGGATAAAGACTTATTTGGTACCGACATCGCAACCTGAACGAGTAGCCATTCAATATATTCACTTCCCAGTCAAAAAGCTTAGCTATATTTAGAAAAACCATAGCAAAACCAAGATATGCCACCTTGAGCAGCAGTCCCGGCCAGGTTAAATGGCCACAGAAATCACAATTTTTCGACCGTATTCGAATAACAATCCCAGCCCGTTAGCGGGGAATCGGCTGGACAACGGGCTTGTAAGATGAATTTTGTTGATTCAGCTGCTGTCGCTGGAGAAATTCCACCTGCTGTTGCAAGGCGTCTACCTTACTTATCAGCAAACTATTCTGCTCTTTCTGGGAGATATTATTTTGATTTGAATCAACAGTCTTCTTGCCAAGTGGGAATGAAACACCTATTCTGCCGGCAAAAGCGGGAGTGCTACCGTACACATAGTCTACCGAATTAGCCAGGGAAATGGCTGCATTAATGCTGACATCTGAATAGCGCTCGCTCAAACGCGAAGCACAGCCCAGGGCCTAGCATAGGAACTGCCATAGCTACCCATACCAACTCCGCAGCGCATGGGCTCCTGCCTGGAGAGAGCTACCTGCGGAACAGCGGTGAATGCCGCAGCCATGGCACCTGCACTAGTTACAGCATTTCCTAAACCTTTAACACTCTGTTCGAGCTTAGAGACCGAATTATTAATGCCTTCAGGGCTGAAAGATGATGTACCAATATTGCCAGAGCCATCTGCAGTTAGCAATCGTGTATCACCCGTTTGATTGGCTTTTCCTACAAAATTCCCCTTATCTGCCACCCCTTTAAGAGTCAAAGATGTGCCCGGTGCACCAATCACCACTTGGTTTGCCCGGGTAGTCTCGGCGCCAGCACCTATGGCGGTGGAGTTGTCAAAGATAGCATTAGTGACGGTGCCAATAGCGACAGATTTATTACCAGTAGCTTTTGCATTGTAACCAAAAGCAGACGCATCGACTCCCGTGGCATCGGCGAAAGCGCCAACGGCAGTGCCGGGATCTCCAGCCTTTGCACCTATACCAATAGCAGTGCCATTCTCTCCAGTAACCTTAGTTTGGGCGCCGATTGCCGTACCTCCGTCCATAGATTGAGCATTGGTACCCATGGAGGTGGTATTACTACCAGATGCCGAAGCACCGGATCCCATGCATAAAGAATCGCCGCCAGTGCCAACACATTGTTGCATTCCGCTTGTTATTAGATTGCCATTAACATAAAGCTGGCCTGGAAGCGGAGGCAGCGGCGGCGGTGCACCGACCACCAACCAATTTGTAACAGTCTGGCTGCCGTTGATTTGGGAGTTGCCGTTGACGGTTTGAGCGCCGCTGGTCAGGGCGCCGGTGCTCAGGGATCCGCTGGTCAAGGCACCGGTGACGCTTTGATTGCCACCGACGGTTTGGTTGCCACCGACAGCTTGAGTGCCAGTGACGGTTTGGTTATCCCTGACAGTCTGGCTGCCGTTGATTTGGGAGTTGCCGTTGACGGTTTGAGCGCCGCTGGTCAAGGCGCCGGTGCTCAGGGATCCGCTGGTCAGGCCGCCTGTGACGCTTTGAGTGCCACCGACAGTTTGATTGCCACCGACATCTTGATTATCCCTGACAGTCTGGCTGCCGTTGATTTGGGAGTTGCCGTTGACGGTTTGAGCGCCACTGGTCAGGGCGCCGGTGCTTAGGGATCCGCTGGTCAGGGCACCGGTGACGCTTTGAGTGCCACCGACGGTTTGGTTGCCACCGACAGTTTGATTGCCACCGACATCTTGAGTGCCAGTGACGGTTTGGTTATCCCTGACAGTCTGGCTGCCGTTGATTTGGGAGTTGCCGTTGACGGTTTGAGCGCCGCTGGTCAGGGCGCCGGTGCTCAGGGATCCGCTGGTCAGGGCACCGGTGACGCTTTGAGTGCCACCGACGGTTTGGTTGCCACCGACATCTTGGTTATCCCTGACAGTCTGGCTGCCGTTGATTTGGGAGTTGCCGTTGATGATGGAAGCCGGAGCGGCCATGGCAAGCCGAGGCAAGACCACCAAGAAGAAAAGAAACAAAAACCTCGGCACGTTCCCGAGTTTATTATTCAATAAGAAGGCTGCAATACTAGATGATACATTAAAAATAAGTTTCATTAGAATAAATTTGTTAAAAAATGAGCAGCAGGCAATTTAGAAAGGCCTGGCAATCCCGGAAAGTGCCCTAGCGATAACCAGTGTGGCCCTGATGCCGCAATGGCTCTCAGCCGCCTTGGTTGCCGAAGTGACATTCTTTCAAAGTCTCCTTGCGTTAACCTGGTCTGGGGCTGGCCTAACGAAACATTAAGACATCAGCGCGTGCATTGGGTCCAGCGCTCTTTATTAATTGTTAGCGGCTGGGCGCAGCCGCCAGGATTGGCACATCAAGGCTAGGGGCAACAAGTAAGTGACAACCTATCCTAGTGGCACTCGGCATTTGGCATTGGGTCAGCATGGCTGTATCACTTCCGCAGCTGGCACAATCCGGAAGCTAGGCATTTATCTCCATCGAACGGTGACAGCAACAGCAATTGCCACGCCTGAGCCCACACCTTGCGGTAATCAGGGCTTGCCGAGCAACCCAGAGCGCCTGCGCTGCAATGGATTCTAATGATAGTTCCGTACTAGAATCGGCCAAATGGAGCCATTTGGGGTTTAGGACAATTCTCGCAACGACCCATATGCCTTTTCAGCACAACGGCCAGCTAACCATATAGGAGTTCTATTTGCCTTTTAGGGGGAAGCTGGATCCAAACAACCGCTGGATTGTGCTGAGTAATGTGATTCCATAGCAGCCCCTGCCCCCCGCGTCAGAAAAGATGTCACCCCTTTCATTCGTACATCCGGGGGCTTGAGGTGATGACCAATACGCGGAGAAATCACGCGCAAGCCGCGCTGCAACCGCGACAAAGCCAGGAATCCATTCTGCTGCTTCTTATTCTTTCTCACATTCATCAAAAAAAGAAGAAGGGCACCTCGAAAAATCCCAGATTTTGCCGATCTCATGATGTAAGAAGTGTTACTGCGACTTGCTTGACCCTGACTCGCAAGAACTGAATGGGCGAATTTTCGAAGTGCCCAGGAGTAGAAGAAGCACAAGAAAGCCGAAATTCGCAAAGCCAAGAGATTTAGGCTCAATCAGATCTGGCGCAATCCACCGACCATTCGCAAGATGATTCACTGTGGCGCAGCGCTTCTGGAGTTGACACTTATTTATATCGAAATCCTGTCACCAGAGGTAAATCATGCTGTTAGCGACAAGAAATATATGACGCTAATAAATGCCACATTGATGATAGGAACGTGAATCTGTCGAAACTGTACGCCCCATTTCCGGGAAAAAATAGGCAAGCAGACTGGGCCCGGCGCCCAAGCCCCAAAGGGGAGGGCGGCCGGCCCAGTCTGCTTGCGGTAGATCTTGTTATCGTAGATCTTGATCTCAGATAATAACGGCTTCGCTGGCTTGGATCGCATCAGCTGGGATAACCATAGCGAGTCCAGGGATCTGATTAAGCAAGTTGAGCAGTACAAGCAAAATCACGGCTATTGCCCCGTGCGTGCGTGTGCCGATCAGATTTTATATTATGCACTATCTGGATCATTTCCGCCAGAACCACCTCACCCGTGCACCCCGCCACCGCCGAGATGCGATAGCTCTAATTAACATCTCTTTGCCTCTTTTAACGACAATCTTATTAATTTTCTTCAAGTTTTTATCTAAAAATCGCTATTCTTCGAGAAGGCTAAGTAGGTCTGCATATTTAAACCATGCTACGTAACGATTTGCAACATTACTTGCAATGTGCTTGCTGCGCGGCGTGGCCATGCTGCTGCTGCCGATTTTTAATGCTCTGAACCGCCGAAGGTGGCCTGAAAGCCCAGGCACCAATGGCTCCAGCCAAGAGACCAGGCCAGTCTGACAATGAGACTCAGCGTAGACGTCTCCAGGATTTGCTTGTTTTCGAGGCGGACGTGAAAAAAGGGGGGGCAGGCACACCTCGAAAAATTTTTGCCAACCTACTTAACCGGCGAAAATAAACCATCATCGATGGATCAAGCGGCACCTTGCGGGTGTATCCCGCCAATTCACGAAATAAATAAATACAATAATTTTCTTGGATCTGGAGAGCAGTGTCATCATCCGTGGGCCCGAAATACTGCTTGATATAGAGCGATCCGAAAGCCAGCCTGACGGGCTTGACAGGGGCGCCAACATTGGCGCTGAACTGAGGCGCATGAGTTTGCTCCAGCTCTTACCAAGGCATGGGCTCCGCCAGCGGCACCCAGCGGTTGGCGGGGTCAAGTGTGCCGCCAAAAGGCAGGTGGAAGGCTTCGATAGAAAGCTAACCGCTATGTTGTTTCTGATACATTTGTGGCTATGAGCAGTAAGAGCATTCCATAACTGCCAGCTTCCCGGCCTGTTTACCGGCTCTGAGCAGCTGAAACCAGATGCGGTGCAATGGGTTTGTCTTTTTCAGGAAGCCCTAATCGAACCTGTCTTCAAGACTGAGTTGGGGCAAGGCGCTGCCCGAACCGTCTGGCCCTCTAAACGGGTAGATGGGTCCATGCGCCACAGCCTCAACTAAGCGCTCTTCTATTTTTCCAGGCTAATTGCCTGTGAGCGGATCTAAATCAGAGCACCAGCGGGGCCAAATCCAAGCACCAGCAGGGCTGAATCTAGGTGCCAGCACATAAAATTCACAGGGAAAATCCCTAGGCAGAAGCAATAGCTTGCCTGGTAACCAGCGCCGCTACGCCGCTGGCACTGGCGCCGCCAACCGCCGGGCCCAGAACGAATGGCTTGCGAAACGTTGCGGCCCGGCGTAGGTGGCCTGCAAATGGGCGCGATAGCGGCCGTAGACCGCCTCCAGTTCCGCTATGTAAGCCGCCTGCGGCTGCGCCTGGCCGGCGAATTGGCGATCGATGGCGTTGGCGACGCCCTCGGCAGAAGCCAGGGCATGGAACAACCCCTGGGAGGCGATGGGATCAAAGGCGATGGCGGCATCGCCCA
>JBILLQ010000090.1:0-11033 GCA_044375975.1 Prochlorococcaceae cyanobacterium
GATTTTAGCAATATCGAAGTCTTCCAGATTACGGGAAGCGGCGCAGCTGATTCGATTGTCACTGGCGGTGGCAACGACACCATCAACGGCGGTGACGGCGATGACATCATTGATGCAGGTGGTGGCATTAATAGCATCAATGGGGGCAGTGGATTCGACACCCTTAATAATGCCAACTTCAGTACGGTAACAACAGCGTTAACGATCACCAACCCAACCAATTCGATCGTTCTCCCCACCGGCACCTGGACGTTAAACAGTATTGAGGCCTTCACCAACCTCAGCACCGGCAGCGGCGACGACACCATTGCCTTTACCACCAGAGCCAATGATTCGATCACCACCAACGGTGGCAACGACACGATCAACGGGGGCCTTGGCTTTGACACCATGGATGGGGGCGCCGGCACGGATGTCCTGATTATTGACTATTCAGCCGAATATGCAATATATGGCATAAATTCATTTTTCAACAATCGAACCCTTGCCAGCCTGAGTGGATATTTTCATATCAATCGCTACGGTTCCTACGATGATAGTGATCAAGTGGATTTTAGCAATATCGAAGTCTTCCAGATTACGGGAAGCGGCGCAGCTGATTCGATTGTCACTGGCGGTGGCAACGACACCATCAACGGCGGTGACGGCGATGACATCATTGATGCAGGTGGTGGCAACGACTTGTTGATTGGAGTGAATCCAAATGGTGCAAACCCTGGGCTAGGGGAAGTCGATACATTATCCGGTGGCGCGGGAAATGATAGGTTTGTTCTTGCCGATCTTACTTGGATCGGCTATGATGACAGGCTAACCAATACCGCCGGAACCAATGATTACGCTCTAATATCTGACTTTAGCACCGCTGAGGATGTTATTCAGCTGCGTGGTTCCAGCAGTGATTATCTATTGCAGGTTTCTGGTCTTGATACTAATGTGTACATCAACAAGCCCGGAACCGAAGCTGATGAGCTGATTGCAGTTATCCAGAACAAAACAGAACTAAGTTTAACTGGTATTTACTTTAGCTACGTTTTTATTCCCAGCATCACTTTGACGCTAGCACCTGCTGCGGTGGCAGAGGATGGCACCGCGAATTTTATCTATACCTTTACGCGCACTGGCTCCACCACCAGCGCCTTAACAGTTAATTACGGCATCACCGGCACTGCCGCTGCCTCTGATTACACAGGCGCCACACCTGGAGCCGGCAAAACCATCAGCTTTGCTGCTGGCTCTGCTATAGCCACTCTCACCATTGATCCCAAGGCTGATATCACGATCGAAGCCAATGAAACTGTCGCCCTAACCCTCGCTGCAGGCACGAGTTATATCATTGGCACCACAGCTGCAGTGGTGGGCACCATCACCAATGACGACGGCCCTGTAATCACCCTCGCCGTTTCGCCCGCTGCGGCGGCAGAAGACGGCACCACCAATCTCGTCTATACCTTTACGCGCACCGGCACCACCTCATCCGCCCTGACTGTCAACTACACGGTGGGAGGTACGGCCACGCTGGGAACGGATTACACCGGCATTGCCGCCACACCCGCCACCAAGACGATAACTTTTGCGGCTGGAGCCTCCACCGCGATCGTCACGGTGGATCCCACGGCGGATACGACGATCGAGGCCGATGAAACCGTCGCCCTCACCCTTGCTACCGGCACGGGTTACACCATTGGCACCACGGCTGCGGTGGTGGGCACCATCACTAATGATGATTTCCCTGTAATCACTCTCGCCGTTGCACCAGCAACGGTGACAGAGGATGGCACCACCAATCTGATCTATACTTTTACGCGCACTGGCCCCACCACCAGCGCCTTAACCGTTAACTACGGCATCACCGGCACTGCCGATGACTATGATTACACAGGCGCCACACCTGGAACTGGCAAAACGATCTCCTTCGCTGCGGGCTCTGCTACAGCCACCCTCACCATTGATCCCACGGCTGATAGCAGCATCGAAGCCGATGAAACTGTTTCTCTCACCCTCGCTGCTGGCACTGTTTACACGCTGGGCACACCTACGGCTGTGGTGGGCACGATCACCAATGACGACTTCCCGGTGATCACCCTAGCCGTTTCCCCAGCAACGGTGTCGGAAGATGGTGCGGCCAATCTGGTCTACACTTTTACTCGCACTGGCCCCACCACCAGCGCCCTAACCGTTAATTACGGCGTCACCGGCACTGCCGATGCCTCTGATTACACCGGCGCGACACCTGGAGACGGTAAAACGATTACCTTTGCTGCGGGTTCATCCACAGCCACCCTCACCATTGATCCCACCGCTGATACCAGCATTGAGGCCGATGAAACCGTTGCCCTGACGTTAGCTGCCGGTACGGATTACACTATTGACGCTATAGCTGCGATAAGCGGCACCATCAGCAATGACGACTTCCCTGTAATCACCCTGGCCGTTGCCCCGGCTTCTGTCACAGAAGATGGCACCACCAATTTTATCTATACCTTTACGCGCACTGGCCCCACCAACAGCGCCTTAACCGTTAACTACGGTATTAGCGGAACGGCAGCAGCCTCTGATTATACAGGTGCCACCCCTGGAACTGGCAAAACAATCATCTTTGCAGCGGGCTCTGCCACAGCTACCCTCACCATTGATCCCACGGCGGACACCACGATCGAGGCCAATGAAACCGTCGCCTTGACGCTGGCTACCGGCACGGGTTACACCATTGGCACCACAGCTGCGGTAACTGGCACTATCACTAATGATGATTTCCCCGCCATCACCCTGGCCGTCGCCCCGGCTTCTGTCACAGAAGATGGCACCACTAATCTGGTATATACATTTACGCGCACTGGCCCCACCACCAGCGCCTTAAACGTTAAATACGGCATCACCGGTACTGCCGCTGCCTCTGATTACACAGGCGCCACCCCTGGAACTGGCAAAACGATCACCTTTGCATCGGGCTCTGCCACAGCCACCCTCACCATTGATCCCACGGCGGACAGCACGATCGAGGCCAATGAAACCGTCGCCTTGACGCTGGCTGCCGGCACGGGTTACACCATTGGCACCACAGCTGCGGTGACCGGCACTATCACTAATGATGATTTCCCCGCCATCACCCTGGCCGTCGCTTCGGCTTCCGTCACAGAAGATGGCACCACCAATTTGGTCTATACCTTTACGCGCACTGGCCCCACCACTTCAGCGCTAAATGTTGACTACACCGTTGGGGGCACGGCGACGCTGGGAATCGATTACACCGGCATTGCCGCTATCCCGGCCACCAAGACGGTGAATTTTGCCGCTGGTTCAGCCACAGCCACCCTCTCCATTGATCCCACTGCTGATACAAGCATCGAGGCCGATGAAACTGTTTCCCTCTCCATCGTCGCAGGCACGGGATACATCATTGGCACCACAGCTGCTGTAACTGGCACCATAACTAATGACGACGTCTCCTCCTTTACAACCTACACGTTGACATCAACTCAATCCAGCCTCCAACTACTAGGCGGCAAGCGGATTAACGGGATTGGAAGCAATCTCAATAATACGATTACAGGCAATAGCAATAATAATAAGCTGTATGGCCTGCTTGGCGCAGACACTCTCACTGGCGGCGGCACCACTGACGCCGATGTATTTGCCTACAATTCGCTAGGTGAATCATTGCTTGGCACAGGCAGTTCTTTTGATCTTATTACCGACTTTAACAATAAAGACTTCATCCTTGCCCCGCTAACGGTAGAGACAGAGCGCCTTTCCAGCGCCTTTGGCAGCGTCAACTCCCTTTCTTCCGCATCAATTGAAGGCCTATTAACTGCAACCTCATTTGCCGCCAATGCCGTTGCTGCTTTCACCGTTGCCGGACAACTTGGCACATATATTACGATGAATGACGGCCGATATGGCTTCCAAGTCGATAGCGATGCGATTGTCTTCTTGCCAAATTATTCCATCAGCAATATCAACTTTGTTGAATTTATTTAATGGTGCTTTTGCCTGCCGGCCTATGCTGCACCCTCCCACCTTGAGGTGAAAGCGCCATGGCCGCCCGCGCCAGGTCCACTGATCCAGAAGAGGAGCTGATCCAAAAACTGCGCCGCATCGAAGCCCTGCACTCTCGTGCTGGCAGCGACGGCGAACGCCAAGCGGCCGAGCGGGCCCGCGAACGCATCCAGGCCAGGCTCCAGCAGCTCGCAGCTGAGGAGCCGCCGGTGGAATATCGCTTCACCCTGGCGGATCAATGGTCTAGGCATTTGTTTGTGGCCCTGCTGAGGCGCTACAACATTTCCCCATACCGCTACCGGGGCCAGCGGCGCACCACCGTGATGGCCCGCCTCAGCCGCAGCTTCGTGAATGACACCCTCTGGCCCGAATACCAGGAACTTCAAAAAACGCTTTCCGCCTACTTCGACGCCCTCACCGATCGGGTGATTGAACAGGCCCTGGAGGTGAAGGCCGGCGATGCGGAAGAGCGACCCGAACGCCAGGCCTTGCCACCGGTGGATCACCAATAGGTTGGCGGCTAGGGCCTCCATTGCCTTGCCTGCGTTGGCCGGCGTTAGGACCTCCATGGGGATTCACCCAGCACTTCCCAGAAGCTGTATTTATTGCGGTGAGTTAGCCCCAGATGAGCGCGGTAGCTGTCGTGGGGCTCGTGGCCGGCCCAATCGTTGATCTTGGCGGCCAAGACGCTACAGGTGGCCAGGTGGCGTGCGGCGTGCTTGTAGCGACTGGAGCGAGACATCTCCAGGCTGTAATTCACCATCGCCCGCAGGCAGAGCGTGGCCGCCAGGGGCTGCTGGGCCGCTAGCGCTTCTGCCACTGCAGTAAGCAGTTCATAGCTATCGCCATCGAGTTCAAGGTGGCGGGCCAGGATCAGCCGGGCGGCCCGGCGCTGGTCGGGCCACTGGTGTAGAAATTGCAGCGCCAGGTGGAAGTTTGGATAAGCAAAAACTAGATCGAAAGCTCGCTCTTCCGCTTCCACATCCTCGAAAGCGGGCAGGGCTTTGAGGTAGTCGCGCAGGTGCCGAATCGAGAGCAAGTGCTCCACACAACTCCAACGCAGGGCCTGGGCTTCGGCGTGGCGCGCCAGGGCTTCCAGGGCGGCGATGTGGGCATCGAGCCAATCCAGATAACTTGCCGGACGCCTCTGTAGATTGGGCTCGGCAGCCTCCAGCAGCAGCAGGGCATCGGCGGCCCGGCCGGCGGCGGTGAGCCGCCCTGCCACCCGGGCCGCAATCCCCGGCAGCCTCAGGGCGACGGGATGATGATCGCGATATTCAGCAAGGTAGCCCTCCGCATCGCCCAGAGCATCGGCGATGGCCAGCATGGCGAGGCGCACCACCTGGCGACGCTCGCTGACATCTGAATCGCTGTCGTCGTCGAAATCCGGCCCTAAGTCTGCATCTAGGGCCTCATCATCATCCGGCTCGCTGGTACTATCCAATCCAGCATCTGTAGTTTCATCAACTTCCGGCTCATACTTGCCATCGAAGTCAAATATATAGAAAAATCCAGCATCTACGTCCAGTAAATCGAGTTGCTCCAATAGCTCGTCGTCTGATAATTCACTATCGAGAAGGTCTTCCAGTTCATCCTCCTGATCGGCCTGCGCAGGGCTTGGCGGACGTTTGGCCTCCAGCAACTGGCGCAGATGCAGCAGGCCCTCCGGCGTAAGCGCCTCACTGAGATGGGGAATTAGCTGGTCGTATTGGCCGTAATCGTTGTCGAGCAGCGCAACCGCTACTTGATCCGCCAGCGTTGCCGGCGCCGGCTGGGCAAGGCAGGCCACCCGACCCAGGTCTGCTGATACCAGGTGAAACAGCCCTAGCGCAGCCTCGTCGCTGTCGTCGCAGCGATCCAGCAGCGACTCCGCCAGATCCAGGAACCGCCACAGCAGCTCCATCGCCAGCTCACCATCGTGGCTTGCAATCGACCCCACGATCGCCTGGCGTTGCCGCTCGAGATCGGCCAGCAGCTCATCGCGGCGGCGTTTGTCTAGCCAACTGCCAGAACGGGCGATCGTTGCTAGTCGCTTGCGCACCTGCTGGGCCACATCGGCGGCGCCCCCCTGTTCCGCCAGCGCCAGCCGCAAAGCCCGTTTGGCGGCGGCATTGCCCTGGCAAAGGTCCATCAGCAGCTCCGCTAATCGCGCTGTGCCCAGGGCCTCCAGGTTTTTGGCGTTGAGGCTGGTCTTGTTGGCCATCTCGGCTGATATCTGATTGGGGCCCGGATTGGGGAGGGGCCGGATATTGAGGGGGCTGGAGCACCGGCGCACCTGGGCCGCCGCCGCTCACAGATTGGCATGAATGGGAGTTGATTGAACTTCCACCCATCCGCTTGCCTCCGTAGGCCGCCATAGCCAGGCGCCATGGACGAATGGAGAGGGATGAAATAGATCTAATGGAATTGGCGATGCGCTGGCCCCGGTGACCAAACTGAGCTTCGTGAAGGCTTACGCCGAGCAGTGCGGCGGCAGCGCAGACGATGCCGTCAAGATGCGCACCACCCAGCAGCTCGACGACGACCTGCTGGCGGGCCAGGAATGCCTGCATCGCAATGGCTTGCCGCTGCTGCCCTGGAGGTCCCAGGGTCCCCGGTGGATCTGGAGCTGGTCAACAGCCTGCGGGATGAGCTGGTTTGAGCGAACAAGTTGTAACTGGGAAAGAGCTGATACCGGGAGGCGGGCCAGCTCACCGACACCTACCTGCTGGCCCTGGCGGTGCACCACGGCGGCCGCCTGGTGAGCTTCGATCGCCGCTTGAGCTGTGGGGCGGTGGCTGGCGGCCGCGACGCCCTGTGGTTGATCGATTTGTGATTACCCCACGGGCCATGGACAGGCAGCGGAACAGCCTCTGACCCGCCCAGAACCAAGGCCAGCACAAGGATGGCCAGTTAATATAAAAACTATTAAGTAAAGCTCAACGTGACGCAGTGGGGCTTCTATGGCAGGCGTGCGGAGCGGGCGGAGCTTACGCAGGTGCTCGAGCACGGGCGCTGGTTTTTCCTGCAGATCTCCGGGCGGCGCCGCATCGGCAAGACCCGGCTGGTGCTGGAGCTGCTGCAGCCGCAGCGCCGGGAGCGGGTGCTCTACATCCAGATCCCCGACTCCGATCCGGCCGGCGTGGTGAGCACCGCCCGCGATTTCATGCAGAACTTCGGGGTGAGTGCGCCCCTACCCCATGACCTGCGTTCGCTGGCGGTGCGCATCGGTGAACTCTGCGCCGAAGGCTGGATCGTGGCCCTAGATGAGTTCCAATACTTCAATCGAAAGGCCCTCTATCCCTTCACCTCCGAGCTTCAATCCGTAGTGGACCGGCTGGCCGCCACGCCAGAGGCCCGAGGCGGCCTGATCGTGCTGGGCTCCCTGCACACTGAGATGCAGGCGCTCCTGGAGGACCGCAGCGCTCCCCTCTATCAGCGCACCACCGCAACCATCAACCTGGGGCATCTCGACATCGCCTCCCTGCTGGAACTGCTGGAAGCCCATGCGGACACCTCGCCGGAGCGATTGCTATTTCTCTGGAACCTGTTTGAGGGGGTGCCCAAGTTCTATCGCGACTGCTTCGAGCAGGGGGTGATCAACGCCGATCGGAGAACACTGCTGGAGAAGATGTTCTTTAGCAGCAGTTCACCCCTGCGAACGGAAGCAGAAAACTGGTTTCTCAGGGAACTCAAGGGCCGCTACGACCTGGTGCTGAAGTATGTGGCACGCAACCCGGGCTGCACCCATGCTGACCTGCAATCCCATGCGGATTCCGTGGAACCCGCAAACAGCAGCCAGGTGGGCGGCTACCTAAAGATATTGGAAGAACGCTACGAATTGGTGGAGAAACGACTGCCGGCGTTCGCCAAGCCCAGGGCCCGCCAAGGGCATTACACGATCCGCGACAACTTTCTGCGCAGTTGGCTGGACGCCCTGGCGATGCCCACTGCGGCTATCAACTTCCAGCCGCTGCCGGTGCTGGTGGAACAGGCCGACCAGAGGCTGATGACAGTCGAGGGCCACGGCCTGGAGCGGCTGGTGGGGCAGCTATACGAGGAGCGCAGCCGCCTCGGTATTGGCGATTTCCCGCTCACCTCCCCAATCAAGGGCTGGTGGGACCGCAGGGGCGACACCGAAATTGACCTGGTGGCTCTCGATGAAACCTCCAAGCGCCTGCGGCTGGGCAGTTGCAAGCGCTCCGAACTGGCGTTGATCAAGGATCTGGCCCGCTTCGATGGCCATTTGGCCCGCTTCCTGAAGGCCTTCCCCCACTTCTCGGACTGGCAGGTGGAGAAGGTAGCCATCGCTCCATCCCTAACGCCAGAAGCTCGGCAGGAGATCGCAGCAGCTGGCTACCTGCCGCAGTCGCTAGACGATCTCACGCTTGGGCTCCGCTGTTGAAATAGGCAGCTTCTGAGTGAAACCGCCCCTCCGCAGCCGGTTGCTGCTCACCAATTGCTGGCGTGGCTTCCGAAGAGGAACGCAGATTGTAGAGGCCCCAGAGGTTCGGCAGCGCCATGGCGCGAAGTATTGGCAAGGAGCGGCAATCAGCCAATACTGGTCAGGTATTGGCTGAAATGGCAATACTTCGCAGCGGCGCCCGCTGCGCCAACCTGGATGGCGCGGAGCTGGCCCTCTCCATTCCCTGGCCCATGCCAGGGGCCTTTCGCCCCACCATTATCAGGAATCCCAATAAACGCCATTTATTGGGATTCCTGTTATTGTGCGTTTATTGAGATTCCGAGTAGGTCGTGGCCGCCGAGGAGCAGCTGATATTGGCCCCTGCCCAGCTGGGCTTGCTTCTCAAGGGGGTGAGGCGGCAGCTGGGTATTAGCCAGCAGCAACTGGCGCTCAAGGCCGGTGGCACCAGCCAGGCGCGCCTCTCCCAACTCGAATTGCAGCCTGGGCGACTCACCGTGGAGCGCCTGCTGTTGATCCTGGCGGCCCTAAACCTGGAGCTGGTGGTGCGACCACGCCAAAGCCCAACCGAGTCGGCCGAGTGGTGATCGGCCGGCCAACGCGGGCACGCTCATTAGCGGTGTGGATGAACGGCGAACGGGTCGGCACCTGGTGGCTGCCAGCCCAGGGGGCTCAACAGTTCAGCTACGACGACAGTTGGCTCCGCTCCAGTCAGTTCCGACCGCTGTCGCTGTCTCTGCCCGCTGGCTTCGGAGTCACCTCAGGGAACCAAACTCTCACGGGTAGCGCTGTGGAGAGCTGGTTTGACAACCTGCTGCCCGAAAGCGACGCCATTTGCCGCAGGGCCCAGAGCCGCGACCTCACCAACTTCTTCAAGGCACAGGTGTTGTTCTGGATGCTGCGGGCCATAGATGGCCATGCCAAGAACTTCAGCCTCTTTCTCAACCCTGGCGGCCGCTTCCAGCTCACGCCGCTCTATGACGTGCTCTCAGCCTGGCCCGTGATCGGCCGCCGCATTGGCCAGTGGCCCCAGCAAAAACTTAAAATGGCCATGGCCTGGCATGGCGAAAAGAGTAAATATTACAAACCTGCGGATATCACGGTTAGCCGCATGCTGATCACCGCACAACGGCTCGGGCTTGGAGATCACGCTGAAGCCATCCTCACCGAATTGATCACCCAGACTCCAGGGGTGACTACAACTGTGCGCGCCCAATTGCCATCTGGATTTCCAGAGGGAGTCGCAAGTCCGGTGCTAAAGGGCCTGGAAGCTTCTGCCAGCCAGCTTCTGCGTCAACTGTGATGTCCGTCTCCGCTGCCATCAGCTGCATCCGTCAAAGGCTCAACGCGGACCTAAGCCCATAGGCCTGGTTCATCGGGGCTGGCGGCCTAACCGGCGGTAGAGGCGTCATCTTTGCTGGCGGTCACCGCTTCATGGCATGACTAATTCACCAACCTTGCGAGCACCTGGAATACAGCCGCCAGAGAGATCAGAGTAGAGATCCTTCAGATGCTCAACCAAATCTTGCAGGGTGTCGCCTTGCGTCCAGTAATCAGGGTATTCCTCAAGGTAGCCAAACCAGCAATTATCTTCCTGCCAATGAACATACTTGGTTGCTTGCATTGGATGATCCAACGGGAACTGATGCACTGGGGTACTCCTTTAATTCTAATGGTGCCGCCCATGCTCCGGCCAGCCCCACGCGCCGAGGAACGCTACCTAAGGCCGCCTTGGCCATGCGCCCCATGCGGCTAAAAATCAAGCCACCATGCGCAGCGCCTCCGCATGATCAGCTTAGGCGATGCGGAGGTAGCGAATGGCATCGGGATCAGCCATGCAGCAAGACTCCCTCTTGGTAAGCCTGGGTGGTGACGGCACTTCTGTATTACTGCTTTTAGCTTACTTCGCTTTCGGAGTAAAGAATCAGGCCAAGCAGCAGCCAATGGCTGGAGAATTGGCGCCAGAGGGACCAGAACGGACACACGTTCGTGATGGCAGAATTGGTGAACGGAGCAGTATTCAGGGTGGCATTCTGGTCATGGCATCTCCAGGGCGTCATCCTGGACAAGTTGTCGCACGGGAATCAGTCTAAGCCAGGAAAGGAGGAAGGCGCTGAGTAGCTGGCAAGAATTAATATGGCTTTAAATTGAAAATAAATAAGCAATTAAAATAAAATAGTACGCTAAAAAGATCTAGTTCTAAATACAAAACTATAGACCTCTACCCTAGCCATGATGCATAGGAGCGGACGTCGATCATTGGAACGGTTGCCATAGTCTGCAAGCGTGCTATGAGCTCGAATAGAAATGCCGTAGCAGGCTTAGGCTGAGGGGTGGACGTAGGCTTGCCCTCAGCATCGTTGCCAAACGTTCCGTGCGAGGCGACACAACCAAGATCCAGCCGGCCAGGATGGTCACCACTAAGGGCGTTGAGGAGCGAATCACCGAGAGGTGGCGTCCAATCACTGTCAAAAGTTAAAAGCCCCCCGAGGATGGGGGAGAGTGCTTTCGCCGGGTAAGTAGGTCGCCATAAATAAAACGACCTAGGTTACGGTTTGTAAAGTTAGTTAAACTGATAGGGGCCGGGCAAAATAGCCATTCTTGGCAGCTCTATTCTCAATACCCTGAACCACAT